>NZ_LZJF01000019.1 GCF_001666835.1 Mycobacterium sp. E3251 | reverse complement strand
CTCGGTGACCAAAAACGGATTTCCGTGCGCCTTGGCGGCCAGACTCAGCAGCGGCGCATCCACCCTCGCCCGCACCGCGTCGGAGACCATGTCGGCGATGGCGTCCGGCGTCATGGACGCCAACCGCACGAATGTGGCATTCGCGCGGTGCAGCAGTGACAAGGTCTCCTGCATCGCCGGCCCGCCGGCCCCGGTGCGGGCGGTCAAGACCCATAGCACTGGCGCATCCGGTCGCGCGGTGAGCGACCGCAGCGCCAACAGTGTGCCGTTATCGGCCCAGTGAATGTCTTCCAACACAATCACTAACGGGGTCTGCGCGGCCGCCGCCTGGATCGCGTCGGCCAGATCGTGCACCACCCAGTAGCGCAGATCGGCCGAGCCGCCGAGTTGTCGCAACGCCTCGGCGTCCCCCACCGGGGGATCGGCGTTCAGTGTGGCCATGAACAGCGAGAAAAACGGCACCGTCTGCTGATACTCGAACGCCTCCCCGAACAAGGTGCGTACCCCGGACTTGTCGGCCAGCGCCAACACCTCGGTCAATAACCGACTCTTGCCGATACCGGGCGGACCCTCGATGACCAGGGCGCCCCCGCGCCCCTGGGCCACCGCGGTAACCATCGCGCCGATCAGTTTCAGCTCGTCTGCCCGCCCCCGAATCGGCGGAGTGACCAGCCGCTGACCGCCGACATCAAAAAGGCCGGTTGAAGGCCCCATCGGGTGTCCTGCCTACCGTTTACCGGACTGCCATTGCAGTGCACGTCATTGTAGGCCTGCGTACCGTCCGCCCGATTTGCTGTCGATCAATTTGCACCGCGCCTGAGCTGCGCCAACTGGGCGCGGGAGGTGATGCCCAGTTTGGTAAATGCGTTGTGCACGTGGGTTTTCACCGTGTGGGGGGAGAGGTGCAGCTCGGTGGCGACGTCGCGGTTGGTCGCGCCCTCTGCAATCAGATTGACGACCTTGAGTTCGGAGTCGGTCAGGCTGTGCCAGCCCGTTTTTGCCCGAGTCTGGCTGACGATGCGGCGTTCCACGCCTAATCGGCGCAGCGCGCGGCCGACCCGGCGGGCATCGGCAATCGCTTCGCACTCGATGTAGGTGTCGAATGCCGCGTTCAGCTGGTCGAGCGCCTCAGCGTTGCGCTGTGCGCGAGCCAGCTCACCGCCGGCGTCCTCGGCAGCGCTTGCGTAAAGCAACGGCCGCGACGACGAACGAAGCAAATCCGCGACAGCCACCAAAGCATCGACATCACGCTCGAGGATCCCGCGGATGTGTTGAGCGACTGTGGAGAACAACCGAACCCCGGGCCGCTCGCGTTCGAGCACCTCAACAGCGTCCAAAAGACGCGCTCGCAGGCCGGCATCACCGGCGGCTGACGCTGCTCGCGCGGTCAAGGCCAGCTGATCCAAGACGGTAGGCAAGAACGGTGTCACAACTATCGAGGTATCGCCGCCGAGCCAGCGCACCGCTTCATGAACGTCGTCGCGCTGCCATGCCACTAGCCCTAGCACGCCCGCCGCCCCGCGACGTACGGCAACCGAACCGTTGGAGTACGCGTCGCGCGCATAGCTCACCGTCTCTAGCAACAACGTTCGGTCGTCGGTGCGCGCCGCCACCTCAGCCAGGATCAACATGCGCCTCGCGTCGACGAAGGTCGACCCGGTTCGCTCCGGCGCCGGCAGCCGCTCGAGGGCGGCGCGGGCATCTGACAAGCGGCCTGCAGCTACGTGCACCTGCCCCGCGGTCAGGGCCCAGATGTGAAGCCCCATGCCGTCGCGTTCCTTCCGGGATTTTTCTGTGCGGCCCGCGACAAGCGCCGAGGCATCTTCCAATCGTCCGACCACGGCAAGCAGATTTGCCAGGTGGATTGCGGCGAGGTGATGAGCGGTCGTATCGCCCGCGGGGGTCAGGGCTTGAAGTTCCTCAACGCGCTTTAGAGCGCGGCCCGCGTACCCGTTCGCGCAGTCGAGGCAGGCAAGTGCGACTCCGGACAGGATGCTCGACTCGGGATCGCCGGTGGACGTGGCGGCCGCCGCCGCCTCGTTGGCTGCCGCGCTGTCCTGTCCATGTTGGCCGTACATCGCCAGGTTGTACGCCAGCCATCCCCGATGTCGTGCCTGGGTGACTTCGCTGAGGTCGGGCAGCTGAAGTGCGCGGCGGTTCTCTTCGATGTGTCGCGTTGTCGCATCTTTGGTTACCGTCGGGAGGCGGAGGCGAATCTTGGCCTCTTCTTCGGGCGTCAGCGCGGCGGACAGGGTGGTGCTGGCCAACCGTTGCGCCTCCTCGTAGCGGGTGGCCCGATTGAGCAGCACGATCGTTTCTGTTACGAGTGGCCCGCGTTCTGGGTCTTGGGGAGGCTGAAGCTCCAACGCGCGCACGCTCAAATCCGACGCAGCGCTCGGATCGCTGTTGGCCACCGACTGTGCGGCTTTGCGCAGGGCGGCGATCGCGGCCTGATCGCCCACCTCAGCGCTGCGAGCAAGCTGGGTTGCGACCTCCTCGGGCGCCGCCCCCATATCCAGCATGATGGTTGCGGATTGCCGCTCCATCGCTCGGCGCAGCGACTGGGGCAAAGATTGCCGCGTCGCTTCGCGCAGCAGATCGTGGCGAAACCTCATCTGATCACCGTCTTCGATGAGCAGGTCGGCACGGACGGCCTCTTCTACTGCCGATACCAGGGCGGCCGGTCGGCGTTCCAGCATCGCGGCGAGCAGCCGGGCCGAGAAGTGGTCAGGCAGCACTGCGGCTACCTGCACGACTTGGCTCGCGGCGTTGGAGAGCTGGTCTAGTCGTTGCTGCATGGTGTCGCTGAGCCGTCGCGGCAACGTGTCTCCGGTTGCAACCGCGCGGCCCCCGCTGACATTGAGCCGGCCATCCTCGTCCAGTCCCCGCAGCAGCTCCGTCAGCAGGAACGGGTTGCCGTGCGCCTTATCGGCCAGACTCAGCAGCGACGCATCCGCGTTGGCGCGCACGGCGTCTTGCACAATGTCGGCGACCGCGTCCGGCGTCATGGCGGTCAACCGCAGATGTGTGGCACCCTCGCGTTCCAGCGCGGTCAGCGCCTCGCGAACGGCCGGTCCGCCCGCGCCGGTTCGCGCGGTAAGCACCCACAGCACGGGGGCATCGGGCCGCGTCGCGGCCAGCGACCGCAGCGCCAGCAGGGTGGCGTTGTCGGCCCAGTGGATGTCCTCGAGGAGGATCGCCAAGGGTGTTCGGGACGCGGTCGCATGTATGGCGGCTTGCAGATCGCGCACCACCCAGTAGCGAAGATCGGCCGATGTACCCAAGCGACGCAACGCCTCCGCATCACCGACGGGGGGATCCGCGCGCAGGGTCGCCATGAACAGTGAGAAAAACGGCACCGTCTGCTGGTACTCGAACGCCTCGCCGAATAGTGCCCGAACACCGGCCTTCTCGGTGAGCGCCAAGACCTCGGTCAACAAGCGGCTCTTGCCGATGCCCGGCGGCCCCTCGATGACCAGTACGCCCCCGCGCCCCTGAGAGACGGCCGCGATCAGCGCTCCGATCACCTTCAGCTCGCCCGCCCGCCCACGAATCGGCGGTATGCGCACCTTCCCCGAGGCCCCCGCGGTACTCACGCGAACCGCCGCCCCCCGACGTGAAGTAGGTGGGCGGAAGACCTCCCCGTTGTGTTGTCCACTGTTCTGGCCACCATTAGCGCTGGTAGCCAGTGTAGGCGTGTTTCTCCGTCCGATCTCCTGTGCATAGGCGAGATGCAGCGGACCGCGATCGGGATTGTGGGTGTCCATCGAGTGTGCCTCGAAAAGCCGCTTTGCCTCCCGGCCCGATGTCATGCTGCCACCTGGACTTCCACCGACAGGTAGCCGGCTATTTCGTGTGTTGCAGGCCAGTCACCATCGCGCACCGCTCGGCTCAGCGACTCCACTAACGGACTGCAGACGTCCAACTCGGCCAACCATGAGGCCACCGTTTCGGAGATTTGATCTGCTTGGACGCGTACGGTCCGGCCGTCGTGCAGGCGATCGGTTAGCTGATAGATAGTCATTTCTCCACGCCTTTTCGCTGGATCGTGCCGGAATGGCCGGCGCGGATCACCTGACGACCGAGCCGCCGTCGCGTTCGACGCTGTGTGCCGTTGCTGCTTCACCGTCACTCTTCCGATCCGTCCGATGTATTAGCTGATGTGATCCATGACACCGGCGCGGGCGTATACTGACCGTCTCAATCCGAGCAGGGCTGCGCGTCTCAAACTGAGACACCGATATTGGGGGCGGCTGTCCCTCTCGGTCGGGGGAGCGAGGTCCATGCGTCGATGAGCTTGCAGGGCGACGTGCAAACCGACGTTCGCCGGGTGAGGGAACGATTTTTGTGCGAGGGGTCCCTGGAGGGGGAGCCCTTGCCCCCAAGCGTCCTGGATTCCTGGCGTCGGTCGCAGACCCTGCGAGTACACCCCGACCGGGTCGAACTCCCGTATGTGCGTGAACCCAATATGGGCTCGCGGTTGGCGCGTGCGGCCGCGCCGGTTCTGCAGCGCGTTACCGATGATCTGGCTGCGCAAGCCGTGAGCGTCGTCCTGACTTCAACCGACGGGGTGGTGGTTGAACGGGCCGCCGCAGAAGTGTCCATTCTTAACGCGTTGGACAGGGTGAGCCTTGCCCCGGGTTATAGCTTGGCTGAAGAGGTGGCGGGCACCAACGGGATTGGCACTGCGCTGGAGACTGGGCGGCCCGTCTTCATCCGTGGTGGCGAGCACTACGTCGCTATGTTCAGCGGTTTCGCGTGCGCTGGGTCGCCGATTCGGGATCCGATCACGCGCAGGGTAATCGGAGCCGTCAACCTGAGTTGTCTGGCCGACGAATCCCGTCCACTGTTGCTCGCGCTGGCTACCAGCGCCGGTCGTCAAATTGAGGATCGCATGCGGGTGGTGGCGCATGAGGGTGAGACCGCACTGTTGGAGGCGTACCTGCGGCAGGCACGGCGATCTTCGAGCGGTGTGCTCGCGATTGGTGGCGATGTGGTGTTGATGAACCCTTATCTGCGCCGGGCGCTGGACGGCAACGAGCAGACCGCCCTACTCGAACACGCGTCGGACGTGCTCAGCTCCACGCTGTCGGGCACGGCGCTGGCTGTTCTGCCAAGCGGGCGGATCGCAAAAATCACTGCCGCCGACCGCTCGACGATACGCGGTGGCCGGACCAATGTCGTCTTCCACGTTGATCTTTCGTCCCAGACAAGCTCGCAGCGCCCTCAGATCGCCCGTTCGACGCGCACGCACATCCCCGGCCTGGCCGGTCACGATGGCGCCTGGCTGCGCTGCTGCCAGCAGGTGCAGCAGTGCTGCCACGACCGAGACTGGGTAATGGTCGAAGGCGAGAAAGGATCCGGTCGGGCACGGCTGGCCCAGGCGGTGGGAGAGCATGCGAAACCGGGCCGAATCGTTCGGGTGATGCGTGCGGAGGAATTTCCCAGCGCAGCGCGTTTCGTCGCCGAGCTGGCGGCTGAGTCCGGCGGTGAGGACTTCGCAGTGGTCATCGCCGACGTAGACGAGATCGACACTGACACACTCGAATCGATCATCTCGATCCTGGCCACGCGCGCAGGCCGAGGATGGATTGCGGCGACCCGCGGTGGGGCGAGTTCTTCAGCACCGATCAAACAGCTGCTGCCGCTCTTCACTCATACCGTCGCAGTGCCGGCGCTGCGACACCGGATCGACGATCTCGAGGAACTGGTGCCCGCGCTGCTGCGTGAGATCACGCGAGGAATCGATGTGGAGCTGGCACCCGATGCCATGCGCCAACTCAGCAGGCTGCCGTGGCCGGGCAACATCTCGCAGCTGCGGCGGGTGCTGACTGAAACCGTTGCCCGCCAACGATCGGGCATTATCAGCGCCGACAAATTGCCACCGGAGTGCCGCTCCGTCACGCGGCGGAAGCTAACGCAAATGGAAGCCCTCGAGCGCGACGCGATTGTCCGTAGCCTGCAAAACAACGGCGGCAACAAGCAGGAGGCTGCCCGTGCGCTGGGAATGTCGCGAGCGACGATCTACCGCAAGATAAACGACTACGGCATCGCGTAGGGTCCTACGCTGGTCGGCTCAAAGCGTTGGTCCACAAGCATCATCCCGAAGCGCCACGTCGTTGGTGATTTGTTCCCACAATTTGCATACAGGTCGCCGTCGCCGTCGGCGTTGGGCCGTTAAGCGGGACGGTGGATTTCGTTGAAGTCGGGGCTTAAGCCGTGCGGAGGATCACCCGGGTGAATCGCGGCACGGACGATGACAACTCACCCCGGCCATCGCCAGGATGTGCCCCATGGCAACAACAGTTGACGACGGTCCCGGTGTCGATCCCGGTTCCGTGCGGTGTGTTCGGCCGGAGTCATCGTTGTTTTTCGCACAGCCAGGGTCCACCGACCTACGCGTATCGCCATGAGGCAAGTCCTGCTCCGGGCCGTTGCGCTTCCTGCAGCGTGGGCGATCGGACTCCTCGTTGCGGGGTGGATCGTTCCCGGAGATTTGTTGTCGGTACCGGGGTTCATCGTCGCCGTGGTCGTGTTCTCGGTAATGCAGGCGAGCATGTCCTCATGGATCTTGAAGTTGCCCCATCCATATGCGTCGCTACTCCTTGGGGGCGCCGGCTTGGCATTGACGGTCGTCGCGTTGCTCCTCGCGTCGGTATTGACGCACGGGCTCACTGTTGACGGCATGGCATCCTGGCTAGCCACCACGGTTGTGGTGTGGCTCGTGACAACGATCGGGGCGATTACGCTGCCCGAGCTGCTCATCCGCGACGGGGCCGGCTCAATCTGAAGAAATATATCGATGTCTCGCCCGACGACGGAGGGAGCCGTGATGGGAGACACGCATGACGATCCGACGGATCACTCCAGGACCACGCAACCGCACGCGGGTATTGCGATGAAGGACAACTTCTTCTGGCCGGGGTTGATCCTGCTGCTCGTATCGACGTTCGGCCTGATCAGCACGGCGGCAGCCGCCGCATATCGACATTACGAATGGCTTTCCACCACCGTGCTAATCGCCGTCCTCGGCGCGGTCGCCGGAGCGCTGTGGCTCGTCATGGAGGATCGCCGCGTGACCCGCATCGATGCGCAGTGGGACGCCGAGCATTCAAATAGCCGGGCGCGCCCGCGCACCCGCTGAGCGCAACAACCGAGCACCCCGTCGGCAGTGACGTGCACAGACGTGCAAACCACAACGTCTGCGCAGTTATTCATGTTGCACTCCAACATATTTC
Organism: Mycobacterium sp. E3251; assembly: GCF_001666835.1. GTDB lineage: Bacteria > Actinomycetota > Actinomycetes > Mycobacteriales > Mycobacteriaceae > Mycobacterium. Next base: position 41,730 of record NZ_LZJF01000019.1, on the reverse strand, counting down.
GTATTTCTGTTTGTAGTGAATCGCCCGCACCCCGTTCCAGGCGCTTCTTCCGTAATTGCCGCTACCGCAATCGCAAACCGAATACTGCCTCGCTGCTCGCGATACTCGCCAAATCGCCCGGGTGAATCAATTTGTCGGGTGATGACCACTCATCCCACCTCAATGAATGCTGGCTTAAGCGAGCAACGGGTCGCGGTGGCGGCGGACAACCATGCTGCGTTAGCCATCGCGAAACCAGTCGCCACAAATTGGAGAAATCAGATGAAGCGTCGACAATTTCATCGACCGCCTGCTGGATACGCATCCGGCGCCGCGCCAACACCATGGCTGCGGCATCGAATCCGGGACGCCGCCGCGTCTGCCCGGCGTTGGGCGCATCGGAAAGGCGATGCCGCGATGGAGACCGTCCCGGCGATCGAAGATCAACTTCACGCGCTGCAGCCAATCTGTAGTGCCCAGGGGGTATCGACCGCCATTGCGTGCGGTGCGCCGGCCGTGGCGATCGCCGAGATACACGCAGTCGATGGATGTGACCAGATGGGCCTAACCCCAGACGGTGACCTCATCGAGACGCTCTGTGAAGCCTGCCTGGCTACTGTGCAATGGGCGATGGCGACATACGTCGGCGACAAACGCGAGGTCGCTTCCCGATGCGGCACACATCCGACGTGCGCCACATGCGGGCGTCCCACGGGATACCTGCGCAGTGTCTTTGCCGTCCGCTCGATCGGGCTCGATGGGTTGGCGCCATGACCCGATTGCGCATGGCCTCGCTGATGGTGGCTGTGGCGGCCGGCGATTATGCGGTTCTCATGTTGATCAATGGCCAGCTAGTCGATTTCGGCGTCGGCGTCGCCGTTTGTGCGGGATCCTCGGTTGCGGCCGGGATGATCGCCTACTTGGGTAGGCGACGCCGCAAGGCGTTGGCGCGGGGACGCGCGGCCGTCTGGGAGCACCGTGACTATCAGGCGGCGGCCGCCGGCCAAGAGTGCCCGTTATGCGGAGGCGCAAGCCAAAAGGCAAGTGAATCACCCAGCTTCGCCGACCGTCAGGGTGCGCGCTTATGCGCGGCATGCGCGTCGGCCATCAACCCAGAGCCGGCACGATGAGCGCTTGGAAGTAATTACATGAGCGCACCCGCCACCGCGTCGACTGCAGCACGCCTCGGTCTCAGAGCACAAAGGGCACGAAAAGGTCACCGGCACCCGATCCGTGCGGGCGCCACCATCGACGTCATCCAGGACGGTCCGAGCATGAACGCGCGCATCGCCTCGCTGAGCGCCCGGCTCATCGTCCGGCCCGCGCTGAATGTGGGCAGCTACCTGCCTTCGGCGCCGTGGCCATGGGGCGTCGTCGAGTTCGCCGCCCGCGCCATCACGCCGGTACCAGGCACGGTGCGCGCCGGCATCCGGCTGGCGCACTGCTCCGCTCAGCTAGTCCGTGCCGCGGGAGTACTACCGGCCGACGGCACGCGCCGCGTCGTGCTGTACCTGCACGGTGGGGCATTCCTCACCTGCGGCGCCCATTCGCACGGCAGACTGGTGAGCACGCTGTCCAGTTTCGCCGACAGCCCCGTGCTGGTGCCCAACTACCGTAAGCTACCGAAACATTCGATCAACGACGCGATCGACGACTCCTATGACGCCTACCGGTGGTTGCGCCGAAAAGGCTACGAGCCCAACCAGATCGTGCTGGCCGGCGATTCCGCCGGAGGCTATCTGGCGCTGGCGCTGGCGCAACGCCTGCTCGCATGCGATGAGCAGCCCGCTGCGCTGGTGGCCATGTCGCCGCTGCTGCAACTGACCACACAACCCAGAACGACCCACTCCAACATTGGCTCTGACGCAATGTTTCCGCCCAGAGCGTTCAGCGCCTTCCATGACTTGATCACCCGCGCCGCAGCGTCCCATGACGCCAATGGGCGTTCCGACCCGCTCTACGAGCCGCTCGATCACATCCAAGCCGGCCTGCCGCCCATGTTGATCCATGTGTCCGGTAGTGAGGTGCTGCTTCACGACGCGCAGCTGGCCGCCCAACGACTGGCCACCGCCGGGGTGCCCGTCGAAGTCCAGGTATGGCCGGGCCAGATCCACGTGTTCCAATTCACCGCGCCGATGATTCCCGAAGCCACCCGCTCATTGCGTCAAATTGGCCGCTACATCCGCGAAGCGACCGGATGACCAAGGACCTTGGGGTTCCGAAGATGGATTTCGTTTGTGCTCACCCGGGTGAATTAGCTCGCCGGGTGATGACGACTCACCCCGCGTCGGTAAACGCTGAGGCAGCAGCTGGCGAGCGGAGGATCAAGTGCAGCCGACGATGTACAGGATCTGCATTCGAGGCCGCCTGACCGAGCGGCTCGGGTCCGCTTTAGAAGGGATGAGCCTCGAGGTCGGCCCGACCGAAACCGGTTTCACTGGTGAAATCCGCGACCAGTCGCAGCTTTACGGACTCCTCGACCGGGTCCGTGATCTAGGCCTTGAGCTCGTCAGCGTACAACCGCAGCCCGCGGCTGACCAGGCGACAACGACCAACATCAGGAAGGACGTGTAATGCAAGCCATCACTGTTTCCGATCGCGACGCCGGTGTCGCTGGCCTGTCGCTGACAGATCTGCCCTACCCCCAGGCCGCCGACAACGACGTCGTCGTGCGCGTACACGCCGCGGGTTTCACACGCGGGGAGCTTGACTGGCCGCACACCTGGATCGACCGCGCAGGCCGTGACCGGACACCGAGCGTGCCCGGCCACGAGCTTTCGGGCGTCGTGGTTGAGTTGGGCTACGGAACCACCCTTTTAAGCGTGGGCCAGCGGGTGTTCGGGCTCGCCGACTGGGCCCGCAACGGCTCGCTCGCGGAGTACACCGCTGTGGAAGCCCGTAATCTTGCACCGCTGCCGATGGACGTCGACCACACTGTGGCGGCAGCGCTGCCGATCTCTGGACTGGCTGCCTGGCAGGGACTGTTCGATCACGGCCGCCTCGCCCCCGGCCAAACGGTTCTGATCCACGGCGCCGCGGGCGGGGTTGGGTCGATCGCGGTGCAGCTGGCTCGCGAGGTCGGTGCGCGCGTCATCGGTACCGGCCGGACCGCGGACCGAGACCGGGCGGAGGAGATCGGCGTCCACACGTTCGTCGACCTGGAGGCCGGAAAGCTAGAGGACGCAGGCGAAGTCGATGTGGTGTTTGACGTAATCGGCGGAGAAATCCTCGACCGATCGGCTGCTCTGGTGCGGGCTGGCGGAACGCTCGTCACCGTCGCGGAGCCGCCAAAGAACCAGCCGCGCGACGGGCGGGCAGTCTTCTTCCTTGTCGAAGCCGATCGCGCTCAGCTCGCCGAGCTCGTCACGCGAGTTCGGGATGGGCGCATCAAGCCGGTCGTTGGTGCCGTATTGCCACTCGCCGATGCTGCCGCCGCATTCGCTCCCGGCAAGCGCATCCCTGGCAAGACGATCCTGCGCGTAACCGAAGACTAAAAAGGAATGCTCGGGTGATCCGACCGCATGTACGCGTGCGCGGGGCATCCCAAATCGTGCGATCACGTCAGCTAGTCGTCAAGACATCCGAATGGGAAGGCAGCCAAAAAATGGCCTTAAAAATGCCACTCGCCGCACTGGCCATCGCGGTGATGCTCGCGCCTGCGGCCCATGGCGATCCACCTCCGCAGACTTCCAGTCAAAAGCCTCTTGTCCGAACTGTTTTCAATCAGCCCAGCAATATCCCGGGCAAATCAGTCGAAGCAGTTTCCGTCAGCTATGCCCCGGGAGCCAAAAGCGCACCTCACCACCACGCAAAATCGGCGTTCATCATGGCCTACGTGATCTCCGGGGCGATCCGCAGCCAAGTCGAAGGTGAGCCCGCACGCGTCTATCACGCTGGAGAGACCTGGAGTGAAACCCCCGGCGCACACCACACGATCAGTGAGAATGCCAGCGCCACCGAACCCGCTGAACTACTCGCAGTCTTCCTGCTCGATACCGGAGACGGCCCGCTCACCACGGACGACACCGCCGGCGACCAGCCGCCGCGTTAGCGACGCGACATGTTCGACCATTCGGCCCAAACAATTTGAAGACCCTGTCTACGTTTGTAATACGACTCAGCGGGAGAACCCCATGAACACACCAGGCGCAATCCAGGCTGTCCGGACAGCACTACGCCTCTCGCTTGCCGCGGCCTTTCTGTCCGCTGTCGCCGACCGATTCGGCTGGTGGAAGCTGTTGGGGCAGGGTAGTTGGGGGAGCATGAGCGCGTTCGCTGACTATGCCCACCAGCTTGTTCCGTTTGCTTCGGGATGGTCATTGACCGTCATTGTATGGGCGGCCACCGCTGCCGAAGCGACACTGGGAATCCTGCTCCTCGCTGGCTGGCGGCCAAAGCTCGTCGGCGTGGCGACTTGCTTGTTACTCATAGTATTTGGAGCCGCGATGGCCGTATCCCTTGGTATCGAGTCGCCGCTTAGCTACAGCGTGTTCTCCGCAGCAAGCGCAGCCGCAGCCTACGCGACACTTGGCGCAACAGTGTCGTCGACACCACAACCCCTGGCGCCGTATCGAATTCGCACGCTCGAATCGTGCCGACTGGTGGCGCAGCCGCGCCCAACGTCGCCGATCATTGGAAGTGACGGTAGATGAAAGCTGGTAAAGACTTTGACGTGATCGTCGTGGGCGGCGGGGTAGGCGGTCTGGCCGCCGTTCGAAAGCTTGCGTCCGCAGGCTTCGCGGTAGCGCTCGTCGAGGATCGTTTGATCGCTGGGGAGTGTCACTACTGGGGCTGCAACCCGAGCAAAACACTGCTTCGCCCCATCGAGGTGTTCAATCTCGCGAAGTCGGTCCCTGGTGTGCGAGAGGCTGTTTCGGACGACGGACTGAACGTTGCGGCCATCTTCGCAAAACGCGACGCGATCATCGAGCACCTCTCGGACCAAGACCGAACGGCATCTCTGCGGCAAGCGGGTGTAGCAGTGTTTCATGGGTCCGGCCGGTTGAGCGGCGAGCGAACGGTGCGGGTGGCATGCGCCGATAACACCCAAGCCGTTTTGGAGGCACGCCACGCGGTCGTTGTGGCCACCGGCACTCGTCCTAACGTGCCGGAGATACCAGGGTTGGCGCAAGCACGCCCGTGGACTAATCGGGACTTAACCACCATGACACAGGTGCCGCCTCGCGTGCTCCTGGTGGGTGGCGGCGTGGTCGGTGTCGAGTTCGCCACCATCCTGGCCGGTTTGGGCTCCGCGGTAACGCTTCTGGTACGTGGGAAGACCCTACTTCCCGACTGCGAGCCCGAAGCCCGCGAGCTGGTCGCGCGGTCCCTGCGAAGCAAAGGCGTCACGATTCACTTTGAGGCAGAGTTGTCGGCAGTAGCCCGCCCCGCGGCGGGCGGCCCCGTCACCGCGACTTTCCACCGCCAGACCATCGAGGTGGATGAGATCGTCCTAGCCGCCGGGCGGCGCACCAACACCGACAACATCGGACTGGAAACCCTTGGCCTGCCGGGCGGCGGGTGCGTTGCTGTGAACGACCATCTTCAGGCGGTCGGCGTCGCAGGCGACTGGCTCTACGCCCTGGGAGACACCACTGGGCGCGCTCGGCTGTCGCATATCTCCACCTATCACGGCCATCTCGTGGCCGACATCATCGCGGCCCGGGCCGCGGGCCGAGAACTCGGGGGCAATGAGTTGGCTGCCCGTGATGCCGGCAGTCTTGCGCAGGTTATCTTCACTGAGCCTCAGGTCGTCAGAGCGGGACTCACCGAAAGTCAAGCCCAGGCAGAAGGGTTCGTGGTACGGACGCGAACCGCCCACTACCCCGGCACATTGTCATTCCTGGCCCTTTTCCGGGATGGCTTCCAAGGATGGGCGAAGTTGGTGATCAACGCCGAGACCAACACACTGCTCGGGGCGACATTTGTCGGTCCGGAGTTCTCCGAACTGGTGCAAGCAGCCACCCTGGCTATCGTCGCGAAGGTCCCGGTCTGTCTCCTGCGCCATGCTGTCGCGCCACATCCGACGGTTAATCAGGTTTGGGATCTGCTACTTGCCCAAGAGTCCGAACTTTCCCCGCTAACGGAAAACGTGGGGCAGAAAGTAGAGACGAGCACCCAAGTGAATCTTCTTAGTTGTCAGGCCCGTTAGTCCTAGACCCTGGAGGGGAACCACAATGACCTACGACTCTCCGGTCGTCTCGCTGTGACGATGCTTGTCGCGGGCGTTCGCACGTTCGGCCGCAAAGTGGAGACGTTCGAAGTTGACGACCCGCGACCGCTGGCGGCCGACGAGGTCCTCATCGCTGTCCGCGGCGCCGGGGTTGGCAACTGGGACAGCATCATTCAAGACGGCGGTTGGGACGTTGGCATGAGGCCGCCACTGGCGCTCGGCGTCGAGGCTGCCGGGGTTGTCAAGGCCGTTGGTGCTGACCCGGGCGGATTCCGTGCGGGCGATGCGGTGCTGTGCCATCCGGTGCCGCTGCGCGGTCAAGGCACGTGGGCGCCGTTGGTGATCGCACCCGTCGGAGCGCTCGCCCACAAACCGCCCGGGGTTTCGTGGGAGACCGCGGCGATCTTTCCGGTCCCGGCGTTGACCGCCGAGCAGGTGGTGGGCGAGGCGTTGGCCCTGCAGAGTGGAGAATCGTTGCTCGTCAATGGCGCGGGTGGACTCACCGGCGGGCTCATTGTTCAGCTGGCCGCTCTGCGCGGCGCCGATGTGCTGGCCACCGCCGGCCCCCGCAGCGCAGAGCGAGTCCGCGGGTATGGCGCCCGCGAAGTGATCGACTACCGCGATCCGATGTGGCCACAACACGCAAGGCCATTGGCGAAAGGCTCCATCGACGCCGTCGCCAACGCGGCACCCGGGGGTGCTGCTGCGGCGATGTCCGCGCTTGCCGACGGTGGCCGGCTGGCCACCATCACCCCCGACCCGCCCGCACCCACCCGCGGCATCAGCGTCACCGCGGTGTACGTCCGTTCCGATGGCGCTCAACTCGACCGCCTGACCGCGTTACTCGACTCCGGCCGGTTGAGCATGCCAACTCCGCGTTCCTGCGGCCTGGGTCAGGCCGCCTCGGCCCTCGCGCAAGTCGTCGCAGGCCGGGCGCCCAACGGGGTGGTCATCACGACAAACATCTAACGAATTTGCCCTCACACGCCGAATAACACCTCAGATCACCAAGGAGTCTCGAAGATGACCACCATTACCCGGATCCGCACCGGTGTAGCCGATCACATCGGCAAGTACGCGGACGCCCTCGTCGTATCCGATGGCGGCACACAAGTTTTCGTCTCCGGAACGCCCGGGGTGCGCGAAGACGGCACCCTGCCCGAGGACTTCATCGACGAAGCCCGGCAGTGCTGGGCCAATGTCGAAAAGGCGCTCGCCAAGGCCGGCGCCAAGCTCACCGACATTGTCTACATGCGCCAATGGGTCACCAGCCGCGACAACGCGTCCGCCTACCTGGCGGTGAGCAAAGAGATCATCCGGCACGAACCCGCCGCCATGTTCAGCATCATCGACGGGCTGGTATGGCCCAACATCCGCGTGGAAGTCGAAGTTATCGCCTTCCTGCCGGCATGAGCGGCTACCCCGTAGTCGGACTGTCCACCGATGCGTTGCTGACCACGACCCGCTCGGTGCGCAGACGTCTCGATTTGACCAAACCCGTTCCCATCGGCTTGATCCTGAAATCCCTGGAGATCCCGGTGCAGGCACCGACGTTTCCTCCACGCCAAACGGCTTCCGCTCGAGAACGCCGTGCATTTCGACCGGTGCTGAGCGGACCAATGACTAGCGCACGCAAAGGGTCATGCGCCCCGTTATTGCCACTCGCCGAACGGCCCCGGCGGTGACGTTGCGTGACGCGGCACCGACCAGCCGCGCGATGGTGGTCGCGGTGATGGTGTCAATGGTCGCGTTCCTCGACTCCACCGTGATCAACCTGGCTTTGCCGGCCATTGAGCACGACCTCGGCGGCGGGTTGACGTTGCAGCAATGGATCATCGATGGCTACCTGTTGGCAATGGCGGCCGCGATTCTTCCCGGCGGATCGATTTCGGATCTGTTCGGACGCGTTCCGGTGATGAGGTTCGGGCTGCTGGCGTTCGGGGCGGGCTCTGTCCTGGCAGCGGCTGGCACATCACCGGCGATGCTGGTCGCCGCGCGCCTCATCCAGGGCCTGGGTGCGGCTTTCCTCGTGCCGGGCTCGCTGGCGTTGATCAACACGGTGTTCGACAAAGCACACCAGTCCGCGGCGATCGGCGTCTGGACCGCGTGGACGGCAACCGCCTTCGCGTTGGGCCCCCTGCTGGGCGGAATGTGCGTCGATTTCTTTGGCTGGCGCTGGATTTTCGTGTTGTCGGCGATCCCCATGGGGGTCGGGTATGCGCTGACCTTCTGGCTGTGCCCGATGTCGGGACGCGTCAGAGGCGCCCGGGTAGATACCGCCGGGGTGGGCCTATCGGCGGTAGGGTTGGGCGCCACCGTGTACGCGTTGATCGAATCGCAACGCGACGGCTGGACCGACCCGATGGTCATCACACCCTTGGTGATCGGGATTACCGCACTGGCCGGCTTCGTGGGCTGGCAGCACCGCGCCAGGTGCCCGATGCTTCCGTTGCCGCTGTTCACCTTTCGCAACTTCGCTGCCGCCAACCTAGTCACCGCGTTCGTCTACGGCGCGTTGACGCTGGGATCGCTCGCCATCGTCCTCTACGCCCAAGAAATCGGCCGCTACTCAGCCACCGCCGCCGGACTGGCAACCCTGCCGATCCCGGTGTTGTCGTTCGTGTTCGCCCGTCATGTCGGCCGCATTGCCGCGCGGGTGGGAGCACGGCCGTTCCTGATTGCCGGCCCCGCCTTGGCGGGGCTCGGGCTGCTGCTGATCCGCCCGAAACCCAATGGATTCCATGCGATTACCGATCTGGTCCCTGGGATGACCGTGCTGGCCCTCGGGCTGGTCGCGACGATCACGCCGTTGACGTCGGTGATGCTGGCCTCGGTGCCGACCGAGCACAGCGGCCTGGCATCGGCGATCAACAACGGCGTCTCGCGGCTCGCCGCACTGATGTCGATCGGGTCCATGGGCCTGATCAGCGCTGGGACGGCGAGCGCCACCGGATTCGGCCACGTGTTAGAGGTGAGCGCAACACTATTCGCCCTGGGCGCGTTGTGCTCCGCGCTGTTGATAACCAACCCTGCCGGATGCCGACCCGTGCCCTGCGACATCGCGGCGTTGTGCCGTGACCGGCCCGGCGTGCAGCCCGCCCTGGCTAGTAGCCCCTCGGCCGCGACCGAATCATCCTCGCCGCAGTAATCGTTCACCGATCGACGCAATCCACGCTTCGGTTCACGTCGGCGCGCTACTCACCCGGGTGAATCGGTGGTTGGGTGATGACAACTCACCCCGCCTCGCTTCATGCTCGGTACGAGCAGAACCGGGCGGGCCCATTTAGCGATAACTCGTTGGCTCCGAAGCCCTTTCTGGCCAAGCGATATCGGCGTGGCGGTGATCCGTCAAAGTTGACTCTGAAAGGTTCACTATGAAGATCGTAGTCATTGGCGGGCGTGGCCTCATCGGCTCAAAAGTGGCGTCCACGCTCAGCGCGCAGGGGCACGACGTGATCCCAGCCTCGCGCCGATCGGGTGTTGACTCACTGACCGGCGAAGGCCTAGCCAACGCCGTCACCGGTGCCGATGTCGTGGTCGACGTCGCCGATTCACCACTGTTCGACGATGAACCCGTGATGCATTTCTTCACGACCACGACCACGAATCTTCTGTCTGCTGAACGAGAAGCGGGAGTCGAACACCATGTCGCGTTGTCCGTGGTGGGCGCACAGGTCATGCCGGATAGCGGCTACAACACCGCGAAAGCAGCTCAGGAAAACCTGATCAAGGCTTCGGGACGGCCCTATTCGATCGTGCGAGCGACGCCGTTCTACGAATTCGCCCTTGGCTTGGCCGATTCCGCGACGGACGGAGACGTTGTCAGGTTGCCACACGCGTTGTTTCGGCCTATCGCCGCCGACGATGTCGCCACGGCCGTAGCCCACGCGGCTGTCAGACGCCCTGTCAACGGAGTAACGGAGATCGCCGGACCCGAAGAAATGGGGATGGACGACTTTGTCCGCAGGGCCCTCGCAGCCACTGGTGATCAACGTCGGGTCGTGACTGACGCCCGGGCGCCATACTTTGGTGCGGTGATCGACGATCACACCCTGGCTCCGGACGAGAACGCCACCATCTTCACTACTCGATACTCCGAGTGGATCGACGCACGCTCCAGTCACAGCACTTAGGCAAATGGTTCCACTCGCAGTAGCTTCGTGAGCTGACCGCCAAACGGTGATCGCGTATTCGATGACCGGCGTCGTGCCGCGTGAGGAAACCGCCGTCGCGGCTACCTGCGGGCGGAACGCGTCATCGGTGAGCGGCTGCTCAACGCCTGACCCGTGAGCCTTTGGTAAACGGCTCGTCACATGCGAGGCTGCTGGCATGGTCATCGAGATCGCCCGCCCCAAGCTCGAAGGAAATGTCGCCGTCGGCGAGGACCGCCAGATCGGCTTCGCCGAGTTCGGCGACCCGCAGGGGCGCGCGATGTTCTGGTTGCACGGCACCCCCGGCGCCCGCCGGCAGATCCCGGTGGAGGCCCGGGTCTACGCCGAGCAACACAACATCCGCCTGATCGGCCTGGACCGGCCCGGCATCGGTTCGTCGACGCCTCATCGCTACGAGAACATCCGGGCATTCGCCGACGACTTGCGGACGATCGCGGACACGCTCGGCATCAACGACATGGCCGTCATCGGCCTGTCCGGGGGCGGCCCGTACGCCCTCGCGTCGGCCGCGGTGCTGCACGAAAGGGTCGTGGCGGCCGGCGTGCTCGGCGGCGTCGCGCCCTTCCTCGGCGACGAGGGGATCACCAGCGGCCTGATGAACCTGGGTAAGCGAGTGGCGCCGCTGCTGCGGCTGGGCGGTGACCCGCTGCGGATCGGCGCGAGCCTGGTGGTCCGGGCGATCCGGCCGGTCGCCAATCCTGCGCTGTATCTGTATGCCGCGATATCGCCCGAAGGCGACCGGCGCCTGCTCACCCGGCCCGAGTTCGGGGCGATGTTCCTCGACGACCTGCTCAACGGCAGCCGCAAGCAACTGGCGGCCCCGTTCAACGACGTCATCCTGTTCACCCAGGACTGGGGGTTCCGGCTCGACGAGGTCAAGGTCCCGGTGCGCTGGTGGCACGGCGACAGCGACCACATCGTCCCGTTCGCCCACGGCGAGCACGTCGTGTCGTTGCTGCCCGACGCCGAACTGTTCGTGCTGCACGGCGAGAGTCACCTCGGTGGGCTCGGGCGCGGCGAGGAGATCCTGTCCACCCTGATGAAGATCTGGGACGAGCGGGACTGACCCGGTGGCCGCCGGGTAGCCTGCTCACGTGCTGCTGGCGTCCCTGAATCCCGCGGCGGTCACCGCCACCGACATCCCCGACGCCGTACGCATCGACGGCACCACGCTGAGTCGCAGCGACCTGGTCGGCGCCGCCACATCGGTGGCCGAGCGGGTCGCCGGCGCGAACCGGGTCGCGATCCTGGCCACGCCCACCGCGGCGACGGTGCTCGCGGTGACCGGGTGCCTGATCGCCGGCGTGCCCTTCGTCCCGGTGCCCGCCGACGTGGGTGCGGCCGAACGCCGGCACATGCTCACCGATTCGGGAGTGCAGGCCTGGCTGGGCCCAGTCCCGGACGAACTGGAGGGGCTGCCGCACATCCCGGTGCGGTTACACGCCCGGTCGTGGCACCGCTACGCCGAGCCGTCGCCCAACGCCACCGCGATGGTCATCTACACCTCGGGCACCACCGGCCTGCCCAAAGGTGTGGTGCTGAGCCGCCGCGCGATCGCGGCCGACCTCGACGCCCTTGCGGAGGCTTGGCAGTGGACACCCGACGACGTATTGGTGCACGGGCTCCCGCTGTTCCACGTGCACGGGCTGGTGCTCGGACTGCTCGGGTCGCTGCGGGTGGGAAATCGCTTCGTGCACACCGGAAAACCGACACCCGCGGGCTACGCCCAGGCCGGGGGCACGCTGTACTTCGGAGTCCCCACGGTGTGGTCGCGGGTGGTCGCCGACGAGGCCGCCGCCCGGGCGCTGCGCCCGGCGCGGCTGCTGGTCTCCGGGAGCGCGCCGCTGCCGGTGCCGGTGTTCCAGGGGCTGGCCCGGCTCACCGGGCACCAGCCCATCGAACGGTACGGCGCGTCTGAATCGCTGATCACGTTGTCGACCCGCGCGGACGGCGAGCGACGCGCCGGATGGGTGGGCCTACCGCTCACCGGCGTGCAAACCAGGCTGCTCGACGACACCGGTGGCGAGGTGCCGCACGACGGGGAAACCGTTGGCAAGCTTGAGGTTCGAGGTCCGATGATGTTCGACGGTTACCTGAACCGTCCCGAGGCCACCGCCGAGGCGTTCGACGCCGACGGCTGGTATCGCACCGGCGATGTCGCGGTCATCGACGGTGGGGGCATGCACCGCATCGTGGGTCGCGAGTCGGTCGACCTGATCAAGTCCGGCGGTTACCGGATCGGCGCCGGCGAAATCGAGACGGCGCTGCTCGGGCATCCCGGGGTGCGGGAGGCGGCGGTCGTCGGGATGCCGGACCAGGACCTGGGCCAGCGCATCGTCGCGTTCATCGTCGGCGCGGCCGACCTGAACGCCGACGACCTGATCAACCACGTCGCCCAGGAACTTTCGGTGCACAAACGACCTCGCGAGGTGCGCCTCGTCGACACGCTGCCCCGCAACGCGATGGGCAAGGTGCTCAAGAAACAGCTGCTGTCCGACGGCTGACACGCAGGAAATTGCCAGCTTCGGCGAAGAGCGCGACCGCCAAGCTTCACCTACCGTCGTAACCGTGAATCGGCCTGCCACTCCCATGCGGCGGATAGCGGCGGCCTGTCTCGTGGGCTCGGCCATCGAGTTCTACGACTTCCTGATCTACGGGACCGCGGCCGCCTTGGTGTTTCCCACCGTGTTCTTCCCGCGCCTGGGCCCGACGCTGGCCACCATCGCCTCCATGGCGACGTTCGCGACGGCGTTCCTGTCTCGCCCGTTGGGCGCGGCCGTCTTCGGATACTTCGGGGACCGGCTGGGCCGCAAGAAGACGCTGGTCGCCACATTACTGATCATGGGCGCGTCGACCGTGGGTGTGGGCATGGTTCCCAGCACGACGTCGATCGGCATCGCGGCGCCGTTGATTCTGATCGTTCTGCGGTTGCTGCAAGGTTTCGCGGTGGGCGGCGAATGGGCCGGGTCGGTTTTGCTCAGCGCCGAGTACGCGCCATCCGGCAAACGCGGCTGGTACGGCATGTTCACCCTGCTGGGCGGTGGCACTGCCGGAATCCTGGCCAGCCTGACCTTTCTCGCCGTCAACCTCACCATGGGTGAGAAGAGCACCGCGTTCATGGCATGGGGGTGGCGGGTGCCCTTCCTGATCAGCAGCGCGCTGATCGGTATCGCCCTCTATGTGAGGCTGAACATCGACGAGACCCCGCTGTTCGTGGAGGAGAAGGCCCGCGACGAGCTGCCCAAGGCTCCGCTGGCGGAGCTGTTGCGGTTCCAGCGGCGCGAGATCGTGCTCGTCGCGGGCGCCTTCCTGGGCGGGATGGGCTTCGTCTACCTGGGCAACACCTTCCTGGTCATGTACGCCCACAACCATCTCGGCTATTCGCGGAGCTTCATCTGGGGCATCGGCGCACTGGGCGGGCTGACCAGCATGGCGTGCGTGGCGTTCTCGGCGTGGATCTCCGATCGGGTCGGCCGCCGCCGGGTGATGCTATGCGGGCTCGCGGCATGCCTGCCGTGGGCGTTCGCGGTCATCCCGCTGCTGGACACCCGCAAGCCGGTGTTGTACGCCGTTGCCGTCCTCGGCATGTTTGGGGCCGCGGCGGTGGCCAACGGGCCCACGGCGGCGTTTGTTCCCGAACTGTTCGCCACCCGCTACCGCTACAGCGGAGCGGCGGTGGCGATGAACCTCGCCGGGATTCTCGGAGCCGCCGTGCCGCCGCTGGTCGCCGGCACGCTCCTGGCCACCTACGGCAGCTGGGCGATCGGGCTCATGATGGCCACCCTGGTCATGGCCAGTTTCGTGTCCGTGTATCTGCTGCCGGAAACCATGGGAACGGCGCTGCGCGCCGCCCCGGCCGCCGAGAAAGTCGCCGCCGACGTATAGCTAGTTGGCGTGCAGGTCCTCGTTCAGGGCGATGCCCTGACCGCCGCGGGGCACCACTTCGACGGCGCCGCTGACCGAATTGCGGCGGAAGAGCAGGTTATTGCCGCCGGACAGCTCCAGGGCCTTGAGCACCTGGCCGTCGGGCGTGGCGACCTTGGTGCCCGCGGTCACGTACAGGCCGGCTTCGACGACGCAGTCGTCGCCCAGCGAGATGCCCAGCCCCGCGTTGGCGCCGAGCAGGCACCGTTTGCCGATCGAAATGACTTCGGTGCCGCCCCCGGACAGGGTGCCCATGATGGAGGCGCCGCCGCCGACATCCGATCCGTCACCCACCACCACACCGGCCGAGATGCGGCCCTCGACCATCGACGCGCCCAGCGTGCCGGCGTTGTAGTTGACGAAGCCCTCGTGCATCACCGTCGTGCCCGGCGCCAGGTGGGCGCCCAGCCGCACCCGGTCGGCGTCGGCGATGCGGACCCCGGTCGGCACGACGTAATCGGCCATCCGCGGGAACTTGTCGATGCCGTAGACGGTCACCGGTCCGTGCCGGCGCAGCCGCGCCCGGACCGCCTCGAACCCGTCGATCGCGCACGGTCCGCGGTTAGTCCACACGACATTGGTCAATACCCCGAACAGGCCGCCGGCGTTCAGCCCGTGCGGCGCCACCAACCGATGCGACAGCAGATGCAGTCGCAGGTAGGCGTCGTAGGCGTCGGCGGCCACGTCGTCGAGCGACCCGATGACCGTCCGCACGGCGATGCTCTCGGTGCCGCGGTCGTCGTCGCGGCCGACCAGCGCGACCAGCTCCGGGGGGATGTCCGACAAGGCGAGCCGCGACGTGCCGCCGGTGCCCGACTCGGTCAGTTCCGGTGCGGGAAACCACGTGTCGAGGATCGATCCGTCGGCGGCCAGCGTCGCCAGCCCGATGCCTACAGCTCCAGTCACGGCGGTCAGGTTACTTGCCGCTCGGCAGCGGATAACCTGGGACCCGTGCTGGACTTGCGCGGGGATCCGATCGAGCTGACCGCGGCGTTGGTCGACATTCCCAGCGAATCGCGAGACGAGGCACGCCTGGCCGACGAGGTGGAGGCCGCGCTGCGCGCCCAGACATCCGGCTTCGAGATCGTTCGCAACGGCAACGCCGTGCTGGCGCGCACCCGGCGGCAGCGGCCGTCGCGGGTCCTGCTGGCCGGACACCTGGACACCGTGCCGGTCGCCGGCAACCTGCCCAGCCGCCGCGAGAACGGCGACCTGTACGGCTGCGGCGCCGCGGACATGAAGTCGGGTGACGCGGTCTTCCTGCATCTGGCCGCGACCGTCGCCGAGCCGGTTCACGACCTGACGCTGGTGTTCTACGACTGCGAGGAAATCGAGGCGGCGGCAAACGGTTTGGGCCGCATCGAGCGTGAGCTGCCGGACTGGCTCTCCGCCGACGTGGCCATCCTGGGCGAACCCACCGGCGGCTACATCGAAGCCGGTTGCCAGGGGACGCTGCGCGTCGTGATCTCGGCCACCGGCACGCGCGCCCACTCGGCGCGACCATGGTTGGGCGACAACGCCATTCACAAGCTGGGGGCCGTCCTGGATCGGCTGGCCACATACTCTGCCCGCACCGTGGATATCGACGGTTGCGAATATCGCGAGGGGTTGTCGGCGGTGCGCATCGACGGCGGCGTGGCGGGAAACGTGATTCCCGACGCGGCCGCGGTCACGGTCAACTTCCGCTTCGCCCCCGACCGATCCGTGGCCGCGGCGCTCGAGCACGTGCACGAGGTGTTCGACGGGCTCGACGTGGTCATCGAGCAGACCGACGCCGCCGCGGGCGCGCTGCCCGGGCTGTCCCAGCCCGCGGCCAAGGCCCTGGTCGAGGCGGCCGGGGGACAGGTCCGGGCCAAGTACGGGTGGACCGACGTCGCACGTTTCGCCGCGCTGGGCATACCGGCGGTCAACTTCGGGCCGGGCGATCCGAACCTCGCGCACACGCGCGACGAGAGCGTTCCGGTCGCCAACATCACCGCCGCGGTGGCCATGCTGCGCGGCTACCTGGGCGGCTAGGCTGCCCCGCAGCGCTGCGCCTGCGCGGCGGCGTCGGCGGATGCCGCGCGCATCCCTACCGCCGCCAGCTCATCGGACACCGCCCGCAGCGCCGCGCCGTCGCCGGCCGCCAGGGCCTGCGCGTGGCTGAGCGCGAGTCTCCCGGCGGCGCAGTCGATCTCGTCACAGAGCCGGGCCAGCGGATCCGCCGCTCGGGTGTCACCGAGGCGCACGGCCTCGTGCCACGCCCGCACCGCCACGGCTCGCTGGCCGCCGCGTTCGGCCATCCGGGCGGCATCGCGGACGGCGGCCACCGCGCCATGCGCGTCGCGCATCGAGGCGAGCCGCCAGGCCCGCGCGACGCCGAGTTCCGGCGCGAATAGGGCCGACTTCGTTCCGTGCCGGGATTCGGCCCGGCCCAACGTCTTTCCCGCGGCGGCGATGTCGCCCTGCTGGGCCAGCGCGGTGGCCAGCAGAGTCAACGACAGTGGGCCCCACGAATAGCCGGTGCGTTCCAACGTGGCGGCGGCGGGGCCGAGCAGCGCTGCGGCCCGGGCGAATTCGCCGTCGGCGAGCAGCACGTGGGCCAGCAGCACCTCACCGATCGCGCGGCCCGGCTGCTGCAACTCGGCGAAATCGGTGAACTGCTGGGCGAGTTCGCGGGCCCGGTCGAGCCGGCCCGCCATCAACAACGCGGTGGTCTGCCCCAGCCCGATCGTGAAGCGCAGCAACCCGGGATGTTCGGCGGCCAGGGCGCGCTGGGCCAGCGGCTCGACGTCGTCGAAGCGGCCCTGGCGCGCCGCGCACAGCGCGCCCGCGCTGGCCGCCCAGGCCACCGCCTGGTCGTCGGCGTCCGGGGCGGCGAGCACCTCGTCCGCGACCTTCACTGCGTGCCCGACGTTGCCGGCGTTCATCGCGAACGTGGCGCTCAGCGCGTCGAGCGTGGTGCGCGCGCCCGGATCGGAGACGCGATTGCGGATGGTGCGCAAGAACGCGGTGGCGCGTTCGGGCTCGCTGAGCATCCAGAACTGGTTGGCCGCGCGCAACAGCGTCCAGTCCATCAGGGCGGCTTCGGTCAACGCGGCGGGGTCCAGGCCGGCCAGCACCGCGTCGGCCTCGCGGCCGCGGCCCTGCCACGCCAGCGCGTGTGCCAGCGCCAGCCGCGCCGCCAACCCGCCGGAGCGCTCCAGCGCCGAGGAGGCCAACCGTTCGCCGAGGGCGAGGTCGCCCAGCCGCAGCGCCTGCTGCGCGGCGCCGACCACCTCGGCCGTCGGCTGGGGGGCATCGCTGTCCAGGGCCAGCGCCGCCAACCGGAGCCGGTCGCTGAGGTGGTCCGGCGGATGCTGCGACAGCAGCCGCACCAGCTCGGTGCGTCGTTGCCGGGCTCCGTCGCCGCCGAGCGCGGTACGCGCTCGCTCGGCAAACAGCGGGTGGGCCGTGTACACCACCGGGTCGTCCGACGTTCCGCCGCGCGCCCGCGTTTCCACCGCCCCGCAATCCGTCGCCGCGTCAATCGCGTCCGCGCTGGTCAGGACACTCAGATCGGCGAGCGACAGCGGCTCCGCGACGGCGAGGTAGTCCAGCACCGACCGGGCCGCGGGGGGCATTTCGGCGAGGAACGCGTCGACCTCGGCCGGTGTGGTCATCTCGCGGGGCGGTTCGATGTCGATCCGGGGGAGCAGCCCGTCAGCCCACAGCGCCGCGACGGCCTCGGGAGCCGAATCGGCGCGGCCGGTGACGATCATCCTGGCCGCGCCCGCCAGCGCGAGCTGGTACACCAGCGTGGCCGACAGGATGTCCAAGTCGTGGGCGTCGTCGACGACCAGCAGCAGGTCGTCACCGTCCAGCGACGCCCGGGCCGCGCGGAGCAGCGCGGCCGGCTTGCCGAGGTCGGCGATCTCGACCAGGTGGCCGAAGGCGCCGAAGGGCACCGCGCGCTCGGTCGGGGTGCCGGTGACCCAGCGGATGCGCGTGCCGGGGTAGTCGCGGCCGAAGTCTTCGGCGGCCATTCGGGCCAAGGTGGATTTGCCGCAGCCGTCCGGTCCGAGGACGACCGCCCCTCTCCCGGTCGCGAGCGCCGCGTCCAGCCGCTCCAGGGCCGATGCGTGCTGGGGAACGTTCCATCGAATCGGCATCGCCGGATTTTATTGCGCGCGGTGTGCGGCCCGCAGCAAGCTTGGTCTACCTTTCGTTGTATGCGCCCGGAACGCGAGCCATCAGGCGACTGGGCGGTGTGCGTGTACTGCGCGTCCGGCCCGGAACATCCCGAATTGCTCGCGGTCGCTGCCGAACTCGGCGAGGCGATCGCCGAGCGCGGCTGGACTCTGGTGTGGGGCGGCGGCCGGGTGTCGGCGATGGGCGCGGTGGCAACCGCGGCGCGCGCCCGCGGCGGCCGGACCGTCGGCGTCATCCCGCAGGTCCTGATGCGCGTCGAAATCGCCGACACCGAAGCCGACGAGCTGATCGTCACCGAGACGATGCATGAACGCAAACACGTGATGGAAGAGCGCGCCGACGCGTTCATCGTGCTGCCCGGTGGCGTCGGCACCCTCGACGAGTTGCTGGACTCGTGGACCACGGGTTACCTCGGCCTGCATCGCAAACCCATCGTCATGCTGGATCCGCTCGGGCATTACGAAGGCCTGTGGCTCTGGCTGTGCGGACTGCTCGACAGCGGGTACATCTCGCAGCCGGCGATGGACCGGTTGTTGCTGGTCGACAAGGTGAGCGCTGCCGTGGAGGCGTGTGCGCCCGATTGAGGCCGCCGGCCAGTTGGCGATCCCTACTAGGCTGTCCGCCGAGTTGCTTACAGGAATTGAGGGATGACGTGTCCGATCACGACGGCGGAGCGCGCACGGCGGTCAAACTGACCGATATCGCATCTCGGGCGCCCGGCCTGTTGGCCGATATGCCGGTGATCGTGCGCGGGGCGATGACCGGGCTGCTGGCCCAGCCGGGTTCGAAGAAATCGATCGGCACGGTGTTCCAGGAACGCGCGGCCCGCTACGGCGACCGGATCTTCTTGCGGTTCGGCGACCAGCAACTGACCTACCGCGATGCCAACGCCGCCGCAAACCGGTACGCCGCGGTGCTGGCGGCGCACGGCGTTGGCCACGGCGACGTCGTCGCGATCATGTTGCGCAACTCGCCCAACGCGGTGCTGACCATGCTGGCCGCGGTCAAATGCGGCGCGGTCGCCGGGATGCTGAACTACCACCAGCGCGGCGAGGTGCTGGCGCACAGCCTGGGCCTGCTGAAGGCCAAGGTGTTGGTCGCGGAGACGGACCTGGTCAGCGCGGTGGCCGAGTGCGGCGGCTCGGGCGACACCGAGACGATGACCGTGGAGGACCTGGAGCGGTTCGCCGCCAGCGCCCCGGCCACCAACCCGGCGTCGGTATCGGCCGTGCAGGCCAGGGACACCGCGTTCTACATCTTCACCTCGGGCACAACGGGATTCCCCAAGGCCAGCGTGATGACCCACCTGCGGTGGCTCAAGGCGCTCGCGGCGTTCGGCGGCATCGGGCTGCGGCTGAAGAGCTCCGACACGCTCTACAGTTGCCTGCCGCTGTACCACAACAACGCGCTGACGGTCGCGCTGTCGTCGGTGATCAACTCCGGGGCGACGCTGGCGCTGGGCAAGTCGTTCTCGGCGTCGAAGTTCTGGGACGAGGTCATCGCCGCCGAGGCGACGGCCTTCATCTACATCGGCGAGATCTGCCGGTACCTGCTCAACCAGCCGCGCAAGGTCACCGACCGCGCGCACCGGGTGCGGGTGATCGCCGGCAACGGTCTGCGGCCGGAGATCTGGGACGAGTTCACGAATCGGTTCGACATCGCTCGCGTCTGCGAGTTCTACGCCTCCAGCGAGGGCAACACCGCGTTCATCAACGTGTTCAACGTGCCGCGGACCACCGGCGTCTTCCCGATGCCGTTGGCCTACGTCGAGTACGACCCCGACACCGGAGCCCCGCTGCGCGACGACAACGGGCGGGTGCGCCGGGTGCCGGCAGGGGAGCCCGGCCTGCTGCTCAGCCCGGTCAACCGGCTGCAGCCGTTCGACGGCTACACCGACAAGGAGTCGAGCGAGAAGAAGCTGGTGCGCAACGCGTTCCGTGAGGGTGACGTGTGGTTCAACTCCGGTGACGTGATGAGCCCGCAGGGCATGGGCCACGCCGCGTTCGTCGACCGCCTCGGCGACACCTTCAGGTGGAAGGGCGAGAACGTCGCCACCACGCAGGTGGAGGCCGCGCTGGCGTCCGACGAGTCCGTGGAGGAATGCACCGTTTTCGGTGTCGAGATCCCCCGCACCGGCGGCCGCGCCGGCATGGCCGCGGTCAAGCTGCGCGATGGCGCGGACTTCGACGGCAAGTCGCTGGCCCGCGCCGTGTACGGCCAGTTGCCCGCCTACGCGTTGCCGCTGTTCGTGCGGGTGGTCGAGTCGCTGGAGCACACCACGACGTTCAAGAGCCGCAAGGTCGAGTTGCGCGAACAGGCCTACGGGTCCGACATCAAGGATCCGCTGTACGTGCTGGCCGGGCGCGACGAGGGTTACGTGCCGTATTACGACGAATACCCCGACGAGGTGGCCGACGGGAAGCGCCCGCAGGGCTGAGCCCGCGCCGAGCGTGCGACCCGCCGCACGTTCGGCGTCCAGGGTGCGGCTGGCCGCACGCTCGCGGACCAGACCAGGCACCATAGACAGGTGCAATCGACCCTGTGCGGCCGTCCGGTCGCCGGTGATCGCCCGCTGATCATGGCGATCGTCAACCGCACCCCCGACTCGTTCTACGACAAGGGTGCGACCTTCAGCGACGAGGCCGCCCGGGCCGCCGCGCACCGCGCCATCGCCGAGGGCGCCGACGTCATCGACGTCGGCGGGGTCAAGGCGGGCCCCGGCCAGGAGGTCGACGCGGAGACCGAGCTCGCCCGATTGGTCCCGTTCATCGAGTGGCTGCGCAACGCCTATCCGGACCAGCTGATCAGCGTCGACACCTGGCGCTCCGAGGTGGCCAGGGTGGCCTGCGCGGCCGGGGCGGACCTGATCAACGACACCTGGGGCGGCATCGACCAGGGCCTGGCCGAGGTCGCCGCGGAGTTCGGCGCGGGCCTGGTGTGCTCGCACACCGGCGGGGCGCTGCCCCGCACGCGGCCGTTCCGGGTGAGCTACGGAACCACCACACGAGGCGTCGTGGACGACGTTATTCGCCAGGTCACCGCCGCCGCGGAGCGCGCGGTCGCCTGCGGGGTGGCCCGCGACCGGGTGCTGATCGACCCGGCCCACGACTTCGGCAAGAACACCTTCCACGGGCTGCTGCTGTTGCGCCACCTGGGCGAACTTGTTAATACCGGATGGCCCGTGCTCATGGCTTTGAGTAACAAGGACTTCGTCGGGGAGACTTTGGGTGTGGAATTGAGCGAGCGGCTGGAGGGAACGTTGGCGGCCACCGCGCTGGCGGCCGCCACCGGCGCCCGCATGTTTCGGGTGCACGAGGTCGCCGCGACCCGGCGGGTGCTGGAGATGGTGGCCTCCATCCAGGGGACACGGCCGCCGGCGCGCACGGTGAGGGGACTGGCATGACGGCATCCGACCTGGTCGGCGACCTCACCGACGACGCGGTGCTGGCCGCCCGGCCGGGCGACGCCTGGCTGTCCAACCGCAGCTGGAGCCGTCCGAGCTGGACGGTCGCCGAGCTCGAGGCCGCGAAGGCGGGGCGAACCATCTCGGTGGTGCTGCCGGCCCTCAACGAAGAAGAGACCATCGAATCGGTGGTCGAGAGCATCTCACCCCTGGTTGACGGGCTGGTGGACGAGCTGATCGTGCTGGATTCCGGCTCGACGGACGACACGGAAATCCGCGCCGTGGCCGCCGGCGCCCGCGTCGTCAGCCGTGAGCAGGCGTTGCCCGAGGTGCCGATCCGGCCCGGGAAGGGCGAGGCGCTGTGGCGCTCGCTGGCGGCCACCAGCGGTGACATCGTCGTCTTCGTCGACTCCGACCTGATCAATCCGAACCCGATGTTCGTGCCCTGGCTGGTCGGGCCGCTGCTCATGGGCGACGGCGTCCACCTGGTCAAGAGCTTCTACCGGCGGCCGCTGCAGGTCGGCGACGTCGGCGGCGCCGCGGGCGCCACCGGCGGCGGGCGGGTCACCGAACTGGTGGCCCGGCCGCTGCTCGCGGCGCTGCGGCCGGAGCTGGGCGGCATCCTGCAGCCGCTCGGCGGGGAGTACGCGGCGACTCGCGAACTGCTGACGTCGGTGCCGTTCGCGCCGGGCTACGGCGTCGAGATCGGTCTGCTGCTGGACACTTTCGACCGGCTGGGCTTGGGGGCCATCGCGCAGGTCAACCTGGGCGTGCGTGCGCACCGCAACCGGCCGCTGGCCGAGCTGGGTGCGATGAGCCGCCAGGTCATCGCGACCCTGCTCTCGCGCTGCGGGATTCCGGATTCCGGCGTCGGGTTGACGCAGTTCTTCGCCGTTGGGCCCGAAGGGCCCGATGGTCAGAGCTACACCCAGCACACCTCGCCGGTGTCGCTGGCGGACCGCCCGCCCATGAAGGTCCTGAGGCCGCGCTAAAGCCGCGCTGCGTGGTCGCGGTGTCGGTGGCATAGGGCAGTATCGACGACGTGGCGTTGGTGTTGCTTTACCTGGTGGTGCTGGTGCTGGTGGCGATCGTGCTGTTCGGCGCGGCGAGTCTGCTGTTCGGGCGCGGTGAGCAGTTGCCGCCCCTGCCCCGGGGGACGACCGCGACCGTGCTGCCGGCCTACGGCGTGACCGGCGCGGACGTCGACGCGGTCAAGTTCACCCAGGCGTTGCGTGGCTACAAGACCAGCGAGGTGGATTGGGTGCTGGACCGGCTCGCGCGCGAGCTGGAGGCGCTGCGCGGCCAGCTCGCCGCGGTGTCCGCCCCCGCATCTGCCGAGGACGATGTCCAACCCATGGAACCCGAGGGCGGCGAGGACCGTCAGGACTAGATGTGAGCGATGACGGGCTGGTTCGGTGTAGCTGGGCGGCCATCCGGCCCGGACCCGATTTCGAGTTGTACCGCGATTACCACGACCAGGAGTGGGGCCGCCCGGTGCACGACGGGGTGGCGCTGTTCGAGCGAATGAGCCTGGAGGCGTTCCAGAGTGGGCTGTCGTGGCTGATCATCCTGCGCAAACGGGAGAACTTCCGGCGCGCCTTCGCCGGGTTCGATTTCGAGCGGGTCGCGGGCTATACCGATGCGGACGTGCAGCGACTGATGGCGGACACGGGCATCGTGCGCAACCGGGCCAAGATCGACGCGACCATCGCCAACGCCCGCGCCGCCGCCGAACTGGGAACCCCGGCGGACCTCGCGGAGCTGCTGTGGTCCTTTGCGCCCGAACCGCGCCCCCGGCCGGCGGATGGCTCCGAAGTTCCCTCGGCTACACCGGAATCGAAGGCCATGGCGCGCGAGCTCAAGCGGCGCGGGTTCCGCTTCGTCGGGCCCACCACTGCCTATGCGCTGATGCAGGCGACCGGCATGGTCGACGACCATATCCGGGGTTGTTGGGTGCCTTCCCCCCGGTGACATGCGGCCGGGCAATCGGCGTTCAGCGGCCCCCGGCGCCCGGAGAACCGGGTCTTTGTTCAACTCGTGACCTGGATAGGGAACAATAGAGGGGTGATTTGGCAGGTCGATGTCGGGTATGGCTGGAAAATCGCTGGCGGGGCATGCTCGGCGCCGACCAGGTCTGCAACGGCGGACCAGCTCGAACCTGGAGGGAGCACTCGATGGCGGCGATGAAGCCCCGGACCGGCGACGGTCCTCTGGAAGCAACCAAGGAGGGGCGCGGCATCGTGATGCGGGTACCACTTGAGGGAGGTGGCCGCCTGGTCGTCGAGCTGACGCCCGACGAAGCCGCCGCCCTCGGTGACGAACTCAAGGGTGTCACGAGCTCCAGCTAAGGCCTGCCGGCGGACCGCGGGCTACGCGCACACCTTTCGGTAGATGTCCAGGGTTTGCTCGGCGACGCGGGCCCAGGAGAATTCCTCGACGCAGCGCTGGCGTCCCGCCTCGCCATACCGCTTCGCCTTTTCGGGGTCGGCGACGAGCGCGTTGACAGCGTCGGCCAGTCTGGTCTGGTAACCGGTCGGGTCTCCGGCGTCGTAATGGGCGAGCGAACCGGTCACCCCGTCGAGAACCACCTCGGGGATCCCGCCGACGTCGGAAGCCACCACGGCCGTCGCGCATGCCATCGCCTCCAGGTTCACGATGCCCAGCGGCTCGTACACCGAGGGGCAGACGAAAACCGTTGCCGCCGACAATATTTCACGTATCTCGCCGATCGGTAGCATCTCTCTGATCCAGAACACGCCCTGCCGGTCGTGGGCCAGCCGCGCCACCGCGGACCGAATCTCCTCGGCTATCTCCGGGGTGTCGGGGGCGCCCGCGCACAACACCACTTGCACCTCGGGGTCGAAATGGTGCGCCGCCGCCACCAAGTGGGCGACCCCCTTCTGCCGGGTGATCCGGCCGACAAACGCAACCGTGGGCCGGTCGGGGTCGACGCCGAGCTCGGCCAGCACGGACCCGGTGTGCGTCGGCCCGGCCGGATGCCACACGTCGGTGTCCACCCCGTTGCGGATGACGTGCACGACGCTGGGATCCAGCGCGGGGTAGACGCGCAGGATGTCTTCGCGCATCGCGGAGCTGACCGCGATGACGGCGTCCGCCGCCTGCACCGCGGTGCGCTCCACCCACGTCGACACCTGGTAGCCGCCGCCGAGCTGTTCGGCCTTCCATGGCCGCAGCGGCTCGAGCGAATGCGCCGTCAGGACGTGGGGAATGTCGTAGAGCAGCGCCGCCAGATGACCGGCCATCCCGGTGTACCAAGTGTGCGAATGCACGACGGTGGCCGCCGACGCGGCGTTGGCCATCATCAGGTCCGCGGACAACGTCGACAGCGCGGGGTTGGCGCTCTGCAAGCGCGGATCGGATTGGTGAACGATGGCGTTCGGCCGCGGCGTGCCCATGCAGTGCACATCGACCGCGCACAATCGGCGCAGCTGGGCGACCAGTTCGGTGACATGTACGCCGGCTCCCCCGTAGACCTCTGGTGGGTATTCCCGAGTCATCATCGCCACCCGCATACCCGCACGGTAGTTCGGTCGCGCGGAGGAGCGCGAGTCGGGGGCCGGGCAATCGGTGACCGGCTCGGCGGACCAAATACCTTGACGGACAG
This sequence comes from Mycobacterium sp. E3251, assembly GCF_001666835.1. Classification (GTDB taxonomy): domain Bacteria; phylum Actinomycetota; class Actinomycetes; order Mycobacteriales; family Mycobacteriaceae; genus Mycobacterium. The sequence continues at coordinate 16,285 of NZ_LZJF01000019.1, read as the reverse complement.
CCGCACAGAACACCGCCAATAGCGCCGTCCCTCTGGCAGCGCCTTGCGGCGGCCGATAGGTTTGAACCATGAGGGAAGCGCCACACGTGCTGGGCATTGTCCTGGCCGGCGGTGAGGGCAAGCGGCTGTATCCGCTGACCGCGGATCGGGCCAAGCCCGCGGTTCCCTTCGGCGGCGCCTATCGGCTGATCGACTTCGTGCTCTCCAACCTCGTCAATGCCCGCTACTTGAGGATCTGCGTTCTCACCCAGTACAAGTCGCATTCACTGGACCGTCACATTTCGCAGAATTGGCGGCTGTCCGGTCTGGCCGGTGAGTACATCACCCCGGTGCCCGCGCAGCAGCGCCTGGGCCCCCGCTGGTACACCGGCTCCGCCGACGCGATCTACCAGTCGCTCAATCTGATCTACGACGAAGACCCCGACTACATAGTCGTTTTCGGCGCCGACCACGTGTATCGGATGGACCCCGAGCAGATGGTCCAGTTCCACATCGAAAGCGGGGCCGGTGCAACGGTGGCCGGCATCCGCGTGCCGCGCGGCGAGGCCACCGCATTCGGGTGCATCGACGCCGATGATTCCGGCCGCATCCGCGATTTCGTGGAGAAGCCGTTGGACCCGCCCGGTACACCGGATGACCCCGAGGCCACGTTCGTGTCGATGGGCAACTACATCTTCACCACCAAGGTGCTCATCGACGCGATTCGCGCCGACGCCGACGACGACCACTCGGATCACGACATGGGCGGTGACATCATTCCGCGGTTGGTCGACGACGGTATGGCCGCGGTTTACGACTTCAAGGACAACGAGGTACCGGGCGCGACCGACCGCGACCGGGGTTACTGGCGTGACGTGGGGACGCTGGACGCGTTCTACGACGCGCACATGGACCTGGTCTCGGTGCATCCGGTGTTCAACCTCTACAACAAGCGCTGGCCGATCCGCGGTGAGTCCGAGAACCTGGCCCCGGCCAAGTTCGTCAACGGCGGGTCGGCGCAGGAGTCGGTCGTCGGCGCGGGCAGCATCATTTCGGCGGCTTCGGTGCGCAACTCGGTGCTCTCGTCCAACGTCGTGGTCGATGACGGCGCGATTGTGGAGGGCAGCGTGATCATGCCCGGCGCCCGGGTCGGCCGGGGCGCGGTGGTGCGCCACGCCATCCTGGACAAGAACGTCGTCGTCGGGCCCGGCGAGATGGTCGGCGTGGATCTCGAGAAGGACCGGGAGCGTTTCGCGATCAGCGCTGGCGGTGTGGTCGCGGTGGGCAAGGGCGTCTGGATCTAGAACACCGGTGCTACCCGGGGATCTCCGGGATCAGCAGATGCGCGTCGTAGCGCGGGCCCCAGTGCAGCTTGACGCGGCCGCGCGGGGATCCGGCGTAGGCCGCCGGGAGTTGGCCGGTGAGCGGGTTCCGCGGGCACAACCAGCGTCCCGCGACCACCAAGCGCAGTCGCTCACCGGCGCGGAACAGCGTCGCCGACGGGCCCAGCGCCACGTTGACCTCGACCACCTGGTGCGGGGCGAGGGGCCGCGGGTCGACGCACGCCGCGACGGGTTCCCACGTTCGCGAGAGGTCGGGGTCCAGCGCGCGCAGCGAGACGCGCTGCCAACCGGTGCTCACCCGGTCGCGTCCGTAGCCGTAGGAGCCTTCGAATCCGACAAACCGTCCGTCGCGCCACTTCTCCACGCCGACGAACAGGTTGGCGTCGTCACAGCCGGCCAGTTCGACCCACAGCCGCGCCGCCATCGGGCCGGTCAGCTCGATATCCGCGGGCACCGTCCAGCTGAATGCTGCTGCCCCGGAGCGGGTTTCGAACGCGATGCCACCTTCCGCCGACGGCCGCTGGGCGGTCAGCAGTCCGCCCTCGCCCAAATACATTGGCCGCCAATGGGTGCGCGCCAGTGGCCAGTCGGTCTCTTCGCGCACCGCCGCGATGGTGTCGCGGTCTTCGCGGACCTCGAGGCGGACGCTGCGGGAAGCGGGCGTCCCGTCCAGCACTCCGCGGAAGAACCTCAATTGCTCGGTCAGCGCGGGCTCGGAGTAGAAGGTCGCCCACTTGCCGGCGCGGTGGGTGTAGAGGCGGGCGTGGCGGGAGCCGGCGCGCGTGAACGCGCGGATCGAGCCGCGGCCATGCAGGTTGTTGTCGGAGAAGCTGCCGCACACCAGCATGGGAACCTCGATTGCCGAGAGGTCCGGGACCAGCGAGCGCCAGAACTCGTCGCGCAATGGGTGGGCGTCCTGCATCCGTTCCAGATCGTAGGCCTGCCGGGTGTCGCGTCGCACGTTTCGCGACCACACCCTGGTGAACCCGGTCTCGCGAACGCCGCCCGGGAAGGTCAGGTCGCGGTAAGCGTCGGTGAAGCCTTCCCACGGGCAGATCGCCCGTAGCGCCGGTGGCCGCAGCGCCGCGACCGCGTACTGGCTGATGGCCAGGTACGACACCCCGAGCATGACGACCCGTCCGTCGCTCCATGGTTGTCCGGCGATCCACTGCACCAGGTCGTAGGTGTCCTCGGCCTCCTGACGCGACAACAGGTGCCCGGTGCCGTCGGAACGGCCACAGCCGCGCGAGTCGGCATTGACCCACGGCGAAGCCCTGGGAGGTCCACCACGCGGGATCGGGCGCCTCCCAACCGGTCAGCGCCGAGAAGCGCACCTGTTGCGGCTGGCGCAGGATCCGGTACTGCACGGAGAACGTCCACCTGCTGCCGCGCCGTCTCGGCAGATTGTCCTTGCCGTAGGGGTGGATGCTGAGAATCACCGGCCGCGCATTGGCATCGCGCTGCCGGAAAACGTTGGCCCGCAATACCGTTCCGTCGCGGGTCGGAACGCATACATCGCGTTCGACATCAAGGTCGGCTGGTGGATCGGTCACGGTGACGGGGGGCTTGGCGACGAGCCGTATTCGGCTCACCGCATACCGGAGCGCGCCGGGGCGCCGCCACGGCCTGTCCCGGGCGGGTGCGGGATTTCGGGCCACGCGAATACCCTAGGCGCGCCGGCGCGGCCGTTACCAGATCAAGGGCACCAACCGATAGCGCACCCGTTGCCGGTATTCGCGATATCCGGTCAACTCCTGGGTGAGCAGCGTTTCCTCGTCGAGGATACGGAGGGCGAGCAGGACGCAGCCCGGAATGACCAGGAGCAGTGCCCAATAGGAGCCGAGCCCCAACGGCATGCCGATCATCATGATCACGTTCCCGACATACATCGGGTGGCGCACGAATCGGTAGAGACCGTCGGATACCAGCGTCTGCCCCGACTCCACTGTGATAGTGGCTGCGGCGTAACTGTTTTGGACGATCACCAGCATGGCGATTCCGAGTCCCACCGCCACCAGGACATCACCGAGCACGGACAGCCACGCCGGTACGGACGACCAGCCGAACCGGTGATCGAGCGCGCTGAGCACCATCACCCCGAACAGCACCAGGAACGAGCCGGTGATGATGAACTTCTGGGTCGCCCGGGGTTCGGCGCGCGGGCCCGCATTCATGCGGCGCTGCAGGGCCGCGGGATTGTTCCGCGCCAGGTAGACGACGGGGATGAGCGTTGCCGCCATGAACACGGCGATGAAAACCCATGCCTGCCAATAACGGAACGTGCCGGCGGGCAGGAAGAGGATCAAGCCGAAAGACAGGAATCCCGAGATCGATCGCACCGTCACGCGAATACCGGTTTTCATGGCGCTCCTAACCACGCAGATCGCGGCGTCGGAAGCCCATGACACCGAGGGTAACGAGTGCGGCGTCGATGGCCAATAGCCACAGCAGCGGCGTGGCGGTGAAATCCGCGCCGACCCGGGGGATATGGGCGAACGGTTCCAGGTCGAGCAGCCATTGCGAGAACCCGGCCAACGAACCGATCAGGTACAAGGCGATTAACCCGACCAGAACGCCCCAGGCCACGGGTGTGAATCGTGGTGCCAGACCGAACAAGCCGACCGTCACCGCCGACAACAACCAGACTGCGGGCAGTTGCACGGCCGCACTTGCCACCACGACGGCCACTTTGCCGCCAAGGTCACCGGCGGCGGCGCCGTAGACCAGGCCGCCGGCCAAACCGCTGGCCAGCATCGCCACCGAGGATCCGAGCAATGCCGCCAGCAGGTGACTGGCCAGCCAGCGGTCTCTCGACACCGCACCGGCCAGCGTCGCTTCGGCGCGCTGCCCCGCTTCCTCCTGGTGCAATCGCAACGTCAGCGAGACGGCGAATGCGGCGGCCGCCATCCCCATCATGGTGAACGCGACGGCGATGAAGGCTTCCTCCAAAGCGCTGGTGCCGCCCATCCGGACGACGATGTCGCGGGCGGCGTTGCTGCCGCCGAGTTCGTCGCCGATGCCGTGCACCACACTGCCCATCAGGACGCCATAGAGGCACAGCCCCACGGTCCAGAGCAGGAGCGCTCCACGGTCCAATCGCCATGCCAGCCCGAACACATTGCCCAGCGCGGGCGCGGCGGATCCTGGGCCGGGGCGTTCGGCGAAGAGCCCGGCACCGACGTCACGGCCGGCGAGCAGCCGGTATGCCACCGCGGTGAGCGCGACGGCGGTCGTCAGATGCAGCGTCAGCACGGACCAGTGATCGCCCGCGTAGGGCCGGACCTGCAGCGACCATCCCAACGGCGAGAGCCATGACAGCGCACCGGAACCGGCGTCGCCGACGGCGCGCAGCGTGAAGGCGGCCGCCAGAACCGCGAACGCGGCGCCGCGCGCGAAGCGTGCGCTTGGGGACAGTTGCGCGGTCACCGCGGCGACGGCGGTGAACACCAGGCCGGAGCAGGCCAGCGCCGCACCGAAAGCGAGCGACCCGCCGGCGGGGACGTCGGTGGTGAGCAGTCCAACCGCGCCGATCACGCCGGTGGCGATGGAGGCCCCGAACGACAACAACAGTGCGGCGGTGAGGCTGGCATAGCGACCGACGGCGGTCGAGTCCACGAGCTCGGTTCGGCCCGCCTCCTCATCGCCCCGGGTGTGCCGGACGACGGTCAGGATGACGGCCACCGCGATCAGCAGGTGGAACATCCCGGCCTTCCAAATGCCAACCGCCCCAAGGCTGTCGTTGTAGACCTGCCCGTAGAGCGCGCGCTGCGCCGGGCTCGCCATGATGGACGCAGCGAATCCGGCCCGGGCGGCCTGGGTGGGGTAGACCTTTTCAATGCTGCCGACGTACACCGTTGCCAGTGGCACCGACAGCAGGAACACCCACAGCGGCAGCGAGATTCGGTCGCGGCGCAAGTAGAGCCGCAGCATCCCCAGCGTTCCGGAGAAGTTCGAGCCGCGTTGCGGCGCGGGGTACGCCGGGCGGTGCGAGCGATCCAAGGTTGCGGTGCTCATGATGCCGAAACCTTGTCCGTCGTGTCGTAGTGGCGCAGAAAGAGTTCCTCGAGTGTCGGCGGCTGGCTGACGAGGCTACGCACACCGGCGTCGCCGAGTGCCCGGATGAGTTCCCCGAGGCTTTCGCCGTCGACCTGAGCGCGCAGGATGGTGCCCTCGACGCTGACGTCCTCGACGCCCTTGATGCGAGTGAGGTCGCCGGGGTCGCCGGTCATTTCGGCCTTGATCGAGGTGCGGCTGAGGTGCCGCATCGAGTCCAGGGTGCCGCTTTCGACGGCCTTGCCCGCCCGGATGATGGTCACCCTTTCGCACAGAGCTTCGGTCTCGGCCAGGATGTGACTGGACAACAACACCGTTGCGCCGCGATCGCGCGCCTCGGCAACGCACTGCTGAAAGACGTTCTCCATCAACGGGTCCAGACCACTGCTGGGCTCGTCCAACAGCAAAAGGCGGGCCCGCGACGAGAACGCGGAGATCAGCGAAACCTTTTGCCGGTTGCCCTTCGAATAGGTCCGCGCCTTTTTGTGCGGATCGAGGTCGAAGCGCTCGATCAGCTCGTCGCGACGCGTGCGGTCGATGCCGCCGCGCATGCGGGCCAGCAGGTCGATGGTCTCGCCGCCGGTCAGCGTCGGCCATAGCGTCACATCGCCGGGCACATAGGCGATCTGGCGGTGCAGTGCGACCGCGTCGGTCCACGGGTCGCCGCCCAGCAGCCGCACGGTGCCGCCGTCCGCCTTGACCAGACCGAGCAGGATGCGGATGGTCGTCGACTTCCCAGCACCGTTGGGGCCGAGGAAGCCGTGCACTTCGCCTTCGCGCACGGTCAGGTCGAGGCCGTCCAACGCCCGCACCGATCCGAAATTCTTTGTCAAGTGGCGGATTTCGATGGGCGCGACATTGTCAACTGGCATGGTTTTCTCCTTGATCATCTGCGGCCAGGAATGCGTCGTACATGGTGCGGTCGACCATCAATCCTTCGGTGTAGATCTCCAGCGCGGGCAGCACCATGTCGCGGGCGTAGTCGCGAAGGACCGCGCGGATGTCCGTTGGTGTCTCGTGCATCTGCAGATAGAGCAAGAAGCCGCCGCCCCCGGTGATGCCCAGATACCGGGCCCGGGCGCGCGGGTCCCGACTGGGCTTTATGGTGCCCGCCCGAACGCCCTCGTCCAGGTACCCTTCGGCGTTGTCGATCATCCTGCGCCACAACATGTTTGCCAGTTCGCCGCCCGACTGCATGCTGCGAACCAGGTAGGCCATCATCGGTGCGTACGACTCGATCTCGGCCATCTGAGCGAACCAGGTGGCCGGATCGTTCGACTTGAGCGCCTCGGACTTGCTGTTGCGGATCTCTTCGGCGATGTAGTCGTCACACGCCTTGCGCAGGCCCTCCTTGGAGCCGAAGTGGTGAATGACCAGCGCTGCGCTCACCCCCGCCGCCTCGGCGATCGCGCGCAGCCCCACGCCGAACCCGCGCTCGCCGAACTGCTCGATGGCCGCGTCCCGGATCCGGGCGGCGGCGGTCAGGTCGGCTGAACGCATGTTCAGTACGCTAAACGCATGTTCAGTCTCGAGTCAAGGAGGCACGGCGTCAAGAATTCGTAAACGGGTCAGTGGCGATCGCAAGCGCGGCGTTGCCGGGCGCGGCGGGTCGCCACCATCGGGTCAGTGGCGATCGCAAGCGCGGCGTTGCCGGGCGCGGCGGGTCGCCACCATCGGGTCAGTGGCGACCGCAGACGCCGCGGGTCGCCACCGCTTGAATCAGTCGCGCACCGCGGCCAAAATGCCGTCGCCGAGCGGGATCAGGGCCGGGGTCAGCCGCTCGTCCTCGGCGATCAGTCGCGCCGCTTCCCGCACCGCGACCACCTCGGCGTCGCGGGCGGCGGGATCGCCGGCTCGCCCGCCGAGGGCGGCGCGGTGTACCACGATGACGCCGCCGGATCGCAGCAGCCGCACGCCCTCCACGACGTAATCCGGCTGGTCAACCGGATCCGCGTCCACGAACACCAGGTCGTAGGACTCGTCGGCGAGGCGGGTGAGGACCTCTTGGGCACGGCCGCTGATCAGCCGGGTGCGCGACGGCCCGATGCCGGCTTCGGAGAAGGCCTGCTTGGCGAGCCGCAGATACTCGGGCTCGATGTCGATCGTCGTCAGCACGCCGTCGTCGCTCATGCCGGACAGCAACCAAAGCCCACTGACCCCGGCGCCGGTACCCACTTCCGCGACGGCCTTCCCGCCGCTGAGCTTGGTCAGCAGGCTCAGCAGCGCGCCAACCGCGGGCGTGACCGCGCCCGCGCCGATGTCCACGGCACGCTCGCGGGCGGCCGCCAGCAACGAGTCTTCGGAGATCGACCCCTCGGCGTGCGCGGACAGGGATTCGGCTCGACTGGGCGCCGGCTGGCCGGGGGTTTCTGCGTCGGTGCCGTCCATGCCCGCAGCGTATTCCACTTCGCCGCGCACCCCCGCATGGCGCGCCTAAGCTGCACCGTTACGACACGCCCGGCGAAGCCGCTGCGTTTAAGCTCACGCCGCGGCGGATATCTCCTGCACAGCGCTGGTAACAATACGGTTTCTCAGCCTGAGCTCAGACTGCTCATATATCGCACATACGCCGATACGCGACGGTGTCCCTATGGATCGCGGAGCGCGTTGGCACGGGAATACGGACTGGCGGCTACGTGTTGCCGTCGGTGACGACTTGTCGCTTTTCGGCAGGACGGATTCGGAGGAATCGATCATCACCACGCTTTTGGGCCCCACCAGCATGTCGCACGCGCAGGACTGCCCCACGGACGAGTGGGTGGAGCAGTCCGACGGCTTGCAAGGCACCGCGGTATTCGACGCGACCGGGGACAAGTCCACGATGCCCTCGTGGGACGAGCTTGTGCGTCAGCACGCCGATCGGGTGTACCGGCTGGCCTACCGCCTCTCAGGTAATCAGCACGACGCCGAGGACCTCACTCAGGAGACCTTCATCCGGGTTTTCCGGTCGGTGCAGAACTATCAGCCCGGCACGTTCGAAGGCTGGTTGCACCGCATCACCACCAACCTGTTCCTCGACATGGTCCGCCGGCGCGCCCGCATCCGGATGGAGGCGCTGCCCGAGGATTACGAACGGGTGCCCGCGGACGAGCCCAACCCCGAGCAGATCTACCACGATTCACGGCTCGGGCCGGACCTGCAGGCGGCTTTGGATTCGCTGCCCCCGGAGTTCCGCGCCGCGGTCGTGCTGTGCGACATCGAGGGCCTGTCCTACGAGGAGATCGGCGCGACGCTGGGCGTGAAGCTCGGGACCGTGCGCAGCCGCATCCACCGCGGACGTCAGGCCCTGCGCGACTATCTGGCCGCCCACCCCGGTGCCGGCCAGGGGGCACTGCACGCAGAGTCGGCGTAGCGGGCGAACGCTCGAACCGACACGTTCGGGTCGCCGCCCGGATGCGAGCCGGCGGTTTTGTGGTCTTGAGATGCGCTATTGCGCACCCCTCGCGCTACATTCGAGGGGTAGGCGCTACGAAAGGACCCGGTGATGCCCGATCGAGGAGGACACCTCTTCCGCCGCGCGTTCTCCTGGCTTCCCGCACAGTTCGCCTCCCAGAGCGATGCGCCCGTCGGCGCGCCGCGCCAGTTCGGTTCGACCGAGCACCTTTCCGTCGAAGCCATCGCGGCGTTCGTCGACGGTGAGTTGCGGATGAACGCGCACCTTCGCGCGGCGCACCACCTGTCGCTGTGCCCGGAGTGCGCGGCCGAGGTAGACGATCAGAGCCGCGCCCGTGCGGCGCTGCGCGACTCGCACCCGATCCGTATCCCCAGCGCGCTGCTCGGGATGCTCGCCGAGATTCCCTACGAATCGCCCGATGACATGACCACCCGGGCGTCCGACCGTTTTGCTGAGCGCGACGCCCGTGAGCAGCGCAAGCGCCCGTAGCTCGACACCCTCTCGCCGAAGTCCCCATGGTTGATCTCGCCGAATTTTGCGCACCCCGCCCGTGCGCTCATGGGCGGCCAGCGCCGAACCGTGGATACTAGGGTGGACACGAACGGTGTCGGGTGTATCGCCCGGTGATGGGCTAGTTCGAGCGCTCAAGAAGAGGATCCAAAGGGGTAACGTGACCTCCGATCAAGGCAACGACAGCGGCAAGAACAGCGGCAACCGCTTAGCGCCGCGCCCCATCTCCCGCCCGCCGGTCGACCCCGCATCGCGTCAACTGTTCAGCCGTCCCGACGGGCTGCGCGGATCCTTCGTGGCCGACCGCGTCCGCCCACAGAAGTATCGCGACCAGGCCGACTTCCGCCCGCACGAAGAACCGGCCGATCCGGTCCTTCAAGAGGCGTTCAGTCGCCCGGTCGGCAGCCCCGACTCGCTGCAGCGCCACCCCGTCGACGCCGGTGCGCTGGCCGCCGAGAAAAACGGTGCCGAGCCCGACGAGCTCGACGATCCCTGGCGAGACCCGTCGGCGGCCGCGGCGCTCGGCACTCCGGCGGTCGCCCCATCCGGACCGCGGGGGCCCCGGGGCTACGGCGGCAAGCTCGGTGTGCGCGACGTGCTGTTCGGCGGCAAGGTGTCTTACCTGGCGCTGCTGGTCTTGCTGCTGATCGCGCTGCTCATCGGGGTGATCGGCGGGGTGGTCGGCCGCAAGACGGCCGAGGTCGCCGAGGCATTCACCACCTCGAAGGTGACGCTGTCGACCAACGGCAACGGTGAAGGGCCGGCGGGTCGCTTCGCCAAGGTGGCCGCGGCGACCGCCAACGCGGTGGTGACCATCGAGTCCAAGAGCGACCAAGAGGGCTTGCAGGGCTCCGGCGTCGTGGTCGACGGTCGCGGCTACATCATCACGAACAACCACGTGATCTCCGAGGCGGCCAACAACCCCAGCCAGTTCAAGACGACCGTGGTGTTCAACGACGGCAAGGAAGTGCCCGCCAATCTGGTGGGGCGCGACCCCAAGACCGACCTTGCCGTGCTCAAGGTCGACAACGTCGACAATCTGAGCGTGGCCCGGTTCGGTGACTCGGACAAGGTGCGCGTCGGCGACGAGGTCCTTGCGGCGGGTGCGCCGCTCGGCCTGCGCAGCACCGTGACCCACGGCATCATCAGTGCGCTGCACCGTCCCGTCCCGTTGTCGGGCGAGGGCTCCGACACCGACACCGTCATCGACGCTCTGCAGACCGACGCATCGATCAATCACGGCAACTCCGGAGGCCCGCTGATCGACATGGATTCGCAGGTGATCGGCATCAACACCGCGGGTAAGTCCTTGTCCGACAGTGCAAGTGGGCTGGGCTTCGCCATCCCGATCGACGAGGCGAAGACGGTGGCCGACACGCTTATCAAAGACGGCAAGATCGTGCACCCGACGCTCGGGATCAGCACCCGGTCGGTGAGCAACGCCATCGCCTCCGGCGCCCAGGTTGCCAACGTGAAGGCGGGCAGCCCCGCGCAGAAGGGCGGCATCCTGGAGAACGACGTCATCGTCAAGGTCGGTAACCGCGGGGTGGCCGACTCCGACGAATTCGTCGTCGCCGTGCGCCAGCTGACCATCGGCCAGGACTCGCCGATCGAGGTGGTCCGCGACGGCCGGCATGTCACCCTGACCGTCAAGCCCGATCCCGACGGCAGCTAGATGTTCGGCAGCCTGAGCTGGGAGCACATCCTGGTCCTCGTCGTGGTCGGGCTGGTGGTCCTCGGGCCGGAGCGGCTTCCCGGGGCCATCCGCTGGACGTCGACCGCGCTGCGGCAGGCCCGTGACTACCTCAGTGGGGTGACCACTCAGCTGCGCGAAGACCTCGGGCCCGAGTTCGACGATCTGCGGGTTCCGCTGAGCGAGTTGCAGAGGCTGCGGGGGATGACGCCGCGCGCCGCGCTGACCAAGCACCTGCTTGACGGCGACGATTCCTTCCTCACCGGGAACTTCGACAGGCCGGCGAATGGCCATCCGCCAGCGCCACCGGTTCCCGCGCCACGGCCCGTGGAAGGCCCGGCGCCCTTCGACGCCGACGCGACCTAGTCGGTCGACTCCGTCAGACCTAACGCCGCGTCGGATCGAGTCCGAGCGAGACACCCGCCAATCCACGCCGTCGCGATGACAGGTTGTCGGCCACGCTGCGCAGCTCCTTGCCCGCGGGGGAGTCGGGGGCGCTCAGGACGATCGGGGTGCCCGAATCGCCCGCGGCCACCAGCGCGGGGTCCAGCGGGATCTGACCCAGCAGCGGCACATCGGCACCGACTGCGCGGGACAAGCGGTCGGCCACCTGACGTCCGCCGCCCTCACCAAACACCTGCATCGTCGAGCCGTCCGGCAGCGTGAGGCCCGACATGTTCTCCACCACGCCGGCGACGCGCTGCCGGGTTTGCATCGCGATGCTGCCCGCCCGCTCGGCGACCTCGGCGGCGGCCAGCTGCGGCGTCGTCACGACCATGAGCTCGGCGCTCGGGATCAGCTGAGCCACCGAGATGGCGATGTCGCCGGTGCCCGGCGGCAGGTCCAGCAACAGGACATCCAGGTCGCCCCAATAGACGTCGGCCAGGAACTGTTGCAACGCCCGGTGCAGCATGGGCCCGCGCCACACCACGGGTGTGTTGCCCTCGGTGAACTGGGCGATCGAGATGACCTTCACCTCGTGGGCGATCGGCGGCAGGATCATCGACTCGACCTGGGTCGGCCGGTCGCTGGTGCCCATCATCCGGGGGATGGAATGGCCGTGGATGTCGGCGTCCAGTACGCCGACCGACAATCCGCGGGCCGCCATCGCGGCGGCGAGGTTGACCGTGACGGTGGACTTGCCCACTCCGCCCTTCCCGGACGCGACCGCATAGACCCGCGTCAGCGAGTTTGGCTGGGCGAAGGGGATGACGGGCTCGCGGGCATCGCCGCGCAACTGCTTGCGCAATTCGGTGCGCTGGTCGTCGTTCATCACGTCCAGGGTCACCTTCACCGCGCCGGTGCCCGGAACGTCGGAGACCGCGTCGGTGACCCGATCGGTGATTTCGGTCTTCTTCGGGCAGGCGGCGGTGGTCAGGTAGATCGCCACGTGCACGGCACCGTCGGGCTCGGTGTCAATGCTCTTGACCATCCCGAGTTCGGTGATCGGGCGGCGTAGTTCGGGGTCGATCACCTTCCCCAGTGCGGTGCGGATTGCTGCGCTCAAATCGGCAGTGTCATGACCAGACATCACCGCCGAGTGTAGGCGCGCAGGATCGGGGCCGTGTGGCGGCTCAGCCGCCCGCGGCCGGACCCGGCGGCTTGGGGGCCGCCGCGTTCGGCGGGCCGGCCGGCTTGGGCGGCGGGGCGGCGGGTGCCGGGTTCTGGGGGCCGACGCAGATCACCGTGCAGCCGGGCTGCCGCGTTGGGGCCTGCTGCTGTGTGGGGGTCATCCACGGGAACATCGGCGGTGGACCGACGCTCTGCGGTTGGCCGAGGTCGATCAGCGGCATGCGCGCCAGGGGATCGTCCACCGGCAACCCGTTGACGTTCATCGGCAGGTTGGGGCCGAGTCCCTCGGGATGCTCGAGGAACCCGTCGCCGAGCGGAGGCGGCGGACCCGTCATCGGAGGCAGGTCGACCGGAACCACCCCGGTGGCGTACGCCGAGGCCCAGCCCAGCACGTTCTGCGCGTAGGCTATCGAGTTGTTGTAGCGAAGGATCGCGGCCATCACTTGCGACGGGTCGCGAAGGTTGAGGCCGCCGCTGCACAGGTAGCGGGCCGCCGCCAGAGTGGAGTCGAAGAGGTTCTGCGGATCGGCAACGCCGTCGCCCTTGCCGTCGGATGCGTATCGCGCCCAGGTGCCCGGCAAGAATTGCATCGGTCCCATCGCGCGGGCATAGGTGGGCCGATTGCCGGTGCTGCTCTGCAGGATGACCTCGTTGCCCGGCAGCGTGCCGTCCAGCGCGGGGCCGTAGATCGGGACGACGGCGGTGCCGCGCGCGTCAACCGCGCCACCGCCCGCATGCCCCGACTCGATGCGTCCGATTCCCGCCAGCAAGTTCCAGCTGACGCCGCAGTTCGGGGCGGCCACCGCCATCTTTTGCTCGGCACTGCGATAGGCCGCCAGCGCGATGCTCGGGATGCCAAGCGCCCCAGGCGCATTCACGATCATCGCTGGCGGTGGTGCCGACAAGGCGGGTTCGGCGACGTGGAAAGCGGTCGGGGAACGGTCGATGCGGACGACAGCCGGCCCCGAGAGGTCGGGCATGCTCGGGGAGACAGCAGCCACCGGGGTGATGTTGGCGTGCACCGGCGGGAGTTTTACCGGGAGTGAAGGCGCCCCTCCGCTCACCGCTCCGGCAAAAATCAACGGGGTGATGGTGGCGACCCCGAACGCGCGCGTGCGTGATACCTGAAGTGCTCGTTGCCGCTCCGCCGCGGCGGCCGGGTGTGCACCCCGGCGTCCCCCTATGCGCACTCGACCGTCCTAGGTATGTGAGCTGGTCAACTGCTTCTCAGCCGTGAACTAGATCACCATACATAACTCTTGTGACCAGAGTGGCGCAATGGTCGGAACTGGTTCTCGTCCCTATTTCTTAGGGTTGCGGTCCGCGCCGGCACCGCCCGGCGCCGCCTCGGAGCCCTCGGATTCGGTGTCCAGATTCTCCAGCAGGGAGCGTAGGTCCTCGAGCTCGTGACGCAGATATTCGCGGGTCACGACCTCACCGACGGCCAGTCGCACCGCCGCGAGTTCCCGGGCCAGAAACTCGGTGTCGGCCTTCGTCTGCGCCGCGCGATGGCGATCCTGCTCGAGCGCGACGCGGTCGCGATTCTCCTGACGATTCTGGGCGAGCAGAATCAGCGGCGCGGCGTAGGCGGCCTGCGTGGAGAAAGCCAGGTTGAGCAGAATGAAGGGGTAGGGGTCCCACCGCAGCCCCACCGCGAACAGGTTCAGCGCAATCCACGCCACCACGAGGATGGTCTGCACCAGCAGGTAGCGGCCGGTGCCGAAAAAACGCGCGATCGATTCGGTGATCTGGCCGACGGCTTCGGGGTCGAGGCGAGGCGAGTACCTGCGCGACGTCCGCGGGGTGTAGAGCCGGCGCGGGGTCGAGGACGTGCTCACGCGGATCCTCCCAGTTCTTCGAGCCGGCCGCTGACGTCGAGCGACTGCACATCGACCCGCCAATCGTGCGGCAACAGGTGATCGAGGAGGTCGTCCACCGTCACCGCGCCCAATAGGTGGTTCTGATCGTCGAGGACCGGTCCGCACACCAGGTTGTAGGCGGCCAGATAGCGGGTCACGGCCCCCAGCGGCGTCTCCGGCGTCAGGGTGAGCAGGTCGTTGTCGACTATCCCACCGACGAGCTCCGCCGGTGGTTCGCGCAGCAGTCGCTGCAGCTGCACACAGCCCAGGTACCTACCCGTGGGTGTGGAGGTGGGCGGGCGCACCACGAAAACCATGGACGACAGGGCGGGGGTGAGGTCGGGGTCGCGGACCCGGGCCAGCGCCTCGGCGACCGACGTGTCGGGTGTCAGCACCACCGGATCCGACGTCATCAGCCCGCCCGCGGTGTCGGGCGAATGTGCCAGCAGCCGACGCACCGGGGCGGAATCGCCCGGATCCATCCGGGTCAGGAGCATCTCGGCGTCGGTCGGATTCAGCACGCCGAGCAGGTCGGCGGCATCGTCGGGATCCATCTCCTCGAGCACGTCGGCCGAGCGTTCGGTGCCCAGTACGGATAGCACGTCGGCCTGGTCAAGCTCGGGCAGTTCCTGCAGGACATCCGCCAGGCGGTCGTCGTCGAGCGCTTTGAACACCTCGTAGCGCCGCTTGGGCGGCAGGCCGCGGATGGCGTCGGCCACGTCCACCGCCTTCCAGCCCTCGAACTGGTCCAGCAGCTGCGCCACCCCCTGGCCCGGCAACGACAGCGCCGAAGGGGTCAGGCCCTGCACGTTTTGCCAGTCCACGACGTGCACGGGGCCGCGCCGGCCCAGCCGCCGCTGACTGCGGACCGCGACGCGGCTCACCATCCAGTCGCGGGTGCGGATTTGTTCGATGCCCAGGTCGGTGACGACGACGTCGAGGCCGGCCAGCTCCGGCAGCGCGGGGTCGCTGACCCGGACCTGGGTGTCGAGCACCTGTCCGATCGCCAGCACCTCGCCCGGGCGCTGTTCGAAGTGGCGCAGCGACACGCTGCCGGTGTTGAGCGTGACGGCCTCGGGCTCGATCGCGGTGACCCGGAGCATCGGGATGAAGATGCTGCGCCGCGTCGCCAGATCGACGACCAACCCCAGCACGCGGGGCTGCTGACGCACGATGCTGATGCTGATCACCACGTCGCGGATCCGGCCGAAGGACTCGCCGAGCGGACCCAGCACCAACATCCGCGAGAGCCGGGCGATGTACACCCTGTTGACCGATGCCATGGGGAAAGCCTAGGCAGCGCCGGGCGGTCGGGCAGATGGCGGCGGTGTTGGCCCGCCTACGGCAGGGTGCTAACGCGAGTGCATCGCGAAGATCGCGAAGATCAGGCCCACCAGCAGGGTTGCGACGCCGATGACGATGCCGGCGACCGCCAGGCCGTAGCCGTCTTGCTGGGTGCGCTTGATCTGATTGAGCGCGACCGCCCCCATCACGATGCCCGCGATCGAGCCGAGGCAGCAGCAGAACACGCCGCTGAACGACGAGATGAGTGACGCGATAGCGAGCTTGTTCGTCCCCGGCTTGATTCCGCTCGGCAGCCCGTAGCCGCCCAGGTAGTCCGGTGCGGGGTAGTAGCCGCCCGGATAAGACGGTGGCCCGTAGCCGGCGGGCGGCCCACCGAATTGCGGAGGCACCGGCTGGTACGGCGGCGCGCCGTAGCCCGGCGGCTGCTCGTACCCCTGCGGCTGCCCGTATCCGGGTGGCGGCGGGTACTGGGCCCCATAGCCAGGGTGCTCGGTGGGATACGCCGGCGGCGGGGTGCCGGGGCAGCCAGAGGCGCCGTGGGAGCCGCCCGCGTCGGCGGCACAGGAATATCCGCCCC
>NZ_LZJF01000018.1 GCF_001666835.1 Mycobacterium sp. E3251 | reverse complement strand
GCCGCCTTCGAGTGGGTGATCCGCGCCGAGGGCGTGGCCGACGCCGATTCGCGGTTCGCGGGGGGCGCGCGGTTTCAGGCATTCCGAGAGATCATCGAGGGCGTCGTCGACGATGCCTATCGGCGAGGCGAACTCGCGCACCGGCAGGATCGGGACAGCATCGTCGAAGCCGTGTACGCGCTCGTCTACGGCTTGACCGAACTGGCGGCCACGTCACCCCCGCGGGCCTACCACGCCGCGCTGGACTCCGCCAAGAACATGATCAGGGGAACGCTGTTCGCACCGGGTGGGCCGGGATAGCCGCAGGCAGAGGACACTGCGGAGGCCTTGATACGATCAAGCGATTGATTATATAGTCGGGGCCACGAGAGGAAGCCTGGCCGTGACTGAAACCGTTGCCGTGACGTTCGACGTCGACGCGCTGCGACGCAAGTACGCCGAAGAGCGTGCGCGGCGATTGCGCCCCGACGGCATCGCGCAGTACGTGGAGACGGCGGGCGCGTTCGCCCGCTTCGCCGACGACCCCTGGGCGGACCGAAAATTCGATCGCGAACCGCTGACCGACGAGGTGGACGTCGCCGTCATCGGCGCGGGCTTCGGTGGGCTGCTGACGGGGGTGCGGCTGCGCCAGCTCGGCGTGCGGAGCGTGCGGCTGATCG
>NZ_LZJF01000017.1 GCF_001666835.1 Mycobacterium sp. E3251 | reverse complement strand
GGGCGGCTGGTGGTGGTCCCGGAGGCCGTGGCGCGCTCGCCGAAGGATTTTCATGCGTTGGTGGTGGCCGAGAAGGTCACGGTGTTGAGTCAGACCCCGGCGGCGGTGCGCATGCTGTCACCGCAGGGTCTGGAGGGCACCGCGCTGGTGATCGGGGCCGAACCCGTGGGCGCGGAGCTCGGTGGGGTCGGCGGTGCCGGTGATGTAGCCGATGAGGCGTTTGTCGCCGGGGCGGTCCTCGCGCACGATGACGACCGCTTCCTCGACGCCGTCGAATGCGGCCAGCGCCGAGCGGATTTCGCCGACCTCGATGCGATAGCCGCGGATCTTGACCTGCTCATCGGCGCGCCCGACATAGCGCAGCTGCCCATCGCGGCCCCAGGACACCAGGTCCCCGGTGCGATACATGCGCGCACCGGCCGGGCCGAACGGGCACGCCACGAACCGCGACGCGCTCAACCCCGCGCGGCGCACATATCCATACCCCACGCCGCGCCCGGCCACATACAACTCCCCGACCACCCCGGCCGGCACCGGACGCAACCAGGCGTCCAGGACGAACAACGCCGCCCCGGGCACCGCCGAGCCGATCGGCGGCGCCCCGGACTTGGCCACCAACGCCCTACTGGCCGTGGCGAAGATCGTGGTCTCGGTCGGGCCGTAGACATTGATCATCACCCGCCCCGGCGCCCACCGGTCCACCAGCTCCGCGCCCACGGGTTCGGCCCCGATCACCAGCGCGGTGCCCTCCAGACCCTGCGGTGACAGCATGCGCACCGC
>NZ_LZJF01000016.1 GCF_001666835.1 Mycobacterium sp. E3251 | reverse complement strand
CGGTGGGGCTTTGTCGCCGACAGCGGACTGCGTCCGCGCTACCCGGCCGTAGAGGTTTACCGGGTGGAGGTCGCCGGTGATCCGGGCGCCCCGTACTTCGCGGACGTCGACCGGTTGCCCCGGGTGGACGGCGGACCGGAGGCGCTGCTGCGCCTCGACGAGCGGCGCCGGCTGCAGGGCCTGCCGCCGCTGGGCCCCGCGCTGATGACCGCCGACGCGCGCGGCGCCGGATTGCCGGTGCCCTCGGTGACCATCACCGACACCCCGGTGGCCCGCGAGACCGATTACGGCCGGGTGGACCAACATTCGTCGGCCATCCGGGCCGCGGGCGACGCACGGCATACCTACAACCGGGTGCCCGACTATCCCGTCCCCGGGGCCGACTTGGTCGTCGGCGCCTGGAGCGGCGGCCGGATCACCGTGTCGAGCTCGTCGTCGGACTCCACCGCGATGCCCGACGTCGCGCCGGCGACCTCCCCCGTCGCCGCCATCGACGGCGACCCGGCGACCGCGTGGGTGTCCAACTCGCTGCAATCGGCGGTGGGCCAGTGGCTGCAGGTCGATTTCGACCACCCGGTCACCAACGCGGCGATCACCCTGACACCCAGCGCGACGGCCGTCGGCGCGCAGGTGCGCCGCATCCTGATCGAGACCGCCACCGGCAGCACCACCTTGCGGTTCGACGAGCCCGGCAAGCCGCTCGCCGCCGCGTTGCCCTACGGCGAGACGCCGTGGGTGCGGATCACCGCCGCGGGCACCGACGACGGGTCCCCGGGCGTGCAGTTCGGCATCACCGACCTGTCGATCACCCAGTACGACGCGTCCGGATTCGCCCACCAGCTCGACCTGCGGCACACCGTGCGCGTCCCGGGGCCGCCGCCCGGCGCGGCGGTCGCGGGCTGGGACCTGGGTTCCGAGCTGGTGGGCGAATCCGGACGCGTCGTACTGGGTGATCGACAGGTCGGTGATGCCGAACTGCACGCCCGGGGAC
>NZ_LZJF01000015.1 GCF_001666835.1 Mycobacterium sp. E3251 | reverse complement strand
CGCCCAGTCGATGCCGTGGCGTGACTGCGCTTGCGGCACAACGTGGTTGGTCTAAGCACGTCGGCCGCATCGGTCACAGGGGCCACACCAGTCACCGCGCCGGGAGCCGCACAAATTGCCCGCCTCCGAGCGACAACATCGGGCGACGGAACGTGGAGCCGCGACACGCGCACAGTGTCGCTGAGAGGCGGGCAATTCGAGCATGCCCTCGGGCCGGGGACGGCTGTGGCACGCGTGACCACCGTGAAAGTCAGCTGTTACGGCTGATCTTGAGCGCGGTGGTGATCATCGGGATCTGCAGGGGTAGCCGCGCCAGGGCGGCGATCCGCATCGGCCAGGGCTTGTTCCACCACAACCGGCACATGTTGACGTTGGCCGGGAACACCCCGATGAACAACACGGCCGCCGCGAGCGCGGCCAATCGCCGGGTGCGTCGCGGCAGTAACGCCGCCCCGACGCCCACCTCGGCCACACCGGACGCGTAGGTGTAGAACCGCGGGTTTCCGGGCAGCTCGGCGGGAACGATGGTGTCGAACGGTTTGGGCGCTAGGAAGTGAAGCGTCCCCACGCCGAGGAGCATCGCAGCGACGCGGTAAGCGGCCAGCTGTGTGGTGTCACGCTCGGCGGCTGATCTGGTTGTCATGGGCCCATTGTGTCCTGTGTCAGAACATCGACCGGTCGGCTCTCGTCGTCCTCCCGCGCCCGGTGAACTTAGGCCGTTTACTATTGGCCATACGGTATTTGTTACGATTCGCGTTATCTGCTGACATCCGCGCTGCCCATCGCAGCCAGACCCGTCGAGGTTGAAAACATGGCTACACCCGTCATCGTCGGAGCTGTTCGGACGGCGATCGGCCGCTCCTTCAAGGGCACGCTCGTCAACACACCGCCCGAGACGCTGATCACCGCGGTGCTCCCCGAGGTGGTGCGCAGATCCGGAGTTGACCCCTCCGCGATCGACGACATCATCTTCGCCGAATCACATTATGGCGGTGGTGATCTGGCGCGGTATGCGGCCACCGCGACCGGTATGGAGGACATTCCCGGTCAGTCGGTGAATCGGCACTGCGCGGGCAGCCTGACCGCCATCGGCAACGCCGCGGCCCAGATCGGCTCCGGGATGGAACGCGTGCTCATCGCCGGCGGGGTGCAGTCGTTGTCGATGACGCCGCTGACGAACTGGCGCATCCCCGGCCCCGAGCTGAAGTTCGAGGAGCGCTGGATGCCGCCGACCCACGTCGAGACCCCCGATGCGCCAGCTAAGGACATGTCGATCACGGTCGGCTGGAACACCGCACAGGCGGTAGGCATCACTCGTGAAGAGATGGACGCCTGGGCCGCGCGGTCCCATCAGCGCGCCATCGCGGCCATGGACGCCGGCAAGTTCCTCGACGAGATCGTCCCGCTGAAGATCACGCAGTTCGACGGTTCGGTGACCGAGTTCTCCGTCGACGAGCATCCCCGCCGGGACACCACCGTCGAGAAGCTCGCCGGGCTCAAAGTGCTGCACCCCGAGATCGAGGGATTCTCGATCACGGCGGGCAACAGCAGCGGCACCAATGACGCCGCCGCGGCGGTGGCGCTCGTCGACCGTGACTACGCCGCCGCCGAGAACCTGAACGTGATGGGCACGGTACGGGCGTGGGCGGCCGCGGGTGTCGCACCCAGGGACACGGGCCTGGGGGCCGTCAAGGTCATCGGCAAGGTGCTGCAGCGGGCCGGTCTGTCCGTCAACGACGTGGCCCTGTGGGAGATCAACGAGGCATTCGCCTCCGTGCCGATCGCGGCGTGCCGGCAGTACGGCATCGACGAGGAGAAGGTCAACTTCTCCGG
This sequence comes from Mycobacterium sp. E3251, assembly GCF_001666835.1. Taxonomy (GTDB): domain Bacteria; phylum Actinomycetota; class Actinomycetes; order Mycobacteriales; family Mycobacteriaceae; genus Mycobacterium. The sequence continues at coordinate 102,272 of NZ_LZJF01000015.1, read as the reverse complement.
CAGCGGCTGCAGCCTCGGCCACCCCATCGCGGCATCGGGTGCGCGCATGGTCACCACGCTGGCCTATGAGCTGGCCCGCCGGGGCGGCGGCATCGGCGTCGCGGCCATGTGCGCGGGCGGCGGCCAGGGCGGCGCCGTGGTGATCGAGGTCTAGCGGCTAGTTGCAGTACGTGTAGCCGATGAATTGGGTGCCGCGCGTGTCGCCGCTCGAGTAGTTGGCGAAGTGCACCGCCGGCTGCCCATTGTATTGGGCGTTCATCTTCTGCACGTTCGGTGGCGGGACGCCCTTGGGGAAGGCCAGGATCATGTCGGCGAAGATGTTCAAGCCGACCTGGCAGATGGCCTCGCGCCGCGGCGGTTGCGGATTCCACGCGTGTACGACGACGGGTTCGGTCAGTTGATACCCCGCTGCGCAATTCGGGTCGCAGACCTTGAACACGGCCGTGCCGGTCCCGTCGGCGCCCTGCGGCCCCCACGAGCTCCACGACATGTCTTGCAGCGCAACGGCTACGCTTGCGCAGCCCAGCACGTTGAGCCGCTTCGGGCGCTCGACCGGCGGGACGGACAGGTTGTAACAACCCGGGATGGCGAAGCTCTGCGGTGGTGGCGGCTGGGCGCTGGGTGGCCCGGCGCCGTGGTCGTCCTCGGCCAGCTTCGCCCCCACGAAGGCGAGGACGCCGCCCAGCGCGACCACCGACACGATGCCGACCACGATCAGACGCCCCCGTGGAACGCGTCGCAACCGGCTCAATAAAGGAACGTTGCCCCCGCTCACATCACCAGATTACGGCCGAAACCTCCCACCCGGGGTGGGGCCCGTCGGCGTTGTCTTGGCAGGGTAAAGTTGGTCAACGCTACCAACTTAAGGATTGTGATGGCCCTGCAACTGACGGACGACCACGAACTGGCCGCACGGTTGGCCACCGAGGCGGGCCGGCTGTTGCTCTCGGTCCGGGAAGAGTTCGCCGGCGCGGAAGCGAGCGAGCGGAAAGCCGCGGGGGACAAGCGATCCCATGACTACCTGATGGCGGCTCTCGCCGACGAGCGGCCCGAGGACGCCGTGCTGTCCGAAGAGGGTATCGACAATCCGGTCCGGTTGCGCTCCGAGCGCGTGTGGATCGTGGATCCGCTCGACGGGACGCGGGAATTCTCCGAGCTCGGGCGCGACGACTGGGCCGTGCACGTCGCGCTGTGGGAGGCCGGCGAGCTGGTTGCCGGCGCGGTAGCGCTGCCGGCGCAGGGCATCACCCTCGCTACCCCCGAGGTCGAGTCGCCTCCCTCGGTGCCCGGCAAGCCGCGCATCGTGGTGTCGCGCACCCGGCCGCCTGCCATCGCCCTGACCGTCCGCGACGCGCTGGACGGGGTGCTGGTCGAAATGGGTTCCGCCGGCGCCAAGGTGGCTTCGCTCATCCAGGGGTTGTCGGATGTCTACGTGCATGCCGGCGGCCAATTCGAGTGGGATTCGGCCGCCCCAGTTGCCGTGGCCCGAGCCGCCGGTCTGCATACCTCGCGGATCGACGGGTCAGCCCTGGCCTACAACCGATCAGACCCGAAGTTGCCGGATTTGGTGGTCTGCCGGCCCGAGCTGGCGGAAGCCGTACTGGCCGTCACGCGCTGAGGCCCATCAGCGCCGGTGAGGTCGAGGGCGATGTCGACGAGCATGTCCTCCTGGCCGCCCACCATCCCGCGCCGCCCGGCCTCTTCGAGCAGCGTGCGGGCGTCGATGTTGAACCGGGTGGCGGCCGCCTCCGCGTGCCGCAGAAAGCTGGAGTACACGCCCGCGTAGCCGAGGGTCAACGTCTCGCGGTCGACCCGCACGGGCCGGTCTTGCAAGGGCCGGACGAGGTCGTCGCCCGCGTCCTGCAAAAGATGGAGATCGCAGCCATGGCTCCAGCCAAGGCGGGAGGCCGCGGCGATGAAGACCTCCAGCGGCGCGTTCCCGGCACCCGCTCCCATGCCCGCCAGGGAGGCGTCGACGCGGTAAGCGCCGTGCTCGACGGCGGTGATCGAGTTGGCGACGCCCAGCGCCAGGTTGTGGTGGGCATGGATGCCGATCTCGGTTGTGGGCAAAAGGGTTTGGCGCAGGGCGCAGACTCGGTGACCGACATCGCGCATCGTCATCGCGCCGCCCGAATCCACGACATAGACGCAGGTGGCGCCGTATCCCTCCATCAGCTTGGCCTGGGCGGCCAGGCCGGCGGGACTGGTCATATGGCTCATCATCAGGAAGCCGACGGCGTCCATGCCCAGGGCGCGGGCGGCGGCGAGATAAGGGGCGGCGATGTCGGCTTCGGTGCAGTGGGTGCCGACACGCACGACGGTTGCGCCGGCGCGCTGCGCGTCCCTGAGGTCGCGCAGGGTGCCCACACCCGGCAGGAGCAGCGTCGCGATCTTCGCGTTATCGACGGCGGCGGCGACGGCCTCGATCCATTCGTCGTCCGTGTGCGCCCCGAACCCGTACACGCAGCTCGAACCCGACAACCCGTCACCGTGAGCGACTTCGATCGAGTCAACCCCCGCTTCGTCGAGTGCCCGGGCGATGATCGTGGCCTGCTCGATGCTGTACTGGTGGCGCACCGCGTGCATGCCGTCGCGCAGGGTCACGTCGCTGACATAGATGCGTTGGGTCATGTTGTGGCACCGGCAGTTTGGGCGGGCCGCATGGCATGCAGAGCCAGGCGCTCGGCGGTGGCCTTGGCGGCGGAGGTCATGATGTCGAGGTTCCCGGCGTAGGCGGGCAGGTAGTCGCCGGCGCCGGCCACCTCGAGCATCACCGTGACACGGGTGCCGGTGAACTTGCCGGTTTCAGGTATGCAGAGCGGATCGTCATGGCCGAACACCTCGAATTGCACGTCTTGCTTCAGCCGATAGCCGGGCACGTACGCGGCGACCCGGGCGACCATGTCGAGGATTTGGTTCTCGATCGAGCGGTGGTCGACGTCCCCGTCGACGAGGCAGTACACGGTGTTGCGCATGGGCACCGGGGGTTCGGCGGGGTTGACGATGATGACGGCCTTGCCGCGCTGCGCACCACCGACGACTTGTACTGCGGCGGAGGTGGTTTCGATGAATTCGTCGATGTTGGCCCGGGTGCCCGGGCCCGCGGACTTCGCCGAGATCGACGAGACGATCTCGGCGTAGGAGACGATTCCCGTCCTGGCGACGGCGGCAACGATCGGCACCGTTGCCTGCCCGCCGCAGGTCACCATGTTGAGGTTGGGTGTGTCGAGGTGGTCGTCAAGGTTGACCACGGGCACGCACATCGGGCCGACCGACGCGGGCGTGAGGTCGAGCATTCGTATCCCGCTGTCTCGCAACGCCGCCCAGTTGGCGCGGTGCGCGTCGGCGGAGGTGGCGTCGAAGGCGAGCTTCATGCGGGCAAAGTCCGGCATGCCCAGCAACCCGTCGACGCCTTCGGCGGTGACCGGCACGCCCATTCGCCGCGCCCGGGCCAGCCCGTCCGAGTCACGGTCGACTCCCACCATGGCGGCCACGGTGAGCGGGCCGTCGGCACCCAGGATCTTGAGCATGAGGTCGGTGCCGATGTTGCCCGATCCGATGATGGCCACCGGCCATTGCTCGACGGGGGTCACTTGGTGTTCTCGGCGGCCATGCGGAGGGCGCCGTCGTGCAGGGCGGCCGCGTGCAACTCGAAGAGCGCCGGCAGGTCGACGGAATCCCCGCCGATCTCCTTGGCGACGAACAGGCCATCGGCCCCGGCGATCCCGTAGGTGACCAACTGGCCGACCTGTGCATCGGTCAACCCGGGCGCGAGATCGCGGATGGCGGGCGTCAGCGTCTCGAAGGCCCGGTCGCGGACCTCCAGGAACATGGCCCGGGCGCGCGGTTCGACGGGCCGTCGCTCCAGGGCGAGCATCAAGCCGAGTCGCAGAAAATCGGGTGAGTCCAGCAGCGCCTTGGCGATCTGCATCGCCACCGCAACCAAGCGCTCGCGCGCGGTCCCCTCGGCGGGCATCTGCCATGCCGAAAGCCAGTGCGCGAAGCTGCGTTCGATGACCGCGGCGATCAGATCATCCTTGTCTTTGAAGTGCCAGTAGATGGAACTGGCCGGCAGGCCGCACTTGGCGCTGACCAGGCCGATGCTGGTGCCCTCGTAGCCGCGTTCGCTGGCGATCTCGGTGGCTGCGTCCAGGATGCGGTTTCTGGACGCTTCGCCGTCGACGCGGCGGCGCCTGTTCGACTTTTGCGGCTTGTCGTTAGCGGCCACTGAAACTCCTCGCTGGAGGTCCTTGACTCTGTAGTGATCGCTACATTACCGTAGCGATCACTACATAACAAGCCCGACACGAAGGCGAGAGGGCAATGAACGAGCACCCGACCTATGACGTAGCGGTGATCGGCTATGGGCCCACTGGCGCCACCGCCGCGAATCTCCTTGGTGGCATGGGGCTTAACGTCGTCGTCATCGAGCGCGACCCCGACGTGTACGGGCGGGCGCGGGCGATCTCGACCGACGAGGAGGTGATGCGGATCTGGCAGTCCGTCGGCTTGGCGGACCGGCTGCAACGGGACATGCTGCCCGACCGGCCGCTGGCGTGGGTCGACGCCGACGGGGTGCCGTTCGTCGAGACCACCATGACATCCCGGGGCTGCGGGCACCCGCCGCAACAGTTCCTGTACCAGCCCGCGGTCGATCACGTGCTCCGGGAGGGCGTCGCCCGGTACCCCAACGTCGAGGTATTGCTCGAACACGAATGCCTGCGCGTGGTCAATGGCGACTCGACGGCCGAACTGATGCTCGCCGACCTGCGCACCGACACCTTCAAACGCGTGAAGGCCTCATATGTGATCGCCGCGGACGGCGGAGCGTCGCCGACCCGCGGCCAACTCGGAGTCGGATACGAAGGACGCACCTACGCCGAACGCTGGGTTGTCATCGACACCAAGGTGATCCGCGAGTGGGACGGTCACGACCGGTTGCGCTTTCACTGCAACCCCGCTCGTCCGACGGTCGACTGCCCGACTCCGCTGGGGCATCACCGCTGGGAGTACCCGGCCCGAGCCGGAGAGGACGAGAAGCGACTCGTCACCCATGAGGCCGTGTGGGAGGTGCTGCACGAGCAGGGCATCACCGAAGAACAGGTGAAGATCCTGCGTGCCGTCATCTACAGCCACCACGTGCGCGTCGCGGACCGCTGGCGCGTCGGGCGGGTCTTCCTGGCCGGTGACGCGGCGCATGCCATGCCGCCCTGGATCGGCCAGGGCATGTCGGCGGGCGTGCGCGACGTGGCCAACCTGTGCTGGAAGCTAGCCGCGGTGGCGCGCGGGCACGCGCCCGACGCACTGCTCGACAGCTACCAGGCCGAGCGCAAACCCCACGTCACCGAGGTCACCCGTCGGGCGGTACGCAACGGACGTCTCATCACCGAGCGCCGAAAGTCGTTGGCATTCCTGAGAAACCACTTACTGCGCGCGCTGATCCGGCTCCCCGGCGTGCTCAAAGCGGGGCAGAGCCTGATTTGGATTCCGCCCGCGCACTACCCCGACGGGTGTTTCACGTCCGAGGCGCACGCCGCGGTCGGTTGGCAGCTGCCGCAACCCTGGGTCACCGACGCCACCGGTAGGACGTTGCGGGCGGACGACGTTCTCGGCGGGGGCTGGGCGGTCCTGCATCTCGGTGCGGCGCCGCCGGGTGCCGATCGGTGGGCGCGGCTGGGCGCTCGCGTTCTGGCCATCAAGGCCGGCGCGCCGCAGGCCGGTGCGATCCGCGACGACGACGGCACGCTGACCCGGTGGCTTCGCAGCAAGAAGGCGGTGGCGGTGGTGCTGCGCCCCGACGGATTCGTCTTCGCCGCCGCCGGCGAGGGCCGTTCGCTGCCGGCACCGCCGAGAGGCTTCACCGACCTGACGCCACCCGTCCCGGCCACCCCGATCGGAGTCACCGCATGATCACCAGGCAGTTGGACGAGCGGACCGTCAGCGTCGCCGGGAAACCCATCTTCGTCTCCGAGACGGGAAACGGACCGGCCGTTGTCATGCTGCACGGCGGTGGCCCCGGTGCGTCGGGAGTGTCGAACTATTCGCGCAATATCGATGCCCTCGCAACGCATTTCCGGCTTATCGTTCCCGACATGCCCGGCTACGGCAGGTCGGTGAAGGGCGTCGACCACGACGATCCGTTCGGTTACCTGGCCGACATGATGCGCGGCCTGCTCGACGAGCTCGGCATCGATACCGCCCATCTCGTCGGTAACTCGTATGGCGGCGCGGCGGCCCTGCGGCTGGCCCTGGACACCCCGCACCGCGTCGGAAAGCTGGTGCTGATGGGGCCGGGCGGGATCGGCATCACGAGGGGCCTGCCCACACCCGGATTGCGGAGCCTGCTGTCCTACTACGGCGGCGACGGCCCGAGCCGCGAGAAGCTCGCAGAGTTCATCCGCACCTATCTGGTCTACGACGGTGCCGAGGTGCCCGACGACTTGATCGACCTGCGCTACCGCGCGTCGATCGATCCGGAGGTGGTCGCGGACCCGCCGCTGCGCCGCCCCTCCGGCCCGACGGCGCTGCGCACCCTGTGGCGGATGGACCTCACCCGAGACGGCCGGCTGCGCAGCCTGACGACACCGACGCTCGTCCTATGGGGCCGCGACGACAAGGTGAACCGCCCGTCGGGCGGCCCCCTGCTGTTCAACGCGCTGCCGAACGCGGGCCTGGTGATGACCTCGCACACCGGGCACTGGATGCAATGGGAACGCGCCGAACTGTTCAACCGGCTGGTCATCGATTTCCTGGAGAACGAGCGATGAGCCCGTCGGTTTTCGGCCGGGTCCACCTCGGTTACGTGGTGATCGAGACGCAGAGGTTCGGCGATTGGCGACGATTCGGCCGTGACGCCATCGGCATGCACTGTGACGACGCGACGACCGACGATGCCATGCGGTTCCGCCTCGACGAGAACGAGTGCCGGTTCTTGCTGCAACGCGGCCCCGCGGAGGACGTCACCGCGGTCGGTTGGCAGCTGGACGACCACGACGCCTTCGACACCGTGCTCGCGCGGGTGACCCAGCATGGTGTGCCCGTGACGGAGGGCACCGAGGAGGAGGCGGCGCTGCGCGGCGTGGAGCGGCTCGTCCGGTTTCGGGGACCGAACGGCCTGACCCAGGAGGTCTTCACCCGCGCACGTCCCGGCGCGGCGCCGTTGCGCATGGTGGCGGGTGGCGGGTTCGTCACGGGCGCAGCAGGTTTGGGGCACGTTGCGGTCGCCACCACAAAGCCTCATCAGCTTCGGGGCTACTACGACGCGGTGTTGGACGCGCGGTTGTCCGACTACATCGACGAGACGATCAGCGGCCTCAGATTCAAGATTCGCTTCCTGCGGTTCAACGAGCGGCACCACACCGTGGCGATCGCTTCGGTCAACCGACTGCGGCTGAACCCTATCCGCACCCGGGTCCAGCACGTCAACGTCCAGGTCGCCGAACTCGACGACATGACCGCCGCCTACCAGCGGGTCAAGCAACTGGGCTTCCGGATGGCGCTCGGGGTGGGCCAGCACACCAACGACAAGGAGCTGTCCTTCTACGCCGTCACGCCGTCGGGGTTCGAATGGGAAGTCGGTTGGAATCCGATCGTCGTCGACGAGGCCACCTGGGAACCCACCACACACCAGGGCATCAGCATCTGGGGCCACACTCCAGAAGGACAGACGATCATCGACAAGCTCACCCAGTTCAAGACGGGCGCCGCGTCGCTGCTACACGACGAGGACGCAGTTCCGGCTCTGTCAGGGGCGGGCATCCCAGACCACTGATCGACAGGGGAGCGGCGATGTTGCGGATCGACACTCACCACCACGCCATACCGGCCGTCTGCCGAGAGTTGTTGAGAAAAGCCGGGTTTGACGCCGACGCTGTCAGCGCAGCGCCTGCTGCCAGGACAGAATGCGTTCGGCCAGTTCGGGTCCGGAGTCTTCTTGAATGAAGTGACTGGCGCGGATGCGGGCGTGCGGCTGGCCCGCGGCGCCGGGAATGTGCTTGATCAAGGGCCGGTCCGCTTGGCCGAGGATGGGGTCCCGGGCTCCGAAGATGGCGAGGAAGGGCTTGTCCCATTGGCCCAGTGCTTTCCAGGCGGCCCTATTCGCCGGGATCGCCGGATCGTCCGGTGATGTCGGCACCAGTTGCGGGAAGGCGCGGGCCCCCGCCTGATATGTCTTGTCGGGAAACGGCGCGTCGTACCCGGCCCGCACCCGAGCGGAAACGCGGCGGACGGTCCCCACGGAGACGATGCGACCGGCGGGCAGCACGGGGGAGTAGCGCGCGAACGCCCGCCAGACGTGGAAGGCGGGCGGCGTGGGGCGGTCCGCGGTGGGCAGGAAACCGTTCGCCACCACGAGTCGAGCGAAGCGATCCCCGTGCTCGGCGGCGATGCGCAGCCCGATCAGCGATCCCCAGTCCTGGACGAACAGCGTCACGTTCTTGAGGTTCAGGCGCTCGAACCAGGCGGTCACCCATTCGACGTGGCGCTGGTAGGTGTAGTCCTCCATCCGGCTGGGCTTGTCGGAGCGACCAAAACCGATCAGGTCGGGCGCGAGCACGCGGTTTCCGGCGTCGGCCAGCGGCTGGATCATCGTCCGGTAGAGGTAACTCCACGTGGGTTCCCCGTGCAGCAGCACGATCGGCGGTCCGTCGGCCGGGCCCTCATCGAGGAAGTGCATCCGTAGCGGCTGGGTGTTGCTCGCCGCCACGTCGAGGTAGTTCGCTACGAACGGATAGCCCTCCAGGTTTTCGAATCGGGAGTCCGGGGTTCGTAGCACATGCATATTCAGCTCCTCCGGTGGGCGGGCGCCTTGAGTTAGCCTCTCTCGACAACGCGAGTTCGTCTAGTGGGAGATTTCATTGGGCTAGGCGTTGGGCGGACATTAAACTCGTTTGTTCATGGCGATTCGGCGCGCGGTCCTGATCATTGCCGACATCAGCGGCTATACCCACTACATGCAGTGGAACCGTACCCACCTGGCCCATGCGCAGTTGACGGTTGCGGGTCTGCTGGAATCGGTGATCGACGCCGGCAGAGGCCTGAAGCTGGCGAAGCTCGAGGGTGATGCCGCGTTCTTCTGGGCGCCCGACGGCGACGCCAAAGTGCTGGTGTGCGACCGGCTCTCTCGGATGCGGGAGGCGTTCATCGCCCGGCGCGAGCGCTTCCAAAAGGATCTGGCCTGCGAATGTGCGAGTTGTGCGCAGTTGGACAAGCTCTCGTTGAAGTTCGTCGTCCACCAGGGTGAGGTGGCCGAGCAGCGGGTGAAGCGCCACACCGAGCTCGCGGGCTTCGATGTCATCCTGGTGCATCGCATGCTGAAAAACTTGGTGCCCGTGGTCGAATACGTGCTGATGACCGACCCCGTCGCGGCGTGCCTCGACGAACCGGTGCGCTCACTGTGCATACCGCTGACCCACGTCTTCGACGAGATCGGGGAGACCCCGACGCACTACCTCGACCTCGCGACGTCGCAGGTTTCGCTGGCACCGGCCGAGTCCACGTTCCTGCGCCGGCTCGGGGCGACGGTCAAGCTGGAGTTGAGCTCACTGCCGTTCGTACTCGGCTTCAAGCAGCCCGCCGAGGGCTTCCGCAACTTGGGCCGCGGCGCCGAGGAAATTCCCGCCTAGTGGGCGTGGGCGAGGGCGCGGCCCATCCGGGACACGGCCTCGGTGAGGATCGCCCCCGACGTCGCGAAGTTCAGTCGGACGTGCCCCGCGCCGCCGGTGCCGAAGACATGGCCGGAACTTAGCGCCACCCGGGCGTGGTCGAGGAACCACCGGGCGGGCCCGGACAGGTCGGCCACCACCGCGAGGCCGTCGGCGGCGTCTTCGGTGAAGCCGAGCTCCCGGCAATCGAGCCACGCGAGGTAAGTTCCTTGCGGCCATTGGTATTTCACCTTCGGCAGGTGCTCTGCAACGAGGTCGCCGAGCAGCGTCCGGTTCCGATCCAGGCCGCGCAGTAGGTCGTCGAGCCACTCACCCCCGGTGCGGAAGGCTTCCGCGTGGGCGATGACGCCGAGGTGGCTCGGCCCGTGGCTGACCTCTTCCGGCATCCGGCGCAGGTCCGCGACCGCCTCCGGTCCGGCGATGGCGAGCGCCGCCTTGAGCCCCGACAGGCTCCAGGCCTTGGATGCGGACGTCAGGGCGAAGGCGTTCTCCGCGCCGGGCACGGTGAGGTAGGGGGTGAACCGCGATCCCGACAAGACGACGGGCGCGTGGATCTCGTCCGATACCACCCGGACGCCGAACCGGCGGGCGAGCTCGGCGACGGCCCCGAGTTCGTCGGCCGTGTGCACCGATCCGGTGGGATTGTGCGGGTTGCACAACAGGTACGCGACGTTTCCACCCTTCGCCCGGGCGTTTGCGAAGGCTTGCGCCAACGCGTCCAGATCAATTCGGCCTTCGGCGTTCAGTGGCGCTTCGACGACTTCGCGGCCGTCGTGCGTGACGAACGCGTAGAAGGGGGCGTACACCGGCGGGTTCACGATGACGGCGTCGCCCCGGTCGGTGACCAGACGCAACAGCTCGACGGCGCCGAGCATGACGTCCGGGACGATCGCGGTGTGCGCGACGTCCAGGTCGTGCCACTGCCACCGCTCGGAGGCGAATTGACTGACCGCTTCGGCCAGCGCGGTGCCGCACGGATATCCGGTATCGCCGTTGTCGATGGCCGTCCGCAGGGTCTCGGCCACGGTGGGGGCCAGCATGACGTCCATCTCGGCGACCCACAGCGGCAGAACGTCGGCCGGATGCGCGCGCCATTTCATGCTCGTGCGGAGCCGCAGTTGCTCCAGCGTGAGCTCCTCGAGCGGGTTGAAGGTCACGCCCGCAGAGTAACCGGCGCGACCTACCCGGCGACAAACGCGTGCTGCGGGATCGTCAACGGCAGGTCCACCGCACTCAGCAATCCCGGTTCTGCCGCAACGACATACGGCACGGCGTTCACGACGCCCCGGCGGGCCTGCTGAGTTCGCTGGACATTCCCACGCCGCCACCGCTTTACGTCTTCGACTGAAGGTGTAACGTTCAGCACAAAGATTAGGTCTCCTAGGAGTCTGTCGTGTACACACTGCGTTTCGACATGCGCGATCCTGAATGGGCCGCGCCCCCAACCGATCTGTACGGCGCGGCACCCGAAATGTGCGCCTGGGCCGAGGACCACGGCGGTTTGGCGGCCGTGCTTTGTGAACACCACGGGTCCGAGGATGGCTACCTGCCGTCACCGCTCTTGCTGGCCTCGGCGGTAGCCGCGCGAACGCAGCGTCTGGCGCTGAGCCTGATCCTGATCCTTCCGTTCTACGAAACCGTGCGTCTCGCCGAGGACATGGCGGTCCTCGACATCATCAGCAACGGGCGGGCCTCATACATCCTGGCTTTGGGCTATCGGCCCGAGGAGTTCGAGCACTTCGGCGTGCCGATCAAGACGCGTGGGCGCCTTTGCGACGAGAAGCTCGCGCTGTTGCGGCGACTGCTCGCCGGTGAAACCGTCGTCGAGGACGGACGGCGGGTCGCCGTGACACCGCGCCCGCTGACGCCCGGCGGCCCGGGACTGATGTGGGGCGGCGGTACGTTGGCGGCGGCCCGCCGGGCGGGCAGGTACGGCCTGGGCATGCTGGGCAACGCCAACGCGCCGGGCATGCAGGAGGCCTACGAAGAGGCCTGCCGGCAGCACGGCCATCAGCCCGGGCCCACCTTCTTTCCCGACCGCGACACGCCCTCGGTCGTCTTCGTCGCCGACGACGTGGATCAGGCGTGGAAAGAGATCGGCGAGCATCTGCTGCACGATGTGCGCACCTACGCCGCCTGGAACCCCGGGGACGAGACCACGGCCGGCTTCAGCCACGTCAACACCGTCGACGAACTGCGCGAGACGGGATCGTCGCACATCATTATCTCTGTGCCAGAGGCTGTTTCGCGGGTCCGCGCCGGCCAGGTGCTCAACCTGTCACCGTTGTGCGGCGGCCTGCCGCCGGACGTCGCGTGGCCTTATCTAAAGCGCGTCGGCGAGGTCGTGCTGCCGCAGGCTCTTGGGTGAACTACTTGGGTTGATTCGGCACGCCCGGGAACAACTGCTCCGTCGGGCCCGCGGTCACCCAGCCGCCCAGCTTTGTGACGAGGTGTGGCGCGAAAACCGCGCCATAGAGAACGTTTCCGACGACGATCACAGCGACGACGGACAGCAGCGACGAGCCGAGTCGGCTCTTCGACCTGTTCTCGGCCCACATCTCGATGACGTTTCGTCCTTGCGGGTCGGTGCGGCCCAGGAGATAGGTGAAGACCATCATCTGGATCGCCATCGCGAGGGAGTCGTACAGCGGGTATTGATGCACGGTGCCCTCGCGGATCGCCAGTCCGGGAATCACGCGGCCGTAGTAGAACACGCCGAGCTTGGCGCCCAGGAACCCGTTGAAGAACAGCGCCCAGCAGAAGCCGACGACAAGACCGACCACCAACAGCGTTGGGGGCCTTCGCCATCCGAACCGTCCGCTCAACCATCGCCCGAGCGCCGTGCCGGTAACGGCCGGCAGCACGAAGTAGGAGATGTAGCCGACGGGAACGAACAACGGCAGTCCGCCCCACGTCACGTTCAGCGGCCACCACGACGGCATGCGGGGGATGGCCGGCGGGAACTGTGCGTACATCGCCCAGTCGTAGGGCGCCTCGATCCACGAAAACGAGATCGCCGAGATGCACAGCAGCAGGAGGGGGTGGAGGCGGCGGCGCCGAACGCTGAGGTACACGCCGAGGGCGGTGAACCCGATACCCCCGATCAGCGCGAAGTCACTGGCTGCCTGCATCACGGGCGTCATCTGGGAGCTCACCGGTCGTGGCCTTGAGTCCGGCGTGCCAGCGGGTCAAAGCGCAGCACCAGCCCGAATATCAGGACGATCAGCCCGAACAACGTGCCCAGCATGATGACGGCGCCCACGGTCGCACCCCTTCCAACGCTCGACTGATTAGATAGTGCACACTATCCTAAAGGCAGTCAACCGTCGGATCAGGAGCGAAACTGTGCCCCAGCGGCCACCCACCAAGCGCAGCCCACCGGCGGCGACGACTCGCCGCCCCCGTGGTGCCCCGCGGGGGCTGCTCCTCGACGCCGCGCGGGCGCGCTTCGCCCGCCAGGACTACCGCAGCACGACCACGCGTGAAATCGCCCAGGCCGCAGGCGTTACCGAGCATCTGTTGTTTCGGCATTTCGGTTCGAAGGCGGCACTGTTTCGCGAGGCGCTCGTCCAACCGTTCACCGACTTCGTCGCCGAGTTCGGCCGGACCTGGCAATCGGTGGTGCCCGAGGAGACCGGCGAGCAAGAGCTGGCCCGGCATTTCGTCGGACAGCTCTACGACGTGTTCGTCGAACACCAGGGCCTGCTGCTGACGCTGATGGCGTCGGAGGCACTCAGCGAGGAGGAGAAGGCCGACGCCGGCATCGCCGAGATCAGGCAGGCGATCACGGCGCTCGGGGAGATCAGCGCGGAGGGCATGCATTTGCGGGGACTGCGCTCGGACCATCCCGACCTGCCCGCTCACTCGACGGTGGCGATGGTCGCGGGCATGGCCGCGTTGCGCTCCACCTACTTCGGCGCCAAGCCGCCATCTCGAGAGGTCATCGTCGAAGAACTCACCCAGGCGATCCTGCACGGCTTCCTACACCGAAACGACTGAGCGAAGGGACTGACAAATGGCAGGCACCAGCACGATCGACTTGTACTACGACCCGTTCGACTCCGACATCGACGACAACCCGTACCCGGTGTGGAAGCGCATGCGCGAAGAGGCGCCGCTGTACTACAACGAGAAGTACAACTTCTACGCGCTGAGCCGCTACGACGACGTGGCGCGCGAACTGCCGAACTGGCAGACGTACCGATCCGGCCGCGGAACCACGGCCGACATCTTGTTCGCCAATATCGAAGTGCCGCCGGGCATTCTGTTGTTCGAAGACCCGCCGCTGCACGACCTGCACCGCCGCCTGCTGTCCCGGGTCTTCACGCCGCGCCGGATGCTGGCTGTGGAGGACCTGGTGCGTGGGTTCTGTGTTCGGGAGCTGGATCCGCTGGTCGGCTCTGGCGGCTTCGACTTCATCGCCGATCTCGGCGCGATGATGCCGATGCGGACCATCGGTTACCTGTTGGGCATTCCCGAGCGGGATCAGGCCAAGATTCGCGATCGCGGCGGGGCTTACATCGAGTTGTCCGAGGAGCGCGACCCAGCCGCGGTGAACGCGAAGTTGTTCGAGGAAAGCATCGTGGTGTTCGCCGAGTACATCGAATGGCGGGCCGATCACCCGTCCGATGACCTGATGACCGACCTGTTGCGGGCCGAGATCGAGGAACCCGACGGCACCAGGCGGCCCTTGTCGCGGACCGAGGTGCTGGCCTACACCGCCATGATCGCCGGCGCCGGGAACGAGACCACGGCCCGGCTGATCGGCTTCATGGGACAGCTGTTGTCCGATCATCCGGATCAGCGTCGCGAACTGGTCGCCGACCCGTCGCTGATCCCCGGCGCCGTCGAGGAGACGCTGCGGTACGAGCCGCCGTCACCGGTGCAGGCCCGCTACGTGGCGCAGGCCGCCGAGCTCTACGGCCGCGTCGTGCCCGAGGGCTCATACATGTTGCTGCTCAACGGTTCTGCCAATCGGGATGATCGCCGCTTCACGGATCCGGACCGCTACGACATCCACCGCGGCGGCGCCCACCTGAGTTTCGGGCAGGGCCTGCACTTTTGCCTGGGCTCCGCGCTGGCCCGGATGGAGGGCCGGGTAGCCCTCGAAGAGGTGCTCAAGCGCTGGCCCGACTGGGAAGTCGACTACGCCAGCGCCCAGCGGGCGCATACCGCGAGCGTCCGCGGGTGGGCGCGCCTGCCCGTCGTCACCGGATGACTTGCCGGCCGGGCTCAGCGACTGCCCGCCGAGTGTGCGGCCAGCCGCACACTCGCGCCCGAACGTGCGGCCTGCCGCGCACTCGGCGCAAGGCTAGGACGCGCTTTGGTCCACGAGCACCGCGCCGTCGGGCTGGTTGCCGAGCGTCTGCAGCGGGATGTCCTCGCCCTCGGCGGTGAGCCGGACGATCTCGGCCAGTTGGCCGGGCGCGTCGCATTGCAGGTAGTGGTCGGCGCCGGGCACCACCCAATAGCGGTTGCGGCCGGGCTTGTTCTTCAGATACGCCTGCCAGACGTGATTGGGCACGCGCAGCGGCGCGACGTTGTCGTGCAGCCCCCACACCACGGTGGTGTTGACCGGGCTCTTGGAAAGTGCCTCCAGCCAACCTGTTTCGTCAGCGGCGCGCTCGTGCAGGTACTGGATGGTGTCGGGCAGCACGCGGATTCCGTCGTTGTGGGCAAAGCACTTCGCCAACGCGGCGATCTCCGGGTCGTCCAGTGTTCGCCGTGGCATGAACGTGCTGGCCCCCAGGCCGGCCGCCAGCAGCTCCGGCGTCGTCGCCTCCGCGGTGGGCCGGCCGGTCGCGGGGTCGAGCAGCGCGGTCTGGAACGCGGTGAGGTTGGACAGCGGCAGGTAGATGTTGGCGTTCGTCACGATGAGGTCGACGGGCACGACCGGCGGATCGAGGGCGGCCAGCATCTCCATTGCGATCATGCCGACGCTGCTGCCGCGGTCGTGGGTGAGCATGCGGTATTCGCTCAGGTTCCACACCTGGGTGATCGCGTAGACCAGCAGCCGCGCGTCGTCGTAGAGCGAATAGACGTACGGCTCGGCCGGCTTGTCGGACAGGCCGTAACCGGGGAAGTCCAGCAGGTAGATGTCGAACTCGGAACCCAATTCGCCGGCCAGGGCGAAAAAGTCGATGCTCGACGTCGGGAAGCCGTGCACCAGGACCAGGGCGGGGGCGCCGGGCGTACCGCAGCGGCGACTGAACACCGCGACTTCGTGCCCGCCGTTGGCGGCGGTCGTTGACCGCCAATGCAGTTCAGTGCCGCCGGTTTGCCACTGCGCGAAGATGTCCAAGCTGCCAGCATCGCAGAGCTGGTCGCGGTAGACAACCACTCCCGCGGCGCCGCGGTCACGGGCAGGTGACGTGCACCCCGAAAGTCACCGGGCGCGTGCCGCTTTGGCCGGGCGTCGTCGCCTGGCCGGTCCCGGTCACCGTGTAGCTCTTGCCCTGCTTGGTTGCCTGGACCTGGGAGGCCGAATTGGTCGACTGGTAGGGCAGTTGGTACTGACCGTTGGCCAGCGTGAGAGAAATTGCGAATCCGTCCACCATGGGCGGCTTCTCGTCGGACAGGGCCAGCGACACCGACGCCGTGTCGTCGTGCACGGTGATGCGGGTGGTCAAATCCCCGGATTCGGGTGGGGACGCGTTCGGTTGCGCCGCCGAACTGGCGCAGTTGACCCCCGTGGTCATCGTGTGTTTGTTCCCGTCGATCATGACGGTCGTGGTCACGGCAACCGGACTCGAACTCGGGGTGGACGCCGGCTGGCCGCCCTTGCCCGAACAGCCGGACAAACCAGCCGCCAGTACGATCCCGGCGGCCGCCAGCACATACCGATTCGTCATCTCACCTCCTTCGTCAGCGAGGACAATAGGTTCCCTTCGTTTCGGGAAGGTCTCATTTCTCTGGCGGCCAGTCAACCGCGGGGTTTACCGCCAGGCTTCCCACCCGACCATGCTGCGCAGCGGTCCGGCGAAGATGGGCCGTACCGCCTCCGATCGCCACCGCTCTTCGATGACGGGGGCCAGGGCGCGGGTCGTGGTCAGCGGGTCGTCGTCGAGGTAGACGACGGTGATGTATTGGTGGTCCGTTCGCCAGCCCTGCGGTAGGTGGCTCCAGCCCGCGCTGGAACCGAAGGTCCAGACGCCGGCCGTGCCCGGCACGCCGAGCAGCGCCGGGTGGTGCTCGGCATGCAACCACTGCAGCCACTCATCCGGGCGGCGTCCGCCGACGGGTTCTTCGACGATCAGCACGATGCCGCGGTGCGGCCGGAACGGCACCACCTCGGCGGAGACCAGCGCCTGCGGGGCGCTCTGCCACTGCAGCAAGCGCAGGCCGGCGACTTGCAGGGACGGCCGGACGACGGGAAACCGGCCGTTTTCGCGCAGCGCGCGGCCGAGGGTGACGAAGTCGTCGAAGGTCTGCTCGACGGGGTCGCTCACCAGATAGTGCACCGCGTTGCCGACCTCACCCAGCGGGCCGTGGGCCGCCAGCCGGTGCTGGGGATAATCGCCGTCGGCGATCCAGCGCAGCCCGTGCACGATGCCGGGAAGTTGATACTGCTCCGGCATGTGATCCAGCAGGTGCCAGCGCAGATAGCTGCCGTCGTCGTCGGCCGGCGCGGCGGCGGTGAGGCTGAATATGCCTGCCCTGACGCGGATCACGCGGCGCCGCCGGGGGAGTGTAGCTCGGCGAGCGCCTGCAGGTTGTCCAGGTAATGCTGCAGCGAGGTGTGGCGGAAGACGGCGGGCACGATGGTGGCGCCGTGCGCGGCGGCCTCGCCGATGGCGTCGCGGGTCTGTTCCGGTTCGTTGATCGGGTCCAGCGCTGTCGACGGTGGCAGGACGACCTCGAACCCGGATCGAAGATCGAAGCGGCGCAACCAGTCCCGCGCCTGGGACAGCGTCACGTTGAAGGGTGCCCAACCGTCGGCCAGGGTTGCGGCGCGGCGCAGCGACCGCAGCGTCCGGCCGCCGATCCAGATCGGGACGCGGTCCTGCACCGCGCACGGGTCGACGACCATGCCGTCGAACGAGTAAAACTCGCCGTGGTAGGCGGGTTCGGGCACGGATAGCGAGGCGCGCAGCGCCTTGAGGGCGTCGTCACCCCGCGGTCCGCGGTCGTCGAAGGGTGCGCCGACGAGCTCGAATTCCTCTTTGAGGCTGCCGACGCCGACGCCGAGGATGAGCCGGCCGCCGCTGACCTTGTCCAGCGTGCCGTAGCGTTTGGCGATCTCGAGCGGATGGTGGTACCCGAGCACCAGCACATTGGTGGCCAACCGAATTCGTTGAGTGCGGGCGGCCAGGTAGCCGAAGGTGGCCAGCGGATCCCAATAGCGGGTACCGCGCCGGAGCGTCTCGGCCGCGGGCAGGGCGATGTGTTCGCTGCAGGTCAGATGGTGGTAGCCGAGCCGATCCGCGGCCTCGGCGATCCGCGCCAGATCGTCGATGGAAGCGTCTTTCTCCCAGTCGCCGCTGGTCTTCGGAAACATCGTCACCACGGGCGTGGCCACCGAGAGGCGTGGGGCGCTCATCCCTGCATGTACCCTCCGGCGTCGACGGGGATGGATTGGCCGGTGATGGTGCGGCTTTCGTCGCTGGCCAGGAACAATGCCAGGTTGGCGACGTCTTCGGGTGTGGAAATATCCTGCAGGGCAACGCCGTTGACGGTTTTGGCCCGCTGAGTGGCGAAATCGATTCCCCGCTCGTCGGCCGTGCGTTGCACCCATCGCCGCCACAGCTCGGTATCGATGGCCCCGGGCACGATGCAGTTGCACCGGATGCCGTGGGGCCCGACCTCCAGCGCGACGGTCTTGGTGAACGCCCGAAGCGATGCCTTGGCGGTGACGTAGTGGGTCTTGCGGACGATGCCGGAATAGCCTGCCGTGGAAGAGAAGTTGAGGATGACGCCGCGGCGGCGCGCCAGCATCGACTGGTTGAGCACTTCCCGGGTGCACAGCATCGCCGCGGTGACGTCGATGGCGATCGTGGCGTTCCAGTTGTCCAGGGTCTGCTCCCAGATCCAGCGGTCCTGCCCGGGCGCGGCGGCGTTGTTGCACAGGATGTCGACCTGGCCGAATTCAGCGACGGCTCGCGCCACCATGGCCGCGACGTCATCTTCGTCGGTGACATCGGCGCGCATCGCGATGGCTCCGGGCCCGGCCGCGTGGGCGGCTTCACGCACCAGCTCTTCGCGTCGCGCGGCCAGCAGCACCTTGGCGCCCTCCCGGACGAACAGCGCGCCCAGCACGGGCCCCAGGCCGGTGCTGGCCCCGGTGATGATCGCGACCTTGCCGTCGAGCCGGCCGCTCATGGCGCAGTCATCTTGCGGGCACGCATGTTTCGAGCCAGGCGTGGATTCTCTCGGCGACGGCGCGCCACCCGGGGTCGAGCATCATGTCGTGGCTCATCTTAGGGAAGATTTCCGCTTCGGTGTCGTAGGCGGCCGCGGTCGCCCGGACTTCTCGCGTCGTGAAGCACACGTCGTCTTCGGCTCCCAACACCAACAGCGGTGTGCTGACGAGGTGTGGCCTGGGTCTGTCGAGCCACAACATGTCGAGCGCGATCTTGAGGGCGTACTCCTCGCAGAGTTCGGCGGTATAGCGCGCCACGTCGGCTCCAGAGTGCGACTGCGAGAAGAAGGTCTCGCGGGCCAATTCCGGTGTGCCGCCGACACCGCGCAGCGACCTGGTCCTGGCCAGGCCGGTGGCGGTGTACCACGGGTGCCGCTTGAACCGGCGCGCCAAGAATCCGCGGATGCCGTTCGGGGGTACCGACGCCAGCAGCACGGCCGCCGCAGCGTCGTGCGACTCCAAGTACTTCTGGACGACGAAGCCGCCCATCGAATGGCCGACTATCACCGGTGGTTCGGGCAAGCCGTCCGCGACCGTGGCGACGTCGGCAACGAAGTCCGCGATCGAACAGAACCGCATCGACTTCAGAGCCGGGCTCTTTCCGTGACCGCGAAGGCTCAGCGCCAACGCGCGGTGGCCCTTGTCCGCGAAGAAGTCCAGGAAATGCTCGTCCCAACACCGGGCGCCGTGCCACGCGCCGTGGACGAATAGTACCGGCGGCTTGTGGGATTCGCGGGGCGGCGTCCTTTCGATCACTTCGAGCATGAACGTGCTCCTCTGTGGCGCGCCCCCGGGTTGCCTGCAACGCCGCTGAGACTAACCCCCGGTCCGCGCGCGAAGGGCCGGAATCAGCAAAGCCGCCGTGTCCGGCCGCGGTCAACGTGGCGTTTACTGGTGCGGTGGGTGTCGCGGGTGACGGCGAAGGGCGCACGCTGGTGCTGTCGGCCTTTCCGGCCGAAGCAGACGCGGTGCTATCGCACACGACGCTCGATCCCGAACCGGTGGTGATCGTCGACCGTCGGCACTTCTACCTCGGCTCGATCGCCGGCAAGAAGGTGATCGTGGCGATGACAGGGATCGGATTGGTGAACGCCGTCGACACCACCAAGGCTGCCCTGGCCCGCCTCGAGATTGGCGCGGTGGTGTTTTCGGGTGTCGCCGGCGGGGCGGCGCGCACCAGCATCGCGGACGTGGCCGTACCTGCGCGCTGGACATTGGACGACGGCACGACGTTTCGCCCGGTTGATCCTGGCATGCTGGCCGCGGCCGAGAAACTCTCCGTCGCATTGGAAAGCGTCACCCGGAGGATCGATCTGCGGCGCCGGCCGCGAATCGTCGTCGGTGGCGACGGTTGCAGTTGGGACAACAACAACGGCGTGGCGTTTCCCTGTATCCCGAACGGCGGCGACGTTTTCGGCTGCCAGCCGCGCCGCGCGCCCGACCGGTCGCTGCGGTGCACGGGCAATTTCCGGCAGGCGGCCGGTCGCTGGCTCAAAAGCGCTCTGATCAGCAATCTGAACATCGTCTCGACGTCGGACCCGGCCTTCGATGCGACCGACATGGAGACCGCGGCGGCGCAGGCCGTCGCCGATGCGCACGGTGTCCCGTTCCTGGGCATTCGGGGGATTACGGACGGGCCGGGCGATCCGCTTCACCTGCCGGGCTTTCCGTTTCAGTTCTTCTGCTACAAGCGGATCGCGGCGAATAACGCCGCCCGGGTGACCGCCGCCTTCCTGCAGAGCTGGGGCGGGGTGTGACCGTTATTCGGGACCGCGGGCGACGGGGCGGGCGGGGTCCGAACACCACTCGGACCACGAACCGGGAAACAGCGCCGCCTCCCGACCCAGCGCCGCGAGCGCGGCGATCGTGACGCTGGCGGTCACGCCCGACCCGCAGTAGGCGCCCAACGGGCCGGCGTGGTCGACGCCGCGTTCGGCCAGAAGCTGATCGAGCGCGTCGACGCCGACGAAGGTGCCGTCGGCCGCCAGGACGGCGGTGCTGGGCAGGTTCGTGGCGCCGGGGATGTGCCCGGCGGCGGGGTCGAGCGGTTCGACCTCCCCGCGGAAGCGTTCGGGCGCACGCGCGTCGAGCAACGTGACGGCGCCGTCACCGGCGTTTTCGACGGTCAGGGTGGGTCGGCCTCCGGCATACAGATCATTGTGCGGCACAGTCACATTCCCGGGCTGCGGCGTCACCTCCCCGGTTTGGAGGCTGCACCCGGCCGATCGCCAGGCGGCCAGGCCGCCGTCGAGGATGCGGACGTCGGGCAGGCCGGCCGCCGTCAACACCCACCAGGCGCGCGCCGAACCTGCGCGATTCCAGTCGTCGTAAACCACCACCGGCACGTCGTCCCGGATTCCCCACCGGCGGGCTGCGACCTGCAGATCGCTTCCCGAAGGTAGCGGGTGACGGCCGCGTCCGGCGATCGTGTGATCGCTGAGTTCGTCTTCGAGGGACGCGTACACCGCGCCCGGTAGGTGGCCGTCCAGGTAGGCCGGCCGCCCGTCGGGCTCGTCGAGGCGCCACCGCACGTCGAGGATGGTTACCGGATCACCGGACTCCAGGAGGCCCGCCAACTCCGCGACAGTGATCAACACCTGGTTCCGGGCTCTCACCGATTCACCTCCCTGATCGTCAGCACAGAGCCTAGCGGCCGCGCAAAGTCGTTTCTCATCAGCAAACGGTGGCGTAGCGTCGGGGTGAGCGGCAAGCAGATGGAGCAGGTCGTGGCGCGCATTGATATTTGGTTCAGCGGTTGTCTGGCAGCCGTGTTGGCTCTGGTGACGGCCGTGCCCGCGGAAGCGACACCAAACACCCAGTGCGCGTTGACGACACCGGTCCGAGAAGTGCAGCACCTGTCCCAACTGCCGCCCGAGCTGACCAAGCTTCTGCCGCCCATCGCCGACATCGGCGCGCCGTTCAACGCGACCGACGCTGTCAGCGATCCGACGTTGCCGTTCCGCCGGCTGATTCGCGCCGGCAATCGCGACGCCGACTGGTTCGTCTGGTACGAACACGGCGGCGTCGGTTACTTCTGGCAGGCGGTGATTGCGCGCGTCGCGCCGGGCAGCGACGCGAAGGTATTGGCCAACGCCGGAACGATTTCCGACACCCTGTGCAAGCTCACCGATGGCGCCCTCGCCGGCGTGGTTCCGCCGTATCCGCCCGGATCGTGGGCTGCCTCCGACTTTTGAGGAGTTCAGCGGCAAATGAGCACCCCCGAGCAATCGCAGACCCGTACCCGCATGTTCGCCCGCGTGCTGGGGCCCTACCTCACGATCGTGCCGATCACCGTCGCCGTCCGCGGCTCGTACATGCGGGAGCTGTTCACGGAGTTCAAGGCAAATCCCATGTGGCCCTGGCTTTATGGGGCGATTCTGCTGATGGGCGGGATCTTCATCATCGCGTTTCACCAGTATTGGCGCAGCCTGGCGGCCGTCATTGTGTCGGGTGTGGGCTGGTTTTTCGTGATCCGCGGCGTGCTGTTGTTGACCGTGCCCCGCGCCTACGACGCGGCCGGAGATGCGATCTACACCTCGGGCATGTCCGCGGCGATCTGGGTGTTGTTCAGTTGCCTCGCCTCCGCCGGGCTGTACCTGACGTACGTCGGCTGGAAGCCGGAGCGTTCCGGGGATAGTTAAGCCGTGTGCTCGGCGTCGTCGGGGTCATCGTGCAGTGCCGGCGCCCCCAATGTGGCCAGCATGCCCGTCGCCGCCCGGTGCCAGGTGAAGTCCTCGGCACGGCGTCGTGCGGAGACTCGGCGATGGTGCTCGGGGCGGCTGGTGATGGCGCTGACCGCCCGCGCGATGGCGGCCGGGTGGTTGTCCGCCGAAGCGCCGCTGTCCGCGGTGATGATCTCGGTCAACGCCGAGGTGCGCGAAACCACCGCCGGTGTCCCGCACGCCAGCGACTCCAGCGCGGCCAGCCCGAAGGTCTCGTGCGGCCCGGGCGCCAGCGTCACGTCGGCCGACGCCAGCAGCCCGGCCACCGTGTATCGATCGGAGACGAAACCGGTGAAGTCCACCGGTAGGCGCGCGGCCTGCCGCTCCAGCCTGGCCCGCAACGGCCCCTCGCCGACGACGACGAGCCGGGCATCGACCCCGGCGTGGCGTAACTCGCCAATCGCGTCGATGCTGCGGTCGACCCGCTTTTCCACCGACAGCCGGCCGCAATGGACCACCAACAGCTGGGCCGGGTCGGCCCAGCGCCGCCGCACCAGGTACGAGTGCCGGCGCGGGTGGAAGGTCTGCAGATCCACGCCCAGCGGGACCGTCACGGTATTCGTCGCGCCGATGCGGTCGAATTCCTCGCGCGCGAAACCGGTGGTGCACACCACCGTGTCGTAATCGGCCGCGGTGCGCGCGTTGGCCAGGTCGGCGAATTTCACCGCGGCGCGGCGCGGAAGGATTTGTCCCACAAGCCGATCCAGCCGTTCGTGGGAAATCATGACCGTCGTGGCGCCGTGGTCGCGCCCCCATCGCCCCAGTGACCGCAGCGTCAACCGGTCGGAGACCTCTAGGGCGTCGGGCCGCAACGCCTCCAGTAGCGCCTTGACCGGCCCGGGCAGCACCGCGCGATAGCCGCCGGTGAGGGGAATCAGCCGGGCGGGCAGGGTGATTCGCACCACACCGGTGTGCAGTCGGCTGCGTTCGGCGCGTTGGCCGGGAACGATCAGGAACACCTCGTGCCCGCCGGCGCAATATTCGGCGCCCAGCCGGTCCACCGCGGTGCGAAGGCCGCCGGAGCGAGGGCCATAGAAGTTGGCGACCTGTACAACGCGCATAACGTGAGGACACGCGGTGCGCGTGTGCATTCAACAATGTGGACTTGGCGCTGACCTGAACAGTCCATGAATTCCGCCGAACCGGCTAGCCCTTGGGGCCCTCGGCTTTGTTGATCCGTTCGTCGACGTCGGCGCCGGAAAGCCGCGCGCCGAGGAAGTCGCCGGAGGTCGGGAGGCTCAGATGCAGCTGCGAAGCCCCACTGACCGCGACCTCTCCGCGTTCGAGTGTGAAATCGAGGATGTGGCCCCCGCCGGTGCGTTCGCTGTTGAGGAAGTGCAGGTGATAACCGGCGACCGAGATGCCCTGCTCGAAGTCGGGCGTGCGGAATCCGACCACCGTGCCCGACACGTCGGTGAACACGGTCTCGGCCTGCTCTTCGGTGGCCTCGGTCAGCGGCGGGTAGGGCGGCTGCTGCGCCATCACGGTGCGGGTGTGCAGTTCGGCGAAGTGCCCGGTGATCCGGATCGCGTAAATCAGGTTGGCGCTTTTGATTTCACGGTCGATCGCGGCTGTCACATCAGCGCGGCCGGTGCGGGCCTGGATCGCGATCTCGAAGTCGCTGTGGAACCGGGTGACCGCCGCGAAGGGGCTGCGATCGGTCGGCGCGGCCCGGCTGGCGGTGCCGTCGGCGCGCAACCGGTAACAGACGCCGTCGAGAACGACCATCTCGCCGTCGAGGTGGTTGAAGGTGCCCAGGCCGAAGTCGCCGTGGCGCAGGATCTCGGCAACGGTGACGTCGCCGTCGTACACGCCCTCGAGCAGCGCGCTGATCGTCGAGAACTGATACACCTCGGCATCATCCGCGCGTTGGTGGGTGAGAAGCGTTGTCGCCCAACGGCGGAAGCGCTCGTAGGCGCCGATATGTGTGTCCATGGTCCTATTCGAAGGGGTCGTCGTGCAGCTGTGCGGCAAGGTCGGTGTTCCGGCTGTAGTCCACGGGCACGTCGATCAGAGACGGCCCGTCCTCGGCCAACGCCTGGCGCAGGGCGGTGGTGAACTCGTCCAACGTGTTGACCCGGTAGCCGCGGGCGCCGAAGGCCGCCGCGTAGGACACCAGGTCGTAGTCGCTCAGTTCGACACCCGATTTTCGGTCGTACTTGAGGAGTTCCTGGAAGCCGACCATGTCATAACTGTTGTCCCGGAAGACGATGTGGGTGAACGTCAGCCCCAGGTGGGCAGCGGTGGCGAGTTCCTGGGCGGAGAACAGGAACCCGCCGTCGCCGGAGACGGACACCACGGGCGTTCCGGGCCGCACCAGGCAGGCGGCCATCGCCCAGGGCAGCGCCACGCCCAAGGTCTGTTGCCCGTTGGAGAACAGCAGCCGCCGCGGCTCATAGACGCGGAGATGCCGGGCCAGGTAGATGTAGACCGAGCCGACATCGCAGGTAATGGTAGCGGTGTCGTCGAGTTCTTCACGCAGCCGCAGCACGACGGCGACGGGGTTGAGGCCCGGGCCCCCGGGCGTGGCGCTACCGGCGGTGATATCGATGTCGCTCAACGCTTTTCGCTGTACGGCGATCTCGCCCTGGTAGTCGTCCGTCAGGGTCAGGCCGGCCAGCTGGTCGGTCAGCGCGGTGAGCGTCGCCGCGATGTTGCCCAGCAGTTCCACGGCGGGCTGGTAGTGGTTGTCGATGTCGGCGGGAACCGAGTCGATGTGCACGACGGTGCGCGCGGCGTCGGTGTTCCACAGCACGGGGTCGTATTCGACCGAGTCGTATCCGATGGTGACCAGGACGTCGGCGTGGCCGAGGACGACGTCGCCGGGCTGGTTGCGGAACAGTCCGACCCGGCCGAGGAAGTTGTCCTCCAACGCGCGGGAGATCACCCCCGCGGC
Organism: Mycobacterium sp. E3251; assembly: GCF_001666835.1. Classification (GTDB taxonomy): domain Bacteria; phylum Actinomycetota; class Actinomycetes; order Mycobacteriales; family Mycobacteriaceae; genus Mycobacterium. Next base: position 76,634 of record NZ_LZJF01000015.1, on the reverse strand, counting down.
CTGAAAGGTCTCGACGACGGGCAACCCAGTCGTGGCGACCAGGGCGCGCAACGCCAGGCAGCTGTCCGGGTCGGCGCCGCGCATCCCGACCAACAGGGCCGGTCGCCGCGCACCGCGGATCAGCTCGGCCGCCGTCGCGACGGCCCCGGCGGGCGCGGCCGCCAACGGCGGAATCGACTGTCGGCCCGGGATGCTCGCCGTGGTGGGGGCGGCCAGGACATCGGCGGGCAGCACGACGGCGGCCGCCCCGCGCGGTTCGCTCTGTGCGGCGCGGAACGCGCCGATAGTGGCCTCGGCGGTGTTGTCGGGGTCGTTGACCTCGCCGGTGAATTTCGTGACCGTCCGGAGCATCGCGGCGGCGTCCATCGACTGATGCGTACGTTTGAGCCGATCCTGGCGGCGCACCGCACCGCAGAGCGCGACGACGGGATCTTGTTCGGTGTTGGCGGTCAGCAGGCCGGTGGCCAGATTGGTGGTCCCGGGGCCGGAGGTCACCAGTACCACGCCGGGGATGCCGGTGAGGCGACCGATCGCCCCGGCCATGAAGGCGGCGTTTTGTTCGTGGCGGCACACCACCAGCTGCGGGCCCGCGTCGAGCAGGGCGTCGTAGACGGCGTCGATCTTCGCGCCCGGCACGCCGAAGACGTACTGCACGCCTTGCGCTGACAAGACGTCGACGACCTTCTGCGCGCTGCGTACGGGCTCACCGGGGTTCGTGGGGGCCATGTCCCCAGCCAAGCACGGGTCGAGGCGAGCCGCGATACGACGAGTCGCGAGGGGTTGACCATCCATATGTACTCCAGTGTATGGTCCGAGGCGTGACGATCGAGAGCGTGCGGCCGGTTGAACTCAACGACGATTTGACGCGGCGGGCGTTGCGGCTCGTGTTGGACAAGACGACCGACCTGGCCGCGGATGTGCTGCGAGTGCCGCTGCACTACTACCGGGACGCGAAAGTCGAGGACATCGAGGAGTCGCAGATTCTGCGACGGACCCCGCTGGCGATCTTGCCGAGTGTCCAGCTGCCCAATCCGAACGACTTCGAAGTCCGCTCGGTGCTAGGCAGTTCGCTGCTGGTGACCCGGGACCGCTCGGGAGCCAGTCATGTGTTTCTCAACTACTGCCGTCACCGCGGCGCCATGCCCGCATGCGGCGCGGGCAACGCCTCTCGCTTCACCTGCCCCTATCACGCGTGGACGTACAAGAACACCGGGGAGTTGTTCAGCGTCCCAGGCAAATCCGGCTTCGCCGGGGTCGACACCGACGATTACGGGCTCATGGAGTTGCCCAGTCAGGAAGCGTACGGCTTCATCTGGGCGGTGCTCAGCGCCGACGGCGCCATCGACGTCGACGCGCACCTGGGTCCGCTGCGTTCACAGCTGGTCGAACTCGACTACGAGTCCTTCGGGTATCACGCGCACCGCGAGTTCGTCTCCGAGGTGTCGTGGAAGGGGGCACTGGAAGCGTTCGCAGAGGGATACCACTTCCCATTCGTCCACGGCGACAGCCTGATTGGCCAGAACGCCCTGCCCAACGTGGCGATCTACGACGAGTACGGCAAGCATCACCGGCTCGGCTTTCCGTTCAACTGGATCGTTAACCTCGACACCGATCCAAGCGGATCGTGGGACGTCCGGGACAACATGGGCCTGATCTATTGGATCTACCCGAACCTGATTCTGGCCAACAGCAACGTGGGCGTGGAAGTCATCGATATTTTGCCCGCCGGCGCCCCCACCCGCTGCACCGTGCGGCACAGCTGGTTGGCGCGCATCCCGGCAACCACCGACGACCAGCGAAGCGGCTACGACATGATCTACGACGCCGTGCACGCGGCGGTGCGCGACGAGGACTTCGCGATGCTGCCGCAGTGCGGCGAAGGTGTGCGTCAGGGCCAACACGACCATATGGTGATCGGCCGCAACGAGATCGGTGTACAACACATGGTCAAAGTCTTTGCCGAGGAAATAGGCGTCGCGCTGAGTTAGGTTCTCATGCGACCATACTCACCGTGAGGGCACGGTAGATGCGCAGACATGGCTGGGCGGGAGCGCTGCCGTCGAGCGACGACGAAGCCATTGCGCGAATCATTTCCGCGGCGAGCCGTGCGATAGATCAGTCAGGCGCGGACATCAAAATCAGCGACATCGCCCGCGATCTGGGCGTCACCCGCCAAACCGTTTACCGGTATTTCCCGAGCACGGACGCGTTGTTGATCGCGACCGCGTTGTCGGAAGTGGGTCCCGCCCTCGACCGGTTGGCGGCGCACGTGGAGCCGATTCACGACCCCGCCGAGGCGGTGGTCGAGGGCATCGCCCACACCCTGGAACTGCTTCCCCAGGACAAATACCTCGGGCTGCTACTCACGCCGGAGAAGGCCGCGGCCTACTCGGCCAGCGTGACCTCCGATGTTGCGCTCGCGCTGGGGCGCTCCATCATCGACCGGTTCAACGTGGACTGGAACAGCGCCGGCATCACTGACGACAGGCGCGACGGCCTGGTGGAATTCATGCTCAGGGTTCTGCAGTCCTTCATCGTCGACCCCGGGCGGCCACCGCGTTGCGGCGCCGAGCTGCGGGATTACCTGCGGCAGTGGGTCGCTCCCGCAATCGCTCATTTTCAGCCCATCGCCGGAACCGCTCGGCCCGCGCCCTAACCGCTGGACTCGGGCCCGAACCAGCGCCGCAGCGCTGCGTGCAGGCCGGCTTGGTCGGCCGGCCCGAATTCGCTGGCCGCCCAGGCGACGTATCCATCGGGCCGGATCAGCAGCGCCGCGGCGGGCGGGTCGTCGAGCGTCGCGGTGACGATGTCCACCCGATCGGACCAGGCCGACGCCGCGGCCCCCACCCCGCCGTCGAAGTCGAGCAGCACCGGGCGCGCGCCGTGGAGCAACTCGGCGACCCGTCGGCCGTCGGTGAGGGTCAGCTCGGGCACGGGCCAACCCGACAACGGGTGGTCGTCACCGACGTCGTACCGCACGTCGGTGCCTGCCAGCAGCGCGGCCATGTGCTTGGCGACGTCAGGGAGGGTGAAAAGTTCACCCAGCAGCGCCCGGAGCGCGGCGACTTCGGGCCCTGGCAGCATGAGCGCGGTCTGAGCCTGCGAGTGCATCATCACGCGCTCGCCGACGGGGTGGCGTTCGGATTCGTAGGTGTCGAGCAGTCCGCGTGGTGCCCAGCCGTTGAGATGGGCGGCCAGCTTCCAGCCCAGGTTCATGGCGTCTTGCAGGCCCAGGTTCAGGCCGGGACCGCCCATGGCGCTGTGCACGTGGGCGGCGTCGCCGAGCAACAGGACCCGGCCGTCACGATAATGCTCGGCATGCCGGGTGTTCTGGCCGTTGATCCGGCGAAGGGCGTGCGGTCCAGGGCCTTTCGGCTCCTCGAAGGGAACCTCGACGCCCAGGACGCGGCGGGCACTTGCGAGCAGTTCGGCCACGCTCATCGGTTTGTCCTCGACCGGCGGCCCGAATTCGAGGGTCCCGAACAGCGATCGACCGGGTTCGAACTCGGCGTAGATCAGGCCGCCGCGGTCCAACCGCGTGTGACCGAAGGCGACCCGGCCGAACCCGGGGATGTCGAGGCCACCATCGGCGCGGCGGTACTCGTCCGGGACGTGCACGTGGGCAAGCCGGCCCACGATGTCGAGGGTGGTGCCGGGGAAGTCGATGCCCACCGTCTTGCGCACCAGGCTGCGTCCGCCATCGGCGCCCACCAGGTAGTCGGCGTCGATGCGATAATCGTGTTCGGGCGAAGACACCTGCAGCGCAACACCTTCCGGTTCCTGGCGTAAACCCGTCAGTTCGTGTCCCCAGCGCAGATCCACGCCGAGACCGCGGGCGCGCTTCTCCAACAGCCGCACCATGCGGGGCTGTTGGATGGGCAGCGCGTACATCGGGTTGTCGGGCAGGCCGGAGAAATCCAGGGTCATGGCCGCGAAGATCCACCCGGAGGTCGGTTGTGGCGGGTTGGGATCGCCCGTGAACTCTTGATATAGGCCGCGCATGTCGAGTGTCCGAACTACCTGCCCCACAAGGCCATTCGCCTTCGGCTCCGAGCTGGGCCCGGGCAGGGCATCCAGCACGACGGGCCGGATGCCGGCCAGCGCGAGCTCGCAGGCCAGCAGCAGTCCGTTGGGGCCGGCACCGGAGATGACGATGTCGGCGTGTTCGTCAGTCATGGGTTTTCTCCCTGCGCTTGGCGGGTTGGGGCAGGCCGGCGCTCACGGCGGCGAAGCCGGAACGGATCAGGTCGGTGATCGGGACCGGGGGGTCGGCGCGCACGTAGGCCTCGGCCGCGGCGTCGCCGACGGCGCGCACGATCGCCACCACCAGCCGCGGGTACAGGTCGCGCTCGGGATCGGTGCCGGTGCGTTCGGCGATCACCGCGAGCCACTCGTCGAAAAGGTCCTGCGGCAACGCATTACGCACCTGAGGGTTCATCAGCATTTTTCGCACTTCGACGAGTTCCTGACGGCTCGGCAGCAGGTTCTCTTCTCCGTACCTGTCGTCGAAGTCTTCCTCCAAGGATTGGAGCACGACATGCGTGATCGACGTCCACAGCGGCTCGTCGGCCGGGCGTTGCCGCAGCGCGGCAACGCTGCGGCGCATGCGCTCGGTCTGCCGGTAGGCGAGCGCCTCGTACTTGCCGCCGAAGTAGTTGTTGAAGGTGCGCAACGAGACTCCGGCCAGGTTGGCGATGTCCTCGCGAGTCACGTTGTCCAGCCCGCGTTCGAAGGCGAGGTTGAGCGCGGCGTCGCTGAGGGCGCGGCGGGTGTCGGCCTTCTTGCGCTCCCGCAACCCGCCCGACTGTTCGGTCATGTCCCCAAAAGTACGCAAAACTTGCCCGGTAGGCAAGATTGCCTGATGGGCAACATTTGGATATGCGCGTCTAGCCTGGGTTGTGCACACCTATGCCACGACCGAACGCGTTGAAAGGTGAAGCCATGGAAGTGCAATTCATCACGAGCGTTGCAGTGATCACCCCCGATCCGGCGGTCAGCAGACGGTTCTACGCGGACACGCTTGGCCTGCCCCTGACCGCGGAAGCCGACGGCTATCTCCACAGTGAAAGCATCGACGGGTGCAAGTCCTTCGGCGTCTGGCCGCTGGCGCAGGCTGCGCAAGCCTGCTTTGGCACGCCTGACTGGCCACCTGAGCGGCCGGTGCCCCAGGTCAGCATCGAATTCGAGGTCGCGGACGCCGACACCGTCCAGGTCGCGGCGAACGAGTTGACACAGAAGGGCTTCACTCTGGTGCACGACGCACACACCGAGCCGTGGGGACAAACTGTCGCTCGACTGCAGTCCATCGAGGGCACAATCATCGGCATCTCGTACGCACCCGCGATGCATTCGTAAACACGGGCGCGCCTGTTGGTCGTTAGCGCTTGCCCCAGTCCCACGGCGGCGTGGTCAGCAGCCCCTGACCGGTGACCCGCGTCTCGCCCCACTCCTTGTAGAGCTCGATCTCCACGGCGTCGTCGCCGGTGGCTTCCAGCAGCGCACGGGAATGAGTGACCACCAGGACCTGCGTCCGCGCGGCGGCGGTGCGGATCAGGCCCGCGAGCGGACGCACCAGGTCCGGATGCAGCGAGGTCTCCGGTTCGTTGAGCACCATCAGCGACGGCGCCTGCGGACTCAACAAAGCGGCGGCCCAGAGCAGGAATCGCAGTGTGCCATCGGATAATTCGGCGGACCGCAGCGGCCGCAGCATGCCGCGCTGCCGCAGCTGCAGGTCGAAAAGCCCGTCATGAACCGCGACCGACACCGTCGCGCCGTCGAAGGCGTCGGCGACGGCGCGGCTCAGGTCGTCGAAACCCGCCTCGATGATCGTCTGGATCGCGGCGGCCAAATCGCTGCCGTCATCGGAGAGCACCGGGGTGCGCGTTCCCACCTGCGGGTGCCGGGCCGGCGCCCCCGCGTCGACGCGGAAGCCGTCGTAGAACCGCCAGCCGCGCAGCCGCTCGCGCACGGCCGCAAGCTCGGGCAGCGCATGCGGGTGGGCGTATTCGGCCAGCACGCTGCGGTACGTCGGCAACGAGCGGGACAACTCGTCGAATCCGCGGCCCGAATCCGCGCTGACCTCGGCGAAATCGCGGGTCCGGCGCACGAGCGTCGCGCTGGGCCGCAGCACCGGCCCGGCGAACAACGCTTCCCGCTTGATCTCGGGATCGCGGCCGAAGGCCGACTTGGGTCCGGCCATCTGCGGCATGCCGAGGTCGACCAGATAGCCGAAATCGTCTGAGGCGAAGCCCAATTCGAGGGATACCGGCCGGGTGCGCACGGTGCCCTCGACCCTGCCGGTCCGGCGGGCGCCCTTGAGCTCCTCGGGCCCGGCCCACAGCGCGGACTGCAGCCCACCCTCGCGGGCGAGCGAGGCGATGACCTCGCCGCGGCCGCAATCGGCCAGCAACCGCAACGCACGGTACAGCGAGGACTTGCCGGCGCCGTTCGCGCCGGTGACCACCGAGAGCCGACTGAGCGGCAGGATCACCTCACGCAGCGAGCGATAGCCGCGGATCGCCACCGTCTGCAACATGGAGCCGACTGTACGGTCGACGACCGACGGGCCCTACTCGTTGTCGGCGGCGTCGAGCAGCTGCACTTCCTCGAGGTCCATCTCGTTCTGCAGCTCGCGCAGGACGATGTCGTCGATGAGGTTCTCGTTGCGCAGCGCGGTGATCTCGCGGCGCTTGCTTTCGAGCATGCCCAGCCGAACCCTGCGGACGAGATCCTTCTTCTTGACCAGGTGGCTGTTCGTCGAGTCGTTTTCGGTGGCGAGGGCCAGCGCGGCCTTTTCTTCGTATTCCTTTTGCAGCCGCCTGCGGAGGTCGTCGCTGATGCCGACCTCGTCGGCGACCGTCGGCAACGCGTCGAGGGCGGCCCGAGCGCCGCGGGTGCGAGCCAGCTGCAGTTCCTCGGCGTGGGCCACGTCTTCGGGCATCTTCGCCCAGCGCACGACTGCGGGCAGCGTGGTGCCCTGGACGAGGACCGTCACGAGGATGACGACCACCACGATGAAGATGAGCAGGCTGCGGTCGGGGAATGGCGCGCCGCTGAGTGTGGTCGTCGGCACGGCCAGCGCGGCGGCGAGCGACACCGCCCCGCGGAATCCCGCCCAGGCGGTGACGAAACGCTGACGCCAGTCGACGCGCCGTTCCCGCTGCGCCTCCCGGCGGTCGATCAGCCGGATCAACAGCACGGTGATCTCGCCCCAGAAGATTCGCGACAGAATCACCACGACGGTGACGGCGAGCGCAATGTACAGGGCGTGCCGAATCCCGCCGTCCACGCCGGCTATGCCCCGCAGCGCCCCCGGTATCTGAACTCCGACGAACACCCACAACGAGCCGTTGAGCAAGAAGGTCGCGCTGTCCCAGAACGCGTAGGCCTGCAGGCGGGATCGCGCGCGGATCACCACCGGTCCGGCGTAGGCGAGCATCAATGCCGCGACCATGACAGCGACCACCCCGCTGCAATCCATGCTCTGTGCCAGCAAGAACGCCGCAAACGGCGTCAGCAGGCTCAGTGCCCCTTCCTCCTGGGGTGCGTCAATTCTCTTGCGCAGCAGGGTAACCGCGCCGCCGACCAGGAGTCCGGCGGCGATGCCGCCCAGGTAGGAACCGACGAACCGGCCAACCAGGTCGATCGGGGTGATTTGCGCGCCGCCGATCGCGACGTGGACCGTGACGGCGAACAGGACCAGGGCCGTGCCGTCGTTGATGAGACTCTCGGCCTTCAGCACCGTGACCGATCGGCGTGGCAACTTCTTGGCCAAACCGGCCACGGCGGCGGCATCGGTGGGGGACAGCACGGCGCCCAACACGGCCGCCGCGTGGGAGTCCATGCCCAGCGCCCGTGCCGTCCACGACACGGCCACCGCCGTCGCGATCACCAGGGCGACGCTGAGGAACACGATGATGCGCGCGTTCGCTCGGATCTCCCGGAAGCTGGTGTTCAGGCCTTCCCAGTAGAGGATCGCCGGCAGGAACAGCAACAGCACGACCTCCCCGTTCACATGCACGTGAGCCAAGCTGGGGATCAGACCCAGCAGCGTGCCGAGCACGATGAGCAGCACCGGGGGACCAACGCGGTAGCGCCGGCCGAGGACCGTCCCGACGATGACGGTGGAGACGAGCGCAACGATCAGGACGAGGCCAAACACCAGCCCATCCTGCCGGACATGCCCGCCTCGCGCCGATCGGGGCTCGGGTGGCAAGCGCCGTCACATCTGTCACTTCGGCCCCGAGTGCGGGGCATTATGCGACTCTCGAACTCGATAGCGCCCGCGATATCAAAATCGAGAGTCCGGTAATGGTTCCGAGCTCAGGAGCAGTCGCAGGAGTACCAGCATCCGGTGACCCGACCCGCAGCACAGGCCCCCGGTACGTGGCAGTGTTGGTGGCGTGAGCGACTTCGCATGGCCAACCGAGTACTGATCACAGGCGGCACCGGCACCGTAGGCCGCGCCGTCGTCGACCGGCTGACCGCCGCCGGCAAGGACGTCCGCGTGCTGAGCCGCGGACGGCGGCGGCACCAGCGCACCGATGTCGAGCATGTCGTCGGCGACGTGCAGACCGGCGACGGGCTCGATGCGGCGCTCGACGGCGTCGACACGATCGTGCACTGCGTCTATCCCAGCGAGCACCTGGTCGCCGCGGCGAAACGGGCGGGCTCACCGCATCTGGTTTACGTCTCCATCGTCGGAATCGACCGCGTCCCATTCGGCCTGTACCGCACGATGCTCGCCAACGAACGCACGATCGCCGAGTCGGGCCTGCCGTGGACGGTGCAACGGGCGACCCAGTTCCACGATCTGATCGCCGTCATACTGCGCATGCTCGCCAAACCGCCGGTCATGGCGCTGCCGGCGGGCCTGAAATTCCAGCCGGTCTACGTGCGCGACGTGGGCGCGCGGTTGGCCCGGTTGGCGCTCAGCGAGCCGATCGGACGTGCGCCGGATTTCGGCGGCCCGCAGCCGCGTGCACTCGAAGACCTTGCCCGCAGCTACCTGGCCATCGTGGGTAAACGCCGACGCATCGTCCCGATCCGCTTGCCCGGCAAGGTGTTTGGCGAGTTATGCGCCGGTGCCCTGCTAACCCCGGAGCACGCCGACGGCGTGATCACGTTCGAGCAGTACCTCCAGGAACAGGTCGCCGCGGGTCAACTGCCGTACCGTGACGCCATCCGCGCTTACCTGCCGCACCGCCCGCGCAAAGGGGAGCGGTAAAAACCCGCACTCGGACCTGGGCATCCAGCTTCCAGCCATCCGGACCGATCTCGGCAGCGGGCTTCCCGCCATAATGGAGGCGATGAATCTTGTGAGGATGAGGCTGCTGGTAGCAGTCGCCGTGCTCGTTTCGTCAACGGTGGCGGGCTGCCACTTCGCCTCCAGGAACCCGCCGTCGACCAAGACACTCCAGGTACCGATGACCGACGTGCTTACCCAGGACGCCATCAAGCAGAGCATGACCTTGGCCGTCGGCAACACGCTGATCGTAAAGTTGGGCTCCAATTACACCACCCCGTACCGGTGGACACCGGAGATGAAGGTGGGCGATCCGGGGGTCCTGAAGCAAACCAGTCACGAGTTCGTGCCGCCGAGTTCTGACGCGTTGGGGGCGCCCGGCACCGAGGTGTGGGAGTTCACCGCGTTGAAGCCGGGGACCACGACCATCGGCACGTCCTACACCAGCTTCGTCGACAAGGACTCCAAGCCGGCGTGCACCTACACGGCCGACGTCACGGTGCAGTAAACCTCTCTGGCAAACGAGTGCGGACCGGCCGCGCCTCGCGCTACGGTCTGGTGCGTGTTCGGCTTCCTCCGGAACTTGTCCGAAATCGGCAAACTGCCCGCGGCGCTGCGCGACGAGCTCGAAGCCGAGGGCGTCATCTTCAGCGCCGGCAATGTGGGGGTGAGCCGGCACTTCAGCGGCCACGTGCCTGGGGTCTATTCGGCTTCCGGCGTATCCCGCTACAGGGGTGCGTTCGCGTTCACGTCCGCCCGAGTGGTCGCCACGCTTCCCGCGCGCGGGGACGCCAACCTGCGATCGATCGATTGCTCGTGGGACAGCCGCAACGGGCCGGCCCGGGCCACCGTCACCGGCAAAGGCCTGAAGCTGGAAATCGACCTGCACGGCGTCGACCCCGCCTTCAGCGGGTCGATGAGCCTCAACTACAAGAAGAACATCCCCGACGAGGTGCTGGAGACGCTGCCTACGACGACGCTGCGTTATCCGGTCCAGCCCGTTTTCGTGTATCGCGCGGCCGGGGTGCGTCCCAAGACATAGCCTGCGGCACAAGGGTTTCCATATTTCTGAGCGGGGTGGATGCCCAGGGCGTGGCTGACGAGGCCGATCCCGGCGCCAAGGATGGGCCATATCGGCCAGAAGTAGGTGGCGCCGGTGGCCGCGGCGACGGCCGCCCACACGGTGAGCACGATGACGGTCATCGCCAGGTAGGCGGCGAGGTGAAGGCGCACGCCGCGGCGGGCGGCCTCGATGCGGGCGGCGCGGCGGCGCGGGTCCGCGCGCCGGATCCGATCGAGCGGCAGGTCGGCGAGGAGTCGGGTGAGTTCCTCGGTGGTGTGCGTGCCGAACACCGCCTGCATCCGTTGCTCGTATTCATCCAGTTGCAGGTAGCCCTGCGCGAATGCTTGGCCGAGGCGTTCCGCCGCCCTCTCCCGGTCGCGGTCGCCGGCACGGGGGGTCATGAGTTGCTGGTCCATTTCGTCCCCTTCCAAAGATGTGAATGGCTTTAACATAGTCGGCAATGTTAATCTCGTCAACATGGCACGGCAGAAAGTTGCGGCGCGTCGGGACAGCTACCACCACGGCGACCTCAAACGCGCGCTGACCAGCGCCGCCTTGTCTCTGGTGGCCGAGAAGGGGCCGAAGGGTTTCACGCTGACCGAGGCGGCGCGGCGCGCCGGCGTCAGCGCCGCCGCGCCCTACCGGCACTTCGCCGACAAGGCCGCGCTGCTCGCGACCGTGGCCGAACAGGGGTTTCGGGACCTGCACGCCGAACTGGCCGCCGCCGGCGCGACGCCCGACCCGAAGGACCGGGTGGTCGAACTCGGCCGCGCCTATGTGCGCTGGGCTGTCGCCCACCCGGATCACTATCGGGTGATGTTCGGCGCCGAGCTCTCAAAGGCCGACCATCCCGACCTGGCAGTCGCGGGCGAGCGGGCGTTCGCCGACCTGCTCGACGCGATCGTGACGTGCCAACAGGCGGGGATCGTCGGCGGTCAAGACCCGCGTGAACTCGCCGCGCCGCTGTGGTCGTTGGTGCACGGCGTCGCGTCGCTCGCGATCGGTGGCGAATTGGATGCCGTCGGCATCGAGCAGGACCCGGAGGCCATCATCGCCGGCGTGGTGGCCCAAATGCTGGGCGGTTAGGCGACGTTGGCCTGGCGGCGCGTCGCGTAGACCTCGGCCAGGAACTGTTCGACGGCGACCGCGGTGTGCGCGGCGCGCGCCGAACCGAAGATGTCGAAAGCGTGCTGGGTGAACGGCAATTCGGCGTATACGACGGGCTGGGTGCTCGCCTGCCGCAGTCGCTCGACGAATCCACGCGCCTGCTCGACGGGCACCAGCGAGTCGTTGCGGCCGTGCAAGACGAAGAACGGGGGAGCGTCGGCCGAAACGTGGTTGACCGGGGAAGCCGTGATGAAAGGCTGCATGTTCGTCGAAGGGCGTTGCTTGACAACCGATTTGACGAGCAAGGCGGGCATCATCGGGTGCATCGCGTCGTTGAACCGGGTGAAGTCGTAGACGCCGTAGAACGGCACGGCCGCCTGCACTCGCGTGTCGGCGTCTTCGAACCCGGGCTGGAACTGAGGGTCATTGGGCGTGAGAGCGGCCAGCGATGACAGGTGGCCGCCCGCCGAACCACCCGTGATGGCGATGAATTCGGGGTCGCCGCCGTACTCGGCGATGTGTGCCTTGACCCAGGCCAGGGCGCGCTTGACATCGACGATGTGGTCCGGCCAGGTGTTGCGCGGGCTGTGCCGGTAGTTGATCGCCACACAAACCCACCCCAACTCGGCGAGGTGGCTCATCAGTGGATGAGCTTGTCCGCGTTTGTTTCCCGTGGTCCAGGCGCCACCCGGGATCTGGAAGAGCACCGGCGCCTTGCCAATCGGGTCGAGATCCGGACGGCGCCAGATGTCCAAGTGGTTGGCGCTGCCGAATTCGCCGTAGCTGATGTTGGAATCGTGGGCGTAGTCGCGGTAGATCCGCATCATCCGCACCAGCCCCGGCGTTTTGGCCGTCCCGCCGCCGGCCGGCCGGCGCCACAGGTCCCCGGACTCGGTCCGACGACCCGCGCCCAGGCCCTCGTCCAGCGCTTGCGTCAGTGGGACGTTGGCCTTATGCCCGGCACGGCTGAAGTTCAGCAAGCCCATCGCCGACACCGTCGCCACCGCCCACGCGGCGATTCGCACCGGCGGAGTCAGGCGGCGAGCCGTCAGCGCCAGACCGCCGAGCTGGCTGACCAGGGTCTGCACCGGCAATTCGGTGACGACCAGCCCGAACATCCACGAGAAGAGCGATAGGTAGCCGCTGCGCGCCAGCGGGCGGTACGCGTTGAGCGTGGACACCGCGGTCACGGCGGTGACCACCAGTGACCCTATCTGCCGGATGACGTGGATGATTCGAGCTGTCCGCATCCGCTCACCTTACGAAATGCGCTAGGTCGCGTCGGCCCGGCTCTCGAGGTTCTTGACCGCGGCGGGGTCGTTGTCGGTCAGCCCGACCTTCGACGCGCCGCCGGGCGAGCCCAGCTCGGTGAAGAAGTCGGCGTTGATCTGCGTGTATTCGCCGTATTCGCCGGGCAGGTCGTCCTCGTAGTAGATGGACTCGACCGGGCACACCGGCTCGCAGGCGCCGCAGTCGACGCATTCGTCGGGGTGGATGTAGAGCATCCGCGCGCCCTCGTAGATGCAGTCGACGGGACATTCCTCGATGCATGCCTTGTCTTTGATGTCGACGCAGGGCTCGGCGATCACGTAGGCCATGCACCCCATGGTTCTTGCCGCAACCGGCCGCGAGTAGAGGTCCCGGCGTTGTGGAGTCACAAGCTATCGTTGTGTCACACGAATTGATTGTGATGTGATCAGCCATGCCGCTCAGCCCGCGAATGCCCGAGCTCGCCTCGTTCGAGGTGTTCTTGGCGATCGCGGAGACCGGCAGCCTGGGCCGCGCGGCGCGCGAACTCGGGCTGACCCAGCAGGCCATCTCGCGACGGCTCGCGTCGATGGAGGCCCAGATCGGGGTGACGCTGGCGGTGCGGACGACGCGCGGTTCCCAGCTGACGCCGGCGGGCCTGATCGTCGCGGACTGGGCGCGGCGGTTGCTCGAGGTCGCCACCGAGCTTGACGCGGGCATGGGATCGCTGCGCAAGGAAGGCCGCGAGCGGATCCGGGTCGCGGCCAGCCAGACGATCTCCGAGCAGCTGATGCCGCATTGGTTGCTGTCCCTGCAAACCGAGGCGACACGGCGCGGCGTCGTTGCCCCGCAGGTGAGTTTGACCGCCACCAACAGCGAGCACGCGATCGCCGCGGTCCGCGACGGCAGCGCGGATCTCGGTTTTGTCGAAAACCCGGGTACGCCAAAGGGTTTGGGCACCTGCGTGGTGGGGCAGGACGAACTGGTGATCGTGGTGCCGCCGGGCCACAAGTGGACGCGGCGGGCGCGGGGAGTGACCGCTCGTGAACTCGCGGAGACGCCATTGGTTGCCCGCGAACCCCATTCGGGCATCCGCGATTCGCTGACGGTGGCGCTGCGTCAGGTGCTGGGGGAGGACATGGAGCAAGCGCCGCCCGTATTGGAGTTGACGTCGGCGGCGGCAATGCGTGCGGCCGTGCTCGCCGGCGCGGGACCGGCGGCCATGAGCCGGCTGGCGGTGGCCGACGATCTCGCCGTGGGGCGGCTGAGCGCGGTCTCCATCCCGAAGTTGGACTTACGACGCAAGTTTCGCGCGATCTGGGTGGGCGGGCGCACGCCGCCGGCCGGGGCGGTTCGAGACCTGTTGAGCCACATCAACAGCCGCTAGGCCGCCGCGTCGGCTGCCAGCGCCTCGTCGTAGCGGTCGAGCACGGTCTGGGCCACCAGCGGGTGCGCGCCCAGCGGCGCGGCCATCGGAATGCCGTTGTCCCGGGCATACGCCGAGACGTCGTCGGTGAGCAGGCCCGGCGCTAGGAACCAGGGCGCGATGACGAGTCGGCGCGCGCCGCGGCGGCGCAGGTGGCCGGCCGCGCGTTCCACCGACGCCTCGGGCCGAGTGGCGAACGCGGTCGTCGCCCCGGCCCAGCTGGTGCCGATGGCCAACCGGGATGCCACCTTTGCCGTGCGCGCGTTCGCCGCGGTGTTGGACGAGCCGATCGCGACCACCATCACCCCGAGATCGTCGTCATGTGGGGAAACCCCGACCTCGGCCAGGCGTTCGCGCAGCACCGTCACCAGCCGCTCGTCCTCGCCGAGCACGTCGGCCTGCCGGATGCCGTGCGCTCCGGCTTTCGCGATCTGCTTGGGGATGTCCAGGCGCGCGTGGTAGGCGCTGGCCAACAGGAACGGGGCGACCACCGCGCGGCGGCTGTCCGGCAACTCGGCCAGCACGTCGGCGAAGTTCGGTTCGTTGAGCTCCAGGAACGCCAGCCGCACGTCGAGGTCGGGGCGCATCGATGCCAGCCGGTCGGCCAGGGCGCGCGCGTTGGCGCCCGACCGGGGGTCCCGGCTGCCGTGCGCGGTGAGTACGAGCGTGCTCATGATGCGTGCAACCCGCATTCGACCTTGTTTCGTCCCCGCCAGCGGCCGCTGCGAGGATCGTCACCCTCGGCCGGCTTGCTGGTGCAGGGGGCGCAGCCGATGGACGGGTAGCCCTCCTCGACGAGCGGATTGACCAGGACGTTGTTGCGCTCGATGTAGTCCTGGACGTCGTCGTCGGTCCAGGCCGCGATCGGGTTGACCTTGATCACCTCGAACGACTCGTCGAAGCTGATCAGCGGGGCGTTGGCGCGGGTGGCGGCCTCCACCCGGCGCAATCCGCTGACCCACGCCGCGTAGCCGCGCAGCGCGCGGCGCAGGGGGATGACCTTGCGCAGGCGGCAGCACTCGTTGGGATCGCGGGCGAACAGGTCCTTGCCCAGCAGCTCGTCCTGCTCGGAAACGGAGTGTTCGGGTTCGACGTTGAGCAGGTGGATGTCGTAGACGGACTCGACCGCGTCGCGGGTGCCGATGGTTTCGGCGAAGTGGTAGCCGGTGTCCAGGAACAGCACCGGCACGCCGGGCCGCACGTCCGAGGCGAGCGAAACCATCACCGCGTCTTGCATGTTGGCAGCCACCACGTACTTGCAGTCGGCCGAGTCGTCATCGCCGAAGTGCTCGTCGGTCCAGTGCAGGATGTCGACGGCGTCGGCGCCCTCCATCTCGGAGGCACCGCGCTCGGCGAGCGCACGCAGCTGCTCCTTGGTGAAGTTCATCGCCACCATGGCGGGGTCCTCAACTCCTATCGCAGGTCGGCCTCGTCGGCGCGCAGCGCCCAGGACGCGAAAGTCTCGCCGCCGTCGCGGTTTTCGAGGAACTTGCGGGTCACCCGGTCGATGTAGTCGCCGAGCTCGTCGCTGGTCACCTTGTGCTGGCGCAGCTTTCGGCCGAACCCGCTCGCCTCGCCCAGGCCGCCGCCCAGGTGGACCTGGAAGCCCTCGACGGAATTGCCCTCGCCGTCGTCGATCCACTGGCCCTTGAAGCCGATGTCGGCGACCTGAATTCGTGCGCACGAGTTCGGGCAGCCGTTGAGGTGGACGCTGATCGGCACGTCGAGCTCGGCGTTGACGTCGGCCAGGCGCTGTTCCAGCTCGGGCACCAGAGTCTGTGTGCGAACCCGGGTTTCGGCGAAGGACAGCTTGCAGAACTCGATGCCGGTGCAGGCCATGGTGTTCTTGCGCCACGACGACGGCCGCGACGGCAGGCCGAGGGCATCCAAGGCGGCGACGGTCTCGTCCACTTTCTCGTCGGGCACGTCGAGGATGACCAGCTTCTGGAATGGGGTCAGCCGGGCCCGGTCGGAGCCGACCTTCTCCATCAGGTCGGCGACCGCCGACAGGGTGGCGCCCGACACGCGTCCGGCGATCGGGGCGACGCCGATCGCGTTGAGCCCGTTCTTGATCTTCTGCACGCCGACGTGGTCGATGGTCTGCTTGACCGGCGCGGGGGCCGGGCCGTCGATCAGCCGGCGGTTGAGGTATTCGGTTTCGAGGACCTCGCGGAACTTTTCGACGCCCCAGTCCTTGATCAGAAACTTCAGCCTGGCCTTGGCGCGCATCCGCCGGTAGCCGTAGTCGCGGAACACCCGGGTGACGGCCTCCCAGACGTCGGGCACCTCGTCGAGCGGGATCCACACCCCGACCCGCTGGGCCAGCATCGGATTGGTCGACAGGCCGCCGCCCACCCACAGATCCAGGCCGGGCCCGTGTTGGGGATGGTTGACGCCGACGAACGCGACGTCGTGGGTCTCGTGGGAGACGTCCTGCAGGCCCGAGATCGCGGTCTTGTACTTGCGCGGCAGGTTCGCGTATTCGGGATTGCCCATGGAGCGCCGGACGATTTCGTCGATCGCGGGGGACGGGTCGAGCACCTCGTCTAGCGAGTCGCCGGCCAGCGGCGAACCGTGGATGCCGCGCGGGCAGTCGCCGCACGCCTCGGTGGTCTGCAGGCCGACCGAGTCCAGGCGCCGCCAGATTTCGGGGACGTCCTCGATGCGGATCCAGTGCAGCTGCAGGTTCTCCCGGTCGCTGATGTCGGCGGTGTCGCGGGCGAATTCGGTCGAGATCTGACCCAGCGTCCGCATCGAGTGCGCCGTCAGCGGTTTGCCGTCGGTGCGCACGCGCATCATGAAGTACTTGGCTTCGATCTTGTCGGTGTTGTCGTCACCGGTCCAGCTGCCGTCGTAGCCCTGTTCGCGTTGGGTGTACAGGCCCATCCAGCGGAAGCGCCCCCGCAGATCGGAGTGGTCGATGCTGTCGAAACCCTGATGGGCGTAGACGTTGACGATGCGGTCGCGCACGTTCAGCGGCGCGTCGTCGTTCTTGATCTTCTCGGTGTCGTTGAGCGGTTCGCGATCACCCAGCGCCCACTGGCCCTCGCTGCGGGTCTTGGCGGGACGTGCTGTGGTCATGAGGTGTGCTCCTTCGCGGTGCTTGGGGCTGCAGGGCTGCTGGCCGCGGCATCGACGCGATGATGTTGTCAGTCAGAGGTGAGCGCGGGCGCTCCGTTGCGCCCACGTCTCATGGCTTCATAGTGCCCGGGTTACGCCTAGGGGAGTAGAGGTCGCGCCGTTGTGAGGGCACAACCGTTGGTTGTGTGCTCCGGTTCACGTTTATTGGTCTGGCGCGCAGCGCGATTGCAGTAGCCTGCGGTGGTGTCTAGGCCGACGCTGGACGCGCGGGAGCGGTCCGCGCTGTGTGACCTTTTCGTCGAGCTCGGCCCGTCCGCTCCGACGCTGATCGAGGGCTGGACTTGTCGCGATCTCGCCGCCCATTTGGTGTTGCGGGAACGGGATGTCGTTGCGGGACCATGTCTCGTGCTGCCCGGTCCGTTCCAGCGGTTCGCCGAGCGGCGCAGGGTTGCGTTGGCCCGTCAGGATTTCGGGTGGCTCGTCGCGCGGATCCGGTCGGGCCCGCCGGTCGGATTCTTCCGCGTCGGGTGGGTGCGCGCGTTGGCCAATCTCAACGAGTTCTTCGTGCACCACGAGGACGTGCGCAGGGCGCAGGGGCTGGGGCCGCGTTCGTTGGCATCCGACATGGACGCGGCGTTATGGCGGAACGTCTGCCGGGGCGGGCGGTTTCTGAGTCGGCGGCTTTCTGGTTGCGGGCTCGACGTGGAGTGGGCCGGCTCGCGCGTGACGGTGCGGCGGGGTGCGCCGGTGGCGTTACTTCGCGGCCAACCCGGTGAGCTGCTGTTGTATCTCTTTGGCAGGCAAGGGACGGCGGACGTCGAAGTCGGTGGGCCGCCGGATGCCGTTGCGGCGGTGCGTCGCGTGCACTTCGGGATGTGAGCCCGTCGGTGACAGAAGTCACAGGAGCCACACGCGCCTCTGGAAAAAGCGGCACCCAAAGTGCCCGCCTCACAGCGACAACTTGCGGCGGTGGGGCGCCGAGTCCGCCGTTGTCGCTCAGAGGCGGGCACATCGGCTCATCCCCAAAAATCGCCGGCACGAAGCCGCACGTGCGCGAGAGGGGGCTGAAAGCTCTTGCCGCTCAACGCCGCTTGCCGGTGGTGGGCTGAGGGCTTAGGTGGCGAACAGCACGTCGGGGTTGAGGATGCCCGCGGGGTCGAAGCTCTGCTTGATGCGGCGCATCAGGTCGACCTTGACGGGGTCTTCGAGCTCCAGGAAGTACGGCGTCTTGGCGCGGCCCAGGCCGTGCTCACCGGAGATGGCGCCGCCCAATTCCATTGCCAGCGCGAAGATGTCGGTCATCAGCTTCTTGCGCGTGCCTGGGTCCTTGCAGAAGATGGCCAGGTGCACGTTGCCGTCGCCGGCGTGCCCGCAGCCCGCCGCGGCACCGCCGGCGGCCGCGGCCAGGCCGCGCGCGGCGGACAGGAACTTCGGCATCGCGGAGCGGGGGACCACGGTGTCGATGATGTCGTCGGCGCCGATCGCCTTCGCCGTCCAGAACGCCTTCTCGCGCGCCTCGATCAGCTTGCGTGCCGAGAGCCCTTCGAGCACATAGGCGTCCACGGCACCCAACTCGGCCAGCAGCTCGCCGGCCGCTTCGACGTCCTCGTCCAGCCGGTCCGCGGTCCGGTTCTCAAGCGCCACAACGAGATAGGCATCGCAGCTGTCGCGGACGCTGTCCGGGATACCCAGCTCCAGGTTCTGGGTGTGGACGAGCGCGGCCATCGTCATGTTGTCGATGTACTCCAGGATGTAGGGCGCGAGGCCGCTCCCCACCACCTTGGGCACCGCCGCCATGATCTGGTCGAAATCGGCGAACGGGGCCAGGACCGTGGCGGCGTGGTCGAGCCGCGGGTGCAGCTTGACGGTCACCTCGGTGGCCAGCGCCAGCGTGCCTTCGGAGCCGACGATGAGCTGGGTCAGGTCGTAGCCGGTGGAGATCTTGGCGATCCTGCCGCCGGTGCGGATGAGCTCGCCGGTCGGCAGCGCCGCCTGCAGCCCCAGGACGTTGTGGCGGGCGATTCCGTACTTGACCGCGTTCATGCCGCCGGCGTTGGTGCCGACGTTGCCGCCGACGCTGGACGACAGCTCGCCGGGGTGAACCATGTAGCGCAGGCCGGTTTCGGCGGTGGCGGCGTCCAGTTCGGTGAGCGTCACCGCGGGCTGGACGACGGCGACCTGGTTGGTGGTGTCGACCTCGAGCACGGCGTTCATCCGCTCGAAGGAGAGCAGCAGCCCGTCGGCGCGGGGGATCGCGGCGCCCGACAGGCCGGTCCCGGACCCGCGGGCCGTGACCGGCACCTTGTTGTCCGAGGCCGCCTTCAGCAGCTGCGAAACCTCTTCAGCGGTGGCCGGTTTGGCGACGTACGCCGGGCGCTGTGGCGGCTTGGTCAAGACTTCGTCGTGCCAGTAGTCCTCGGGGATGGCGTCGCCGGTCAGCAAGTTGTGCTCGCCGACGATCTCGGAGAACCGCGCCGTCATGTCGCTACCTTATCGCCGGAGTGAGGTGATCGAGCGGTGTTCGCAGCCGACCGCGGACGATCGGCACACAGTCGTCGGGCAGGTCGGTGGTGACCTCGACGCCGGAGTCGGTGAGCTCATCGAGGAATCTCGGTAGTCGCTCCATCGCGCCGGTGGGCAGGTCGTGCAGGACGACCACGGTGTGCTCCTGGTTGCGGGTATCGGCGAGCGCCCGGTCGACCCATCCGCTGGGGTCGGCCCAGTCACGCGGGACGCTGTTCCATAGGACGCAGGTGCACTTCTCCGCGATGAGGTGGTCGACCGCCGTCTGATTCAGGCAGCGCCGTTCGAGTACGCCCTCGGTTCCCCACGGCCTGAAGTAGCGATCGGCATCGTCAAATTCGTCCAAAAGCGTTTGTGTGCTGCTGATTTCGTGAATGGTCTCCGTAGGGGAGAGCTCGCCGAGGGGCCGGCCGTGGGTGAAGGAGTGATTGCCGATCCGGTGGCCCTCGGTGACGGCGCGCTCGATCAGCCGACGCCCTTCGGGTGAGGAGACCCTCTCACCGACGACGAAGAATATGCCGGACATCTGACGCTGAGCGAGGGCATCGAGAACCTGATCCGTGACACCGGGGGTCGGGCCGTTGTCGAAGGTCAACGTGATCTTCACGCTGAAAGCCTATCGCGCCGGTCTTGCCTGACTGATCGATCAGGCAGTACCTTATTCGGAAGCAACGAGACGAGTCGAAGTTGACCGAAACGATTCCGAAGACTGGGGACACTGCCGGTGACACCCGGCAGCGCATCCTGCGCACGACGATGCGGTGCTTCTGCGCGTACGGCTATGAGAAGTCCTCGATGAAGCTGATCTCGACGAAGGCCGGCGTTTCGCAGACGCTGCTGCATTACCACTTCGAGACCAAGGAAAAGCTCTTCCAGGCGGCCATCGACGACATGGCCAGGAACATGTTCGCCGCGGCGGCGGCGCGGCTGTCGCAGGCGACGTCGGTGCGTGATCGCCTGGCTGAGGCGGCCGGTCTGCTGTACACGCTGTTCATAGACGACATCGACGCGGTCACGTTCATGGTCGAGTTCGCCGCGGCGGCCAACCACAACGAGTTTCTGCGGACCGCCTATGTCGACTATCGCGATACCCAGCGACGGCAGCTGGCCGAGCTGCTGCGCACCATCGCCGGCGACGCGGCGCCGCAGCACTTGATCGACGAGGCGGTGCGTCTGTGCGAAATCGTGCTGCTGGGCATGGCGATGCAGCGCCCGTTCATCGGCGAGACTTCGGGCTTCCGCGCCGACTTCGACGCCTTCGCCGAGATGATCGCCGCCCGCTTCACCGAGAGATTGGATTCAACGAGCTGATGGACACCACCATTCAGGCAGTGCCGCCGATGGTCGAAGACGCGGTGACCGGATCCGGCGGTAGGCGAATCTTCGTGCGCCGCTACGACAACGAGAATGCCGACTACGTTTTGGTGTTGGTGCACGGCACCGCCGGCAACAGCGAGAGCTACGATGCGTTCGCCGAGCACATGCGCCGCCACTACCGCGCGGCGGTCTATTCGTTCGATCTGACCGGGCACGGCCGCACCGAAGGTGAGCCGGGTGTGTTCAGTTTCGAAGACTTCCTCGAAGACACCCGGGCGGTCACCGATTACGCGGCACGACGCACGTCTTTGCCCGTCGTCGTGCACGGCGCCAGCCAGGGCGGGGAGGTCGCATTCCACGCGCTCGACGCGTGCCCGGCCGTGGCGGCCGGAGTGTGCATGAACATTCTGTTGAACCACGAGACACCGATGAGCCTGCCGATCAGGCTCATCCGGTCGCGGGTCGCGCAATACGCGGCGGAGAAGGTCGGCGATCGGCTGCGCGTCCCGCTGCGGCGGTTCATCGACTTCAAGGCCGCTTACCAAGAAGACCCCGGACTGCTGGGCGTCAAGAAGAAGGACCCGCTGTACGTCTGGTCGTATGGGTTCAAGAGCTATCACTCGGTGTTCAACTATGTGCCGTCAAAACCGGCCGCCGCCAACACGAAACCCGTGTTGATCGCCTGCGGCGAGCACGACGAGATCGTCGGCGTCGAGCACTGCCGGGCCTGCTTCGAGCGGATCGGCGGCACCAAAGACTTTTTCGTGATGCCCGGTGGGGGCCACCAGCTGATGTTGTTCGACACCGGTGTCTACAGCCGCGTGATCGATTCGTGGATTCGGGAGCGGGTGCTCGGCAAGGCCGAAAAGTGGGAACCGCCCATCGAACCAGAAGAGCGGAGCTACTTCGAGTTCCTCGATCGGGAACGAGCCAACGACGCGGCGGGCGAACCGGAATACCACTATTCGATCATCGATCGCGTGCTGATGCGGATCAGCAACGGCACGATCGAGCGCGGCGTCCGCTACTTCTCCAACGCAGAGGTCAGCGAACAGTGGCGCTTCACCGCCGACCTTGTCGGCGAAATCGACTACGCGGCATGGGACTTCCTGAACGACTACCTTCCCACCACGGACGGCCAGCGCCCGACGATGGCCGTGGTCGGCTGCGGCGGCGGCGGGGCGATCGCGGGATTGCTCGAACGATATCCGGAGTTGGGCGACTGGGACATCGTCGGCATCGACGTCGACTACAAGTCGATCGACGCGGCCCGCAAGCGCCTCGCTGATAAGGCGACCTTCGTCGTCGGAGACGCGCGTAACCCGGAGGTGTTGGGGGCCAATCGATTCGACCTGGTCTACCTGCACGGGGTCCTCGACCACTGCACCGAGCACCGCGGCCTGATGGACAGCGTGTTCCGCGCGCTGAAGCCGGGCGGTCGGATGTTCTATGTCGCACCCGATCGCAACCTGTGCACCTGGCTGTGTTTCGTCACGATCGGGCCGCTGTTCGTGTTCGGCCTGCACAAGCCGAACCACGACTTTCGCCGATTCCCTCGCCCCGCCGAGCTGAACAGCATGCTGCAGGACGCCGGTTTCGAGCTGTTACCCAGGCGGGGCCGACCGGCCGCCCCCGCCATGGTCGGGGTCGAATACAAGACGGGGATGAATCCGTTCCCGGTCAAGAGGTCGGTGCGCGATCGCGCACTCGGCGAGGAAATCTTCGAGCACACCGAGCCCAGGTGGTGGTTGGGGAACGGCTTCGTCGGCGAATATGCGGGGGCGGTCCAAAAGCCGCCGCAGACAGCCGCTGTTTAACGCCTGTCGAGTAGGGGGTTTCGATTTCGGACTGGGTGGTTATTCGGAACCAGCAGGGAGTCAGCTTTCCGACAGGAGATCGACACGGACCTCCAAGGAACCCAGTCTCACCGCGGCCAGGGCAGTAATGGAGTGCCTCTGGTGCCGGGTGGGCTCCTTGGCGACGGTCGGTACGAACTGCGCGGCGTCCTGGGCCGCGGTGCGATGGCCGAAGTGCGTGAGGCATGGGACCGGAAGCTGAACCGGCCCGTCGCCGTCAAGCTGCTCTATCCCGGGGTGGCCGACCGGCCGGACAGCCGGTTGCGGTTCGACATGGAGGCGCGCGCGGCCGCGCGGCTGACCGGTCGGCACGTGGTGGTGGTCCACGATGTCGGCGAGCACCAGGGGTTGCCGTTCATCGTCATGGAGCGACTGCCGGGGGTGTCGCTGGCCGACCACATCGCGCGCGGGCCGCTGCCACCGGCGTTCGTGCACGTCGTTCTCGACGGTGTTCTCGACGCCCTTGCCGAGGCGCATAGCGCCGGCATCCTGCACCGCGACGTCAAGCCGGGCAATATCCTGTTCACCGCGGCCGGCGAGCCCAAGCTCGCCGATTTCGGCATTGCCAAGACGTCCGGCGCCGCCTACACCAGGGCCGGCGAAGTCGTCGGCAGCATGGCGTATCTGAGTCCGGAGCGGCTGACGTCCAAGCCGGGCACGGTGGCCGATGACCTGTACGCCGTCGGCGTGGTGGGCTACGAGGCGCTGACCGGGCGGCGGCCGTTCCCGCAGGAGGACCTGGGCGCTCTGGCACACGCGATCCTGAACACCTCGCCGCCGCCGCTGGCCGCGCTGCGCCCCGACGTGCCACCGGTCCTCGCGGCGGCGATCGAACGTGCGATGGCGCGCGACCCGGCATGGCGGTTCGACCAAGCCGGCGCGATGCGAGCCGCGCTGGCCGGCGCGGCCCCGTCAGCGATGCCCACCGGCACGCGGGTGATGGAGGCGCCTCCGCCCGCCGTGCTGACCTACACACCCGCGGCCGCGCCACTGGAGCCGGACACTCCCCGGCGCAAATGGTGGATCGCGGCCATCGCTGCCGCGTTCCTGTTGGCGCTCCTGCTGTTGGCCATCGATCCGCCGTTCTCATCGCCACCGCCGACGCCGACCACGACCACCACCACGCCGACGCCACCCCCGACGACCACCGCCACCACCACACCCAGCAGCACCCCGGAGCCGGCGCCACCGCCACCGGGTCCGCCGGGTCACGGGGGCCCTAAGCACAAAGGCCACGGCGGCTGATTTGAAAACATGCGTTGCGAAAAGAGTTGTGGAACGTTCTGACTCTTCATCCCACACCGGGCCACCCGCGACGTGTGGGTGGGTTGGTTTTCGCCGGGTGCCAAGGGCATCTGAGTGACTGGCAGGCGCGTGAGGTGCAACCTACGCTCGCATTTGTGCGGCAAACGATGCATGTGGACAGCGGTGCGGTCAGGGCTATGGCGGCCCGCTGGGGTGTATTGGTGGGCGGCCTAGACGCCACGACCGCGCCGACGGGGCTGGGTTTGTCGTGCCAGCCGAGCGCGGCTGCCGTCGACTGTGCACACGTTGAAGTCGGGGCGTTCACCGCGGGGCTGGCCGCGCAGGTGCGTGCACGCGCTATCGGCGTCGGTCAAGCCGATACGCGCTACGTCGCCAACGAAGCTGAATCTGCCACCGACTTTGCTGCGGTAGCTCCCTTGGTGACCAGCGTGTAGCCATGGCCGTTGGAGGGGCGCTTAATCTGTCGGCGCTGTTAGCCTGGCCCACCGACCATCTCATCGAGGCGGCCGCTCACTGGGAGGCCGTTAGCGAGCATAGCTATGGGGTGGTCCACCAGGTCTGGCGAGACGGCGCCTCGGTCGATTGGCGCGGCGAAGCCGCCGACACCTTACGTAGCGCGACGCATGCCGACCTACAAGCCACGAGCGCAGCAGTCGACCAGCTACAGGCGGCAACTCAGGTCGCTCGCAGCGGGGCGTCGGATCTGTATGCGGCCCGATCCCGAGTTCGCTACGCGGTAGATGACGCTCGTTCAGCGGGATTCGAAGTGGGCGAGGACCTTTCGGTCACCGACCGCATGGGTGGCGGGTCAGCCGCGGAGCGGGCCGCTCGGCACGCCGCAGCACAAGCCTTCGCCGGCGAAATCCGTCAAAGCGCCACGCAATTGGTTGGCGTGGATCAGCAAGTTGCCAGCAAAATTACCGCCGCCGTGGCCGGAATCCGCGACACGTTCCCACAACCTCGCGCCCCAATCGCCCCTCCGCCAGCCCGCAATGGCCATATCTACGCCGTCGATCGCGTGTGGAAACAAGACGGTGGCAACGGCGAACCGAATCCCGAGCCTGCCGGCAGCCCCAGCGGTGACGATATCCGTGGGGTACTCGACAGACTCCCGGTCGGGAACCAACCGTTCGTCAGAGAAGTGCGCTCAGCAGAGGACCTTCAGAATCTGTGGAAGTGGGCCAAACAGCACGGCGTGGAGATTCCGAATGGCTACGGTGACGCCAGCAAAGGAACCCGCTACCGGCTACCCGACGGCACGACGATAGGGCAACGTTGGAATGCGGAGTCCAACGGAAAACCTGCTTTAGACATCGACATACGCGATCAAGGCGGCTACACCAAAGTCCACATCAACCCGCGAGGGGGCGTACCGGAAATTCCGGCAGCTGCTGCTCCGCGGCCGGCAGGCCCGTCAGCGGTCGAGGAACCTGCTGTCACCCCGCAGACACCGGTCCGTGCGCCCGCCGAAGCGGCGCCGCCTGTTAAACCCGCCCCCGGCGCCCCGGAGGGCGCCGGAGCAATGCCCGGTTTCGGCGGGCTGCCGCCTAATTCGCCCGCTACAGGACCTCACCCCATCCATATCCCTCACACCTTGGACCACAAGTGGCCGTTGCTAGGCGAGATCCCCGAAGAATTCGAAGGCCCACGCGAATGACGGCCGAAGCCAGCGACTACCAGCTGCGACAATGGAGACAACATGACACAACCCGATGATCGCGGTCACGACGAGGCCGAGCGCAGCGCACAGGATCGTTTGCGTAGGCGGTTGTTGTTCGATGCCGTCGGAAACTGCCTACCCATGGCGCACGTCACATCGGTCATGAGACGCGAACAACTCGCCGACACTGTGGCTGCGGAGCAGGAAGTGGTGCTGCGCACGATTCGATCCCTGCTCGACGACGGTCTTATGAAGATCGGCGACATACTCGGCGCTTCCGATGAACGAGTGGTGTCCTGGGACCTCTCGATCGATGCCGCCATGGATCGTCTCCGCGATCTTTTCGTCGGCCACTACGACGAACCCGAGCTGTGGGATCTGGCGATCTGGCTCCAATTGACACCCGAAGGCGAACGATTGGCCGAGTCGCTGCCCCATGGGTAGTAGTTCGACCGTTGAGCGCAGCCTCCGCAGCCGGCGCCCCCGCGTCAGCCACCACGGCGGCTGACGTCGACATGGGATCGGTAGCCGCCCGCCCGTTGTGTGCTTGCGGCATGAACAAGAAGTGGATCGCCGGCGCGCTGCTGACCGCCGGCATCGGCGCGGGGCTGGCCGCGGGCGTCGCGCAGGCCGACCCGTACGGCCACGTCGGCGGGAACTGCCCGGCCGGGCACACCTGCGGCAAGTGGTGCCCGGGCGAGCGTGTCCCGGACAACTTCATCAGCTGGAACATGGGCGTGTGCCACCTCTATTACTACGACTACCGCGGCGTCGTCGACGCCGACACCGGCGCCGTCTACGGGTGGCCGAGTGGCCCGATCAACGCCACTCCGCGGGCGCCGGCGGGCCCGCCCAACTTCAACTGCGGCCTATTCTGGTGTCCGGTGCCGCCGCACGCGTGAGCCGCCGCACGTTAGGTCGGCGCCCAATGCGGGAACCCGAACGGCTGGACTCTTACGACCTCGCGGAAGGACTGCCCATTGACCTCGCGGCTCGGCACCCGGCTCGGTCCCTACGAGCTGCGATCGCTGATCGGCGCGGGGGCGACGGGCGAGGTCTATCGGGCGCACGACACGGTTAGGGACCGGACGGTCGCGGTCAAGCTGCTGCCTGCCGAGATGGCCGCGGAACCCGGCTTCCAGCAACGCTTTCGGCGGGAGTGCGGGATCGCGTCGCGGTTGCAGGAGCCCCACGTCATCAAGGTGCATGACTTCGGCTCGATCAACGGGGTTTCCTTCGTCGACATGCACCTGGTCGAGGGCGGCAGCCTGAAGGACCTGCTGCGCGAGCGGGGCCCGCTGGAACCGCCACGGGCCGCGTCGATCGTCGCGCAGGTGGCGCGGGCGCTGGACGCCGCGCACGCCGCCGGACTGGTGCACCTGGGTGTCCGGCCGGAACACGTGCTGCTGACCCCCGATCACTTCGCGAGCCTCGTCGACTTCGGCATCGGGCATGTTGACCCTTCGCGCGTGTACATGGCGCCCGAGCGGTTCACCACCGGCCGGGTGGGACCGCAGACCGACGTGTACTCGCTGGCCTGCCTGCTCTACGAGTGCCTCAGCGGGCATCCGCCGTTCGAGGCCACGGACCCGGCCGAGTTGGAGAGCGCGCACATGTTGTCACCGGCGCCGCGACCCAGCATCATGCGCCGCGGCGTCGGCCGGGCCTTCGACGACGTGATCGCCCGCGGCATGGCGAAACAGCGTGAGGCGCGGTTCGCTTCCGCCGGTGAACTGACCCGGGCGGCCAGCGAGGCGGTGAACGCGGCGTACGAGCCAGTCGCTGCCGGCGTTGGCGCTGGGCCCCTTGGCACCCGGCCGTTTGAGGCGGTCTATCCGAACCCGGACGACACCGGCTTCAGCCCGTATCCGCCCGTTGAGCCTTCGCCGCCGGTACAGCGTCGGCCTTTATTGGGTGGCCGGGCGCCGCTGGTAGGGATCGGGGCTGCGGTGGTCTTGGTGGTCGCCGGGCTGATCGTGGCGCTGGTATCGGCGTTGATGAGCGGTGGTTCGCCGCCGCCGCGGACCGCTCAGGCGCCATCGCCCGCTCCGTCGAGTGCCCCGCCGCCGAAGACGCCGACGCTCTCAGCCCCGGTAAAGGGCGCCGATGGGTTGGGGTTCGTCGGCGAGACGGCCCGCTGCGACCCGGGGAACCCACCCGCCGCCGTGCTGCGCACCGCCAAGTCGCTGGTCGTCGTGTGCCAAAACCTCAGCGGCAGTTACTACTACCGTGGTGAGCGCATCCGCGACGGCGCGCACATCGAACTGTCGAACGCCGAGCGGGTGGGGGATGGGTTCGACGTCACCAATCCGGTCGACGGCGTGGTCTACGAGGTGCGTCCGAACCGGCTGAGGATCATCAGCGGCAGCCACGTCGATTCGTCGGAACCCGTGCTGCAGTACGCCACCGCATCCTGATCACCACGGGCGGTCCCGGCTTTTCTAAATGTGATGTCCAACCTCAATTGATGAGATGGTTAACCGTCACCGCGCTGCTACCTTGTCTGCCCCACGGCGTTGTGGTGGGTTTGCGAGCATGCGTTGTAGCTTTTCCGCCAGGTCGATGTCGTTGATTCCTGGCCAAAGTTGCTCAGCCAGATCCAAGATGAGGTTGCAATCTTGACAGGCCGGCGCGCCATCGGGCGCATCGGTTAACTCGAAGATCTCCCTCGTCTTGGCCATCGCTTG
This sequence comes from Mycobacterium sp. E3251, assembly GCF_001666835.1. Taxonomy (GTDB): domain Bacteria; phylum Actinomycetota; class Actinomycetes; order Mycobacteriales; family Mycobacteriaceae; genus Mycobacterium. The sequence goes on along the minus strand of NZ_LZJF01000015.1, from coordinate 48,156 downwards.
TCGCAAAATGCTTTCGGCAAGGGGGACCTCGACAACATGGGCTCGAAAAGCCATAACGAAGCCGTCTTCCCGGCAGTTTCCGCAGTAGTTGATTGACTCACCCTTTGTAGCGGGCTCCATGTACACGAGCGCAAGGTGCGATATTGGCGCGAACCCGTGGTCTGTGGCTATCCGGGCATAGGCATTGAGTTGTACCTGGTAGCGCGGTACCAATTTCTTGCTCTGGGTGTCGGTGAAGCGTGCCGTCTTATAGTCGGCAATTACGTATGAACCGTTGGCGTGCTTGAAGATTGTGTCCGCAACGCCGGTCAGATGGATGCCGTAGTCGTGATCAACTGTGTTGAATTTGGACCAGTGCGGAGGCTCGTGGTAGGCGGCTATTGGGCCAAGCGGTGATAGCCAGCCGGGCGGTACACCATGCGCATCAAACCAACGGTGAACGATGTCCTTCGTGTAGGAATCGATCGAGCTGAAGATACCCGGGAAGATTTGGAAGGGGAGGTGATGATTGAGATGCAGCTTCAGCCAAAAGCATCGCTGGCAGAAATCGGCTGCCGCAACTTCCCCGAGCTGTCCGGCCGAGATACGGATGGTCTTCATCGTCCTACTCCTAGCGATGGCTAACCCAAGGACCGATTGCGCTGGTGCAGCTAGCCGCAATCCCCAGGGTCGGGCGCGCTCTCATCAGTCACCAGGGCACTTAGACCTCTGCACGGCAGGCCGAAGTGCCTGGATGTCGCGATGACCTACTGCCCGAAATGTGGTGTTGGTCGACGAAACGGGTCCGTCACCTGAGTTGCCGGCATAACCTCATCACGAAAAGGGGGCGCCGTGCCTACGCACACTCGATCGCGGATCAATGCCAAGTTTGTGAAGCAGTGGAGCGGTCACTACTGTCCCAGGGTCGTAGAGCGGAAGTTGCTGGGCGAAGTCCGGTTTAACGTCGCCGGGCGCGGCTACTACCGCCGCAACGAGTTTTTGCAGGCCGGTGCCTGGAAAAGTCCCCGGTCGAAGACCTACCTTGAACGCAACTCGGCCGAAGATATCGAGGAAATCACTCGCATTGCACTCGCTGCGCCGGAACGACTGGCATTTCGAATCCTTGACGTGCTCGAAGGAGTTGGTGTCCCGATGGCAAGCGCTCTCCTGACCGTGTCATATCCGCTCAGGTTCACTGTCATCGATTTTCGGTCGATCGAGACGCTATGGGAGCACGCCGAGATCGACTCCAAACGGATCGGCTACTGGGAGTATCTCGGGGTATGCCGTCGCATCGCGAGGCGGGTCCATACGGACCTTCGCACTCTCGACCAGGCGCTGTGGCAATGGAGTAAAGAGCGCGGCAGTCAGATAACGCTGGAAGCTGACAGCGACGACGATGCGAAATAACGTTTTCGGCCTGAAGGATGACGATCCATCAATCCCTTGGCCGCGTACCCTGCCTCGACAAGCGGCTGGCGTGGTGTGCGAAGACCTCAGCGGCGATTACCACAACCGCGGCGACGAATCGGCTGAGGATTATCAGCGGCAGCCACGTCGATTCGTCGGAACCCGTGCTGCAGTACGCCACGCGTCGTAATCACCCCGGCCGGGTGCCGGTCTCCAGGCCGGCCAACTCGCAGGTGCCGTCGAACACCACTCGGCCGTATTCCCGCACACTGCAATGCAATCGACCGGCGAGGTGCTCGAAGTCCGTGTCGATGTTGCGCCGCTCCGCTGGCAGCGGCACCGGTAAGACGTGCGGATCCGCGTGGGTGCCGTCGCCGTCCAGCTCGATGCGGTAGCGGGGAGTACGCGCTGACACGGTCCAGCGTCCGTCGCCGACGTGCGATCGCAAGGGCGCCGGTGGGGTGACCCGGATGACGCGGTCGCCGAGTCGCACGACCACTCCGGTGACGTCCCTGCGGATCGGGCCGAGCGCAAGAAGGCCACCCGAGAACGCCACCGAGACATCGGCGTCGCCGAAATCGTGTGCCTGACCCCACCACCAGCGCTCGGGGAAACCCGCGCCCCAGTTGCGTTCCGTGTAGAGCCGGGCATCACTGAACGACCACATGTCGCCGTCGAATTCGACCGTGCCGGTGGCTGTTCCGCCGAGCCGGTAGGGGTGCCAGTACTGGTTGAGAAACGGGACCGACGAGAAGACGCCGCCTCCGCCAAAGGCCTTGGGCCAGTTGAACGGATCGGCGAAATGCAGGTCGAGGTGGATGCCGTCGAGGTCGATCTGGAGCCGATCGAGGCTCGCCGCCAGACGGCAGTCGGGTGCGGTCCCGGCGTGCACCGAGAACGTGAACGATTCGGCGTGGGCACCGTCCATGGCCGCGGAGCACACGACGCCGCCGGGGTGCAGCGCGACCGCCACCGTCGCCCAGTCCCCGTCGGGATTCCGGTTCACGCTGCACAGCGCGACGACGACGCGACCCGAGGCGGCATCGGTGAGGCGCCAGAACCAGCCCTCCATTTCGGTCCCGTGCGACGGCACCGGGTCGCCGAAGGGCACGTCGGCGCCGGTGCGCCGGTAGGCATGGACCAGTGGCCTGGCGACGCTCGCCGCTATCCACCGCAGGTAGGCGCCGGTCATCGCTTGTCGGCCAGGCCCGATTGCACGATCGCGTCGTCGATGAAGCGCTGCACCGGCCGCGAGCGGAAGAATCCGGTGTGACCGCCTGGGTACCACTGGATTTCGGGTTTGCCCCAGTGCTCCCAGAGTCGGGTGACCTGGTCGCGCGGGTGCACCAGCCGGTCGGCGATGCCGGCGTAGATGAAGCGACCCTCTTTCGGCACGCGCGGGGTCAGGGCCAGCGGCGAGACCATCCGGCCGAGGGGCTTGGCCGAGTCCATCGTGCGGCGCAGTGCGGCGTGGCCGCTGAGGCCGGCGTGGCGGCCGACCAGGTCCACCAGGTCGACGGCCGGCACGCCCAGGATCGCGCACGTGAGGCCGTCGTCGAGGCTGGCGACCAGCGACGAGATCAGACCGCCGAGCGAGATGCCGTTGACCCCGATCGCGGCGTCGGGCTGTTGCGCGCGGATCCAGGCGATGAGGCGCCGGATGTCCCAGACGGCCTGGGCGGCGCCGTGGACGTCGTCGAGCACGTCCTCACTGGGGAACTTTCGGCCGCTTGCCCGGGGGCCGTGCATGGGGAGTACTGGCAGCACGATGTTGAGGTCGATATCGCGGTACAGGTGCCAGGCGTGAAACAGCATGGGGTCGAGCGCGGCCCGTCCCATCTCGGCGCCGTGGATGCAGATCAGCCAGGGCCGCGGCCGGCGGTGCCGGAACATCAGGGCGTATTCGCGGTTGTTGCGTGGGTAGCTGAGCCACCGTTCCCGGCCGGGTTCGCCGTCATGGGGCTCGTAGTCGCTGTCGAAGGACAGCCGCTCGTAGTTGCGTCCCATACTGCTCACGCGCTTGACCGTCACGTCGGTGGGCGGAGGGGGCGCGGCGAAGAAACCCTCGGGATTGTCAAGCCAGCCGTTGTCTTTATAGAACTCTTGTGCCGCAACGACTTCTGTGTCGATTCGTTCCAGTGTTTCAGCGTCGGGGGCTCGGCGCAGCAGACTGAAGCCGCTCAGCAGGATTTCGTCGCGGAATGCCTGCGCCGCGAGCGCGATGGTGGGCCGGGCCACCGGTGGCTCGTCGGGCTGACGATCCAGGTAGGTGCCCCAGGAGCGGGCGTAGAAGCCGCCGGTGCGGGTGAACGGCCCGAGTAGTTGCGTGATCGGGTTGGCGGGCATCTAGCTTCGCTTGGTTCCGGGGGTGAAGGTGACCGGCAGCCTGCCCAGCCCGGTCATGCTCGGGTTGCCGAGGTATTGGTGGACGTTGCCGACGTCGACTTGGTAGTCGGGGATGCGGTCGAGGACGGCCCTGACCATGGTTTCGGACATGAGGCGCGCGAGGTGGGAGCCGATGCAGCGGTGCGGACCGAGCCCGAAGGCGACGTGACGGTTGGGCGCGCGGTCCAGGATGATCTCGTCGGGATTTGGGAATTCCTTTTCGTCATGGTTGGCCGAGAGCCAGCTGATGACGACCTTATCGTTCTTTCTCAGGTGTTGCCCGTTGAGTTCGACGTCGTGAGTGACTGTGCGGCTAAGGGTTTGGTTGACCGAGAAGTAGCGCAGGAATTCGTCGGTGGCGGTGCGGTACAGCTCGGGGCGGTCGATGAGTTGTTGTCTGAGGGCCGGGTGGGTGCCCAGGTGTCGCAGCGTGAGCGCGGTTTGGGAGGTGGTGGTGTCGACGCCGCCGCCGATGAGGTTCCACAGGATGTTGAGCAGCTGTTCGTCGGTGAGGCGGTGGCCGTCGAATTCGAACTGGATGAGGAAGCTGGTGAGGTCGTCTTCGGGTTTGGTTCGTCTGCTGGCGGCGTACTCGAGGACTTCCTCCATCATCTTGGGGACTTTCCCGATGGCGTCGAGGTACTCCGGGCTGTCTTGCGGGACGGCCATGACCGAGTGGAAGAGGTTGGCGTAGAGGTGCCAGTTGTCGAGGGGCAGGCCCATCAGCTTCATGGTGAGGATGGCCGGGACCGGGCTGGCGTAGTCGAGGACGAGGTCCATCTGTCCGTCTTCGATCTTCTGGTCGAGGAACTCGTGGGCCTTTTGTTCCATGAACGGCTTGAGTTTTTGGACGGCGCCGGGGGAGAAGAACGGGGCCAGGGCGTGCCGTAGGGCCTGGTGGTAGGGGCCGTCGACCTCGCCGACGCCCAGGGCCGGCTGGCCTTCGGGGCGTGGCACGCCCATCTCACCTTGGTAGTCGACGCCGTCGTCGGCGTTCGGGTCGTACTTGTGGGCGAACGTGTAGCCGTCTCTGGCCGTGCGGCTCACCGCGTCGTAACTGCTGAGGAACCAGAAGCCGCCGTAGTTCTCGTTCCAGGCGACCGGGCATTTCTGTCTGAGCTCGGCGTTGATGGCGAGCTCGTTGAGGTTGAACGCGTCGGAGTGGTGGTCGAAGTCGACGATGGCGTCTTCGGCGACGTCGGGACGAGTTGTCATCTTGGAGGTCCTCCACCACGGCCGAGGTGCTTTTTGCACTATCTTTGCATTATTACGCCCGTGGGTTGCGTCGAGAAAGGCCGCGATGAGTAGTCACCGGACGACCTTCAACCATGTCGGACTGTGTGTCTCGGATCGCGAGCGGTCGCGGCGGTTCTACGAGAACGTGCTCGGGTTTCAGTTCTGGTGGGAGCTCGATCCGCCCGACGGGCCGACGTCCAAGCTGGTGCAGCTTCCCGAGCCGCTCGGGGTGCATGCGACCTATTTGGTGCGCGACGGGTTCGTGCTCGAGTTAATGGATTACTCGAAGCGCCAGGTGCACACCGGGTCGGAACGCGTGATGGATCAGATTGGGCTGACGCACATTTCGTTTTCGGTGTCCGATCTTGCTGGCGCGTTGGCTCGAGTGGCGGAGTTCGGGGGTGCGGTGGTTGACGCGACGGTGACGGAGGCGATGGCGATGATCCGCGATCCGGATGGGCAGTTGCTGGAGTTGCTTTCGGAGGGGTGGCTGGCGGTGTTGCCAGCGCGGCCGTAAAGCACGCTTCGAAGGCGTTCGCGCCAGGAAGCCTGCAAGTGCCTGGTTGCCAGCTCACCGCCCTGGTCTGTGAGTCGAGGCGCCAAATTGCTCTACCGCTTGGTCAAAGCTGGAGTTGCGGGCCCCACCAAAAAGCGCCCTCGGCGAGGTGACCATCGTTCGTCGACAGTGCTGCCGCAGAGCGTCAGCCCAACAGAATTCTCGCTGGTAAATGGCAGTCACCCGTCTCGTTCACATGCCGCTTCTTGGCGCGGAGAAGGTAGTCGAGTCTTACGCGGCCATCAAGAACCAGGTAGATGTCGTCGCCCGTGAATACTACGAAGGGGCTTCTGGTGGCGTACTCGTCAAGGGCGCCTGCGGTGAAGCCCGCAACGCTCACGAATATGCCCAACGCGTTGCGGCCCTTTCGCTCGACTTTGCCTTTGAAGATTTCGAGGTCGCCAGGCTCCGCTCGGGTTTTTCTCCAACGTGCTTCAACGATGTAGTCGTCGGTGTCGAAGCTCAGTGATCCGTCGATCTGCTCGTGCGCAAGGCTGTAACCCAGGCGTGGTTCCATATCGAACAACAGGAACAGGTCTGTCAGCAGTACCTCGAACTTCTTGCCCCGTCCGTGGGGGTCGTCGGAGGAGGTGTGCAGCGTCATATACCGGTCGTGCAGGGCGCGGAGGTCATCCGAGAACTGCTTGAGTTCAGCCTGATTCGCGGCATTAGATGCTTTCATTGCAGCTGACTTTGTCTTGGCCTCTGCCGATTCACGGTACGGGGCCGTGAGGGTTCGGAGCCGGCCAACCGCGTCGTGAGCTTGTTCCAGTCGCAGTTTACGATCGCTTGGCTCTTTGATGCGTTCGACGTCTGGGAATTGCGTCATAGCGGCAACGTCCAGCATGAGTTCAAGTGTCGTCGCGAAGTAGGTAGCGTCCTTCTCGACGAGGCGGTTAATCAAGGTATCTGCGGTCTCACGCTTTGTCGCGCCATTGAAGTCTAGACCCGCCAGCAGTTCGGGATGGCGATGCAGAGCGTCGCGCAGAAATGACTCGAAGGCGCGCTTATGCCAAGTGATCGTCGGCAGCGCGTCCCGGAGCGCTTGGTAAGCCAGTGGCGAGATTCGCTTCACGCCGACAATCGTCGCACCGAGGCCGATATTAACCCCGGATCTCCCGTTGGCGGTGTGCCGCAAGGTCGAGCCGTTCTGCCCGAACAGCAACGTCAGCTGAACGGAATGTTGGTTCACTAAGCGAGGGGCGTACTGCGGGCCAACAGTCCCAGCCGCGCACAGTCGTTAGGTCGGAAATTCCGCTCGCGGCCGCCACATGTAGGCGGGCCTCTGAGTGACGGCGGGGCCACCGGCCTTCGACATAAAGCCGGATCTTGGCGCACGCGAACAGGGCCACGATGATGTCCGAACTACCGCACCTGTTGAGAACGATCACGCTGATGTGATGGCCGTGCTCGGCACGATGAGTGCGCCAAGCAAGCCAGGGGCGCGATCCAGGTGCTCGTGAATACGGTGTGAGGGCATGAGCAGACCTTGCTGAGGACCTTAAACAATCCGTCCGAACGCACGCGTTTCATCTTCGGAGGTCCGAACGATTTACAGGGGCTCTATCGCCAGCTCTCACCGAGCGCTAGTTACGCACTTGCGGTTAAATGTGTTCTCAGAGATCAACCACTATCTTCACGACCCTGAACGTGCGAGCCGCGGGTGCGATATTCTAATGCTTGCAGGTTCGATTCGAGGTAATTTCGTGCCAATGGCGACAAGTTTTCGGTTTTCAACAACCTACGGAATATAACGGCAGCATCTCTTGCAACGGTAGGAGCAGTTGGCAAGTCGCCGTCTGTGAGGGCTCTGGCGAAACGCACATAATTCCAGACGAATCTGGACGTTCGGACGCCGAGTTCGGCAGCGATTTGGTTTGCCGTGAGGCCGCGTTCCTTAGCTCTGACTACCTCACCAAGCCGTGACGAATCGCGGTGAAGATAACAAAGGAGTTCATCCCGAACTTGGCGGGTAGGCCTCGCTGGCTTGATGTTGGCCGTGCAATCACTACCATCTTGCGTGGCGTCGTTGCTCATCCGCTTCCTTCAGCGCAATGTCTATGTGCCCCGGTCAACGTATCAGCAGCCGGCAGTGCATCATCGAGGTTTTAGGCTTGACACCCTATGCAATCGCACACCCCGTGTAGGCCGCGACCATCTCAGTACTGCTGGTTCTCGTGGGTAGAGGTCCGATATTTCCTGCGCGCCTCGATTCTTTCAGTCGGGTCGGCTGCCATGCGACACCAAAACCTGGCAAGCTACCGCTGTGTCGTCTGTTGAGGAACTTGACCATGAGATCCGCAGGGTGAGGAGCGGGTTGGGCGACGTGGGAGTTCCGCTTCCGCTCCTCAACGGCATTCGGACCAGAGCGCAGCTGTCAGGTCGGCGTCAGACGGGGGAGTTCGCGAGCAATCGCAACCGGCGTTGGATGCTCAACCCTGCCGACCCTCAGTACGGCACTGAAGAAGATTGCAAGGTGATTCACCTACGCCTCCTCGGCATGATGTGCGAGTTCGTGAGCGCTCCTGTACCGGACGAGGAAACGCGCAACATTCTGGCGAAGTATATTGGCCATCGACCGGTCCCCGGAACCTACCGCGACGCTCTCACTCTAGAAAAGCTTGACTATGAGGCGTTCGCGACAGAGGCGTTGACACCTCAGCATGGGCAATCCGACTTCCATATCGGGCATGAGGACCCGACAGCCAGTCCGAAGCACGTTCCTGGAAATGTGAGCTGGCGCGGAAAGCGCAGCAACCTCATTCAGGGCGACATGACGTTGCGAGAGGCGCGGACCAAGCTCGTCGAGTTGATCGGTCGTTATTTCGATCTTGGCGAAGTGACCATACACCCAGAATGACGACCTACTCCGCTTCTTCCATCGACTCAAGATCGCCATACGCCGCGTCCCCCTCGATCTCAAGCGTTAGACGACGTGTTTCTTCGCGGAGTCGCGATCGCAATTGCACAGTACGCTCGGTCTCCCGCGCGATCCGTTCACGGAGCTCCGCGTCCCGAGGTATTGGCACTCGGATCTCGGACAGACGATTACCAAGTGTGTCGATTATGTCCTGAGTGAACCGTTTCGATCTGATCTGCCGTTTTGCAATAGGCGAGTTCAAAGCAGCGAATAGAAGCCAAGGGTCGATGGCCCCCGCATCGCTAACTCTGATCTTGAATAGGTGTGATTGGTAGAGAATCTTGGTGTCGAGATCACTAACTACGGCGCTTGTCCCTACTAGGTAGGTACCGTCCTTCACGACGAAGATGTCGCCAGCTCGAACATCGAATTTATGCGGATATTGCGCCTTCAGTGCCGCGTACAGCTCCTCGCTTACCCCGTGCTTTGGGTCAGCCTTGAGCTCCCAGTTGCTTATGTCGCTCGTCCTAATGAACGGAATAGGCCCAGTCCCATAGGCCATTTTCCCTACCTCGACGCCGGTCTGAATGTTGAGGACATCTGCGTCCATGAACTCTGCGAGCGCGGGGAGATCGTGCGTAGCTTCGAGTCGCATGATCTGCGCTGCAAGCTCGGGGTCGTAGTACTTCGGTATCAGGATTGTCCCGGCGAGTCGATCCGGCGGCAACGTGAACCCAAGATGGTCGTTCACCAGCTCACCATCATCGCGCCAAGCGCGGTATCGCTTGGCGATCGTCGGCACATCGTCGAGTAGCGTCCGTGTACCGTCCGCTGCAACCCGAACAGTTTCATTGCCGCGGGAGTCGTGGCCGCACCACTTGGCATCGGCCATGAAGATCGGCTCCGGGGGTGATTTGAGCGGCAACTTTTGAAGGACGACGGTAACGACCTTAGTGTGTGTGCCAACCTTGCCACTTGTCTTGAACAAAGGCTCAGGCATCGACGCGATCGCCAACACCCGCGCCTTCCCTTGAAGCCACTCAACGATATGCGAGTAGGACGAGCTTCCGAACAAACTTTCCGGCAAAACAATCCCTAGCCGTCCTCCCGGCTTCAGCAGCTGTAGACAACGCTCGACGAATAGAAGCTGCGGGGGCTGATCTTTTTGGAGATCCTTGCTCAGCACCTTCTTGCCAGTCGACACATCAGTTGTCCACCTGTAGCCCATCTCGTACTGAGACAGCGTCGATTCACCCGTGATGCGAATCTTCTTGCCGTACGGGGGATTTGTAAGGACGACGTCGAACTTGCCAAGCGGCACCTTGTCACGTACCTGGGTCGGCCACTCGTCTGGCTTCTGCAAGCTGCTGTCCACGCGGAAGACGCCACCACGACCATCTCCGATAATCGCCATATAAGCCTTAGTGCACTTCGCCAGGAAAGAGTCCTTGTCGAGCCCGCGGAAGGTACGAGTGGCAACGTCGCGCTTACGTCGTTCGAGCATCGCGGGACTCCAAGCCTTCGTGGCCCCCTCCTGCTCCAGCGCGGCCCAGACGTGCTCTAGCGCGACCGTCAGGAACCCGCCAGAACCGCAGGCCGGATCGATGATCATTTCGCCCGGCTGCGGATTCACCATGGCAACAACCGTGCGAACTACATTCCGCGGTGTGAAGAACTGGCCTTCCGCGCCCCGAAGCGCGGGACCTATGAAGACCTCGAAGGCGTCTCCGACAGCGTCGCGGTCAGCTTCCGAAAGGCCGTACGCCTGAAGCTCGCCAACGACGTAGGCGAGGCTTTTCGCGTCGAGGGTCAGTTTGTCATCCTCATCGAATACGTCTGGATATTCGTCTCGCACCTTCTCGAAGAGGCGAATCACACGCGCCCGCACCTCGCTCGGGTCCTCTAAATGGCCGAAGCGAAATTCCACGATGTCGTCCGGTGCAGTGTTGACTTCATCGAAGATCTTGCAGAACAACAGGTTGATTACCTGCTGCGCCAGTGCCTCGTCCCGCGTGATACCAGATGCGTTCCCGGCAAGATGATTCCGAATATCGCGAAACACCGATCGAAGATTGCTCGGCTTGGTGAGGTCGGCGCGTCTATAGAGGCCAATGTCCTCTATGCGCTGCCCAAAGCGGGGAATACTCGGAAGCTCTTGAAACGTACGTGTGCCGTCGGTGTTCAACAATTTACGCAAGTAGAGGTGATCCTCGCCGTTAAACCAGACGCCGATCTCCGCTTGGCACATGTCCAGGTACAACTTGAGCTGCTGTACGCCTTCCTTGCGATTCTGACGCTTACATTCGATAACCATGAAGAGTTCGTCGTCATGGTGTTGAGGGGTTTTGAAGACCGCGATGTCAATCGGGTAGCTGCGGCCACTCCCAGATGGGGTATGCCTCACCCTCCATTGAGGGCGGGTTCGCAAGTTTGCGACTGGGTAGTCGAAGTCCTCGACGAGCCGCCGGGCGAAGACCTGGACCGACTCGACCTCTTCGGGCGTCGCCCGGACAGGAGTCCGAGAAACGAAGTCGAGCAGGGTTCCTTTGGGGACCATCTCCACCCGAGGCACGTCGTCGTCGCCGTCCTCGGTCTCAACTTCATTGCGCTCGCTCATCACGCCCGACGGTAGTACCGCGTCCCGACAATCTTTGAGCGGCAGGCCGAGGGGAAGCGATTCAACAAGCCCCAGGATCGTAGGTTTGGTAGGCACGAGGCCGTCGCGGGTCTGGAATTACACGGTCGAGCCCCCTCGGCCCTCCCCGATTCCGATTGCCCCGGTCGTTTGGTCGGCACCCAGTACCCGCGGATGAGGAAGTCGCCCTGACCCGGAGCCGTCAGGTCCTCGTCGACGACGATCCCGATGTGCAGGCCTTTGCTGACCAGTTCCTGCTTGTCGCGGGACAGTCTCTCGACGATTCCCTGCAGGGGTTGCAGCGGCGGGCGGCCGCCCAGCTCGGTGATCACTGTGCGTTGTTCCCCGCCGGTGAAGATTACGGCCCCCCGCAGTCCTGCGACACCCCGTCGGACACTATGAAGGCGGGGCAGGTGCACGCCGACGAGACCGGAGGTGAGCACGGCGTATTGGCCTGTCCTCGGCTGGCGGCCGCCGGGGGCGATCCCATTGGCAATGCAAGTGATTAGCGTGGCGCCTCAACCATCGAATGCACGGGTCGAGCACATCCATGGCCTGGTCTGTGTGAACGCGATCGGAATTGCACGGCCGCCGAATCGCCCGCAAGCTGGTCGCGCACGTGCGTTGCCGCCTCCATCGCGGACTCCTGCGTCGCAAGTGTGCGGTCCCCATTCCAATGCGCACCGTTCCATGATGCGCCACCTCGGCTAGCCTGACACTGGTCTGCTGCAAACCCACGAGGGACATCGATGAGCGGAACGGGCGAAACCCCCATCGACGTAACCGGGTTGCACGCCGTCGGGCGCGGCGTCGATCGCCCGGAACACGTCGTGGTGACCGGCGGCGGTCGAGTGTTCGCCTCCGACAAGGCTTCAGCTGTCGCAGAACTGATCGACGAATACACGATTCGACACATCGGCCAGGCGGGCGGCGAGCCGAACGGGATCGCGCTCGACCGCAACGGCAACTTTCTAATCGCCAATTGGGGCCTGGGTATGTTGCAGGATCTCGACCCGGAAACAGGCGAGATCACCACGGTACTAAGCGGACAACTCGACGGATGCCCGCTGCGATGGTTGAACTTCGTTCTGGTGGATTCCGTTGGTGCTTTGTGGTGTTCGGTGAGCACGACGGGGGACGATCTGATGGACACCATCGCGCGAGGCACCGCTGATGGGTTCATCTTTCGGGTCGCACCGGACCGTCAAGCGGCGCGAGTGGCCGCCGACGGGGTGAGCTTCCCGAACTGCATGGCGCTGGATCGCAACGAGGACTACCTCTACGTGGTCCGCACGCTCACCGCCGACGTGGTGCGGTTTCCGATAGAAGGCGAGACGCTCGGCCCCCAGGAACAATTTGGTCCGCCGCTGGGCGGCCGACGCCCCGACGAGTACGGCCCCGACGCCGGCCGGTTTCTAGCCGACCCGGAGGTCAGTCGCCGGTGGGGGATGGCCGACGGATGCGCATTCGACGCCGAGGGAAACCTCTGGGTCACATTGGTTTTGGCCAACAAGATCGTCGCAATCAGCCCGGCCAGCGCGGCGACAACCGTGATCGAAGACCCGGACGGCGCGCTACTCCAAAGCCCGACCAGCATCGCCTGGGGCGGCCACGACATGCGCGATATCTACATCGGCTCGATCACGACCCCGTACGTGCTCAAAGGCAGAAGCTCGGTGCCGGGCTTGCCGCTCATCCATCAGCGCTAGCCGGCCGACGGCCCGGGTCTCATGAAGTCCGGCAGCGCTTCCTCGGGGTCGGCCGGGATCATCGACTCGCCCAGCCCCCACAGCTGCCGAATGGTGGCACCACCGTCGACTACGAGGGTCTGGCCGGTGATGCGGGCGGCCAGCTCGGAGGACAGGAACAACGCGGCGTTGGCGATGTCATGCGCGCGCGGCGCCGCCAGCGGGTTGATGCCGTTGACGTTGTACTCACCAGGCGGTTGGTCCTCGTTGCCGGACCCCACATTGCCCGGCGCGACCGCGTTGGCGCGAATGCCGTACCGGCCCAGCTCATCCGCGAAGGTCTTGACCAGCGAGATGACGCCGGCCTTGGCGGCGCCGTAGGCGGCATGGTAGGTCGCCGCCGCGATGCCGTCGACCGAGGCGACTGCGACCAACGATCCACCGCTGCCCTGGGCGATCATGTACCTCGCCACGGCTTGGAAGAGGTAGAAGACCTGATTCAAGTTGTAGTGTATTGCCGCATCCCACAACTGGGATGTGAAGCCCTCGACCTTCGACCAGGTCGCACCGCCGATGATGTCCACGCACACGTCGACACCGCCCAGCGCCGCGACGGCGTCATCGATCGCCCGACCGACCTGCACGGGATCGGTCATGTCGGCGACGATCGGGACGGCATGGCCGCCCCGGCTAACGATCTCGGCGGCAACTTGCTCCGCGCGCTGCTCGTCGATGTCGATGCAGGCCACCGAGGCGCCCGCCTCGGCCAGGGCCAACGACGTGAACCACCCGTGGCCCGCGCGCTCGGGGATGTAGCCGGCACCCGACACCACGGCGTGCTTGCCCGAGAGCCCTAAATCGATCACGCCGACCTCCTTCGCGGGCCAAGCGCCGGCGAGCGCCGACGGCCGTACTGGTGGAGTATCGAGGCGGCCTCGACCGCAGTCAACGACGGCTGCTCAGCACGCTCGCTGGTGTTCCTCGAGATCCGAGCTGCCGGCCTCAGAGCCGTCATCACCACGCCCCCGGAAAGGCCCGACGACCTGCCCGCCCAGGTAGACGACTCCGCGGCCGACGGCCACGAACACCCGGCCGGTCACGCCTCCGACAGCCCCGAGCGTGGCCAAGGCGGCATCCAAAACGCTCGGAATGTGGAAGTCCTCCCAGGTCTCCACCTGGTGCTGACGGGCCGCGGCGAAGCGGTCGAGCTCGTCGCGCAGGGCGCCGCGCTGCTTGGCCAGCTCGCGCACCGCCCAGAATCGGAAGCCATCGATGGCCGCGGTCTTGCCGAACCGGTCGAGGACTTCCTTCGCGCTCCGGTAGACGTCGAGGTCTTCACGCAGATGATGGTCGACGAGCTCGCGCGCCTCGTCGATCGCGCGCAGCAGCTGCTCGGGCTCCTTCGCCTCGATGCGCGCGAGGTTCAGCCGCTGCCACTGGTGCAGCGCTTCCTCGGCGATTACCAGCAGGCTCAGGGTGTCGCCAAGCCGGTTCTCGCTGATGGCATTTCGCAGCTTCCCGGCCCGCTGCTGAACACCCAGGGTGTGATCGAAGGACGCCAGGATGCGGCTGACGTGGTTGCGCAGCTGCTCGACGGTGACGTTGAGCGCCGGCCCCAGCGCGGCCACCGACTCCCAGTACGCGTCGGGCAGCGACCCGTACTTGTCCAACGAGTCGACCATCCGCGAGATCGTCAGGCTGGTGCCGAGCACGTCGCCGGCGCGCTGTGCGCGGGCGACTTCGAGCACCGATTCGACCTTGTCCTCGACCCGCCGGACGGCGTCTTCGACCTCGGCGACCGCGGACTTCAACGCCATCTGCACCGCGATCATCTGCGCCGAGAGCATCACCTCGGGGCCGAGCAGCTCAGGCCGCCACTGCAGCTGCGCGAGGAACTCGCCGGCGTCGACGCCCGTCGTCAGCCGGAAGACGCCGTCGCTGAGGGGAACGAGGTTGCCTTCCCTCAACGCCTCCACGGTGTCGCGGTGCAGCTGCACGTACTTGCCGGAGTCGGCCAGGAAGGAAGCCAGCCCGGCGATCGCCGCGTTCGCGAGCGAGGCGCTGTCGATGCCGGCGACGCGCATGGCGTGGCCGGCGGTCGCGCGCAGCCGCGTCAGATAGGACTCGACCGCGGCGGGGTCACCGCCCAGCAGCAGGGACTCGTCCTGGAACGACACCACGACATCGTCGTTATCGGTCGTCGCCGACAGATCGGACACCTCGGTCACGGCACCCCCTGGTCCTTCGGCCGGCCAACGGCGGGCCAAGAGTTAACAGGAATTTGTCGGCTAGCAAACCCGGACATTACACCCGCGTCGTAGCCGAACCTCCCGGTTAGCCGCGTGTTCGGGAGGAATTCACCGAGGACGAGGAGCGGTCGGCGCCGCGCGTACGGGCGCACCTCGCCCACCTGGGCCGCGTCCACCCGTAACCTTGCACGATGTGGCCGCACGCAAGCCCTCGCCCCCTCGCCTGACAGTCGAGGACTGGCTGCAGGCCGGCTACACGCTGCTCGCCGAGCAGGGGGTGCGCGCGCTGAAGATCGAGCGCCTCTGCCAGCAGGCGGGCGTCACCCGCGGCAGCTTCTACTGGCACTTCCAGGACATGGACAGCTACCGGGCCGCCCTGGTCGACTCGTGGAACACCTTCCTGGAAAAGGACCGGCAGTCGCTGGCCGAACTCGACGCCCTCCCCCCGCGAGAACGCCTGTCCGCCATGATGACCGCCCTGACCAGCCCGGGGCATTGGACGCTGGAACGCGCGATGCGCGAATGGGCCCGCACCGACCCGGCCGCCGCCGCCAACATCCGCACCGCCGACCGGCGCCTGCTGCGCTCCGTCACCAAGGCGTACAGCGACTACGGCTTCGGTCCCGAGGACGCCAAGCTGCGCGCCGAGCTGACGTTCGCCGCCGGCATCGGGCTGCTGCACCTGGCGGGATCGGCCCAGCAGGCGCAGCGGATCACCCAGCGGGAACGGTTCCTCGAGCTGATGCTCGCGGACTAGACCATCGCGATCGGGGAGATCTTGGCGCCAATCGCCAACGCCCCGGCCAACTCTCGGCTCACGTCGTAATCGAACACGACATGCCCGGCCGCGATGTCTACGTCGCGCTTGAAGCGCTGCAGCGGGTTGGACAGGAACTGCGCGCTCGCCCCGGAGGCGTCCAGCAAATCGGCAATCACAGCCCGGCTCTCGCGCACCGTGTGGGCCGCCGCCAGCCGCGCCTCGGCCCGCACCGCCCGATGCACCCGCTCACCGGCGGCCACCATGCGGTCGATGCCGCCGGCGGTCTCGTCGACGAGCGCCCGTAAAGCTCGCAACCGAACCCGCGCGCTCGCCAGCCGGATCTGGGCGGCCGGCTGATCCTTCTGCGCCACACCGCTGTACGCCAGGACGCGCTCGCCCAGCCGCTCGGCGAACAGCTCGGTCACCCGCTCGGCGGCGCCGAGCACCGGCATCGACGCCACCAGGGCGAGCGCGGGGACCATCGGCCATCGATACGTCGGCACTCCATGCGCCTTCGCCCCGGGCGCCGTTCCGCCGTAGATGTCGGCCACGGCGACCATGCGATTTTCCGGTACAAAGATGTCGGTGACGACGACGTCGTGGGAACCGGTGCCCCGCATCCCGGCGGTGTGCCAGGTGTCGACAACCTCGACCTGGTCGCCGGGCACCACCACCAGCGCCGGATCGATCCGGTCCGGCCGCTCGATGAGCGCCCCGACCATCACCCAGTCCGCGTCCATCGCGCCCGTGGCCCACGACCAGCGCCCCGTCAAGCGCACACCACCCTCGGCCGGGGTGCCGCGACCGGTGGGGGCCAGGGGAGCGGGCGCGAGCACCGGCCCCGAGGCGAACACCTCTTCCTGGACCCGCACGTCGAACAGCGACAGCATCCAGTTGTGCAGGGCATAAAAGCCGAGTGTCCAGGCGCTGGACGCGCACCCGTGCGCCATCCGTCGAATCGGTTCCAGCAGTTCGGGAAACGACGCCTGAATGCCACCGAACCGGGCCGGGAGCAACAGCCGGAACAGCTCTGTTTCCCGGAACTCGCTGACCGTCGCCGCGGGCAGCCGGCGCAGCCGCTCGGCCTCGTCGGCGCGCTCGGCGAGCCGGGCGATGAAGTCGTCGGTGATCCCGTACGTCGGGCGAGTGTCGACCGCGGACATGGCGCCGACCGTACCATACTATTTTGTACGGTCACGTAAGCGGTTCGAGCAGAACGGCACTCAGCCCAGATCGTAGGAATCCCGCGACACCCGGAAGTAATGCCCGGTGCTGGTGTCGGTGCATCTCATGCCCGACGGCTCGCTGTCGCAGGTGAGCGTCCCGGCTGACCTGGACTGGCCATAGTCGAGTGTCGGCTCGCCGGCGACGCGCAGGGTGTCGCCGTGACAGTGGATCGCCGCCGGTTGACCCGCGTTGAGGACGAAGCGATTGCCCCAGGCGAGGTGTTTGCCGCACTCCGGGGGTGGCGGTGGCTGGTAGTCGAAGTCGCTGATGTCGCACGCGACACCGGGACTGTCCAGGACGCAGTAGATGTTCCCGGACGGGGATTGAAAGTTCAGGGTGTCGGCACGTGCGATCGCGGGCGCGGCGGTGGCCGCCGCGACCATCGCGCCGAGGACGAGTGCCTGCCTGATCATTTGCTGAGCGTAGGCGCAGACCCGCCCGTTTGGGGCGGAAAGCCGAGAATCCTGCCGGTAGAGGCTTCCTTAGTTGGACCGCGCGCGCAGTTGCTCTCGCGTGTGCTTCTCCACGAACAACGGAACGAATTCGCGGACGCGGCTGTGCGTGAACCGGGCACGCTCTTCGCGGATGACGGCGTCGACGACCTCCGATGGGATCTGCGGGAACTCGTCGATCAGTTGCCGCTCGATGTCCGCGAACAGCATCTCTTCGTTGACCTGAGTGACCTTACCCATGGGCAGGGGGTTCCCGACCGGGCCTCGCCGTCAAACCGGTTCGCGTTAAGAGGTTGCTGCGATCGCGTGAACTGGCCGCGGCCAGTAACAGAGCGACTGCTCTGTTACTATGCCGGAATGCCGCGCCCCAGGGTTCACGACCAGGACCAGATCCTGGACGCCGTCGAGCGGTTGGCGGTGCGGTCCGGCCCGGCGTCGGTCACGATAAGAGCGGTCAGCGACGCGATCGGCGTCTCCAACGGCGCCCTGTACCACGCGTTCGGTTCGCGGGCGGGACTCGTCGGGCGCGCCTGGCTGCGGGCCGGACACCGATTCCTCAGCGCGCAAGGCGAATTGATCGACGCCACCCCCGAGGGGGATGGTGTTGCCGCCGTGGTGGCGGCGGCCGAAGCGCCGGCGGTGTTCGCCGAAAGCTACCCGGAGTCGTCGCAGCTGCTGCTCACGGTGCGCCGTGACGAGCTGCTGGGCCCGGAGACGCCGCCTGACATCGCGACGCAGCTGCGCGACCTGGACCGGCTGCTGGTGGAGTCGATGATCCGGCTGGCCCGGCGCCTGTGGGACCGCAAGGACACCGCGGCCGTCGACGTCATCACCACCTGCATCGTCGATCTGCCGACTGCGATCCTGTTGCGCCGCAACAGGATCAAAGACCCCGTGGCCCGGGAGCGGCTGCGCGCCGCGGTTCGCGCCGTGCTCGACGTCGGGGAGCCCCGGCGCAAATCCAGGGAAAGGGACACGACATGACACCGACATTCAGCTGGGACGACAAGATCGCGGTACTGCACCTCGGCGAGGACGAGAATCGGTTCTCCCCGGAGTTTCTCGACGCGATCAACGAGCGGCTCGACGAAATCCAGCAGGCCGGCGCCCAGGGACTGGTCACCACCGCCGGCGGCAAGTTCTACACCAACGGGCTGGATCTGGACTGGCTGGGTGCCCATGCCGAGCAGACGCAGGCGTACGTGGGGCGGGTGCAGGCCCTGCTGGCCCGCGTCCTCACCTTCCCGATGCCGACCGCCGCCGCGGTGACCGGACACGCCTTCGGCGCCGGCGCCATGCTCGCCATGGCCCACGACGTGCGGGTGATGCGCGCCGACCGAGGGTTCTTCTGCTTCCCCGAGGTCGACATCCGGATTCCGTTCACCGACGGCATGGCCGCGCTGATCCAGGCCAAGCTCACGCCGCGCGCCGCGGTGGCTTCGATGACGACGGGGCGGCGGTTCGGTGGGGAAGAGGCCGCCGAATTCGGCATCGTCGATGCGACCGCCGCCGACGGCGAGGTGACCGCGGCTGCGACCGACCTGCTGCGCCCGCTGGGCGGCAAGGACCCCGGCACGCTCGGCGCGATCAAGCAGACCATGTTCCGCGCCGCGGCCCGGGCGTTGACCGACGTGTGATTGTTACCATCGCGCGGTGAGTCTGGGATCCGTTTCGCGGCGCGACGTGCTGAGATCCGCGCCGGTGCTGCTCGGCGCCGGGCTGGTCACCGCCCCGCGCGCCGCCGCCGGTGTCTCCGGATCGGCCGTCTTCCTCGACCCCGGCCACAACGCCGTGAACGACGCGTCGATCAACCAGCAGGTGCCGAACGGCCGCGGCGGAACCAAGGCGTGCCAAACGTCCGGCGCCGCCACCAACGACGGCTATCCCGAGCACGCGTTCACCTGGGCGGTCGTGGCGCTGATCAACGAGTCGCTCAACGGAATGGGCGTCCGCACCCAACTGTCGCGCGGCGACGACAGTTCGGTCGGGCCCTGCGTGGACCAGCGCGCGGCGGCGGCCAACGCGATGCGCCCCGACGCGATCGTGAGCATCCACGCGGACGGCGGACCCGCTTCCGGCAGCGGATTCCACGTGAACTACTCGAGCCCGCCCTTGAACGAGGTGCAGGCCGGTCCCGCCGTCCAGCTGGCCAACACGATGCGGGACGCCTTGGTGCAGGCCGGTTTTCAGCCGGCCAACTACATCGGCTCGGGCGGACTGTACGGCCGGGACGACCTTGCGGGGCTCAACCTCGCCCAGTACCCGGCGATTCTCGTCGAACTCGGCAACATGAAGAACGCCGACGACGCCGCACGGATGCAAAGCCCCGACGGCCGGGCGAGATACGCCGCCGCCGTCACGCAGGGGATCGTCGCGTACCTGAACGCCAAACCGACCTAGGGGTCCGCCCTCAGTTGGCCGCGTGGTCCACCTGAGAAGCCAGGGGAGCGGACTCCGCTCGCTGCTCGCGGCTTAGGTGCAGCCACACGAAGTCGTGGATCCCGGCCAGTTGCAGCAGGATTCGGGACCTCGTCGGCCAGGCGCGCATCACGTCGGGGCAGGAGACGAGCTCTGGGCGCTCGAGCGAAAAAGATTGGCCCTTCCAAGCCAGCGTGCATGCTCCCGCGGCCATCAGGTTGCGGTACCAGTCGGTGTGCGGGCCGTACCCCAACGGCAAAAGAAAGCCGTCGCGATACGGGATCGCGCCGAGCGACGTCTGATAGGCGCGCCCGCTGCGGCGCCCAACGTGGGTCAGCAGTGCCCATGACGACCGCTTCGTTCCCGAGATCTTGCGGGTCATGTCGTTGTACCTCGTCAGAAATCCCCGGAACGGGCCGACCTTGAGCATGAGGTCGCGGTGTCGTCGGAAGACTCTGGGCACCAATACCAGCCAGGTCAGCGCCAGCAGTATTACGACTACGAGCCCGCGACCCAGCGTGCGTCCTGCCGGGCGGTTATCAAGCGTCATGCGCCAAGCTGACACCCGACGGGCCGTCACACACCAGAGACGAAAGTCATTCCTGTCCTGCGTGTGTTCGCTAGCCGAGCGGTCGCTCAGCCGCCGAAGGGCCTGACCGCTGGCGCGTTCGCCGGCCCACTCGCGTCGAGGTGGCTGGAGGCGAAGGCGACGCCCTTGTCGATCATGGCGCCGTCGTCGGCGTAGGTGTTGTGGGCGGCGAAGTTCATGCCGTCGGAGCAGACCGGGTCTTCGGTGGCGCAGACCTTGATGGTCTTGTCCTGATACGCCGGGCCGATGACGACGGGGGGTTCGCCGAGGAAGTTCATCGCGCGCACGTTGGGCATGCCGAAGAGCACGACCGAGGACACGTGGCTGGCCACCGCGGGGTCCAGGGGCTTGGGCACGGTGTTGGGGTCGACGCCGTCGGGGACCGAGGGTGAGGTGACGAAGCCCATCACGGCCGCGCCCTGGGAGTAGCCGCCGAGCACCATCTTGGTGTTGGGGCAGTCGTGGGCCATCGAATTGACATGGGCCGCGGCGTCTCTGATGCCGTCGACGCCGGTGTCCCATTGGTCGCTGGCGGGGTAGTTGACCGGGTAGACATCGAAGGACTTGGCGCCGACGCGCGAGTGCAGGGAGTCGACGAAGGCCTGTCCGGTGGGACCGACCCCGGGGGCTTCACCGGTGCCGCGGGCAAACACCACTTGCACGTCCGGACACTGGGCGGCCGCGGAGGGGACGACAGAACCAGCGAGCGCCGACGCGCCGAGGCCCGACGCCGCAACTACTGCGGGAGCAAGGGAACGGATGATCATGCCGCGACTGATGCCCATACGGGTGCCTCCCCAACTGCCAATCTGGTCAAAACTCCGCCATCGTTTCCTGTATACCGAGGTGCGTCGACAAGCGTCGGATGAGGCCCGCGTGTCGACGCACCGAAATGGCATCCATCCGAACGGCCGAGAGCCACATAGCGAAAAGCCTGAGCCGTCGTTCGGTGCCGATTGTCAAGAATAGCCGGGCTTGAACCGCAACGCCGCCGACACAGGAAGGTGACGACGTGGTTACCGGTGAAACCGGTTTCGGGGACGTGACTTTCGGCGGGCCAGCCGCCCGATGAGGGACGCCCGTCGCAGGTTCGGCTCTGCGGCAGCGGCTTTGGCGTAAAAAATGTCCGTTAGCTCCGTCGCCGTCGTCGCCCGACCGGTGCGCGCGGACGCCCGGTGCGACCAGCACCGAGGCTCCGACACCGGAGCAACGGGTGGTTTGCCGAGCTTCCCGCGTTGATGTCAGTAAGGTCACACCGCTCGACACGGAGTGCGTCTTGCACACAGGTTTATTAGAATTCCGTAAGGTTAGTGAGAGTTCTTTATGTACGTAAGCCGCGATTAGCCACGGAGCAGGTTGTGAACACGGATCGTTTCGACGCCGTCATCGTAGGCGCGGGCTTCGGCGGCATCGGGGCCGCGATCCAGCTCAAGCGCCTCGGGTATGAAAACTTCGTCATCCTCGACCGCGAGGACGACCTGGGCGGCACCTGGCACGTCAACCACTACCCGGGCATCGCCGTCGACATCCCGTCGACCACGTACTCGTACTGGTTCGAGCCCAAGCCGAACTGGTCGCGGCTGTTCGCGCCGGGCCGCGAGGTGAAGCAGTACGCCGCGGACGTCGCCGACAAGTACGACGTGCGTCGCCACATGCGGTTCAACTCGACGGTGGAAGGCGCCCAGTGGGACGAGGACGCCGAAGTGTGGCGGGTGGCGCTGGCTGGCGGCGAAACGTTGGCGACCCGCTTCCTGATCACCGCGACGGGCTTCCTGTCGCAGCCGCGCATGCCGGACATCCCGGGGATTGCGAGCTTCGAGGGCAAGGTGGTCCACACGACCGCGTGGGACCACGACTTCCGGTACCGGGGGCGCCGGATCGCGGTCATCGGGACCGGGGCGTCCGCGGTGCAGGTCATCCCGGAGTTGGCCGAACGCGCCGCGGAACTGACCGTCTACCAGCGCACCGCGACCCATGTGCTGCCCAAGTTCGACTTCGGGTTCCCCCCCGCGGTGCGGCGCCTGTTTGCCCGGGTGCCGGCGGCGCAGCGCGGGCTGCGGTGGGTGACCGACATCCTCCTCGAGATCATCATGATCGTCTGCGCGCTGCACGTGCGGGAGTTCCGCGGGCGGGGGAACATTTCGGCGGCTGACCTGGCCAAGATCAACCGATTCCGGTGGATCCGGGACAAGGAGCTGCGCGCCAGGTTGACGCCCGACTACGACCTCGGCTGCAAGCGGCCCACCTTTTCCAACGAGTTCTACCGGGCGTTCACCAAGCCCAACGTGCACCTGGAGACCAACTCGATCGCGCGGATCGAGGCGGACGGCATCGTCACCGTCGACGGGCGCAAGACCGTCATCGACACCCTGGTGCTGGCGACCGGCTTTGACCTGTGGGAGGCCAACTTCCCGGCCATCGAGGTGGTCGGGCGCAAGGGGCGCAACCTGGGCAAGTGGTGGCGGGAGACCCGGTTCCAGGCTTACCAGGGCGTCACCATGCCGTACTTCCCCAATTACCTGAGCCTGGCCAGCCCGTTCGCCTTCTCCGGACTGTCCTTCTTCCACACCATCGAATACCAGATGCGGCACATGGATCGCCTGCTCGGCGAGGTCAAGCGCCGCGGTGCGACCACCTTCGAGGTGACCGAAGAGGCCATGGAACATTTCATGGAGCGGATGACCAAACGGCTGGACACTTCGGTCTTCTACGCCGGTAACTGCGCCACCTCGCGCTCGTACTACTTCAGCCCCAGTGGTGAGGCGTCGCTGCTGCGGCCCACCTCGACATTGAACTCAGTGCGGGAAGCCGCGACGTTCCCCCTCAGCGACTACGCGATCGCCTAGCGTCACAATCGCCACACCAGCCCCGGCACGGGAAGCGGTTGGCTGTTTGCCCGCCTCTGAGCGACAACTTGGGTGCGCCGCCGGATTGTCGCTGTGAGGCGGGCAAAGAGCGCGTCACTGCTCGAAGAGGCTGGTGTAGCGAATGTGACTGTCGGGTGGGCCATTCCGCCGTTACGCCGGCGGCATCAGCACCGTGTCGATCATGTACACCGTTGCATTGGCGGTGGGCACGCCGCCGCAGACCAGACCCGCGTTGTTGACCTTGAGGCCGTTGCCCTGCCCGGTGACGGTCACGTTCGCGCCCTGAACCGTCTTGTGGGAGCCGGCGACCCTGGCCGGGCTCAGCTGCCCCGGCACCACGTGATAGGTCAGGATGCTGGTCAGCAGATTGGAATCCGTCTTCAGCTGGTCGATCGTCTGTGCCGGCAGCTTGCCGAATGCGGCGTCGGTCGGCGCGAAGACCGTGTACTGGCCGTTGTTCAGCGTGTCAACCAGGTTGACGTTCGGGTTCAGCTTGCCCGACAGCGCCGAGGTCAGGGTGCTCAGCGCCGGATTGTTGGACGCCGCTACCGCGACAGGAACCTGCGACATTCCCTCCACCGATGCCGGGCCGTTGGGGTGCGCGGCCGCGTAGTCGGAGCACCCGGGACCCACGAGATCGGCCGCCGCCGCGCTCGGCGCGGTCACCACACCCAGACCCACCATCGCCGCGACCGCGAATCCCTTCGCCGCCACCGACGTCCGTTGTGCTTTCATCGCGTTTGACTCCTTCGATTGGTCCGACATTTGATGAGTGATTCGGAGCCCGAACACCTTCGGATGGGTGCCGGGAGAAAAGTTTCAGCCGTACGTGAACGAATACACCTGCAGCCCTTGGTCGGGGTGGACCTCGAGCGTCCCCGACTGCGGCTGCTCGCCGGAGACGATCTGGTGCGACGTAGGCGGCCCGGAGATCGGGATCGCGACGGACCGTCCGTCGCGGGTCACCGTGAGGGACCCGGCGCCGCCGACGACGATGTAGACATTCTTGGCGTGGTAATTCAGCCTGATGCTGCACTGGGTGCCCGCGGCGGTGGCGCCCTGGTAGTCCAGCGACCAGGGGCCTTTCAGGGCGAAGCTGTCAGCGGCCAGGGCGGGCGGATAGTCGAAAGTGGTTGTGCCTTCGTCGTATAGCCCGCCGCCGCCATAGTTGACCACCTTGCCGACGCCGAAGTAGGTCTCGGGCGTGGTCTTGTCTGGCAGCGTCGAGCGGCTTACATCCGCTGGCGGTGGCAGCTTTTCCCCGGGGTGCGCGGCCACGATCAGCTGTCTGATCAGATCTTCGGTGACGTTGTAGTCGCCCTCGCCGAATTTGATGTGACGCACCTGGCCGGTGGCGTCGATCAGATACTCCGCCGGCCAGTAGCGGTTGCGGTAGTTCGTCCACGAGGAGTAGCCGTTGTCCAAGGCGATCGGGTACGTGATGCTCAGGTCGGCGGCGCCTTTGGCGACATTCCCGGGCACCTGTTCGAACGCGTACTCCGGGGTGTGGACCCCGATGACCTCGAAGCCGTCGCCCTGGTAGGCGTGGTACCAGCTGACGACGTGCTGGATGGCGCGTTGGCAGTTGATGCAGGAGTACGCCCAAAAGTCGATCAGCACCACCTTGCCGCGCAGGGACGCGAGCGGGATCGGTTGGTTGCCCGGCGTATTCAGCCAGCCGGCGATGCCCTTGAGATCGGGTGCCTGGCCGCAGCTTTCGAGCTCCCGGCCACCGTCGCTGCAATTCGACAGCTGCGCGTTCTGGTCGTTGACGATGCCGCCGAGGTTGAGCTTCTCCCGGACGGCGCGATCGGTGGCCAACCGTTGTTGCAGCCCGCTGGTGTAGTCGGGAACCGCCCGTTGCAGAACCGCGGGAACGTTGAACACCAAACCCACCGCGAGCACGATCATCACGATCCCGGCCGCGACCCGGATCTGCCGCTGCCGCTGCCGGAACGCTCCGACCCGCTGTGCCACCCGATGGCCCGCCAACGCGAAGACCAACAACGGCAGTGCGGCACCCAGCGCGAAGGTGCCAGTCAGCACCACGGTGCGCAGGCCGAGCGGAGCGGTGGCGCCGGCCACCACGATGGCGGCGAGAATGGGCCCGGCGCACGGGACATACAACACGCCCAGCGCCAGGCCGAGACCGAATCCGCCGCTACCAAAGCCCAACTGCTTCTGGGGGATACGCGCAAACGGGCGCTCCAGCAATTGCTCGACCCGCGGGAAGATCAGGCCGAGACCGATGGCAACCAACGCGGCCAGAGCGAACCAGCGGATGGCGTCCTGCGGCAGGTGTACCAGCGACAGCAGTGTCGAGCCCGCCAACGTGACCGCCGTGAAGCTGAGCACCAGACCGCCGATGACCAGGTAGGGGCGCGCACTGCGCTGCGGCCTTACCGCGACGTCCACGCCCGCAGGGTTATTAGCACCGCCCTGCGCCCCGGCGAAGAAGATGACCGGCAGCACCGGCAGGATGCACGGCGATACGCCGGTGATGAGGCCTCCGACGAAGCCGATCAGCGCAAGGGTGAACATGAAAGTCATTCGCTGCCAAGGGCGCCGCGGATTGGTGCTGCCGCAAAGAAAACAGCCCGGCCGAAGCCGGGCTGTTCATCCCCTGATCGGCAGGCGAGCTCACTGGCCCGGCGGCATCAGCACCATGTCGATCATGTACACCGTCGCGTTGGCGGTGTGCACCCCGCCGCACACCAACCCGGCGTTGTTGACCTTGAGGTCGTTGCCCTGACCGCTCACGTTCAGCTTGGCGCCCTGCAGGGTGACGTGGTCACCATCGACCTTGGCCGGGCTCTCCTGCCCCTGCACCACGTGATAGGTCAAGATGCTCTTGAGTAGCTGCGAGTCGGTCTTGAGCTTGTCGATGGTGGCCGCCGGCAGCTTGTCGAACGCGGCGTTGGTGGGCGCGAAGACCGTGTACTGGCCGTTGTTCAACGTATCGACCAGGTTGACATTCGGGTTCAGCTTGCCCGACAGTGCCGAGGTCAGGGTGGTCAGCATCGGGTTGTTGGACGCGGCCGTGGCGACCGGGTCCTGCGCCATCCCGGCGACCGACCCGGGGCCGCTAGGGTTCTGCTTGGCGTAGTCGCCGCAGCCCGCACCGATGAGGTCGGCCGCCGGATCGGCCGCGGCCGGCGCCGCCATGCTGCTGGTGACCGTGGCCGAGCTGCTGCTGGTCATCGGTTCGGACGCCGACTTGTTGTTCGAACACGCCGAGAAACCAACTACCGCAATCGTCGCCAGCCCTGCCGCGGCGATTGTCCTGCCCCGAACGTTGATCATCGCGTTTGCACTCCTTCTCCATGGGCGGCCCGTAGCACCGCCTTTCGACCGGACGGGAGTGATTCGGAGACGACGCGGCCGCGGACGGGTCAGAGTCGAGATTCAGCCGAGGGGCAACGCGGCCAGGATCGTTCCGGTCGGCTGCGGCGACCCGCTACCGGGTTCGACGGTGAACGCCAGGGTGGTGGACGATCCGAGGTTGGTGAGCGTCGCGGTGGTCGACGGCGCCACGGCCGCCGGGCCCATCGTCCCGGCCGACGTCGGGCCTTTGTCGCTGAGCAACCACATCTGGTAGACGGTCCCGGGTTTCGGCGGTGGGACGTTGTTCATCACCAGCACACCGGCGTTGCGGTCGTGGGAAAAGACGACGGTGGCAGTGCCATTACCGAGCGGGCCGGAAACGGTGCGCACGTCCCGGGCCGCGAATACCTGCTCGGCGATGGTCGACGGCGGGTTCGGACGCATCAGGATCCCGACGCCGAATGCGGCGGCGCCGACCACCACCGCCGCCGCCGCGGCCGCCAAAACGGCGGTGCGCCAACGGTATCTGCGCTCATCGCTCGCAGGTATCGCCGCCAGCGTCGCGGCCCGTAGGCGCTCCGGCGGTTCGACGGCCGTCGTCGCCGCGACGACCGCCATCGTCTCGCGGACGGCACGGACTTCGTCGTCGAAGGCCGCCGCCACCGATCGTGGCGCGGCCGCCAGCCGCCGCTCGATTTCGGCGCGTTCCTCGCCCGACACGGCATCCAACGCGTATGGCGTTGCGAGCTCCAGCAATTCGAATTCGTTCGGTTCGGTCATGACACTTCCAGGCAGTTACGCAAGGCGCGCAGCGCGTCGCGCATGCGTGACTTGATCGTCGACAGATTCGCGGCCAGCCGGTCCGACACTTGGCTGTAGGTGAGTCCGTCGTAGTAAGCCAACTGGATACACTCCCGCTGCGTGTCGGTCAACGCGCCCAGGCATTCGGCCACGCGGCGGCGCTCGTCACCGGCGATCGCCGAATCGGCGACCACGTCACTGGCGGGGTCGGCGCTGGCCGCGGCGTAGCGGGAATCCCGCCTGCCGGACGCTTCCTCGGTCCGCACCCGGTCGACGGCCCGCCGGTGCGCGATGGTCATCAGCCAGGACAGGGCCGAGCCCCTGCCGGCGTCGTAGCCCGATGCCGTCCGCCAGACCTCGCAGTAGACCTCTTGGGTGGTCTCCTCGCTGTAGCCGGGATCGCGCAGCACCCGCATCACCATTCCGTACACGCGACTCTTGGTGAGGTCGTAAACCGCGGCGAACGCGTCGCGGTCCCCGCGCGCGACCTTGTGCAGCAGCGCGTCCAGGTCCTTGCTGGGCGTGGGCGGTCCCGTCATCGATCGGTAGCCTAGCGCCAGGCAGCTGTCCACTCCCGTAATTCGTAGCCCAAGACGGGGCGGACGATTCGAGCCCCGGCTAGATGAGTTGGGCGAGCGTGGTGACGGCGATGAGGGCCAGCACGGCCGTTCCGATGATGTGAACCTGGCGCCGGGGCGTGAGCCGCGTCGGCAGTGGCCGCCGCTGCAGCGTGTGTTGCCGCCGGACGGCGATCACGAACGTTGCGAGGGCTACGGCGCCGGCCAGGGCGGCCGGGATGAATGCGGCCGGCCCGACGGAACCGTGCAGGTTCTTGGTCATCAGCAGGGCGCCGTTCGCCAGGAACGCGAAGGACGTTCGCGTCCAGGCCAGCGTCGTCCGTTCGGCCTGGCTGCCGTTCAACCGATGACCGCCTTGGCGATCACCAATCCGAGCGCGATGAGCCCCACCATGGTCAGACCCACGGCGAGGTAGGTCGGTGAGGGCTGGCGGGGCAAGGGGGCGCCGCGGCGCATGGCGCCATCCGCCTGCCGCCAGCGCAGCAGCCCCATCCCGCTGGTGAGAATGGCCAGCAGCGCGAGCCCCACGCCGAGCGCGCGGCGCGCGCCGGGGACGCCGAGCTCCGGGACCAGTTGCACGACGGCGACCGCCGCGGCGAGCAGCCCCAGCGCGGTGCGCTGCCAGGCCAAAAACGTCCGCTCGTTGGCGAAGGTGAGCCGGTAGTCGGGCTCGTGCTCGTCGGCGCTGTCGGTGTCGGCCACGGGGCACATCGTTGCATGATTGCGCGTGTGGTCAAGGCGCTGTTGTTCGACGTGCAAGGCACGGCGACGGACTTTCACTCGACCGTCTGCGACGAGGCGCGGCGGATCAGCGCCGGCCGCCACCCGGAGGTTCATTGGCCCGACGTGGTGCGGCGTTGGCGCGCAGGCTACTTCACCGCGCTGGAGGACGCCCGAAGCCGGCAGACCGGATGGGTGTCGGTGCACTCGGTGTACCGCCGGGCGCTGGACGGTTGCGGCGTCCCGCTTTCGGAGGCCGAACGCGACGAACTCACCCTGGCCTGGCGGCGGCTGAAGCCGTGGCCGGACGCGATCCCGGGGCTGACCCGGCTACGAACCGCCTACACGCTGGCCACGCTGTCCAACGCCGACGTGTCGACGGTCATCGAGATCTCCAAGCGCGCGGGCCTGCCCTGGGACGCCGTCTTCGCTGCGGAGATGGCCGGGGTGTTCAAGCCCGACCCGGCGATCTACCGGATGGCCGCCACCTACTTGGGCCTGGAACCCGGCGAGATCATGATGGTGGCCAGCCACAAGTACGACATCCGCGCCGCGGGCCGGCTCGGGTTCCGGACCGCCTTCGTCGCGCGGCCGCTGGAGTTCGGCGTCGACGGCGAGGCCGACGTCGAATATTCCGCCGAGTTCGACGTCAACGCGTCCGACTTCCTTGACCTCGCAGGGCAACTCGGCTGCTGATCAGCGGTGCGCGGACCCGGTCAGGGGTTGGCCGTTGGCCGACTGCAGTAGGCAGATGACCGTGCTGGGCGTGGGATTGGCGCCGGTGCGATCCTGATTCGAGTCGATCAGGTAGGTGATCGAAAACGGGCTGCCGGCAACGGGTCGGCCCGTATAAGGGGCGAATCCTTCGTTGCAGTCCTTGTTGGCGACGATGGCGACGGCTTTGTCCACGGCCATCGGGGCACGCAGATATACCTCGGCCAAATGCGCTGTGGCACAGTCGACGACGGTGACCGTCACGCGGCTCAGGTCGATCGGCGGTAGGTCGGCCACGCACTCGCCGGTCTGCAGGTCGATCCACTTCTCGCTGTGCGAGATGGTGGGGGCGGCGTTGGCGGTGGCGCAGGCACCCAACATCGCCGCGGCGGTCAGGCCGCATACCGCATGAATGCCACGCATGCAGTGAGTTTAGGCACCCGTCAGCGCCGGGTCGGGCTTTTCCGAGGACATCGACAGGAATCCGCGCGCGCAGCGCGCGGCCAGCAGCCAGTTCGCCGGCTTCTTCATGTCCAGGCCGCCGAGGAGCTGTTTGATCATGGTCAGCGTGTCGAAGTAAATGCGTTCGCAGACAAGCGTTTCGGCCTCGTCGAAGACGAAGTACGCCGTCATGCGGACCCGGAACCGGCTGCCGGTGGGCGGAACCTTGCCCAGGTAACCCAGATGCGTGCCCATCAACCAGAACTCGACGATCACCGCGTCGGCGCTGTGCCGCAGCGCGATGATCTCGTGGTCCTGGTCGGGAAACGCGGTCCGCGTGTAGGCGTAGTAGTCGCGCACCGCTTTGTCGCCGTCGTGCACGATCATCTGCGGGATCAGCTCGTAACGCGGATGCGGGAAGGTCGACAGCACGTCGTCCCAGTCCTGGCGGACCTCGTCGTGAAAGTGGTCGAGCACCAGCTTCTCGCGGGCGGCCAGCACCTCCGGCGGGGGAAACGCGGGGATCGTCATGACGACTAGGTTAGGCCCGGATTTGATGTCGCATGCGCTATCAAATTTGAAAGTGCGCACATGCTTCCGGGCTGCGCGCTAGCCCCGCGGCGGGGTCCAGGCGACCGGCAGGGCCTTGATGCCGTGGATGAATTGCGACAGCAGCCGCGCGGGTTCCTCGACAGCGACGATGTCGGGTATCTCGCGGCGCAACTCGTCTAAGACCACCCGGATCTCGCGGCGGGCAAGGTTGGCGCCCAGGCAGAAATGGGCGCCGCCGCCGCCGAAGCCGAAATGCGGGTTGGGGGTGCGCGCCACGTCGAACAGCCAGGGGTTGGCGAACGTCGACTCGTCGCGGTTGGCCGAGTTGTACCACAGCACGGCCTTGTCGCCCTCGGCCAACTTGGTGCCGCTCAGCTTGAAGTCGCGGGTCAGGGTCCGCCGCATGTAGACCACCGGCGAGGCCCATCGCACGATCTCCTCGACGGCCGTGGGTGCCAGCCGGTCGAAGTTGGCCCACCACTTGTCGCGCTCGTCGGGGAAGCGGGACAGGGCCAGCACGCCGTGGCTGATCGCGTTGCGCGTCGTCTCGTTGCCGGCCACCACCAGCAGGATGAAGAACGACGCGATCTCGGCCGACGACAGCCGTTCGCCGTCCACCTCGGCTTCGACCAGGCTGGTGGTCAGGTCGTCGTGGTGATTGACGCGGCGGTCCTCGGCGAGCGCGGTGGCGTACGCCCCGATGTCCATCGAGATCTTGAGGAATTCGTCGAAGTCGGTGGTCAGGTCGGGGTCGCCGAACCCGAGAATCACGTTGGTCCAGTGGAAGATTCGCTGATGGTCTTCCTCCGGAATCCCCATCATGTCGCAGATGATCTGCAGCGGCAGCGGCCCGGCGAGCTCGGTGACCAGGTCGGCTTCCCCGTTGGGGTGGTTGGTGATCAGCGCCGAGACCAGCCGGCGGGCCCGCTCGCGCACCGACGCCTCGATGCGCGCCACCACCTTTGGGGTGAACGCCCGGCTGACGATCGAGCGCAGCCGTTGGTGCCGCGGGTCGTCGAGCACGATCATCGAGCCGAAGTATTCGGCGATCTCCGGCGCGTTGTCGTTGACCGTGATGTTCGGGGTGCTGCTGAAGATCTCCGGATGACGGCTGGCGAAGTGCACGTCGTCGTGCTTGGTGAGCGACCAATACCCGTCGCCCGCCACGAATCCCTCCATCTCGATCGCGGGCCAGAACGACAGGGGGGCCTCGCGGCGCAAGGTCGCGAAGGCGCCGTCGCGGAAGTCGTCGTCGAGACCCCAGAAGTCCAGCGAGTCGAGGTGGATCTCGGACAGCGGCACCTCCGGTGGTGGCGCCCCGTTGGTTCGCGTCGCAATACCCGTCTTGAGGCTCACCGATTACCTCCTAGGAAACCCGTTAGTGCGTACACACGGTCCTGCCGCCGGCCGATTGCGCGTCGGCGACAACGTTGCCGTCGAGCAGGATGCGGCAGCGGATGGGGCCCACCCCCTGCGCGCTGATCAGGAACACCTGACCCCCGAAGGAGGTGAATTCCGTCGACCAGGGCAGCGGCGCGTTGACCTGGTGCAGTTGACCGGTGTCGGTTTGATACACGAGGTACTGCGCGACCCCGGCACCGGTCACCTCGTAACGGGCGTGGGGCATCTCGGGGATCGCATGGGCCACGCCAGGAATCGTCTCCGCGCAACCGACGCCCACGGCGAACAGAAGCGAAAGCCCGCGCACATGCTTCGTCATGATTTGCATCGTGTCACCACGCGCGGTGCTATGGAAGCTTTCCGCCCTAACGAAAGCCGTTCTAGTGTGAGTCCCACGGGGGCGGCTACGGAAAGGTGAGTATGTCGGAACACGGGTCAAAGCGTGTGGTGGTCTGGGGCACGGGCTTCGTCGGCAAGATGGTGATCGCCGAAATCCTCAAGCATCCGCTGTTCGAGTTGGTGGGGGTCGGCGTCAGCAACCCCGACAAGGTCGGGCGCGACGTCGGCGAGATCTGCGGGCTGCCCGAGCCGACGGGCATCATCGCTACCGACGACATCGACGCGTTGATCGCGCTGAAGCCCGACGCGCTGGTGCACTACGGCCCGACCGCGATGCACGCCAAGGACAACATCGCGCTGATCACCCGCTTCCTGCGGGCGGGCATCGACGTGTGCTCGACGGCGATGACCCCGTGGGTGTGGCCGACCATGCACCTCAACCCGCCGAACTGGATCGCGCCGATCACCGAAGCCTGCGAGCTGGGGGAGTCGTCCTGCTTCACCACCGGCATCGACCCCGGATTCGCCAACGACCTGTTCCCCATGACGCTGATGGGCCTGTGCTCGGAGGTGCGCCGGGTGCGGGCCTCCGAACTGCTGGACTACACCAACTACGAGGGCGATTACGAAGTCGAGATGGGCATCGGCCGCGAGCCCGAATACAGCCCATTGCTCGAGGACTCCAACATGCTGATCTTCGCGTGGGGCGCCACCGTCCCGATGATCGCCCACGCGGCCGGCATCATGCTCGACGAGATCACCACCACGTGGGACAAATGGGTGACGCCCACCGAGCGCAACACCGTCAAGGGCGTGATCAAACCCGGGCATGTGGCGGCCGTTCGGTTCACCATCAACGGAATTTACAAGGGCGAGACCAGGATTCAGCTCGAACACGTCAACCGGATCGGCCTCGACGCCGCCCCCGACTGGCCCTCCGGCCACGACAACGACGTCTACCGGGTGGAGATCGAGGGCACGCCGAGCATCTTCCAGGAAACCGCGTTCCGGTTCACCGATGGCTCGGGCCGCGACGCGGCCACGGCCGGCTGCCTGGCGACCGGGATGCGGGCCCTCAACGCGGTGCCCGCGGTCAACGAGTTGCGGCCGGGCTGGGTCACGCCGCTCGACCTGCCCCTGATCGCCGGGGCGGGCAACATTCGATGACCGGCGCACAGCCTGCACATAGGTACCGCAGAGACTCGGTACAGGTTTGCCCGACACAATGACGGCTAGCCTGGTTGCGAATTGCTGAAGTTTAGGTTGGGACAGATGGCCGATGGAGCAGGGACCGCGCTGGGCTTGTCGATCGGCACCACCAACCTGGCGGCGGTCGCCGCGGGCCAGGCCATCACCCGCAAGCCCGTCCTGACGCTCTATCCGGAGCGCGCGCCCGAGGTCGGCATCCCCGCAGAAAACCCGCGGCTCAACCAGCCGGGCCTGGTGATCACCGGGTTCGTCAACCGCATCTCCGATCCCCGCGGCGTGGTGGCGGCCGACGGCTCGGTGCACCGCAGCGAGGAATTGATCGCCGACGCGATGCGGGCGCTGGCCTACGCCGTGACCGGCGGGCGCACCCTGCCCGAGAGCGTCGGCGTCACCTATCCCGCCCACTGGCCGTCCCCGGCGGTCGACGCGGTGGGCGCCGCGCTGAGTTCGGTGGCCGAATGGTCCAACCGGGCGCGGCCGCTGATGCTGATTCCCGACGCCGCGGCGACGCTGCTGGCCGTGCGAACCACCCCCGGCATACCGGCCCGCGGGACGGTGGCGGTGTGCGACTTCGGCGGCAGCGGCACCAGCATCACGTTCATGCGCGCGGACGGCGATTATCAGGCGCTGGCCCCGACCGTTCGCCTGCACGATTTCTCCGGCGACCTGATCGACCAGGCGCTGCTGAGCGCCGTCATCTCCGACATGCCGAGCACCGCCGGCTTCGACCCCGCGGGCACCGTGGCGATCGGGTCGCTGAGCCGGCTGCGCACGGCATGCCGAAGCGCCAAAGAGGAGCTGTCGTCGACCACGGCGACCACGCTGACCGACGGGCTGACCGGCGAAGTGCGGGTCACCCGCGACGAGCTCGACGAGGCGATCCGCACCCCGCTGGACAGGTTCGTGGCCGTGTTGGAAAACACGTTGGCGCGCAACGGAATTCAGGACCTGGTCGCCGTGGTGTCCGCCGGCGGCGGAGCGAACATCCCCGCGATCACCACCACGCTGTCGCAGTACTTCCGCGTCCCGGTCATCACCACGCCGCGCCCGCAACTGACGGCGGCCACCGGCGCCGCGCTCCGGGCGGCGCACGGCCCCGGCGAGAGCGCCGCGACGGCGTCGGCGCCGGCCGCGTCCGCCACGGCGACGGCAAGGGCCGTCCCGGGCAGCAGGCCCCCCGAGGCGACCGCGACGGCGCAGGCGGCGCCCGCCTGGCCCACCGCGGGTGCCGCGGCCGTGCAGGCGTGGTCGCAGACCGGCAAGCAAGCGCAGGTGGCATCCGATTCGCAGGCGACCGCCTCCCAGGCGGCGTCCCCCGCCGACGAGCCCGCCGCCGATTCCGCTGGCGAGAAGCGCAAGCGCCGCCTGTTCCGGCTGCCGGTGATGGCGGGTATCGTCGGCGCCGCCGCGGCGCTGGCGCTGGTCGGCACCGCGGTCACGATCGGACTGACCTCGGCGAACAAATCCGCGACAACCCCGGCGCCGGGCGTGACCAGCAGCCAGGTGCCCGCGCCGCCGGCCAACACCGCGACCGCTCAGGCGCCCCCGCCGAGCGAAGAGGCGCCGGCGCCCTCGACGACCGACACCAACCCGCCCGCGCAGACCGAGACGCCGTCGACCAGCGTCCCGTCAGCGAAACCTCAACATGCACCGCCGCTCGCTGCCGCGCCCGTGCGTCCGGCGATCCCGCAGGTGCCGCCCATCCCGGCGGTGCCCGGCCTGAACGAACCCATCCCGGGGCTGGACCGGATCAATCAGATCATCCAGGGGATCGGGGGCGACTTGGGCATCAGCGGGATCCCCCAATTGGGCCCTCAGCTGGGAACGACCCGGTAGGTCAGTCCTTTTCGCCCTTGTTCTCCGCTTTGGCGGCCTCTTTGAGCTTCTCGTTGAGGGCCTTGTCCTTCTCGATCTGCTCCTTCAGCGCTTCCTCGTCGCGGCCCTCATCGCCTTTGGCTTGCTCATCGGAACCGGCATCGGAACCGGCATTGTCCGGGACTTCGTGCCTGGGATTGCCGTCCTCGTCCAGCCAGTCGTTGACGGCGGTACCCGAAACGCTGCCACCAGTACCGGGCAGCACGATGGTGGCCTTTTCCTTGTAGGCCTCCATCATCTCGGCGGCCTTCTTTTTGTCGTCCTCGTCCGGCTCTGGCTTTTCCGTCAGCTTTTGATCGGTGTCCTGATCGGGTTCCTGATCCTGATCGGTGTGCTGGTCGGCCGACTTATCGTCCTGCACGCTCATGCATCTACCCCCTCGCAATCGCAGGTCGCGATTTGCACGGGTTACCCGCTGTGGCGTTGTGTCGAAACTCTCATCAGCCGAATCGTTCGCGCTTGACCAGCTCGACCAGCGCAAGCGGAATCCGCATCGGCTCGGGTGCGCTTGACAGTTGCGCCGCGACCGCGCCCTGAAGTTGCTCGACGAATTCGCCGGCCCGAGCGTCGCGCACCCCGTCATCCAGCCCGCGCACCAGCGCGGGGAACAGCGCCGCGCGGGCGAAGGCCGCCCACTGCGCGCCGAACGTCTCGGCGTCGCGGTCGGCCTGGAACCGAACCCAGAATCGGTCCTCGGCGTTGAACGTCTCGAGATGGTCGATGGTCAGGCCCTCGAAGCGCCCGGTGGGCGCGAACGGGGCGCGAAAGTCCTTCTCGCTGCGGGCAAATGTGGGAATGGTCATCCGCCGCAGCTCTTCCTGGCGCAGCAGGCCGTCGCGGACCTGTTGACCCAGCGCCGTAAGCATCGCGTCGAGCAGCGTCGGGAACCCCGATGTGCCGTCCTCGTCGAGGGCGATCGTCATCACCACCAGCCGCCCGTCGGGGGCCAGTTCGCGGCCGCGAAAGGCCACGAAGTTGTGCCAGTCCAGGGCCGCCCGGTCGGCGTATGCCGCGCGCGCCGCGTCGTCGTGGCTGTAGGAGATGTGCAGGTGATCGTGCACCTCGGCGGGCATCGTGCTCAGCCACTGCGCCGCCCACGACGACCAGCCCAGGTTGACCGTCTTGGACGGCACGATCTGGTCGTAGAACGAACGGCCGATCGACGACGCGAACGTCGCCGCGTCCAGGTGCAGGTAGCTCTCCGGGTCGTCGGACAGGGTGTGAAACAGCGCCGAGAAGTCGTTGTCCGGAATGTCGGTGTGCGCCACCAGGATTGCGTGGTCATGCCGGGTGCGCCGACGCAGGATCGCGATCGCCGCCGACATCGGCTTGAGCGAATTGTGCCCGTTGGCGGCGCCGTAGTCGGCGATGACGATGGGCTGCGGGGGCTTGGGCAGCGGCACCTGCTCGGCCGCCCGCTCGAACAACGCGATGGCCGGGCCCAACCCGGCGGCCTGCAGCCGCGACGACTGGGTGTAAACGGGCTCCGGCCGAACCACAATGCTCGATTCGGGCATCCGAGGCTCTGGCCGCATGGCCCAACGATAGTCGTCAGGTCGGCTTCGGGTAGCTGACGCCGGTGAGCTGCTCGGAAAGCTCCCAAAGTCGTTGGCAGTCAGCCTCGTTGCGGGCCCGCTCGGGCACCTTGGCCAGCCGGACCCCGCCGCCGGCGGCCTCGTAGAAGCCGCGGGGGCCGTAGAACGCGCCGCCCTGGGCGTGCGGCGCCGCGGCGGCGTAGAGCGCCGGGAGGATGCCCTCGTCGATCTCCTGCCACAAAAACGGTGTGAAGCGCCAGGACGCCTTGTACAGCCGCTCCATCAGCGCGGGCTTTTCCCGCCCGTGCGAGGGTCCGGCGATCTGCAGGTTGGTCTTGGTCAGGCCGGGGTGCGCGGCGTTGGACATGATGCCCCAGCCGGTCGCCCGGCTGCGCCGATCCAGCTCGAGGGCGAACATCAGCACCGCCAGCTTCGACTGGCCGTAGGCCGACATGGCCGCGTAGGACTTCTCAAACTGCGGGTCGTCGAAGTGGATCTTGCCGCTTTGGCGGGCGGCCAGGCTGCTCAGCGAGACGACGCGCGCCTCGCCCGCCGCGCGCAGCAGCGGCAGCACGTGCCCGGTCAGGGCGAAGTGCCCGAGATGGTTGCTGCCGAACTGCAATTCGAAACCGTCGGCGGTGGTGTCGCGTTCGGGCGGCGTCATGACGCCGGCGTTGTTGATCAGGATGTCGATCGGGCGGCCCTCGGCGTTGAGTTGTTCGCCCAGCGCGGCGACCGAGGCCAGCGACGACAGGTCCAGCGACTTGATGGTGACCTTGGCGTCGGGGACCGTGTCGCGGATTTGCGCGATCGCCTTTTCCCCTTTGCCGCGGTTGCGGATCGCCATCACGACGTCGGCGCCGGCGGCCGCGAGCCGCCGGGCCAGGCCGAACCCGAGGCCGCTGTTGGCGCCGGTGACGATTGCCAGCTTGCCCGACAGGTCGGGCACCGTGGCGACAAGATCGTTGGCCATGCGTATCGCTCCCTTCGTGTGCGCCCCGTCATAGTGTGCTCTTTGTGTCGGCTCGTCGGCAGCGCATCCG
Organism: Mycobacterium sp. E3251; assembly: GCF_001666835.1. Classification (GTDB taxonomy): domain Bacteria; phylum Actinomycetota; class Actinomycetes; order Mycobacteriales; family Mycobacteriaceae; genus Mycobacterium. The sequence continues at coordinate 10,313 of NZ_LZJF01000015.1, read as the reverse complement.
TGGCTGGGCGGCCGCGTTGGCCGTCGGCGCGCTGCCCGCGCTCTCCTTTCCCGCACCGTCGTGGTGGTGGCTGGCCTGGTTCGGCCTGGTGCCGCTGCTGCTGTTGGTGCGGGCCGCACCTTCCGGATGGGATGCGTGCGTGCGGGCCTGGTTCGGCGTCGCCGGATTCGTGCTGGCCACCGAGTACTGGCTGGTGACGTTCGCCGGCCCGTTGCTCGCGGTGATGGCCGCCGGCTTCGGATTGCTCTGGCTGCCGTGGGGGTGGTTGGCGCACCGGTTGCTGTCCGGGCCGGTCAGCCCGCGGCGCACGGCCGCCGCCATGGTGGTGTTGCCCAGCGCGTGGGTGGCGGGCGAGGCCGTGCGGTCCTGGCCACCGTTCGGTGGGTCATGGGCGTCACTGGGCGCGTCGCAATCCGCTCAGCCCGGCACGCTGGCGTCGGCGTCGCTGGGCGGGGTGTGGTTGACGAGTTTCCTTGTCGTGGCGGCTAATACGGCTCTGGTCGGTGCGTTGGTGCACCGTGACGTGTCGGGCCGGCTGGTCGCGCTGGGGTGCGCGGCGGCCTGTGCGGCTATCGGCCCGGCCTGGTACCTGCTGGGCCTGTCGCCCGCCGGCGGCGCCACGGTGCGGGTGGCGCTGGTCCAGCCCGGCGACATCGCCGACTCCGGCGCGCGCCAGGCCGCGAGCGAGGAGCTCACCGCGTCGGTCGCGGGTCAGCGGCCGGACCTCGTGGTATGGGGGGAAAGCAGCGTGGGCTCCGATCTTGCCGGTCACCCGGAGGTCTTGGCGCGGCTCGCCGAGCTGTCGCGGCGGGTGGGGGCGGACCTCTTGGTCAACGTCGATGCGCCCGCGCCCGGCGGCGGGATCTACAAGTCGGCGGTGCTGATCGGGCCGGGCGGACCGTTGGGCACGTACCGGAAGACCCGGCTGGTGCCGTTCGGCGAATACGTCCCGCTGCGACCGGTTTTCGGCTGGATCACCCGTCACAGCAGGGCCGCGGCCGAGGATCGGCAACGCGGGACAGGGCCCGTCGTGTTGCACGCCGGCGCCCTGGGGATCGGCCCGTTGGTCAGCTACGAGACCCTGTTCTCCGACCTGGCCCGCCGGGAGGCGCAACTCGGTGCGGAGCTGCTGGTGTATCAGAGCTCCACGTCGTCATACCAGGGGACTTGGGCGCAGCCGCAGCTGGCCGCCCAGGTGGCGGTGCGCGCCGTCGAGGCGGGCCGCCCGGCCGTACACGCCGGATTGTCCGGCGACAGCTCGGCCTTCGACGCGCGCGGCCACCGGCTGGCGTGGTGCCCGTCGGGCTTTCGGGGGGTGACCGTGGTGAGCGTGCCGCTGGGATCGCGCGTCACGCCCTACCAGCGGCTGGGGGACTGGGTGCCGATGCTGGCCTTCGTCGTCCTCGGCTTTGCGCTGGTGCGCTGGCAGCGCCCCGTCCGCGGTGCCACACTGCTCGGATGAACAGCATGCGGCTCGCCAAGATATCGCTGGCCGGCGCAGTCGCGCTGATGGTCGTGTCGGTCGGCGGCTTCATCGTCGCCCTGGTGCTCAACGCGTTCTTTCTGGACAAGTACAACGCCTACGGGGAGGTGCCCGTCCCCGGCTCGGGCACCCTCTACCTGCCCGCCGGTGACGTCACCGTCAGCCTGCACACCGTCGTCATCAGCAGCCCCGACCGCGGACTGCCGGTGCCTCCGCTGGGGGTCACCCTCGCGCCGCCCGACGGCGTCACGCAGCCCGTGTTGACCGAAAGCATCGGGACCACGACGACGGTCAACAACGATGCGCACGTGCGGGTGTGGGTCGCTCGGATCGCGGCCAGCGGCACCTACAACATCACCACCGACGGCCAGGTGAACGGCTATATCGACCCGCGATTGGCCTTCGGGCACAAGACTTCCGCCGGCTTCGCGGTGTGGTTGTTCGTCGGGCTGTTCGTGGTGGGGCTGGCCGGTTCGGCGCTGTCCGGGGTGTGGCTGGCGCGCACCCGCCGCCAGGCGGTGGTGGCGGCCAATCTGCCGCGGCCGTGACGGGCGCGGGTCTCGAACGAATCGGTGACTCTCGTTTTTGATATCACCCGCGATATCAAAAACGGCGACCGCATGGTGGTCCGGGACTGGTGCCGGTGTGGCGGATGTGGCGGCACGGGCCGGGCGTGGCCCCGCGGGCCGGGCGGGCCGCGCGGGCCGGGCGTGGCTCAGTGGCCGCGGGCCACCCACTCCTCGTAGTGGACGATCTCGTCGCCGATGGTGGTGCTGTCGCCGTGGCCGGTGTGCACCACCGTCTCGCCGGGCAGCTTGCCCAGCCGCTCGGAGATGGACTGCAGGATCGTCGGAAAGTCCGAATACGAACGGCCGGTCGCGCCCGGGCCGCCGGCGAACAGCGTGTCGCCGCTGAACACGACGCCCAGGTCATGCGAATACCAACACACAGAACCCGGGGAGTGGCCCGGGGTGTGCAGCGCCCGTAGCTCGGTCCCTCCTACGCTCAGCGTTTCGCCATCGGCCAGCGAACGAAAGTCGTTGTCCGGATGGGTCATTCGCCACAGCACTTCGTCGGCGGGATGCAGGAGAACCGGCGCGTCGAGGGTCTTGCCGAGTTCCGGCGCGACCGTCACGTGGTCGTTGTGGCCGTGGGTGCAGACGATCGCGACCACGTGCCTGCCGTCCACGGCCTCGACGATCGGTGCCGCGTCGTGGGCGGCGTCGAAGACCACCACATTCGAGTTGTCGCCGATCAGCCAGATGTTGTTGTCGACTTCCCAACTGCCGCCGTCGAGTTCGAAGGTGCCGTGGGTGACCACCTTCTGAATCTGGACCATCAGAGCATCACCACCGAACGCAACACCTTGCCGCCGTGCATCTTGTGAAAAGCCTCCTCGACGTCGTCTAGCCCGATTCGCTCGGAGACAAACTTCTCCAGGGGCAGCCGGCCCTGCAGGTAGAGGTCGATCAGGGTGGGAAAGTCGCGTTCGGGCAGGCAATCGCCGTACCACGACGACTTCAGCGACCCGCCGTGCGAGAAGAAGTCGATCAGCGGCATGTCGAGCTTCATGTCGGGCGTCGGAACACCCACCAGCACAACGGTTCCCGCGAGGTCGCGGGCGTAGAAGGCCTGCTTCCAGGTTTCGGGCCGGCCGACGGCGTCGATCGCGACGTTGACACCGAACCCGTCGGTGAGGTCCTGGATCGCCTCCACGACGTCGGCCTGGCGGGCGTTGATGGTGTGGGTGGCGCCGAACTTGCGGGCCCAGTCCAGCTTGGTGTCGTCGGTGTCGACGGCGATGATGCGCCGGGCGCCGACCAGCGCGGCACCGGCGATCGCGGCATCGCCGACGCCGCCGCAGCCGATCACCGCGACCGTATCGTCGCGGGTGACGCCGCCGGTGTTGATCGCCGCGCCGATGCCGGCCATCACCCCGCAGCCGAGCAGGCCCGCGACGGCGGGGTCGGCGGCGGGATCGACCTTGGTGCACTGGCCGGCGTGCACCAGCGTCTTGTCGGCGAATGCCCCGATGCCCAGTGCGGGCGTCAGCTCCGTGCCGTCGGTCAGCGTCATCTTCTGCGCGGCGTTGAAGGTGTCGAAGCACAGGTGCGGGCGGCCGCGCTTGCAGGCGCGGCACTGACCGCAGACCGCGCGCCAGTTCAGGATGACGAAGTCACCGGGCTCGACCGCGGTCACGCCGGGACCGACCGCCTCGACCCGGCCGGCGGCCTCGTGGCCGAGCAGGAAGGGGTATTCGTCGTTGATGCCGCCCTCGCGGTAAGTCAGGTCGGTGTGGCACACCCCGCAGGCGATGATGTCCACCAGGGCCTCGCCCGGTCCGGGGTCCGGGACGACGATGTCCACCAGCTCGACGGGCTCGCCCTTTTTTCGTGAAATCACGCCGCGCACTGTCTGACTCATGGCCACCAACCTACGGTGTACCGTCGCTGAGCATGACGGCAGCCGAGACAGGTGAGGAATTCGCCGGACGAATCGCCGCGGCCATCGACGGCGCCAGCCTGACGCTGTTGCTGAGCATCGGGCACCAGACCGGGCTGCTTGACACGATGGCGGGGCTGGCCGCAGCAACCAGCGCGCAGATCGCCGAAGCGGCCGGTCTCAACGAGCGCTACGTGCGCGAGTGGCTGGCGGGCATGACGACCGGGCGCGTCGTCGACTACGACCCCGACTCCGCCACCTACTCGCTGCCCGCGCACCGCGCCGGCGTGCTGACCCGTGCCGCCGGGCCGGACAACCTGGCCCTGGTGGCCCTGTTCGTCCCGCAGCTCGCCGAAGTCGAACAGAAGATCATCGATTGCTTCCGCGAGGGCGGCGGCCTGCACTACAGCGAGTTCCCCCGGTTCCACGCGCTGATGGCCGAGCAGAGCGGCGTGGTCTACGACAACGCGTTGGTCGATGTGGTGCTGCCGCTGGTCGACGGCCTCGTCGAGCGCCTGCGCTCGGGCGCCGACGTGGCGGACTTCGGCTGCGGCAGCGGGCATGCGGTCAACGTGATGGCGCGGGCGTTCCCGGCCAGCCGCTTCACCGGCATCGACTTCTCCGACGAGGCGATCGCCGTCGGCGCCCGCGAGGCGACTGACCTCGGCTTGGCGAACGCGACCTTCGAGAGCCACAACCTGGCGGAGCTGGACAGGCGGGACGCCTACGACGTCATCACGGTGTTCGACGCCATCCACGACCAGGCCCACCCGGCGCGGGTGCTGGAGAACATCCACCGCGCCCTGCGGCCCGGCGGCGTGCTGCTGATGGCCGACATCAAGGCGTCGAGCCGGCTCGAGGACAACGTCGGCATCCCGATGAGCACCTACCTGTACACCACGTCGCTGATGCACTGCATGACTGTGTCGCTGGCGCTGGACGGCGCGGGGCTGGGCACCGCCTGGGGGACACAGCTGGCCACCGCGATGCTCGGCGAGGCCGGGTTCGACGACGTCCGGGTGGCCGAGATCGAGTCGGACCCGATCAACAACTACTACATCGCTCGGAAGTGATGCGCGGCCACGACGCCCTTGAGGCCGTAGCCGATTGGCCGGTCGAGGCCGCCGCCGCGGCGGTGATCGGACCCGATGGGGTGCTGGCCGCCCACGGGGATACCGAGCGGGTGTTCGAGCTGGCCTCGGTGACCAAGCCGCTGGTGGCCCGCGCCGTGCACGTGGCCGTCGAAGAGGGTGTCGTCGACCTGGACACCGCCGCCGGCCCGCCGGGCGCCACGATCCGCCACCTGCTGGCGCACGCGTCAGGCCTGGCCCTGCACAACGATCACGTGCTGGCCGCCCCGGGAGCGCGGCGCATCTACTCCAACCACGGCTTCACCGTGCTGGCCCAGGTCGTCGAGCGCGAATCCGGCATCGAGTTCGGCCGCTACCTGGCCGAAGCGGTCTGCGAACCGCTGGGCATGGCCGCCACCCGGCTGGACGGCGGCGCGCCGGCCGCGGGATTCGGGGCCACGTCGACGGTGGCGGACCTGGCGGCTTTCGCCGTCGACCTGCTGCGCCCGTCCACCGTGTCGGCCGAACTGCACGCCGAGGCGACCACGGTGCAATTTCCCGGTCTGGACGGTGTGTTGCCCGGCTACGGCGTGCAGCGGCCCAACGACTGGGGGCTGGGTTTCGAGATCAGGGACGCCAAATCGCCGCACTGGACCGGCGCCCGCAACTCGCCGCGAACGTACGGCCATTTCGGCCAGTCGGGCGGTTTCATCTGGGCAGATCCCGAACGTGACCTGGCGCTGGTGGCCCTTACCAACCGCGATTTCGGGGAGTGGGCGCTGCGGCCCTGGCCGGCGATTTCCGATGCCGTGATAGCCGAATTCGGCTGATGGAAAATGCACACTAGCGCAACACGGGTATCACAAGGCACAATAGACACGCACGACACACAAAATAGTTAGCAGATCCTGCTTGTAGGTCCGCCAGGTCGTTGGGGAAGACGTCCCTCGCGGAACCGAAGGAGCAGGATATGCGTGCGTCGAATCAATTCGCCGACGTCACCACGGGCGTGGTGTACGTGCACGCCTCGCCGGCAGCGGTATGCCCGCATGTCGAGTGGGCGTTGTCGTCGACCCTTGGGGCGAAGGCGAACCTCACGTGGACGCCGCAGCCGGCCATGCCCGGACAACTGCGCGCAGTCACCAACTGGGTCGGACCGGTCGGCACCGGCGCCAGGCTGGCCAATGCCCTGCGCTCCTGGTCCGTGCTGCGGTTCGAGGTCACCGAGGACCCCAGCCCCGGAGTGGACGGCCAGCGGTTCAGCCACACCCCGCAGCTCGGCCTGTGGAGCGGGGCGATGAGCGCCAACGGCGACGTCATGGTCGGGGAGATGCGGCTGCGGGCGCTGATGGCGCAGGGCGCCGACACCCTGGCCGCCGAGCTGGACACGGTCCTGGGAACGGCTTGGGACGACGCCCTCGAGGCGTACCGCGACGGCGGCGAGGTCGGCGAGGTGACCTGGCTCAGCCGGGGAGTCGGCTAGCTCTCCGGAGACCATTGAGCGACCGCCGAATTTGATATCGCGGGCGATATCAAATTCCGCGAGCTGCTATTGGTCGTCGGCTCGGCGTAAAACCTGTAGCGCGCCCGGAACCGCGCTGATCTCCGCGGGCAGCGGGCAGGCGAAGTCGCCGTCGGCGTAGACGTTGATGCCCGGGCACTCGATGTGCACGGACTTGGCCCGCGTCGTGCTCACCTCCGAGAGATTGACGTGGGTGCCTTTCATCACGGTGGGGAACAGGCGGACCAGCTTCGTCCGCGACGCGGAGTGCACCATGGTGATGTCGAGCAGGCCGTCGGTGTGATCGGCGTGGGGACAGATCAGCATGCCCCCGCCATAGCTGCGGGTGTTGCCGAAGGCGGCCAGCGTCATGTCGGCGTCGATCTCTCGCGTCCCGTCCAGCACCATGCGAAACGGCAACAGCCGCAACTGCGATAGCTCGGCGAGCATCGCGAGGTAGTACCGCAACCGCCCGTCCGGCCAGGTCATCCGGTTGGCCCGGTCGGTCACCAGGGAGTCGAATCCGGTGGCCGCCACGGTGCCGAACCACTTGTCGACGCCGCTTTCGCCGCGGATCCGGCCCAGGTCGATGGTTTCCGTGCAGCCGTCGACGATGATGTCCGCGGCTGCTTCCGGATCCTTTGTGGGGAGCCCGAATTCGCGAGCGTGGTCGTTACCCGTTCCCGCCGCCACGATGCCGATAGGGATGTCGGTGCCCGCGAGCACTTGCAGCGCGTTGGAGACGACGCCGTCGCCGCCGGTCACCATCACCGCGTCGGCGCCCTTTTCCAGTGCCGCGCTCACCAGGTAGCGCGCGTCTTGCGCGTCGTCGCCGATGATCTCGACGACCTCGACGCCGTGGTGGTGCAGCCGCGCGATCGCCCGCTCCGCCGCCCGGATCGCGGCGCCGTGCCCCGAGACGGGATTGGTCAGCGCGATCACTTTCGCGACCTCGCGCCGGTTCATGGAATCAGCTTGCCGGGGTTGAGGATTCCGGCCGGGTCCAGGGTCGCCTTGACCGCGCGTAAGACTTGCACCCCCAGCTCGCCAACCTCGTCGGCCATCCAGGGCCGGTGGTCGGCGCCGACCGCGTGGTGGTGGGTGATCGTGCCGCCGGTGGCCATGATCGCGTCGCACGCCGCCCTTTTCGCGGCCTTCCATTGTTCGATCGGGTTGCCGCGCTGGCCGGCGACGACGGTGAAGTACAACGAAGCACCGGTGGGGTAGACGTGCGAGATGTGGCACATCACCAGCGCCGGTGTGCCGGTCTCGGCCAGCGCCTCGGTGAGGGCTTGCGTTACAGCGGCTTTGAGCGCGGAAATATTGGACCAGTCGGTGGCGGTCTCCAGCGTCTCGCAGAGCGCGCCCGCCGAGAGCAGCGAATCGCGCAGATACGGCGCGCCGTACCGGCCGTGTTCCCACGCCCGCGCCGGCGCTGCGCCCAGCGACGTTGCGCCGTGCGCCGCCAGCAGGGCGCTGGTTTCGGCGTGCCGGCTCTCGACGTGCTCCTCGGTGCCCTCGAACACCGTGATCGCCAGGCAGCCGCCGGTGATCTGACTTTCGCCGATCGACTCGGTGGTGGCCAGGTTGACTCCCGTCTCGGCCTCGTCGGAAAGCCGGATGACGGTGGGGCCGGTGGCAGTCTGGGTGACGGCGCGCACGGCGGCGGCCCCGGTCTCGAAATCGGGGAACGACCACGCTTCGTGGCGAACGGCCTCCGGGGCGCGGTGCACGCGCAGCCGCACCTGGGTGATGACGCCGAAGGCGCCCTCGGAGCCGATCATCAGCTGGCGCAGGTCGGGGCCGGCGGCGGACTCGGGGGCGCGGCCCAGGTCCATGGTGCCCACCGGGGTCACGACGCGCAGGCCGCGCACCATGTCGTTGAACCGGCCGTAGCCCGCCGAGTCCTGCCCGGACGAGCGGGTCGCGGCGAAACCGCCGATGGTCGCGTATTCGAAGCTCTGCGGAAAATGCCCGAGCGAAAAGCCTTGGGCGCCAAGCAAACGCTCCGCGTCCGGACCGGTGACGCCGGCTTCGAAAACGGCCTGGCCGGACACTTCGTCGAGGGAGATCAGCCGATCGAGGCGGCGCAGGTCGAGGGACACCACGGCTGGGAACTCACCGCGAATGGGATCCAAACCGCCGACCACGCTGGTGCCGCCGCCGAAAGGAACGACGGCGATGCGGTGGTGGGAGCAGTAGCGCAGGATCGTGGCGACGGCATCCTCGTCACCCGGCAGCAGGATGGCGTCGGGCGCGTCCTGCACGCCCGCGTCCTTGCGGCGCAGCAGGTCGATCGTGGACTTGCCGCCGGCGTGCAGCAGCCGATCCCGGTCGTCGGTACGGCAATATGCGGCTCCGACGAGCTCGGCCAGCGCGTCGCGATGCGCCTGCGACAACGCCGACGGGCGCACGCGCACCTGATCGAGTTCGAGTTCGGCAGCGGCGGAATCCTGCACGCCCACAGCCTGTTTCAGCAGCGCCCTGATCCCCTCGGAGAGCGGCTTGGCCGCCGCGGGATCTCCCCACGCGTTCCATTTCATCGGGGGCAGGAGGCGCTCGGGTTGCGTCATGCGTTACAGTATTACACATGCTGTCAATCAGTAACGCTCAAGCGCCGGTGGACACGGGAGAGCGCATCCTCGCGGCGGCGGCCAGCTGTGTGGTCGATTTCGGGGTAGACCGTGTGACCCTGGCCGAGATCGCCCGGCGGGCGGGCGTCAGCAGGCCGACCGTGTACCGGCGTTGGCCGGACACCCAATCGATCGTGGCGGCGCTGTTGACCCGGCACGTCACGGAGGTGATGCGGGACGCGCCCCTGCTCGGTGACGACCGGGAATCGCTTGTGCGACAGATCGTTACGGTGGCCAACCTGTTGCGCCAGGACCGGCTCGTGATGTCCGTGCTGCATTCCGAGCTCGCGCCGATCTACATCACCGAGCGCCTCGGGACCAGTCAGCACATGCTGATCGACGCCCTCGCCGCCCGGCTGCGAGTCGCCCAGCGCAACGGCAGCGTGCGCGCCGGTGACCCGGTCCAAATGGCGACCATGGTGTTGCTGATCGCCCAGTCGACCATTCAGTCGGCGCAGATCGTCGAACCGCTCCTGGACGCCGAAACGCTGGCCGGCGAACTCGCCTACTCGCTGAACGGGTACCTGTCGTGATACCCGACCCCACCGCGCTCAACGCCGCCCGCCGCACGGCCGACCTGACGGCACTGGCCGACGGCGAACCGCTGGACGTCATCGTGATCGGCGGCGGCATCACCGGCGCCGGCATCGCTTTGGACGCCGCGTCGCGCGGATTGCGGGTGGCGCTGGTGGAAAAGCACGACCTGGCCTTCGGCACCAGCCGCTGGAGTTCCAAGCTGGTGCACGGCGGCCTGCGGTACCTGGCGACCGGCAACGTGGGGATCGCCCGGCGCAGCGCCATCGAACGCGGAATCCTGATGAGCCGCAATGCCCCTCATCTCGTTCATGCGATGCCGCAACTGGTTCCGCTGCTGCCGTCCATGGGCCGGGGCAAGCGCGCGTTGGTGCGTGCGGGGTTCGTGGCCGGCGACGCGTTGCGGATGCTCGCGGGCACGTCGTCGTCGACGCTGCCCCGGTCGCGCCGAATCGGGCCCGACCGCGTCGTGCAGATGGCGCCCACCGTTCGGCGTGACGGCCTGGACGGCGGCCTGCTGGCCTACGACGGTCAGTTGATCGACGACGCCCGGCTGGTCACCGCGGTCGCGCGGACCGCGGCGCAGCACGGCGCGCGGATCCTGACCTACGTGGCGGCCTCGAGGGCCACCGGCACCTCGGTGCGGCTGA
>NZ_LZJF01000014.1 GCF_001666835.1 Mycobacterium sp. E3251 | reverse complement strand
GTTACGGCCGCAACGTTCCGCAGGAAGCGGAACACACGATGCCGCCCACGCTGTACGTGTCCGCGCAGCGACGCGGCTAGGGTGTCACGGCCGCTACCCTCGCCGGTGTGGCCGATCGACCCGCCCGAGTGAGCGACGTGCACAAGATCGCCGCGTCGATGCCGCACGTTCAGCGCCTGGAGGGTCCGAAGGGCAACGCCATCTATCAGGTGGGCGGTAAGTCGTTCGTGTTCTTCCGCACGCCCCAGCCCGACGCGATCGATCCGGCCACTGGCGAGCGCTATGCCGACGTGATCATGCTCTGGGTGGAGTCGGAGAGCGACAAGTTGGCGCTGACCCAGGATCCCGATTCGCCGTTCTTCACCACCGACCACTTTGCCGGACATCCATCGGTACTTGTGCGGGCCGCCCGGCTACCCGAAATCGGCAGGACCGAACTGGCCGAGCTCATCCAGGACGCGTGGCTTTCGCGGGCGTCGAAGAGGCGGGCCACGGCGTGGCTCGCCGACCGCACTTAGTCCCCCGGGCTCCGCTGGCACACTGCCGAATTCACCCTCACGAAGGTTTAGACACAAGTCGAATGGGTAACTATGGTCCACGAGAAATTTTTCTCGACCACATTGGAGGTCACCATGCGTGGCAGCGGAATCATCGGCACCATTGCCCTGGTATGGCTGCTCATCGGGGTGTTTGCGGCATGGCAACGCGACTACTTCAAAGGTGACTCAACCAGTTGTGTAACGGCGGGAAACATTGCGTTGACCGTCATCGCGGGGCCTTTGAATTACGGGGGCGTCAACCCGAAAGTCAAGGACTGCCATGTTCCGCAGCCCAGTTCAATGCCTGGTGTCCTAGTGCCCCTCACCTAAAGGAGTCGTCATGATCGTCCTCGGCGTAGTCCTACTTATTCTCGGGTTTGTGTTCAGCGTCCCCCTGCTTTGGGAGATCGGCGTCGTCGTGCTCGTCATCGGCGCCGTGCTGTGGATTATGGGCTCGATCGGCCGCCCAGTCGCCGGCCGGCGCTACTGGTATTAGCCACTTCGCCGGGAAAACGGGATCGCGCGACTGCTCAGCGGTCGCGCGATCCCGTTCACAGGGTGCGCAAAGGTAGGCCATAGCGGCGGCTCAGGGCGGTGCGCATACTGGAACTTGTGACGCATCCCCGATCCTCCGTCGAGCGGGTCGTGATGTGTCGTGCCGATGGGAACCCGATCAACGTATTGGTCGTGGACGACGAGTCGGTGCTTGCCGAAATGGTGTCGATGGCGCTGCGCTACGAGGGCTGGAACATCGCGACCGCGAGCGATGGGGCATCCGCCATCGCCGCCGCCCGCGCCCAACGCCCCGACGTGGTCGTCCTCGATGTGATGCTGCCCGATATGAGCGGGCTCGACGTCTTGCACAAGCTGCGCGAAGAGACCCCGCAGCTGCCCGTGCTCTTACTGACGGCCAAGGACGCCGTGGAAGACCGCATCGCCGGGTTGACCGCGGGCGGCGACGACTACGTCACCAAGCCGTTCAGCATCGAAGAGGTGGTGCTGCGGCTGCGGGCGTTGCTGCGACGCACGGGAGTGACGACGGTGGACAGCGGCGCGCAGCTGGTGGTCGGTGATCTGGTGCTCGACGAGGACAGTCACGAGGTCACCCGGGCCGGCGAGCCAATTGCGTTGACCTCCACCGAGTTCGAGTTGCTTCGATTCATGATGCGCAACTCCAAGCGCGTGCTGAGCAAGGCCCAGATCCTCGACCGGGTATGGAGCTATGACTTCGGCGGCAGGTCCAACATCGTCGAGCTCTATATCTCGTATCTGCGCAAGAAAATCGACAACGGTCGCGACCCCATGATCCACACGCTGCGTGGCGCGGGTTATGTCCTCAAGCCGGCTCGCTAGAAGCGATCGCAAGCGCGGCGAAGCCGGGCGAAGCGGGTCGCGACCGTCGGCCAGGAGCGATCGCAAGCGCGGCGAAGCCGGGCGAAGCGGGTCGCGACCGTCGGCCAGGAGCGATCGCAAGCGCGGCGAAGCCGGGCGAAGCGGGTCGCGACCGTCGGCCAGGAGCGATCGCAAGCGCGGCGAAGCCGGGCGAAGCGGGTCGCGACCGTCGGCCAGGAGCGATCGCAAGCGCGGCGAAGCCGGGCGAAGCGGGTCGCGACCGTCGGCCAGGAGCGATCGCAAGCGCGGCGAAGCCGGGCGAAGCGGGTCGCGACCGTCGGCCAGGAGCGATCGCAAGCGCGGCGAAGCCGGGCGAAGCGGGTCGCGACCGTTGGCCAACGCGCGGCGGGCCTGGTCCCTGCGGCTGCGGTTGCTGGTCGGGCAGATCGTCGTGCTGGCCATCGTGTGTGTCGGCATCACCGCGGTGACCGAGCTGGCGCTGAACCACCACCTGGTCAAGCAGCTCGACGGGCAACTGGCGGGCACGTCGTTCCGTTCGGCGCTGATGTACCCCGAACCGAACCGCCCGCGGCGCGAGCACTCGTACTATCCCCGCCCCGGTCCGGGCCCACGATTCCTTGACGCCCCCGGTCAGCCGGCGGGCATGGTGGCCGCGGTGGTCAACCATGGCAAGACTGTGGACGCCGGCTACCTCACCAGCAGCGGCACCCGGGCCGCGCTGACCCCGGCCGCCCAGGCGCAGCTCGAGCAAATCGCCGGCAGCCGTGCGCCGGTCACCCTGGACCTGGACGGGCTCGGCCGGTATCGGGTGGTCGCGGCCCCGAGTCGCAATGGAGGCGACACCATCGTCACGGGCCTGTCGATGGCCAACGTCGACGCCACCCTGATCCGGATGCTGGTCATTTTCGCGATCGTCACCGCGGTCGCGCTGGCCGCCGCGACGATCGCCGGGGTCGTCATCATCCGGCGGGCGCTGGCTCCGCTGCGCCGCGTCGCGCAGACCGCGAGCAGGGTGGCCGACCTGCCGCTGGATCGCGGTGAGGTCGAGCTGCCGCTGCGGGTGCGCGAATCCGACGCGAACCCCTCCACCGAGGTGGGCCAGCTGGGGTCGGCTCTTAACCGGATGCTCGATCACATCGCGGCCGCGCTGTCGGCCCGGCAGGCCAGCGAGACCCGTGTCCGCCAGTTCGTCGCCGACGCCAGTCACGAACTGCGCACGCCGTTGGCCGCGATCCGCGGATACACCGAACTGACCCAGCGCATGGGTGACGACCGGGAGGCGGTGGAGCACGCGATGAGCCGGGTGGCCTCCGAGACCGAACGGATGACGCGCCTGGTGGAGGACCTGCTGCTGCTTGCCCGGCTGGACTCCGGCCGGCCGCTGGAACGCGAGCCGGTCGATCTGTCGCGGGTGGCGGTCGACGCGGTCAACGATGCGCACGTCGCCGGGCCGGACCATCAGTGGGAGCTCGACCTGCCCGAGGAACCCGTGATCGTCACCGGTGATGCGGCCCGGCTGCACCAGGTGCTGGCCAACCTGCTCGCCAACGCCCGCCTGCACACCGGCGCGGGCACGGTCGTGACCACCCGGTTGAGCACCGAGCCGGCGAACACCGTGCTGCAGGTCATCGACAACGGCCCCGGCATCCCGGCGGCGCTTCAGTCGGAAGTGTTCGAGCGGTTCGCCCGTGGTGATACCTCGCGTTCCCGCAAGGGTGGGAGCACCGGGCTGGGTCTGGCGATCGTCTCAGCCGTCGTCAAGGCCCACGACGGAACGATCACCGTGGACAGTTCACCCGGCCACACCGAGTTCACGGTGCGGTTGCCACTCAACGGGTGGCAACCGCCCGCGTCCTCAGCTAGCTAGAGCAATTGACGTCGATTTCGAACGGCTTGTTCACCGGTTGCATCGGGTTGGCCATGTCGACCCCGGTGGCTGTCCCGGTGATCTTGTAGCTGTTGCCGTTCTTCTCGGCGGAGGCGTTACCCTGGCCGGTCCCAGAGGTGTAGCCCAGCGTCACACCGTTGACGTTGCCCAGCCCGACCGACTTCACCTGGGGCGGGTTGGCGTCGGTGAGCACGGCGGCGATGCCGGTCGCGGCGCCACCGATCGCGATGTTGGTGTTACCGCCGGCCGTGGTGCAGACGACGGAGCCGCTCACGTTCTGGTCCTTGCCGTCGATGATGACCTTGGTTCCGCTGGCAGCGCCCGCCGAGGTGTTCACCGCGGAGCTGGTGCCCGAACCGCCCGAACTCGACTTATTGCTGGAACAGCCGGAAATACCGGCGGCCAGAACTGCCGCTCCGACCACCGCGACCATCAGTCCACGCTTCACATGTTCTCCTTTGCCCGAAAGTTGCGACCCTCGGCATTGAGGGCCGTCTGGGGCAGTATGCGGTTTAACTGAGCCGAACATCTAGGGTTCCGGATAATTGTTTGAGTCTTCGTTGGCCGGTCGACAATATGCGCCGCAACGCCTCGCGAAATGGTGCGTTGGTGGCACTGTATTGGCGTGGAGCGCACACCCCCCACCGCAGTCATCGAGGCGGCGCATCGCGCGCACACGCTGCCATTCGATGACGACGCGGATTTTCACAACGCCGATCGCGGATTCATCGCCGCCCTGTCCCCGTGCGTCATCAAGTCGGCCGACGGACGAGTGGTCTGGGACAACGACGCCTACTCCTTCCTCGGTGGTCCCGCCCCACCGTCGGTGCACCCCAGCCTGTGGCGGCAGTCCACGCTCGCCGCCAAACAGGGCCTCTACGAAGTGGTTCCGGGCATCTACCAAGTCCGTGGCTTCGACCTTTCGAATGTCACGTTCGTCGAGACCGACACCGGCATCATCGTCATCGACCCGCTGGTGTCCACGGAGGTCGCGGCGGCGGCACTGGCGCTGTATCGCGCGCACCGCGGGGGCGACCGGCCCGTCGTCGCGGTCATCTACACCCACAGCCACGTCGACCACTTCGGCGGCGTGTTGGGCGTCACCTCACAGGCGGATGTGGACGCGGGCGCGGTGGCCGTGCTCGCACCGGAAGGCTTCGTCGAACATGCGGTCCAGGAGAACGTCTACGCCGGTCCGGCCATGACGCGCCGGGCGACCTACATGTACGGCACCCTGCTGTCCCGCGGACCGCGGGACCAGGTGGGATGCGGGCTGGGCCAGGCGACCTCCACCGGCGAGGTGGCGATCATCGTCCCCACCCTCGATGTCCGCGAGACCGGCGAGAGACACACCATCGACGGTGTTGAGATCGAGTTCCAGATGGCGCCCGGCACCGAGGCGCCCGCCGAAATGCATTTCTACTTCCCGCGTTTCCGCGCGCTGTGCATGGCCGAGAACGCCACCCACAACCTGCACAACCTGCAGACCCTGCGCGGTGCCCTGGTGCGCGACCCACACGCCTGGTCCGGTTATCTGACCGAGGCCATCGACGTCTTCGCCGACCGCGCCGATGTGGTGTTCGCCTCCCATCATTGGCCGATCTGGGGGCGGGAGAGCATCGTCGAATTCCTGTCGCTGCAGCGCGACTTGTACGCCTACCTGCACGACCAGACGTTGCGACTGCTCAACCGCGGCCACACCGGGGTCGAGATCGCGGAGATGTTCCAGATGCCGCCCGCGCTCGAGCGCGCCTGGCACACCCACGGGTATTACGGGTCGGTCAGTCACAACGTGAAGGCCGTCTACCAGCGTTACATGGGCTGGTTCGACGGCAACCCGGCCCGATTGTGGCCGCATCCGCCCGAGACGCTCGCGCCGCGTTACGTCGAGGCGATGGGCGGAATCGACCGGGTTGTCGAACTGGCCCAGACCGCATTCGACACCGGTGACTTCCGTTGGGCGGCAACGCTGCTGGACCACGCCATCTTCACCGACAGCGCGCACACCGTCGCCCGCGCGCTGTACGCGGCCACGCTCGAGCAGCTGGCCTACGGCGCCGAGAATGCCACCTGGCGCAACTTCTTCCTCAGCGGCGCAACGGAATTGCGCGGTGGGAACTTCGGCACCGCGACTCAGGTCACCTCGCCCACCATGCTTTTGCAGCTGACCCCGGAGCAGATCTTCGACAGCCTCGCCATCCGTGTCGACGGGCCGCGCAGCTGGGATCTCGACCTCGCCATCGACATCGCCTTCGCCGATCTGGCCGCCAACTACCGGCTCACCCTGCGCAACGGGGTGCTCGTGTACCGCAGGGTGGCGGCCGACCCCGCGACCGCGACGGTCACGCTCGAGCTGGCCGGCAAGTCCCGGCTGCTAACGGCGGCGCTGGGCGACTTCGCCTCGCCCGGCCTACAGGTATCCGGCGACCAGGCGGCACTGCGGGCATTTCTGGATGCGCTCGATCAGCCGGACCCGAGCTTCGACATCGTCACGCCGTGACGTCGATGACGACCTTGCCCAACACCTTCCGGTCGGCCACATGCCGCAGCGCGGCGGCGGTTTCGGACAGCGGGAACCGCGCGCCGATGTACGGCCGGATCGTGCCGGCGGCGAACATCTCCGACAGCTCCCGCATGTCGCGGACGGCCTCGTCGGGGTGGTCGGTCATGAATGTGCGGATCTCCATGCCTCGCACGCAGATGTCCTTGAGCAGAACGAGATTGAGGGGGATCGCGGGTATCGTGCCCGCCGCGTAGCCCAGGGTGACGAAGGTGCCGCCGCGCGCCAACCCGCGCAGCGCCGGCTCCGCGTACGGCCCGCCGACCGGGTCGATGATCACTCGGGCGGCGTCGCCCGTGAGCTCGCGGATGCGCGACTTCAAGTCTTCACGCTCATAGTCGACTGTCGCCTCGGCGCCCCGCCGCCGGCACAGCTCGAGCTTCTCCGGGCTCGAAGCGGCCGCCAGCACCCGGGCCTTCATGGCGACGGCCAGGTCGACGGCGGCCAGCCCGACACCGCCGGCGGCGCCCAGCACCACGACCCAATCACCTTCTGCCACCGCGGCGGTCGAGCGCAGTGCGTGGTAGGCGGTGCGGTAGGTCACGCCGAAGGCGGCGGCCGACCCGAAGTCGGCGTCGTCGGGCACGGGCGCCGCCTGGCTCGCGTCCAGCAACGCCAGTTCGGCGAACGCGCCGAAGGTGGTCCCGGAAACCCGCTGCCCCGGTTGGAAGGGCGCGCCTGCGCCGGCGGCGATCACTTCACCGGCGATCTCGTTGCCCGGTATGAACGGTGGCGGAATCTTCACCTGATACTTGCCGGCGATGAACAGCACGTCGGGAAAATTGACCGCGGCGGCGTGCACCCGCACCAGCAGCTGCCCCGGGGCCGGAACCGGGTCATCGACGTCCTCGAGGACAAGGTCTTCCGGAGTGCCGTAGGAACGGCAGACGACGGCGCGCATCAACCGACCCCCAGGCCGCGCAGGCAAAAGCCCACCAGGTGTGCGATGTCGTCGGATTCAGGCCGGTCGGCCGACCCCACATATCGGCGCATGTTCGCGGCGGTGCAACTGAACACGGCCTCGACGTCGCGCTCGACATCGCTACTTCCCAGCGCCGCAACGGGTTCGACGAGCAGATCGCGTAGCGGTCGCAACATCTCCTGATCGGCCGCCCGCCAATTCGCGCCGGCCGACATCTGTCCGACGGCCGCCCGGCTCAGGCTGCTCAGGTGCGGATCGGCCACTTGCGCGAGCGCGCCCTCGATCCAGCGGGCGACCCGATCGCGCGGCTCGCGCTCCTTGGCCATCTGGTGCTCGAGGTAGGACACGACGATGGCCACGCCGCGTTCCATGACGGCCAGGATGAGATCGTCCTTACCGGCGAAATACCGGTAGAACGCCTTGTTGGAGGAACCGGCCTCGGCGACGATATCGCTCACCCGAGGTGGCTCCGGCGCGACCCGTTCCATGACACGGACCGCCGCGGCCAGTATGCGCTCCACCTCCTCGGTAGCCTCCCGCTGGCGGTCGTCGAGCGCCCGTTCGACCGCCGCGGTCACCCTGCTGCTCACGGCGAATCAGGCAGCGCCGGCACACGGTTGACGAGGTCGCCGTACTTGGTGCGTGCGGCCTCCCGCCGGATGTCCAGCAGTTCGCTCGGCCACTCGGCGTCTTCGGACTCGTAGTGTTTGAGCAGCAGCCGCGCCAGGTTGACCTTGTGGGCCTCGGTCGGCCCGTCGGCCAGGCCGAGCGCCACCCCGCCGAGCAGCACGTTGACCAGCGGCAGCTGGTCGGTGGTGCCCAGCGCGCCGTGCACCTGGATCGCCCGCAGCCCAATCGATTTCAGCACCTGGGGGGCCAGGATCTTGCAGGCGCCGATCTCGGCGCGGGCCGCATGCTCCCCGGCGGTGTCGATCAGCCACGCCGCGTGCAGCACCGCAAGCCGGAACGGCATCAGCTCGGTGTAGGAGTCGGCGATGAATGCCTGAACCAGCTGCTTATCGGCCAGCGAACTGCCCTGCGTGAAACGGCTTTTCGCACGGCGCGCCATCATCTCCACCGCGCGCTGGGCCACCCCGATCGACCGCATCGCATGGTGCAGCCGCCCGCCGGCCAGCCTGGTCTGCAAGATCATGAAGCCTTGGCCCGGTTCACCCAACAGCGCGTCCGACGGCACCCGGACGCCCTCGTAATGCACCAGGGAGTGCCCGGGTTCGTGCGGCAGCGCGCCGACCAGGTGGTGGGTGGCCTCGATGGTCAGCCCGTCGGTACCGGCCGGCACCAGGAACGTCGAGGCGCCCCGATGGACGGGCACGTCCGGGTCGGTGATCGCGACGACGATGAAGAACGAGGCGACGGAGGCGTTGGAGGAGAAGTACTTTCGACCGGTGATCACCCAGTCGTCGCCGTCGCGGAAGGCGCGCGTCCGAAACACCCGCGGGTCGGCGCCACCCTGCGGCTCCGTCATCGAGAAGCACGAGAAGATCTCCCCGGACAGCAGGCCGGCGAGGTAGCGGTCCTTTTGTTCCTGCGTTCCGAAGCGCGCGATGATTTCGGCGTTGCCGGTGTCGGGCGCCTGCGTACCGAAA
The DNA here is from genome assembly GCF_001666835.1 of Mycobacterium sp. E3251. Taxonomy (GTDB): domain Bacteria; phylum Actinomycetota; class Actinomycetes; order Mycobacteriales; family Mycobacteriaceae; genus Mycobacterium. The sequence continues at coordinate 82,743 of NZ_LZJF01000014.1, read as the reverse complement.
ACGATTGGCGCCCAGGGACTGCGGCCCAGAATCTCGTTGATCAACGTCAGCTTGACCGCGCCGAAGCCCTGGCCCCCGAGTTCGGGGCCCAGATGCGGTGCCCACAAGCCTTGGTCGCGGACCTGCTGCTTGAGCGGATCGACGATGCGACGGCGTTCTTCATTCAGTGGCAGAAACTCGCAACCCGGGAACAGCACCTCGAGCGGCTCGACCTCTTCGCGGACGAAGTCGCGGACCCAGTCGATTTTCCGCTGGAAGTCCGGTTCGGTGGAGAAGTCCCACGACATTCGAATGCTCCTACTCTTTTATTGGCGGCGACCCGCCGCCCGGCTCGCCACGCTAGGGAATTCCACCGTCGGCGCGCAGGATCGAACCGGTGGTGAAACTGGAGGCGTCCGATGCCAGAAACAGTGCGGCCCCGACGATTTCGGCCGGTTCTCCGGCGCGCTGCAGCGCCAGGTGCTTGAACGGCGTGCCCTGGGCGGCGTCGAGATTCCACGCTTTGCTCACGTCGGTGAGGAAGGGGCCGGCCATCAGCGTGTTGACCCGCACCACCGGCCCGAACGCCTTCGCCAGCGCCTCGGTCATGGCATTGAGCCCGGCCTTGGCGGCGGCGTAGGGAACGATGTCGGGAGTGGGGCGCAACGACCCGGCCGTGCTCACGTTGATGATGGACCCGCGGCCGGCCGCCACCATCCGCTGGCCCACCAACGCCGACAACCGGAACGGCCCTTTGAGGTTGAGGTTGAGAACCGCGTCGAACAGTTTCTCGGTGACGTCGGTCAGCTTGTCGTACAGCGGTGACATGCCGGCGTTGTTGATCAGCGTGTCCACCTTGCCGAACCTGTCGTAGGTCGCGTCGACCAGGCCGTCGAGTTGGTCCCAGCGCCCGACGTGCACCTGGTACGGCATAGCGGAGCGCCCGGTTTCTGCCTCGATTTCTTTGGCCGTGCTCACGCAGTTGTCCATGTTGCGGCTGGCGATCACCACGTCGGCGCCGCAGCGCGCGGCGGCGAACGCCATCTCGCGGCCCAGTCCTCGGCTTCCGCCGGTGATCAGCACGACCCGGTCGGTCAGATCGAAAAGCCGGTCGGCATAACCCATCTCAATGGCCCCTGGTCAGTTCGGCCGCCGTGGCGATCAGCTGCGGGATCATCGTCCCGAAGGCATCCTGGATCTTGGGGTCGACCTTCCCGGACTTCACTCCCGCAGCGTAGGTCTTTTCCAGCACGATGCCGAGCTTCCAATTCGCCAGCACCAGGTAGTAGTCGATGTTTTCGGTGGAAAGCCCGCTCACCGACTCGTAGTGCCGCAGCAGTTCGCTGCGGGTGGGCATGCCGGTCATGTCGAGATAGAACCCGTCGGCGCGCGGCTCTTCGCCGTCGTAGCCCAGCAGGCACCACGCCAGGTCCAGCAGCGGGTCGCCGACCGTCGTCATCTCCCAGTCCACGATCGCGGCGAGCCGCGCCGGCTCCCCATGGGCGAACATCACGTTGGCGAATTGGTAATCGCCGTGCATGATGCCCGGTCGGTAATGCGCGGGCCGATTGTTGCGCAGCCACTCCGAGGCCTCGTCGAGGCCCGGTAGGTCGCGCACCTTGTAGGCGTCGAGGAAGGTCAGCCAGCGGTCGACCTGTCGCTCGTGAAATCCGTCCGGGCGGCCGAAGCCGTCCAGACCTTGAGCCCGCCAGTCCACCCGCCCCAGCTTCGCCGCGCCCTCGACGAGCTGAAAGGCCAGCCCGCGCCGGGCGTTCAGGTCGGTGTCGAACGGCGGTTGCCACCCGCCGTCCATCGGGCTCCAGCCGTCGATGGCCTGCATGACGTAGAACGGCATGCCGAGCAGGGTGCCGGTGTCGTCGGCGGCGATCAGCGCCGCGTGCGGGACGTCGGTGCCGGACAGGGCACGCACCAGCCGGATCTCGCGCAGCAAGCCGTCGATGCGCGCCGCATCGGCGCGGGGGCCGGGCATCCGCAGCACCATCCGCTCGCCGCCGCGGTCGAGCAGATACAGCGTGTTCTGCGAACCGCCCTTCAGCTGCTCCAGCCGCGGTTCCTCACCGGCGCCCGGTGCACCGTTCGCATCCAGCCAGCGGGCAAGAACCCCCGCGTCAAGCCGGTCCTGATCCATCGTCGTCATCCGCACACCCCGCTCTCTGTGTGGAGAATAGCATTCTCCACGCGGGCCGCTGCCCCTTTCGTTCAGTCCGGCTTGTGCGCGGTGAGCAGAAACCCGGGCGCCATGAAGTGGCCGTCGTCGTCGCGTTCCAGGTGTGCCAACGGACCATCGGAAACCGCGGGCGCGTTGCCGTACACCTTGGCCGGGCGCAGCTCGTCGACCCGCCAGAGCGCCGAGACGGCGTCGCGCAGCTCGGCTTCGGCGAAGCCGCGCGGCCCTTGATCGGCGTCGCCCAGCGCGCCGGCGGCGAAGGCAAGGATGTAGAGCGCCGCCCCGGGGGCGGCCGCCCGGAGGATCGACTGCAGATAGTCCTGGCGCTTCTCCGGCGGCAGCGCATGGAACAGCCCGCTGTCCATGATCGTGGCGAAGCGGCCGTCATAACCGCGGAAGTTTGTGACGTCCGCCTGCGCGAAAGTCGCCGTCGTCAGTCCTTGTTCCGCGGCCGCCATGGCGGCGGCCTCGATCGCGGTGGCGCTGCTGTCCAGGCCCACCACGGTGTGCCCCCGCGCGGCCAGGGCCAGCGACAGCGCCGCATGGCCGCAGCCGGCGTCCAGCACATCGCTTCGGATACTGCCCGCGTCGATCAGCATGGCCAGCTCGGGCTGCGGCCGCCCGATGCTCCATGGCGGCGGCGTCTCCTGCCGGTACGCCACGTCCCAATCCCTGCTCGGCTCGGTCATTCGCCCTCCTCGCGGTCGGCCTCCTGCTGAGCCCCATTTTGCGCGGACCGGTCCGCATGCTTTGAATGAACACGTCGCGCTCAACCACAGACAGGGACACACCCATGCAATTGCTTCTGGTCCGGCACGCCCTGCCGCTGCGCAGCGAACACGGCGAGGGCTCCGACCCGGACCTGTCGGACGAGGGGCTGGCGCAGATCGAGCGACTTCCCAAGGCGCTGGACCGGTTTCCCATCTCCCGGGTGGTGAGCAGCCCCCAGCGGCGCGCCATCCAGACCGCCGAGCCGGTCGCCGCGGCGCGGGAGCTCACGGTCGAGATCGACGACCGATTCGCCGAATATGACCGGGATCTCCCGCTGTACATCCCGGTCGAGCAGATCCGCCAGGAAATGCCCGAGGAGTGGGCGCGCCTGGCCCAGGGGCACCTGCCCAGCGCGGTCGACGAGGACGCGTTTCTGGCCCGGGTGCGCGCGGCGGTCGACGACCTCGTCGCCTCCGTCGATCCCGAGGACACCGTCGCAGTGTTCAGCCACGGCGGGGTGATCAACGTCCTGTTGCACCAGATTCTGGGGACGTCCCGGCTGTTGTCGTTTCCCGTCGACTACGCGTCGGTCACCCGGCTGCTGTTCTCGCGATCCGGTCAGGCGACCGTCGCGGGGGTCAATGGAGTCGAGCACGTGTGGGACCTGCTGCCGCGAAATCAGAGGTGGTAAACAAGTCCGGTGACTTCAGCTGACCAACTCGAGGGCCTCGACCTGGCCTCGCTGGATCGGTACCTGCGTTCACTGGGCATCGGACGCGACGGTGAGCTGCGCGCGGACTTCATTTCCGGTGGCCGTTCCAACCTGACGTTCCGCGTCTATGACGACGCCACCAGCTGGCTGGTCCGGCGCCCGCCGCTGCACGGCCTGACCCCGTCTGCGCACGACATGGCCCGCGAGTACCGGGTCGTCGCCGCGCTGCGGGACACGCCCGTCCCGGTGGCGCGCGCGATCGCGCTGTGCGAGGACGACTCGGTGCTGGGCGCGCCGTTCCAGATCGTCGAATTCGTGGCAGGCCAGGTGGTGCGCCGTCGCGCCCAGCTCGAAGCCTTCAGCCACACCGTCATCGAGGGCTGCGTCGACTCGCTGATCCGGGTCCTCGTCGACCTGCACAACGTCGACCCCGAGGCCGTGGGACTGGCCGATTTCGGCAAGCCCAGCGGTTACCTGGAGCGCCAGGTGCGGCGGTGGGGTTCCCAGTGGGCGTTGGTGCGGCTGCCCGACGACCGCCGCGACGCCGACGTCGAGCGCCTGCATTCCGGTCTGCAAGAGGCCATCCCGCAGCAGAGCCGCACGTCGATCGTGCACGGCGACTACCGGATCGACAACACCATCCTGGACGCCGACGACCCGACGAAAGTGCGCGCCGTGGTCGATTGGGAGCTGTCCACCCTCGGGGACCCGCTCAGCGATGCGGCCCTGATGTGCGTGTACCGCGACCCGGCGCTGGATTTGATCGTCAACGCGCAGGCGGCCTGGACGTCACCGCTGTTGCCGACGGCCGACGAGTTGGCCGACCGGTACTCGCTGGTCGCCGGCCTGCCGCTGGCGCATTGGGAGTTCTACATGGCCCTGGCTTACTTCAAGCTGGCCATCATCGCCGCCGGCATCGACTTCCGCCGGCGGATGTCGGACCAGGCTCGCGGGATGGACTCCGACCACATGCCGGAGGTCGTGGCCCCGCTGATCTCCCGCGGGCTGGCGGAGCTGGCCAAGCTCCCCGGTTAGGCCCTAGCGCGCCGCCGCGTGATGCTTCTTGGCCGCGCGGCGCAGTTGCAGGATTCGCGCGGTACCGACGGCCACCGTGATCAGCCCGCCGACCACCGCCGCCAGCAGGATGGCCACGCCCAGCGGCAGGCGCCAGTGCCAGCCCAAGAACGTAAAGGGCGTCTCCGCCGTGTTCTGGGTGATGAAGATCAGCAGCAGAATCAGAATCAGGAAGCCGCCGATCAGGGACGACCACAGCGCGCCGGCGCGGGTGAACCCGATCGCGGGCTCCTTGGGCGCCGCGCCCTGCTTGGGTGCCGCTGCGGGTTTGGGGGGCGGCTGGCTGGGCGAGGCAGGGGGATGGCTGCTCATAGGGTCATCTTTGTCCCATCCGGCACAGAATGAAACCAAACCGCGCAACCGGCCCGCTGGGTCCCGGCGCGCGGGCGACTCTGAGGTTAGTGTCGGCGGTATGGGGATGCCGTCGCGCGCGCACCGCGCGGTCATCCAAGCGGCCGTGTTGTTCACGGCGATCTCCGTTCTGGTGGCGTGCAGCAGCTCCGACCCGCTGGGCGCCCAGGTCCGCAGCCCCAAATCCATCGTCGTGGGGTCCGGCGACTTTCCGGAATCGCAGATCATCGCCGAGATATATGCACAAGCGTTGCAGGCCAACGGATTCGAGGTCGGTCGACGGATGGGGATCGGCAGCCGGGAGACCTATATCCCGGCGCTGAAAGACCATTCCATCGACCTGGTGCCGGAGTACATCGGCAACCTGCTGCTTTACTTCGCGCCCGAGTCGGCGGCGACCATGCTCGACGCCGTCGAATTGGAACTCGACCGCAGGCTGCCCGGCGACCTGGCGGTCCTGACGCCCTCGCCGGCCACCGACACCGACACCGTGACGGTGACGGGCGGGACCGCTGATTCGTGGAAGCTGAAGACGATCGCCGACCTGGCAGTGCATTCGGCGGACGTGCGGTTCGGGGCGCCGTCGGCCTTCGCGAACCGGCCGTCCGGCCTGCCCGGGCTGCGGCAGAAGTACGGACTCGACATCAGGCCGGGCGACTTCGTCGCCATCAACGACGGCGGCGGCGCGGTGACGGTGCGGGCCCTGGTGGAGGGAAGGGTCAACGCCGCAAACGTTTTCACCACGTCCCCCGCGATCCCGCAGAACCATCTGGTGGTGCTCGAGGACCCGGAGCACAACTTCGTGGCCGGCAACATTGTGCCGCTGGTCAATTCGCAGAAGAAGTCGGACCGGCTCAAGCAGGTGCTGGACGCCGTGTCGGCGAAGCTGACCACCGCCGGGGTGGCCGGGCTTAACGCCGCGGTTGCGGGAAACTCCGGTGTCGACCCCGACCAGGCCGCCCGGGACTGGCTGCGGGACAACGGTTTCAACCATCCGGTCGGCGCATGATCGTCTTCGACAAAGTCAGCAAGGCCTTCGCCGACGGGACCGCCGCGGTGGACCAGTTGAGTCTGGTGATCCCGAACGGGAAGTTGACCGTCTTCGTCGGCTCGTCGGGAAGCGGCAAGACCACGGCCCTGCGCATGGTCAACCGCATGATCGAGCCCACGTCCGGCACCATCACCATCGACGGCGTGGACGTGTCCACCCTGGACCCGGTGCGGCTGCGCCTCGGGATCGGCTACGTCATCCAGCACGCCGGCCTGATGCCGCACCAGCGGGTAATCGACAACATCGCAACGGTTCCGGTGCTCAAGGGGCAGTCCCGCCGGACGGCTCGTGCCGCCGCCTACGAGGTGCTCGAACGTGTCGGGCTGGACGCCAAGCTGGCCACCCGCTACCCCGCGCAGCTGTCCGGCGGTGAGCAACAACGCGTCGGTGTGGCGCGTGCGCTGGCGGCCGACCCGCCCGTCTTGTTGATGGACGAGCCGTTCTCGGCCGTCGACCCTGTGGTTCGGCTTGACCTGCAGAACGAAATCCTGCGTCTGCAGAGCGAATTGCACAAGACCATCGTCTTCGTCACCCACGACATCGACGAGGCGCTCAAACTCGCGGACAAAGTCGCGGTCTTCAGGGCCGGCACGTTGCAGCAGTACGACGAACCCGCACGGCTGCTGTCACGTCCTGCCAATGATTTCGTCTCGAGGTTCATCGGTCTCGGCCGCGGCTATCGATGGTTGCAACTCATCGACGCGGCCGGCTTGCCGGTGCATGACGTGCGACGCATCAGGGTGTACGACCTCGCCGACACCGGCCCGACGGACGGCTGGGCGGTGGTGGTGGACGGCGATGGCGCTCCGCTGGGCTGGATCGATTCCGAAGGCCTGCGCCGGCATCGTGCGGGAATGCCGTTGTCGGACAGCATGAGTGGCCTCGGCTCGTTGTTTCGTCCGCGCGGGAACCTCAGCCAGGCGCTGGATGCGGCGCTGTCGTCGCCGTCGGGTGTGGGCCTCGCCGTCGACGAAGGCGGAAAAGTCGTCGGCGGTGTGCTGGCCGACGACGTGCTCGCCGCGGTGGAAACCCGAAGAAAGACCTGACCGGGGAACCGACATGCACTACCTGCTCACCCACCTCGACGACGCCTGGGCGCTGACCATCGTCCATCTGCGGTTGTCGTTGGTGCCGGTGCTGATCGGCTTGGCCCTCGCGATCCCGCTGGGCGCTGCGGTGCAACGCGCACCGGTTGCCCGCCGGCTGACGACGGCGACCGCGAGTGTCGTGTTCACCATTCCGTCGCTGGCGCTGTTCGTGGTCTTGCCGATGGTCATCGGGACCCGCATCCTCGACGAGGCCAACGTCATGGTCGCGCTTACGGCCTACACCGCGGCGCTGCTGGTGCGGGCGGTGCTCGAGGCACTGGACGCGGTGCCGGCCCAGGTGCGCGACGCCGCCACCGCCGTCGGCTACTCGCCGATCGCCCGCATGCTGAAAGTCGAATTGCCGCTGGCCATCCCGGTCCTGGTCGCCGGGTTGCGGGTGGTGGTTGTCACCAACATCGCGATGGTCTCGGTGGGGTCGGTGATCGGCATCGGCGGCCTGGGCACCTGGTTCACCGAGGGATACCAGACGAACAAGAGCGATCAGATCCTTGCCGGCATCATCGCGCTCTTCGTGCTGGCTGTCGTCATCGACGCGTTGATCGTGGTGGCCGGCCGCCTGGCCACGCCGTGGGAGCACGCCGGGCGTTCACCACGGCGGCGGTCGGTGGTGGCCCCGATAGTGGGTGGCGCGCGATGAACTTCGTCCAGGGGGCCATCTCCTACCTATTGACCGCCGACAACTGGACCGGCCCGGTCGGGCTCGCGGCGCGAGTCCTGGAGCATCTCGAGTACACGGCGGTCGCGGTGGGCGCCTCGGCGCTGATCGCGGTTCCGGCCGGGCTCATCATCGGGCATACCGGCCGCGGCACGGTGCTGGTGGTCGGCACGGTCAACGGGTTGCGCGCCCTGCCGACGCTGGGTGTGCTGTTGCTCGGGACGTTGCTGTTCGGGTTGGGGATGGGGCCGCCGCTGGTCGCCCTGATGCTGCTGGGCGTCCCGGCCGTGCTGGCCGGCACGTACGCGGGAATCGCCAACGTGGAGCCGACCGTGGTCGACGCGGCCAGGGCGATGGGCATGACGGAGGCGCAGGTGCTGTGGGTGGAGGCGCGCAACGCGCTGCCGTTGATCCTCGGTGGGCTGCGCAGCGCGACGCTTCAGGTGGTCGCCACCGCCACGGTGGCGGCCTATGCCAGCCTCGGCGGGCTGGGCCGATACCTGATCGACGGAATCAAGGAACGCGAGTTCCACCTTGCCCTGGTCGGTGCCTTGATGGTGGCCGCGCTGGCGCTGGCGCTGGACGGGCTGCTCGCGTTGGTGGTGTGGGCGTCGGTGCCGGGCACCGGACGACTTCGCCACACTTACCCGACAGGCCTGCCGCGGTTCGCCCGCACGTCTTACGGTAGGTGAGTGAACGCAGACCCCTCTGATGGCCCTCGGCGCGTGTGGCAGGCAATGTTGACCTGGCGTGCCCAGGACGTCTCCCGGATGGAATCGGTACGAATCCAGGTGTCCGGCAAGAGGATCAAGGCGAACGGCCGTATCGTCGCCGCCGCCACCGCCACCAACCCCGCGTTCGGCGCGTACTACGACCTGCAGACCGACGAGACCGGCGCCACTAAGCGGCTGGGAATGACGGTCACCCTCGCCGAACGGGAACGCGTGCTGTCCATCGCCCGGGACGAAGAGAACATGTGGCTGGTCACCGACCACCAGGGCGAGCGGCGAGCCGGGTACAACGGCGCGCTTGACTGCGATGTGGTCTTCAGCCCGTTCTTCAACGCGTTGCCCATCCGGCGGCTCGGCCTGCACGAGCGGGCGGACTCGGTCACCTTGCCGGTCGTCTACGTCAACCTGCCCGACATGGCGATCACCGCGGACCTCGTGAGTTACACCAGCACGGGCGGCCACGACGGGATCAAGCTGCACTCCCCGGTCGCCGACACCGTCGTGAGCGTGGACGACGAGGGCTTCATCGTCGACTATCCAGGCTTGGCAGAGCGGATCTGATCACGCCGCCCGCCCGGCCCGCGGCGGCCAATTCCTCGCGCCAGTTCTCGTCGCCGATGATGACGTGGAAGATGTCGGAACGCGGAAAGCTGTCGTAACGCGTGCGGGCGGCGTGGCCGGCCTCGACGAGTTCGGCCACCGAATCGTTCGCGACCAGCGACTCGCGGGCCCGGCTCAGCAACTGGATCACCCGGTCGACCGTCGGCACCAGCTGGTCGGAGTTGCCCTCACACATCGCCCGCACCAGGTCGGGGGCGGTGCCGGCCACCCGCGTCCCATCGCGGAACGACCCGGCGGCCAGCGCGAACGCCAGCGGCACGTCCCCGGCGATGACCGCCAGCGCCTCGGCGAGCAGGTGCGGCAGGTGCGAGATCGCGGCCGCCGCCGCGTCGTGGTCGTCGGACTTGGCCGGGACCAATACCGCACCGCAGTCCAGGGCCAGCGTCATGACCATCGACCACACCACCGGGTCGACGTGGTCGTCCACGCTGATCACCCACGGCGCCCGGGTGAACAGGCCCGGGTGGCCGGCGGCCCAGCCCGAATGGGCGGTGCCCGCCATCGGGTGGCCGCCGACAAATTTTTCCTGGAGGCCGGCCGCGACAACCTCGTCGAGCACCGCCCGTTTGACGCTGGTGACGTCGGTCAACGGGCAGGCCGGGGCCAGTTCGGCGATGTGGGCGAGCATGCCGGCCAGCGCCGGCATGGGCACGGCCAGAACGATCAATGCGCCGGCGTCGGCGGCGCGGGTGAGCGTCGCCGTCAGGTCGGTGGTCGCGTCGAAGCCGTCGGCGGCGGCTCCATGCGCGCCTTCGACCGACCGGTTGTAGCCGAACACTTCCCGGCCCGCTGCCGTCGCGGCCCGCATTATCGACCCCCCTATCAGCCCCAGCCCGAGCACGCACACCGGTGGTTGAGAAACAGGGCTAGCCACAGACCTAAGGTTGGCACAATCCGGCGTCGGCGGTGCGTCAAGATGTCGCCGCGGTTCGCTCCATCTGGTCAGGGGGCCTGGTCTGCGACTACCGTAAGCGGCCATGGGAGCACAACGGGCCCCAGCCCAAGGCCTGTCCGCCGATACGCCGGACGGTTTCGGCGTAGCGGTCGTGCGCGAAGAAGGCCAGTGGCGGTGTTCCCCAATGGCCCGCAAATCGCTGATGAGCCTCAAGGCCGCCGAGACGGAGCTGCGGGAATTGCGCAGCGCGGGCGCCGTGTTCGGGCTGCTCGACGTCGATGACGAGTTCTTCGTGATCGTGCGCCCCGCGCCGTCAGGTACCCGGCTGCTGCTCTCCGACGCCACCGCCGCCCTGGACTACGACATCGCCGCCGAAGTGCTGGACAAGCTGGACGCCGACATCGACCCCGAGGACCTGGAGGATTCCGACCCGTTCGAGGAGGGCGACCTGGGATTGCTCTCCGACATCGGGCTGCCCGAGGCGGTGCTGGGCGTCATTCTCGACGAGGCCGACCTGTACGCGGACGAGCAGCTCGGCCGCATCGCCCGGGAGATGGGCTTCGCCGACCAGCTTTCGGCCGTGATCGACCGCATCGGTCGGTGATCGCTGACGAAGAGCTGATCCGCGCCGCCTTGTCTGTCGCCGCGACGGCGGGTCCGCGCGACGTGCCCATCGGTGCGGTGGTCGTCGGGCCCGACGGAACCGAGCTGGCCCGCGCGGTCAACGCCCGGGAAGCCTTGGGTGATCCGACCGCGCATGCCGAGATCCTGGCGCTGCGGGCCGCGGCGGGCGCGCTCGGCGACGGCTGGCGGCTGGAGGGTGCCACGCTGGCGGTCACCGTCGAACCGTGCACGATGTGTGCCGGTGCGCTGGTCCTGGCGCGCGTGGGCCGTCTGGTGTTCGGGGCGTGGGAACCCAAGACCGGGGCGGTCGGATCGCTGTGGGACGTGGTCCGCGACCGGCGGCTCAACCATCGCCCGGAAGTGCGGGGCGGGGTGCTCGCCGACGAGTGTGCCGCGCCGCTGGAGGAGTTCTTCGCCCGCCAGCGATTGGGGTAAGGGGCCCGCGGTTCGGTAAGCTGCTCGGCGGTGGCGTGTCCGAGCGGCCTAAGGAGCACGCCTCGAAAGCGTGTGACGGCTAAAACCGTCCGAGGGTTCAAATCCCTCCGCCACCGCCAACGGCGTTCTCCGCACGGGAGACCGCCTCACGCCTTGACGAAGCAGTACATCCGGTATTCCGTCGGTCCCCCACTTCGGAAGCCCTGGTACGTGTTCCACACGAATCGGTAGCCACGGGTTACGGCAAAGCTGCGCGCGAACGCGGGCACGAGTGCATTGACCGCCGCCATCCACCACTGTGAATTGTTCTCCATCCCGCGCATGACCTCTGAATTGATCACTCGTTGCGAGAGGGCCCGCAGCGGCACGTCGGCTAATTGCGCCTCCCATGCGGCAAGCCCCTCGGTGAGACGGAAATCGGCGTAGAGGAAATGACCGCCCGGGCGCAGCACACGCACAACCTCGCAGAGGAAGCGGGGAAACTGCGCGTAAAGGTGCGACGATTCGATATTGATCACCGCGTCGAACGATTCGTCCGGGAAAGACAGGTTCTCCGCGTCGCCTTCCATGAACTTCAGGCCGGCCACATGGTGTCTCTTCCGGCAAAAGGCGATACCGGCCGAGTTCAAGTCCAGCGCGGTGTATGAGGCCGGTTGCAGGGTTCGGGTGAGGTATGAGCTCCCACCGCCGTGGCCGCAACCGACCTCGAGTACCCGCTTACCGCTGAGGTCTACCTGCGTCGCCGTGCGGTGATAAAGCTGGATGAAATACCGGTTCGGCTCGTCGGACGGCGAAAGCGGAATGCCCATCGGTGGGTCTTCTTCGTAGCCATAGTTGAGGAATAACACGTCTCTGGCGGACAGCTTGCGGGTTATGTAGTGGTAGAAGAACTTCTGATAGAAATACTCGTGGATATATTGCGCATACTTCACATTGACTTTGTCCAGGAGTATGCGACGAAAGCCGCGCTGTTGACCCTGCAGCGCCATCGGCGGAGCATAGCAATTGTCGGCGTGGTTTTGATCAAATTCGACGCAGTCGACCCGGCCGGGCTGTCCGCGTAGTCGGCGACCGTCCTCCGTTGTGAGTGCACCGTTATCCTCGTGATTCTCGGCCATGCCGGGCCGAAAATCGATAGCATTGCCTCACGGAGAACTGTAAGGCGCGCGGCAAGAGGCCACATGACGAAGAAAGTCGAAATCGTCGCCATCCTCGCGTCTTGCTGTGTCCTCTTCGGGATTCCGGTTTCCGGTGCCGAATTCGTCGCGCGTGCAGACGATTCGGGCACGGCGCTGTACAGCGGTGTCAATGGGCTTCGTCAGCCATGCGGGCCACTGCGAGACGACCCGCGGTTGAGGCTGGCGGCGCAGCGGCACGCCGACGACATGCTGCGCACCGGTTTGAGCGGCCATATCGGCTCCGACGGCTCTTCGCCGCGGATGCGCATCGCAGAAGCCGGCTACACCGGAACGCCTGCCACGGGTGAGATCGTGTTTTGGGGAACTGGATCTGCCGCTAATCCCGGCCAGGCCCTCGACTCATGGATGCAAAGCCCTCCGCATCGAGGGATCATCGGAAACTGCGCTTTCACCGCGGGTGGTTTCGCCACCGCCTGGGACGGCACCAAAATGACCGCCGTGGGGGACTTCGCGGCCGCCTAACTCCCTTGGAATGCAAGCTCTTTCGGTGGTCAACGCCACGGCCGAGACCGGTGACGTAGAGTCGCCCCGTGGCGCCGGTTGGTCGGGGTTTCGTTCGTGCCCTCGCAGGGGTTGCCGTTGTAGCGGGGCTCGTGATGACTGACGGCGCGTGCACAACCCACAAGCATGGATCGACGTCGAGTCCCGCGACGCTCACGGCCGCGCCGACCGAGAGCGGGGATTGCGCGCCCGATCGGTTGCCACGCTGTATACCCGGGCTGGCCGACGTCGAGAACCTCTTCAACGGCGTCAGCGTTTATGAGCCTATTCCAGACTTCGGCGCCGGGCCACCCTTTTCGGGTCAAACGGCCGCTCCCGAAGACTGCCAACGCCTGCCCCGGTTCGGGGCAACGGATAAACCGGAACTGGATGTGGAGTACACCCCCGCCAGCGGGGCGCCCGCTAACAATCGATTCACCCGCGGCGAACCCGTCCGGGTCCGGTTCACCGTCGCGAGCGACGGCGGCGACCTCACGAGCGCTATGGCCGCATGGTCTCGCCGGTGTCCTGGGTGGGCGATTGCCCACTCCAGGGACAGCGACGGCATTCAAGGTTGGCTGGTCGGTGAATCCAGCGAAAAGCTGACGCAGTATCAGTCAGGCGACACTGGCGGGCAATGGTTCTCGGTCGTCAACATGGCGGCGAAGGTGCTTCCCAACAGGGTGGCCGTGCAGGCCTGGTATCGCACACCCGATCCGTCGTCGGCTTCGCGTAACCAAGTTCTGTCCCAATTGATCGGCGCTGCAGGACGCTCGCTGACACGTTCGGCGCTGCCGCCGATGCTCGCCGACTGGAGCCAGGCTCAGATCTCTTCGCTGCTTCCGGCGCTCTCGGTGAACACCAGCATCGAGACCGCCTCCGGTGACAACAACACCCTAGCCGGCGAGCCCGGTAGCGCGTCGTGGTCTCTTTGCCCATCCGCTGGCCAGGTCCCCGCACCGCGCTACGAACCCCTGGCGGTTTGGCAGGACTTCGACCAGTCGAAGTCGGGCCGGCCCGGGAAGCCACCAATGCCCAAAGTGATGATCGGCCGGGCGCATGTTGGCGACGATTTCCTGGCCGACCTCCGGCGCGAAATCGGTACTTGCACCAAGCATTTGGCAGATAAGCCGGCGGTATGCGGGGACCGAGAGAATCGCCAGTTCCTCCAGACGGATTCGGCTGTCGCCGAGGGCGAGGACACGGTGCGAATCACGCACCGGTGGATGCGCGAGGTTGATGTCCGCGGTCACACCGTGTGCGGTGAAGGCGTCGAGGCGTTGCGAGTCAGCCAGGTGCGGGGACTGATCGTCATCAGCAGCGCAAGCGACGGCGGGTGGTTGTTCAAGGGCGACACGCCGCCCCTGCCGCTGAGTACTCTCGACGAGCTTCTCGCCGAGACGGTACGCCGGATCAAGACCGCATGAAGGATCGTTCACACATGTGGCAGCCATGCAGAACCATGGGGTGACAGCACAAATCCACGGCCTTGCGGGTCTTTACAGGCGGTCACGCCTGAGTCATCGACGCCGCAGATCACACCGTCCACCGTGATGGAATGCTTCGGGGGCAACGTTTTTAGAGAACGCCCGTACACCTGCCCGTTCGGGGCGATGGGATTGCCGGATTGTGTTAAGCCGGAGGCGGTGCCGATCACATTCACCGTGCCGGGCCCAGCTGCCGGCGGGACAGCGGGAAAGTTATTGCCGGTGCACTGGGCCTGACCGGAAAAGAAATCACAAGTGATGCCGTCTGGTGTAAGGAAGTACACCGTATTCAGCGGAGTGCGCCCGGTGTTAGGAAGTCCAATCGTGTAGTCTGCCACATTCACTGGCGTGTAGCTCTTGATGTCCGGGAACACGGGTGCGTCGGCGCGCGCACTGCAGCTCACGACGACCGCGCTGACGATTCCGGCGGTGATCGTAAGAGTCTTGCTAGTCATTCTGGTCCTATCATTGAACGGTTACCGGTTTGCATCAACGTGGAATTCTCGAGTGTTGTACGGAGTATTGTTGTTCGTATCCCACTGACTTACCAGAAGATTCAGATTGCTAAGTGTGGACTGGGGCAGTATGAAGCCGCCGTAATTCTGTGGCAAGAAGTTTGGTGCGTGTGGATCGCTCTGCTGTACAACAACTGTCGGTCCAACAGCCATTACCTTCGTGGGGTCATCTGCGACCCGGACTTCAACGTTTCCAGTGCCCTGGTTGAATGCCGAAAGTACGGGCTTGCCGTCGACTTCCCTGAAACTGAGTTCTCCGAAGGGAGTCTGGCTGACTGGCACCGTCGCAGGGTCTCCCGCGTTACCCCAACCACTGCCGTTCCACGGTTGCCACTTACTGCGGTCGGTGACTTGGTCGGGATCGACACGGTACATGGTGACGCCTTGGCTGCGGTCGAATGAGTCTGCGGCGATGTACACCTTGCCGTCTTTAGCCTGAAACCCGCTGATCTGGGTGGGTTGGCTCCCAGGGGCTGTGCCCGGATGGGTGCCCGGGGGAATCGGGTCGTTCGGATGGGGCAGATTAGGCGTCCAAGGACGCCAAGACTTGTCAATCGGTTTCCAACCTTGTCCCGGGTCGCCGGTGACTTTGACGAGCCATGTTCCTCCCGTGGGGTTCAGGTTGTCGGTGCCCGCCACCATCATGTACGTGGTGCCGTCGCTCATCCGGATGCTCCCGGCAGGCAGAGTATTGGTTTTCCCTGCTTCAGGCGGCGGGGGGAACAGGACATTGTTGCTCTTGTCGTCCCCCGTCAGCGGCGCGCCGAAGTGTGGACGCCCCTGCGCATCGAAGGTGACTGGCACAGCAACAGACGGATAGTGCTTGCCGTCGTAGGCCTTATCACCCGTGAAGGAATCTCCGAAGATGGCAAAGAATTTCGTGGGTTGCCCGTTCTCTCCGGGCACCTCAACGATCTCACCAAGATCCGCCGCCCCGATGCCCGGAATGCCAGGAACGGCTCCGGTCCCGGCGATCGGGCCGAGATCTCTCACCTCACCCCGTAACGGCTGTTCCAACGTGTCGTCGACGTTCGCGGGTGGGTCGTAGCCCTCGGTGTGCAACGAGCCAAGTGCTTTGTGCAGCGTGTCGGAGTAGGCGTTGCGGATCGAATGCATCTGCTTCACCGCGTCACGGACGTCATCCACGGCGTCGGCGTGGGCTGCGTCCATGATCATGTGCAGCTTTGCTACCTCCTTCGGCGGAAGGCTCGGATCCCGCAGATCCGCTTGCGCGGCACCATAAAGCTTGTCGAGAAACTGCAGCTGACGGTCCAAGTTGGCGATCTCGGCGGCACCCTGCTTCTGCGCGTCGGCCAGCGCGGCCGCGATGTTCTCCAAGTCGGCCCCGATCTTTGGCAGCTGCTCCGATTGCGCGCCAAGGGATTTCGTCAATCGCTGAACTTCGGCGGAGTCGTTGATCGGGTTGTCGCCGTTCTGATGGTTCCACGACTCGCCGAAGCGCTTCTGGGCTATCTGGAAGGCATGGTCGGCTTCGGCGGTGTGCCGGCCCGCGGCGTAAAACGCCTCGGCCAGGCGTGAGATTTGAAATGGGCGACCCGCCTGCACGGTCTGGTTGATCGCCCACGGGTCGCCCCCGCCCGAGGCGATCAGCTCTGGTTCGCTCAGATGATTCAGAGTCACCGCCGCCCCCTTCTGCGGCTCAACCCTACTACCGCAAAAAGGGCGGTCAACGGCAAATTCGCCTAACCCAACGGCTCAGGCTTGGCTGCCGGCCAGCTTCCGGGTCGTCAGCGCTTCGGTGTCCTGGAAGGGCCGGCCGTCGGGCCGGAGGAGGTCGTGGAACCACACTTTGGGGATCGCGGTGTACGGGTGGTCCCACGAATCCCAGGGAAAGTAGGTCTGGGTCTTTCCGGCGACCAGACCCCAGTTGATGGCACCGACGTTGTGGCGCTTGGCCACCGGGAGGATTCCCTCCACGGTGCTGCCGCGGGGCCGCGCCATGTACTCCGTGCACAGGATCGGCCTCCCCAGTGGCGCGAGCTCGCCGATCCGGGACTCGAAGCCCGCGGGCTCGGCGTAGGAATGGAACGTGATGACGTCGGCGTTTGCGAGCTGGATGTCGCTGATTGCGCTGCGGCCCTGGGGTTGTCCCCAGTCGCCGCGCCACACGCCGCTCGTGAGCGGCTGGCTGGGGTCAACCGCGCGCGCCCAGCGGAACACCTGGGGAAGCAGGTTGGCGACCAGCTGATCCTTGTCGCTGCGCTCGGCGCTCTTGTACTGCCGCGCGGGGTTGTCCGGCTCGTTCCACAAGTCCCAGCCCAGAATCCGGTCGTCGCTGCGGAATTGGGTCAACACCGCGGTGACGTAATCGCGCATTACGCCGGCGTAGCGGGGGTCGCCGAGCCGTTCGGCGCCCGGGCTCTGCACCCAGCCGGAGTTGTGCACGCCCGGCCTCGGCGCGCGTTGTCGACCCGCCCTGGGCGCCGGGTCCCAACACGAGTCGAAGAAGACGAACAGCGGTTTGATGCGATGGCGCGCGGCGATGTCGACGAACTGCGCAAGGCGCGTCTGGAAGCCGCGTTGGTCCTGCGCCCACAGCTGATCGTGGAGGAACACCCGGGCGGTGTTGTGCCCGTAGAACCTGGCCCAGCCGAGCTCGGTGTCGATGCGCCGCGGGTCATACGTGTCGGCCTGAAACATCTCGAGCTGATTGATGGCGTTGGAGGTGATGTAATTCGATCCGACGAGGAAGCCTTGCGCCTGATACCAGCGGTTGGCGCGGTCGGCGGGCCACCGGCCCGGTTCCTCTGCGGAGGCGCGTGGCGCTCGCGCCAGCGCGGTGCCTGCTGCCAGCAGAAGTGGCAGCTTGAGGGCCATTCTTCGTTGCACGATGTGACGATAAATTTTCCCGGCGATTTCCCCGGGATTTGCTCAGCGCGTCGCGCCAGGTTGACGTGGGAATTGTTATCGGTTCGTCACTAGCGCCCGCACGCACGCCGCCCCCACACGTACAGGAGCCGGACAAATTTGCCCCGGCGGAGACGGCAAAGTTACTTCAAACTTCACCCCAGAGAGCGCGATACTGAAGCCGTGCCCGATCGAAACGTGTTAGGCGGCCCGCTGGAACCGTGCGGCACAGAACCCGTGACCGGTTACTACCGTGACGGTTGCTGCTCCACCGGCCCCGAGGACCTCGGCCGCCACACGATCTGTGCGGTCATGACCGCCGAATTCCTGGAGCACCAGCGTTCCATCGGCAACGACCTTCAGACACCCGTGCCCGAATATCGGTTCCCGGGCCTGTTGCCCGGCGACCGCTGGTGCGTCACGGCGCTGAACTGGCTTCGGGCGCACCAGGACGGCTGCGCGGCACCCGTGGTGCTGGCCTCCACGCACGAACGCACCCTCGAGGTGGTGCCGTTGGAGGTGCTGCAGGAACACAAGGTCGACGTGCCCGACGACTTGGCGAACCTGTAGGACCACAGCGGATCGACGCCCGACGTCTGTGTCATATTTCTTTTCGACGACACGTCGAAAAGAGGATCCGGTGGGCTCTGCCGTTGACGAGATCGACTTCGACGACCTGACCGCGCCCAAGTTGACCGACGTCCAACGCCAGATCCTGGACTTCACCGAGGCCAGAGTCGTTGACTTCGACATCGACCGGATGCTCGCGGAAGCGGCCGAGGAGGCAGGACTCGACGACCTCGACGACGTCGACGGCTTCGGTGATCGGCTCGCCGCCCACGTCGCCGCGATCGAAGCCGACGAGGGTCTGCGCCAGCTCACGCGCGCGTCGTTGCGGCAACGCGTCGTACGGCTGCTGCGCAACCGGCTGTCCCTGACCGAGCTTCTCAAGCGGTATCCCGAGATCGAGGCAATCCCGATCGAGCGCCCGTTCATCGTCGTCGGGATGCCGCGTTCAGGGACCACCCACCTGGTGAATCTCATTGCCGCCGACCCGCGCCGGCGGGCCTTGCCGTACTGGGAGAGCCAGGAACCGATTCCCGCGCGCGGCCAGGGCCCCGGCATCTCCGGGGTCGATCCGCGTTACGCGCGAGCTAAATCCGAGCACGACGCGCTGATGGCCAGCGCCCCGGTGGTCGCCGCCATGCACGACCGATTCCCCGAGGCGATCGAGGAAGAGGTCGAACTCCTCGACCTCGATGTGGCGGCCTACGTCCTGGAATGGCACGCGCGGGTGCCGGATTGGCGCGACTACTACCTGGGCCTCGACCAAACCCGGCACTACGCATATTTGCGGAAAGTGCTGCAGGCGTTGACCTTCCTTCGGGGCCCGCGGACCTGGGTTCTGAAAAGCCCGCAACACTGCGAGCAGCTCGGCCCGCTCATGGCGACGTTCCCCGACGCGACAGTGACTTTCACCCACCGCGATCCCGTCGCGGTGATCCAGTCGGCGATCACGATGATGGCCTACTCCGATCGGCTGCGCCGCACGAGCATCGAGCCAGACTGGCTGCTGGACTATTGGAGCGATCGGGTACACCGGTTGCTCGGCGCGTGCGTGCGCGACCGCGATCTCGTCCCGGCCGAACGCAGCATCGATGTCAGCTTCCACCAGCTGAACGGCAACGAAATGCCGGTGCTCGAACAGCTTTACCAACGCGGCGGCGTTGAACTGCCACCGAAGGTGCGGGCGCGCTTCCAGCAGTATCTGGACGGCAATCCGCGCGGCAAACACGGCCGCATCCACTATGACCTGCGGCGGCACTTCGGCGTCACGGCCGACGAGCTGCGCGGACGATTCGACTTCTACTTCGACCGGTTCGATGTCCATGCCGAGAGCTAGCCGGAAGGTGGCACATCGATGAGTTTCGAACCGGTCTACCGCGGCAGGCCCGGCGCCGACGCCATGCGTCCCGCGGCCGCCGAACGGGCCGAGGAGATCGCGCCCGGGCTGTGGGTCTCACCGGGGCTGTCGAATTCCTACCTGCTCACCACGCGTGAGGGCCGGGTGATCATCAACACCGGCATGGGTTTCGAGGGCCCCGTGCATCGCGCGAACTTCGACGCCGTCGACCCCTCGCCGGTGCGCTATATCGTCTTCACGCAGGGCCACGTCGACCACGTCGGTGGTCTGGACAGCGTGCGCGACCCCGACACCACCGTGATCGCGCAGGCCAACTGGACGCTGTGGCGCGACGACAACGAACGCCTCATCCCGTATCGCGCCAGCCGTAGCGCCTTTGCATTCAAGGACACCCTGGCGTCCGGCATCCAAGCCATCCAGCGGCGGCTGGGGAGTAGCCGGCTCGCCGGCCAGAGCGTTCCCGTCGTCGATCTCGACTTCGAAGACACCTTGGCCCTGGAGGTTGGCGGCCGGCGGATGGAGCTGATCTCCGTGCCCGGGGGCGAAACCACCGATTCGCTGGTGGTGTGGCTGCCGGACGAGCGGATTTGCCTGTGCGGGAACGTCTTCGGCCCGCTGTTCGGGCACATACCCAACCTGGTCACCATCCGTGGCGACCGGTATCGCGACGCGCTCACAACCATCGCGTCCGTGGAGCGGGTGCGCGACCTGCGGCCCGACCTCCTGGTGACCGGTCATTTCGAACCGATAGCGGGGGCCGAGCTGATATACGCCGAACTGACCCGGCTGCGCGACGCGATCCGGTACGTCCACGATCAGACCGTCGAGGGGATGAACGCAGGCAAGGACGTCCGGACCCTGATGCGCGAGATCGCTTTGCCTGCGGAATACGAAGTGGGACAAGGCTATGGAAAGGTGGCCTGGGACGTGCGGGCCGTCTGGGAGAACTACTCCGGCTGGTTTCACCACGAGTCGACCACCGAGCTCTATCCGGTCGGGTTCGACAGCGTCGCACCGGACGTGGTCGAGCTGGCCGGGGCCGACGCATTGGTCAGGCGGGCGCGCGCACACCTCGCCGACGGCCGCCCGCTACAGGCCATCCACCTGGCCGAGCTCCTTCCGTCGGACCATGCCGGCGCTCGGGACGTGCTTCGGGACGCCCATGAAGAACTTCTGGCCGCCAGCACGAACTTCTGGGAAACCGCCTGGCTACGCAACCAGATAGCGAGGAACTCATGACGGCGCGCGTCAGCTTCGACTTCACCGGAACCACCGCTCTGATCACGGGCGCCACCAGCGGGATCGGACACGCCACCGCGGTGTTGTTCCGCGACGCCGGCGCCCGCGTCGCGGTCACCGGGACCAAACCGACGTCGGACGACTACGACGTCGACCTGTCCGGCATGGATTATCACCAGCTCCAGATCAGCGACCCGCGTTCGGTGGACGCACTGGCGGACAGGTTCGACCGGCTCGACGTACTGATCAACAACGCGGGGGCCAATTTCCCTGGCGGCCTCGATGAATCCAAGCCCGACGGGTTCGACGCGTCGGTGGCGCTAAACCTCACCGGGCCGTACCGCTTGACGGTCGGGCTCTACCGTGCCCTGAAGGCGTCGACGGCCGCGGGCGGCGCCAGCGTGGTGAACCTGGCGTCGATGTCCGCGCTACGGGCCGTTCCTCTGGTACCCGGATACGGCGCGGCGAAGGCGGGGATCGTTTGCATCACAAGGAACCTCGCCGTCAAATGGGCCGGTAAGGGGATCCGGGTGAACGCTGTGGCGCCGGGGGCGATCGACACTCCGATGACCGCGCCCATGCAGGGCTCGGCCGAATTGGTGGACTCGGAGCTGGCGCATATCCCGCTGCGCCGGTTCGGCACCGTCGGGGAGATCGCCCCGACCATCGCCTTCCTTTGTACCGAGCAGAGTAGCTACACCAGCGGCGCGGTTTTCGTCGTCGACGCCGCGTCGGACTGCGTCTGAGACACGAGGAAAGCCATGTCAATTGCGTTGCGGCCCGAGGACTTCTACCATACCGGCATCATCGTGCCCGACCTCGATGCGGCCATGGGCCGACTCAGCGCTCTGGCCGGCTACCGGTGGATCACCCCGATGAGCTATACCCTACCGTTCCGCACCCCGACGGGTGTCCGCGAATTGACCTCGACGATCGTCTACTCCCTGCAGAGTCCGCACGTCGAACTCGTACAGGAGGTACCTGGGAGTCCGTGGACGGCCGCGCCGGGCAACGCGGTTCACCACCTCGGCTATTTCAGCGACGACCTGGCCGACAGTGCGCGCGCGCTGGAGGTTAACGGCTTCACGCTCGAGATGACGGCGGACGTTCCCGGTTCCGATCTCGGGCTATTCGCCTACTACACGGACGCTTTCGGCGCCCGCATCGAGATCGTCGACCGCGCGCTGTTTCCCGACTTTCCCGCGTTCCTGCGGTCGATGGCAGCCCCCGACGAGGCATGACGTGTTGCTGACGGTACTGCGCTTCAACTTCGCCTCCCCGCACGGCGAACCACGCACGCAGAGCCGGCTGTTGTCGGCCGCCCTCGAACTGGCGCAGTGGGGCGAGACGCACGGCATCACCTCCATCAGTGTCGACGAGCACCACGCGACCGGACACGGCTGGAGCTGCAATCCCATCATGGCGGCGGCAATGTTCTTAGCCCGGACGTCCACGCTGATCGCCAGCGTGGACTGTGCGCTCGGCCCGTTGTGGAATCCGGTGCGGCTCGCCGAGGACATCGCGCTCGTCGACAACATGAGCCGAGGCCGGCTGCACACCACTGTCGGCCTCGGCTACCGCACAGCCGAATATGCCGCCATGGGAGCCGATTTCGCGCGGCGGGGCGCTCTGATGGACGGCCTGCTCGAGCGGATGCTGTCGGTATGGTCCGGCACCGGCGCCGACGAGGGAATCTGCACCGGCACCTGGACCCGTCCGCATCCGCCGCTGTACGTCGGGGGTGGCGCCCGTGCCACGGCGCGACGCGCGGCGCGATTTAGGTTGCCCCTCAGCCTGGCCGACCACCTGCCCGACATCGCCGCCTACTACCGCGAGCTTTGTGCCGAGGCCGGCATGACGCCGCTCATTCTCATGCCGGGGCCCGTTAACCGCGGAATGATCTTCCTGCACGAGGACCCCGACCGGGCCTGGGCGGAACTCGGCGACCACATCCTCTGGGAGGCGGTTACTTACGGGGGATGGTCAACCGATCAACGGTCGCTGATGCATTTGCCCGGCGTGCAGACGCTGGACGAGGTCAAGGCGTCGGGTCGCTATCGCTTCCTGACTCCCGACGAGCTGATCGCGGAGGTGCGCGACGCCGACAACTACGGCCCGCTCGTGATGCACCCACTGGTCGGCGGCATGCCCGTCGACGAAGCGTGGAAGTCCGTTCAGTTGCTCACCGACAAGGTCCTGCCCGCGCTCGGCTGAGTCACCGAACCCGTGATTGTGCAAGCCGATATCGGGTATGCGGCCGGTCATGAAGTTTGGAGCTAAGAAGACGCTGGCGCTCGCCGGTGGCACCGCCGCACTCGGTTTGGCGGTCGCCTTCGGCGACGGTGCCGGCGCAAGCGCATTGGCAAGCAATCCCCCCGCGGCGCCGGTGCCCACGTCGTCCAGCCAGGTGCCACCGCCGCCCCCACCGCCCGCTCCTGGAGGAACCTACGGTGGCAGCGGCACCACCGGCACGGGTGGTGGCGGCGCCGCCGGGGGTGCCGGTGGGGGAGGCGGAGGCGCGGGTGGCGGCGGCGGCTGAGCCGTCGCGATCACCCGCCGAGCCCGCTCAGGTCCGGCCGCCCGCCGAGGCGCTGCACCGTGGCGCTGGCGGCCGTTGACGCGCGCCTACCCGCTTGGAATGGTGAGGCGCCGTCGCGCAGGGCGGAGATGAGCGCGCTGATCGTCCACATCTCCGCGACCAGAATCAGGGCGAGCCGACGCATCACCAGACCAAGGGTCGGTGCTTCAATGAGGAGATGGGTGACCTCACGCCCGAAGTGGCGATCCTGGACGACTACGCCGGCGCGGCCCTGCGGCTTGCGGACTGGTCACCGGTGCAAAACCGGTCCCGCATCACAGTTTTCGACCGGCACCTGTCCGAGGACGAGGCGGCGGAAGAGCTGCGGCCGTTCGATGTGATCTGCACCCTGCGCGAACGGATGGCGCTACCACGAACGCTGCTCGCGCGGCTGCCGAACCTGAGACTGATCACGATCGTCGGAAGAAGCCTGCCCAACCTGGACCTGGGTGCGGCGACAGAGCGGGGCATCCTCGTCGCCCATACCGACTTCGCCCATCCGCGATTCCGATCCGTGCACGACGCCACCCCCGAATTCGCCTGGGGATTGCTGATCGCCACGGTACGCAACCTGGCCGAGGAACACCGGCGGATGCGAGGCGGCGGCTGGCAGGTCACTACGGGTCTCACGCTGTCCGGCAAGACGCTCGGCTTGTTGGGCCTCGGCCGGGTGGGCAAGCGGATGGCCGAATACGCGAAAGTCTTTGGCATGGAGGTCATCGCGTGGAGCCAGAACCTCACCGCCGACGCCGCCGCGGCGGCCGGCGCGCGCCGGGTCGAGAAGGTGACGCTGTTCGAGGAGTCCGACGTGGTCTCCATCCACGTCGTCCTGTCGGAACGCACCCGTGGTCTGGTGGGTGAAGCCGAGCTGGCCCTGATGAAGCCGCAGGCATACTTGATCAACACGTCGCGGGGCCCGATCGTCGACGAGGCCGCGATGATCGCCGCCCTCGAAACCGGGCGCATTGCCGGTGCGGGGCTGGACGTCTATGACGTCGAACCGCTGCCGTCCGATCACCGATTGAGGCTGCTGCCGAATGTGACGCTGTCTCCACACCTGGGATACGTCACTCGTGAGATGCTCGGTGCCTTTTACTCCGACACCGTGGAGGCGGTGGCCGCCTGGTTGGACGCGGCCCCGATCCGGATCGCGAACCCTGAGGCGTTTCGGGGTTGATCAGGGGCGTCTCCGTTTCCAGTGCGGGCTCTTGACCGCTTCGAGCGCTTCGGTGACGTAGCGATCCAGCGGCCATGGGCGACCGGACTGGCGTACCCATTGCTGGAAGCCGAAATCGGCTGCGGCGAAGGCGAGTTGGACCAGCAAGCCGGGGCGTAGGTCGACATCGGAGTTCACGCCCATGCGTTCGGCTATCAGCTTGGCCGCCCGCTCCTTGTCGGCGGGCGTGTGAACGGTCACCTTACGCAGCAGGTCGGGGGCCACCAGCAGCGCTTCTCGCCACTCGTCGGTGTCCGCCTGCTCGAACGATCGGGTCCGCGTGATGATGGCGTTGATCAGCGCGACATCAGGGGGCTCACTGGCGGGCCGCTGCTCGAGCAGGTTGACGATCGCCGCGCCGCCATGGCGAACGGGTGCGAGCAGCAGCTCTTCCTTCGTCGGCACGTGCCGGAAGAAGGTTCGCGGCGAAACGCCTGCGGCGGCGGCGATTTCTTCCGTCGTCACGGCGTCGTAACCGCGCTCGACGAAGAGCCGGAACGCCGCGCGCCTGATGTCGGCCCGGATCTGCGCGCGCTGCCGATCGCGCAGCGACTCTCCTCTGGGCAAAGTCACCGGAAGCAGCCGATTCCGCCGTCGACGTGAATGGTCTGGCCGGTGATGAATGTCGCGTCGCTGCCCAGCAGGAAGGCGACCAGCGCGCCCACGTCGGTTCGGACATCCCCGATCCGCTTCATCGGCACGCGTCCCACGGCTTTCTCGTACTCCTTGGGCGCGAACGACTTCCAGAATTTGACCCCGTCCGATTCGGCGAACGGGCAGATGACGTTGACCCGGATGTTGTCGCGTCCCCACTCCAGAGCGGCGACCTTCGACAGGCCCCGGATGGCCTCCTTGGCGGCGGCATATCCGCCCCATTTTGGTTCGCCGCCGGTGCCCGTCCCGGATCCGAGATTGACGATCGACCCGCCGCCCGCCTCGACCATAACGGGATGAACGGCCTGCATGAGCAGGAACGTCGCCCGCGGGCCGACGTCGTGACCGAGTGCGAAGTCCTCGGTGGTGATATCCACGAACGCCTTCGGTTCGTTGGTGGCGATCGCATTGTTGACCAGCCCGTGCACCGTGCCGAAGGCGTCGACCGCGGCCGTCACAATCCTTCGGGCGCTGTCCGGGTCGCGCAAGTCGGCGGTCAGCTTCTCGACGCGTCCCAACGATGACAGCTCGTCGGTTGTCTTGCCCAGCAACTCGTCTTGGATGTCGACCAGCAGCACCGCCGCCCCGCGTTCCAGCAGCGCGGCCGCGGTGCCCCTGCCCACGCCCTGGGCGGCGCCGGTGACGATCGCGACGTGGTCGCGCAGCGAGAAGGGATGGCTGTAGGTCATGAGGAGGCGAGCGCGGGCGCCGGGCGGCCCGCGAACATGGGCAGGTCGAGGTAAGTCTTGATGCCGGGTTCGGCGGCGCAGACGTCGGGAATGGCGTTGACGCAGTGATTGGCCGTGGCCACCACGCCCGGATTCTTCACCAGCCCTTCGGCGATCGTCTCGGGCTGCAGACCCTTGAAGGTGAGGCTCACGGTGGGGTCACCGGTGATCTCGACCTCGAAGCGTTCACCCTTGCCGCCGAAATTCCAGGCCGGCTCCAAGTTCTCCTCACCCATCAGCCAGTTGACCGCCGCGGTGATGACCGGCTCGCCGTCGACCAGGGCCTGCCAACGGAACCGGCGCGCGGCCACGGTTCCGGTGGTGATCGGAAACGGCGCATAGTCGATGTCGGCGGTCGCGACGGCGACGTCCTGAATGGTCCTGATGTTCGGTTCGATACGAAACCCCATGTGGTCTGCGATCATTCGCACCGACTGCTTGAAGCCGGCCTCGAGCAGGCCGGCCATGGGCCCTTGCATTGCTTCCTCGGGGGTGCCGCCGAAGCCCATGATGTGGCGCACGACGTCCGGGGCGTTGTAGGTGCGGATGTCGGAGAATTCCTCGGCCCGGATGTGGGTGACCGCCGACGAGAGCGACGACAGCATGAGCGGGAATCGTTCGGTGATGCCGCCGGGGTGGATCCCGGAACCGTGCAGAGTTACGCCACCTTCCACCGCCGCGTCTGCGACGGCCTGGTGCCTGGGGTTACCCGGGTCGGGGTACACCCAGCCGACCGGGGTGACGACGTTCTTGCCGGATCGCAGGATCGCGATCACCTCTTCGTCGTTGGGAATCAGCGGGCTGTACATGACGCAGTCGGCGTCCAGCGCCAGGATCTCGTCGATGCTGGAAGTGGCCGTGACACCGAGGTCCTGAATTCCGAGGATTCGCCCTACGTCGACCCCGTTCTTGTCGGCGCTGTGCACCCAGCAGCCCGCCAGCTCCAGCCGCGGATGGTTCAGGACGCACGCGATGGCCGCCTTGCCGACGCCTCCGGTCGCCCATTGAATGACACGAAGCTTGGACGGACTACTCATCTGCTGACCTCCGAATTGCATGCTTTACACGCCCACGACCGGACTGGCACAGTATGACCGGTTGACAGTGACTGTCAACATCGATCTGGAGTGGGAAGGCCTGTCATGAGCATCCTCGACGGCAAGGTCGCGATCGTCACCGGGACGAGCCGCGGAGTGGGCGTCGGCATCGCCCACGAATTGCTCCGTGCCGGCGCCACCGTCATCGGCTGTTCGCGTTCACCGCTGGACGCCATCCCCGGTTGCGAAACCGACTGGGCCGCCCGGGCCTTCCAGAAGGTTTGTGATCAAGGGGACTACCGCGCGATCGACTCCTTCGTCACCGACGTCGTCGCCGAGCACGGCCGGATCGACATTCTGGTGAACAACGCCGGCGGGACCGTTCCGGCGCCGCACGTCGACAGCATTCCCGAGTTGGTGCAACGCATTCAGGGGGCGCCGGCCAGCGACGACGAGTATGAGCGAACGGCGCTGTTCCACGCGTACGCGGTGCAGATGAACCTGATCAGCCCGCTCTGGTTCGCCATCCGCGCCTACCGGCAGATGCGCACCCAAGAGGGCGTCGGCTGCATCATCAACATCTCCAGCGGCGCGGGGCATCCGGCGGGATCGCCGACGCTGGTTTCCTACGGCGCGGCCAAGAGCGGGCTCAACCATCTCACCCGCTCGCTGGCCGAGGAGTGGGGGCCCAAGGTGCGGGTCAATTGCATCGCGCTGGGACCGACGATGACCGAGAACTTCCGGTCGTTCGTGCTGCCCAAGGACGACCCGACCGGCGCAAAGTATTTCGCCGCCGTCCCGCTGCGGCGTGCCGGCGACCCCGCGGAGGTGGGCAGGGTCTGCGTGTTCCTGGCCGGCGGCGAGGCCGACTTCGTCAACGGCACCACCATCGAGCACGACGGGGGCATGCTGCCCGGCGTGCTGTACGAAGCGGGCCTGAAGACCATCACCGATCTGCTCTAATCGTTGCCATGAGCAGTTCCTTGGAGCCCACCCGCGAGCAGTTCGCGGCTCTGGCCGCCCGGCCGGCCGACGCACCGGTGGTGATGGTCAACCTGTTGAAGTTCAAGACGCCGGGTGGTCTGGAGTCCTACCAGCGCTACGGGCAGGAGGTCGCACCGCACCTGCAGCGGGTGGGTGCCACCGTCCGCTACGCGGGAACCGCGCCGGCCTTCGTCATCGGCGATGGCGAAAGGCCTTGGTGGGACGCTATTCTCCTCGTTGAGTATCCGACGCCGCAGGCGTTCATCGACATGGTGACCACCGCCGAGTACGCGGCGGTGCATGAACATCGCGCCGCCGGTTTGGACCGCGGTGACCTCATCGCGACGTCAGCGTGGTCACTCGCGGCCGACTGACTCAGAGCTTGTAACCGATGGCGCGCAGCAAGTCGTGGCGTTCGGCCGCGTCGCTGTCGCCTTCCACTCCGAGGGGAGTCTGTCCGTCGATGACGCCCACGATGCCGCGACCGTGCGGGGACACCGCCACAATGACTTCCACTGAATTGGCTGTGGCGCAGTAGATCCCGCAGACTTCGGGCACCGCTTTCACCGGGTTGAGGACATTGACCGGAAAGCCCTCACGCAAGAAGATCACGAAGCTGTGTCCGGCCGCGATGGCCAGCGCGGCGTGAGTTGCCAGTTCGACCAGGTCCGCGTCGTTGCCGCTGCGGCGAACCAACCGCGGCCCGGACGCCTCGCAGAAGGCCACTCCGAACCGCAGCGACGGGCTCACTCCGGCCAGGGTCTCGTGCAGGTCTTCGACCGTTTTGATGAAATGCGCCTGGCCGATGATCACGTTGACATCCGCTGGCTTGTCAACGGCCACCACATCCCAGTTCAACGATCGCGTCGCCACGAACCCATGCTGCCACCAGTCCACCGCCGGCCGAAAGACCGCGATGTTCGAAGAGGGCCTTCGCCCGGGCGCTAGTCGAGGTCTAATTGATGGATGGAACTGATGATGCCCACCGACGCGATATTTCTGCTGGGCGAGTCGCGGGAACATCCCATGCACGTCGGCGGTCTGCAGTTGTTCGAGCTGCCGGAGGGCGCCGGCCGCGGCTTCGTCCGTGACCTCTACGACCGCTTGGTGGCGCAGGATGATTTCCAGCCCACGTTCCGCAAGCATCCGGCGACGTTCGTCGGCGGAATCGCGAACCTGGGCTGGTCCTACGACAAAGATGTCGACATCGACTACCACGTCCGGCGCTCGGCGGTGCCCTCGCCCGGGCGGATCCGTGAACTGCTCGAGCTGACCTCGCGGTGGCACAGCAGCCTGCTCGATCGTCATCGCCCGCTGTGGGAAACACACATCATCGAGGGACTCAAGGACGGCCGGTTCGCCGTCTACACGAAGATCCACCACGCACTGATCGACGGCGTCTCCGCGCAGAAGCTGATGCAGCGCGCATTGTCGACCGACCCCGACGATACCGAGATCCGCGCGCCGTGGAGCCTGCCCAAGAGCAAGCGCAAGCGGAACCCGGTGAGTCCCCTGACTTCGGCGCTGCATGCGGCGGGATCCCTTGCGGCGCTTGCCCCGTCGACGCTCTCGCTGGCCCGGGCGGCGCTGTTCGAACAGCAGCTGACGCTGCCGTTCGGGGCCCCGCGCACCATGCTGAACGTCAAGATAGGCGGCGCGCGCCGCTGCGCGGCACAGTCATGGTCGTTGGACCGCATCAAGAGCGTCAAGAAGGCCGCCGGCGTGACCGTCAACGATGTCGTGCTGGCGATGTGCTCGGGCGCCCTGCGCTACTACCTGCTCGAGCAGAACGCGTTGCCGGACACCCCGCTGATCGCGATGGTCCCCGTGAGCCTGCGCACCGAGGAGGAGGCCGACGCCGGGGGCAACCTCGTCGGCGCCATCCTGTGCAACCTCGCCACCGATACCGACGATCCCGCACAGCGATTGCAGACCATCAGCGATTCGATGCGCAGCAACAAGAAGGTGTTCTCGCAGTTGCCTCGCTTCCAAGCGCTGGCGCTGTCCGCCGCCAATACGTCAGCGCTCGCTTTGGCGGCGGTCCCCGGTTGGGTGGCGTCGACGTCGCCGCCGTTCAACATCATCATTTCGAACGTGCCGGGGCCCACCCAGCCGATCTACTACGGGGGCGCTCGCCTCGACGGAAACTATCCGCTATCGATCGCGCTCGACGGACAGGCGTTGAACATCACGCTGGCCAACAACGCCGGAAACCTGGACTTCGGTCTGGTGGGATGCCGGCGCAGCGTGCCGCACCTGCAGCGGCTGCTCGCGCACCTCGAGTCATCGCTCAAGGACCTGGAACGCTCGGTCGGGTCCTGAGGGAATGCCGAAGCTCAGTGCGGGCGTGCTGTTGTACCGGACCCGCGACGGCGTCGTCGAAGTCCTGATCGCCCATCCGGGAGGCCCGTTCTGGGCGCGAAAAGACGACGGGGCGTGGTCGATTCCCAAAGGGGAGTACGCCGAGAGCGACGATCCGTGGACCGCCGCGCGACGCGAGTTCTCCGAAGAACTCGGGCTTTCGGCGCCGGGCGGGGAACGGCTGGACCTCGGCCAACTCAAACAGTCCGGCGGCAAGGTAGTCACCGCCTTCGCCGTTTGCGGCGACCTGGACGTGACCGACGCGCGCAGCAACACCTTCGAATTGGAATGGCCGAAGGGTTCGGGCAAGTTGCGCGAGTTCCCGGAAGTCGATCGGGTGGGCTGGTTTTCGGTGGCGCAGGCCCGCGTCAAGCTGCTGAAGGGGCAACTTGGATTTCTGGACCGGTTGATGGCGCATCCCGATTTGGCGGGGTTACACGAAGGGACCTGACATGCAGACGTTACGCACACCCGACGAGTCGTTCGACCGGGTACCCGACTTTCCGTATGCGCCCAGGTATTGCGAAATATCGGACGGCGAAGGCGGGACGCTGCGGGTCGCCTGGGTGCAAGACGGTCCCGAGCGAGCCGACCCGATCCTCATGCTGCACGGCGAACCGTCGTGGTCTTTCCTGTACCGCAAGATGATTCCGGTACTTGTCGGCGCCGGACACCGGGTTATCTGCCCCGATCTGGTCGGGTTCGGTCGTTCGGACAAACCCACCCGCCGCGAGGATCACAGCTACGCGCGCCACGTCGAATGGATGCGCGCGGTGGCCTTCGATGTCCTCGATCTTCGAAACGTGACCCTCGTCGGCCAGGACTGGGGCGGGCTGATCGGTTTGCGCCTCGCCGCCGAACACCCCGACCGATTCGCCCAGCTGGTCGTGGCCAACACCGGTCTGCCGACCGGGGAGCAGCCGATGCCCGACGTCTGGTGGCGATTTCGCGAAGCGATCACCACCGCGCCGGAGCTACACGTCGGCGCGTTCGTGCAGGGCGGATGCCGCCAACCGATGAGCGACGACGTACGCGCAAGCTATGACGCGCCGTTTCCGGGCGACGAGTACTGTGCGGGTCCGCGCGCCATGCCGGGCTTGGTGCCGACCTCGCCGGACGATCCCGCGGCGGCGGCCAACAAAGCGGCATGGGCCACACTCGCCGCGAGCCCGACCCCCATGCTGGTCGCCTTCAGCGACAGCGACCCGATCACCGGTCCGATGGGCGCGATCTTCCAGCGCGAGATGCGCGGCGCGCAGGGGATCGATCATCCCCTGATCCGCGGCGCCGGACACTTCCTGCAAGAGGATGCGGGTGAGGAACTAGCGGGCCACATCGTCGAGTTCCTCCGTCGCTGAAACTGTGTGCGGCCCGCCGAGGGGCAGAATGGCCGCATGACGACCGCGCCGACCGATTCCCAGGGGTTGCTGCTGCAGCTGCTGGACCCGGCCAACCGGCCCGACCCGTATCCCCTGTGTGCGCAGTTTCGCGACGGGGGAGCGTTGCAGTTGCCCGGCGCCAACCTGACCGTCTTCTCGAGCTACCGAGACTGCGACGAGGTATTGCGGCACCCGTCGTCAAGCAGCGACAACGTCAACTCGACGGTCGCCAAGCGGCAGGCCGAGGCCGGCACGTCGCCGCGCAGGCAGGGTCCGCCGGGTTTCTTGTTTCTCGATCCACCCGATCACACCAGGCTGCGCAGGCTGGTCAGCAAGGCATTCGCGCCGAAGGTGGTGAACGCGTTGGAACCCGATATCCGTTCGCTGGTCGACGGAATGCTCGATCGGGTCGCCGAAAAGGGCCACTTCGATGTCGTCGAGGATTTCGCCTACCCGCTGCCGGTCGCGGTGATCTGCCGGCTGCTCGGTGTCCCCCTCGATGACGAGCCCCAGTTCAGTCGCGCATCGGCGTTGCTCGCCCAGGCGCTTGATCCGTTTTCGACGATCACCGGCGTGCCGCCGGAGCTGGCGAACGAGCGACAGCAGGCCGGGGCGTGGTTGCGCGAGTACTTCCACGGTCTGATCGACCGCCGCCGTTCGACACCCGGTGATGACTTGCTGTCGGGGCTGATCGCGGTGGAGGAGTCCGGAGATCAACTGACCGAGGAGGAGATCGTCTCCACCTGCAACCTGCTCTTGATCGCGGGACATGAGACCACGGTGAACCTGATTGGGAACGCCATGTTGGCGATGCTGCGCCATCGCACGCACTGGACCGCCCTGGGCGCCGAGCCGGGCCGAGCGCCGGCGATCGTGGAAGAGACCCTGCGCTTCGACCCACCCGTACAACTGGTCGGCCGAATTGCTCTCGCCGACATGGTGATTGGGGGAGCCGAGGTTCCCGCGGGCGATGTCATGATGTTGGTGCTCGCCGCCGCCCACCGTGACCCTGCGGAATTCGACCGGCCCGATATCTTCGATCCGGACCGGAAAGGATTGCGACACCTGGGCTTTGGCCGGGGCGCGCACTACTGCTTGGGTGCGCCGCTGGCCCGGCTGGAAGCCGGCGTGGCGCTGTCGGCGGTGACGGCGCGGTTCCCGCACGCGCGGCCCGACGGCGAGCCGCAGTACAAGGCGAACGTCACGCTGCGCGGACTGTCGCACCTGTCCGTCGCGGTCTAGCTCACCCGCGCTCCCACGGAGGGCTCTCGCCCATCTTCTTGTAGTACTTCGCCAAGTGGCTCTTGACACGGTCGACGTCCGCCTTCGGCAGGTCGATGCCGCCACGGGCGCCGTCCATGATGGCGCCGGCCGCCATCACCCCACGCGGCACGGCCTTGAGGTCGCCGCCGACTACATCGGCGATCAACAGTTTGTACGCCGTGAAGTTGTCCTTCTTGTCGTTGTCGTACCAGACGTGGGCATCACGGTATTTCTGGTTCGGCGCGTCCTCGGCCCCGGCCCAGCTGCGAACCCGCTTCTCGGCGGCGTCTCCGTCCCACTTGCGATCGCGATCGGCCAACGGCAGATCCTGAAACGCTGTCACAGACATGTGAGTTCGCTTGCCCGCTCTGGGTCGTATTAAACGCCCGGCCGAAGTTATCCACAGTTGGAAGTTTGTCCACAGGGTGGCACCTTCGGGCGGGGATGCGCTGCTCTGCGCGGCTATCATCGAAAATATGTTCGATAGGTCGCTTCCGGTCGCCGACGAGTTGGCGCGCGCCGACGACGGTGAAGTGGTTGCCGCGATCGCCGACTGTTCACGGGTAGAGGC
Organism: Mycobacterium sp. E3251; assembly: GCF_001666835.1. Lineage (GTDB taxonomy): Bacteria > Actinomycetota > Actinomycetes > Mycobacteriales > Mycobacteriaceae > Mycobacterium. The sequence continues at coordinate 49,124 of NZ_LZJF01000014.1, read as the reverse complement.
GGCGGCCGCGGCACGCCGGCTGGCCGCCATCGCGGAGCTGGTGCATCGCCGAGCCGAAGGGCCCACAGTGTCCGCCCACTGGTCCTGCGACAACTGGGATGCCGTGGCCGCCGAAGTCGCCGCGGCACAAAACATCAGCCACGCCATGGCCTCCGGGCAGATGTACCTCGCCGCCGCGCTGCGCAATCGAGTGCCGCAAGTGGCGGCGCTGTTCGCCGAGGGCACGATCAGCGCCCGGCTGGCGTCGACCATCGTCTGGCACACGGATCTCGTAAAAGACCCCGACACACTGCGTTTGATCGATACGACGTTGGCCGAAGCGGCGATGAGGTTCGGGCCGATGTCGGCTAGCAAGACCGCGCAAGCCATCGACGCGGTGGTGGACCAATACGATCCGGGGGCGCTGCGGAGGACGCGCGCAAGCGCCCGCAGCCGCGACGTCGTCATCGATCAATCCGACGACCCGTCGGGCACCGCCGCCTTGTGGGGCCGGCTCTATGCGCACGACGCGGCCACACTGGACCGGCGCCTGCTGCAGATGGCTCACGAGGTGTGCGAAGAGGATCCGCGCACCGTCGCGCAGCGCCGTGCCGACGCGTTGGGTGCGCTGGCCGCTGGCGCGGACCGGCTCGCCTGCGGCTGCGGCAATGCGGACTGCCCGGCCGGCGCCGTCGAGGACGGGCGGGCAGCCAGCGTGATGATCCACGTCGTAGCCGACGCATCGGCCTTGGATGCCGAGCCGGACCCGCACATGGCGGGCCAACCGGAGCGGACGCCAATCACGGACCAGACCACGCTCGTTGAGGCACTCACCCCCGATCCCGAGCCCGACGTGCCGCCGTCCCGGCCGCCCGCGCTGATTACCGGCGGCGGCGTGATTTCGCCTGCGGTGGTCGCCGAGCTGATCCGCGGCGGCGCGAAAGTCCGGCCGGTGCGTCATCCCGGCGACGCGAAGCCCGAGCCGGGATATCGCCCCTCGGCCGAGCTGGAGCGGTTCGTCCGATGCCGCGACATGACATGTCGGTTCCCCGGTTGCGATCGACCCGCCGAGTTCGCCGACATCGACCACACGGTGCCCTACCCGCTCGGCCCCACCCACGCGTCGAACCTCAAGTGCCTCTGCAGAAAACACCATCTTCTGAAGACTTTCTGGACGGGCTGGCGGGACGAGCAACTGCCGGACGGCACGGTGGTGTGGACGTCGCCCACCGGTCAGACGTACACCACACGTCCGGGCAGTCGGCTGTTGTTTCCCGCGCTGTGCCTGCCGACGGGCGAATTGCGAATTCCCTCAACGCAATATGGGCCCCTCGGCGAGCGCGGAGTCATGATGCCCAAACGCCGCCGGACCCGGAATCAAGATCGGGCCCGCCGCGTCAATGCCGAACGAGCGCTCAACGCAGTCCACATCGCTGAACGCAACCAACCGCCGCCCTTCTAGTCCGCTCCCAGGCCCGGAACGATGTCCCCGAGGCTGAAGGTCACCGGCTGCTCGAGTTGCTCGTATGTGCACGAGCGAGGCTCGCGGTCCGGGCGCCACCGGTTGAACTGCGCGGTGTGGCGAAAGCGCCGGCCTTCCATGTGGTCGTAGCGGACCTCGACAACGCGCTCCGGACGCAGCGGCACGAACGAGAGATCCTTTCCGGCGTTCCAGCGCGAGAACTCGTTCTTGCGCGGTGTTCGTTCGCCGGCTTCGTGGGCAGCCCAATTCCACGGGTGGTCCTCGAAATCGGTGACGAGCGGCTGCAGCTCGGTGAACAGGCGCCGTCGTTCGGCCATCGGGAAGGCGCCGATCACCCCGACGGACGCGAGCTGACCGTCGTCCTGGTAGAGCCCAAGCAGCAGCGAGCCGATCGCTTGACCGCCGGACTTGTGCATGCGATAGCCCGCGACCACGCAGTCGGCGGTGCGCTCGTGCTTGATCTTGAACATGACGCGCTTGTCGGGCTGATAGGTGACGGTCAGCGGCTTGGCGATGACACCGTCGAGGCCGGCCCCCTCGAATTCGTCGAACCAGCGCCGCGCAACATCGACGTCGGTGGTGGCCGGCGTGACATGGATCGAAGGCCCGGTGTCCGCCAGGGCTTCAATGAGGGCGGCGCGCCGCTCGCTGAATGGCCGCCGCAGGTAGTCGTCGTCGCCCAGGGCGAGCAAGTCGAACGCGATGAAGGACGCCGGCGTCGCCTCGGCGAGCATCCGTACCCGCGAATCCGCCGGGTGGATGCGCTGTTGTAGCGCCTCGAAATCCAGGCCGTGGTCGGTTGCGATGACGATCTCCCCGTCGATCACGCAACGCTCGGGCAGCTCGGCGCGGACCGCGGCCACCAACTCGGGGAAATAGCGCGTCATGGGCCGTTCGTTGCGGCTGCCCAGCTCCACTTCGTCGCGGTCACGAAAGCAGATGGACCTGAATCCGTCCCATTTCGGCTCGTATGACGCATCGGGCGGGATCGACCGCACCGATTTGGCAAGCATCGGCGACACCGGGGGCATGACGGGTAAGTCCATAGGCCGATTGTGCTGGAATCTTTGGTATGGCCGCTGCAGAAGAGCTCGACGTCGACGGAATTGCGGTTCGCCTGACCAGTCCGGACAAGGTCTATTTCCCCAAGCTGGGCTCGAAAGGCACAAAGCGGCGGCTCGTCGAGTACTACCTCGCCGTGGCTGGTGGTCCGATGCTCGATGCGCTCCGTGACCGGCCCACCCATCTGCAGCGCTTCCCGGATGGCATCGACGGGGAGGAGATTTACCAGAAGCGGGTGCCGCAGCACCACCCCGACTATCTGCAGACCTGCCAGGTGACGTTCCCCTCCGGACGCACCGCCGATGCCCTGAAGGTTACGCACCCCTCCGCCATCGTGTGGGCGGCACAGATGGGCACCATCACCTTGCACCCATGGCAGGTGCGCTGCCCCGATACCGACCATCCCGACGAGTTGCGCATCGACCTGGATCCGCAGCCCGGTGTCGCCTTCGAGCAGGCGCGCGAGGTCGCGGTCGACGTGTTGCGGCCGTTGCTCGACGAGCTCGGTCTGGTCGGATATCCCAAGACATCCGGTGGGCGCGGGATCCACGTCTTTCTGCGGATCGCCACCGACTGGGACTTCATCGAGGTTCGCCGCGCCGGCATCGCGCTGGCCCGCGAGGTAGAGCGACGCGCGCCCGAGGCCGTCACCACGGCGTGGTGGAAAGAGCAACGCGGCGAGCGCATCTTCATTGACTTCAATCAGAATGCCCGGGACCGCACCATGGCGTCGGCCTACTCGGTACGGCCCACCCCGATCGCGACGGTGTCGACGCCGCTGACCTGGGACCAGCTGGCCGGCGCGGAACCAGACGACTACACCATCGCAACCGTTCCCGATCTGGTGAAGGCCCGCCAAGATCCCTGGGCCGCAATGAATGACGTGGCCCAGTCGATCACGCCTCTACTGGAGATGGCCGACGCTGACGAAGAGCGGGGCCTTGGCGATATGCCGTATCCGCCGAACTATCCCAAGATGCCCGGCGAGCCGAAACGAGTTCAGCCGAGCAGGGATACGGACTTGAAGAACACCGGCAAGTCAAGGTGACAGAGCTCGGCCCCTGGCCGCCGCCGGCCGCCCAGCGGTGATTTCGTAAGTGCCACAGGGCGTACGGCTTTTTGTCACAGTGACGCAAGCGCCCACCCGCTGGCTGTGCGAGAACGTCTGGTAGACAGACGCTTTCAGGGAACCATCCGATGGCAGTCAGTACGCTGACTGGCACGCCCACGGCCGAAGGCGGACCTACAAAATAGAGCGTGCCAGTAGCGCAACCCCGACGGCGGAAGTTTCGCCTATGGCGTGCAGGTGATTCCGGTGGCCCCGCTGGTGCACGAGATGGTAGGCAACGTGCATCCGGAGCTCGCCAATGCGGTGAAGCCCAGGACCACGCCGAGAACAACCTTGTACTTCAAACGAGACATGACCACTCCATTCGTTGAGAAGAAATGCTTCGCCCGAGAGGGCTATTGTACGTGAGCACAATTCGAAACACTATGGCTTTCAACAAAATTGCGGCAGTCTATGCCGACTCGATCAAAGGGCATGCGACAATCCTCCGTCGATACTTCCATTCCAGCCCGGGATTGATCCTATTGTGCTACAGGGCTTTACCGCGGACATGCGCACTGCAACTTCCTCGCGCGGCGCACCATGAGGATGCGCACGCCACTTAGCTAAGCGCGTGACAGGCAGGCGATTTCACCTGAGCCAGGACGTCGTAAACCAGTACGCTGGCTGGCACGCCATATCACCAACGGTGCACTCGGTAGGCTCAAAGTGAGCCCCTACCAAGCGAAGCGTGCCAGTAGCGCAACCCCTCGACGGCCCGATCAGCCGCCTATGGCGAGCAGGTTATCCCGGTGGCAGCGGTACTGCAGTCAATGGTCAACGGAATAGTGCAACCCGAGGATGTCAACGCGGTGGCGGCCAGAATCAGCCCGAGGACAACCTTGTACTTCACACGAGACATGGACCACTCCATCCTTTAGAGGAGAGATGTACGCCCGAGGGGAGTTATGTTACGTGAGTGCAATGCGGAATGCCATGCGATTCACCAAATTTGCGGCGATCTACTTCAACTGATTGAAAGCGGGCCACAGTCGTCGCCCGAACGGGCCGGCACGGCCGGCGATGCCTCCGTGCTGGCGGCCGAGCGCCTGATTTGCATTCATTTTCCAAATTCGTCCGCAGGGGCGGCCCGGGGCATAAGATTCGTAATAGCGCACGATCCGACCTACATTTCCAACAATGCAGGGCGATCCGAAACGTGTTCGGGGGGGCCGAGATACCAGCTTCCTGGCGCCGCGGAGCGGCCATTGTCGCCGGATCGCGGCATCCGTCGTGCCCATTGCCATCCTGCCCGCGAGCTCGGTAAGCTATCCGCACGACCACCGACCGCGCCGGCGTATCTGCTCGTGCCAATTAGGGTCTGCCCTTCCCCGAACCGCCAACACGTTGAATGCATTTCATGCGAGAGCGATCGTTGGTGTCCTGCAACACCGGGCGTATTAGATTCCAAATCCGGTCAACCCGGCCGAGAAAAGTAAGCTTTGTCGCTATGCCGGTGGCTATTCGTGCGTGGTGTGCAACGTTGGCCTTTTTGCTCCCGGGGGCGGCCAGTATCACCGTCGCGGCCGCGGCGCTCGCGGAGCCGAGCGGCATCGGCGCCGCCGACCGGCTGGTCGGCTGGGACACCTATCGACGGCTGGACCGGCTGCCGTATCTGCGCGCCGACACACAGGCCCTGCAGCTCTCCAGTTTCGACCGCAGCGGCGGTGATTTCGACCTCTCCACCGGTAACCGCAACGGCACCGGGGGATGTCTGACCTCCGGCGGTGCCGGTTGCGTCATCGCCGAGGATCGCGGTGCCGGCGAGGTGGATTCGATCTGGCTCACCCGCGACGGCGGCAAGGTGACGCGGATCGGGAACATCCGCGTCGAACTGGACGGGCGAACGGTGCTCGACGCTCCCCTGCAATCGGTGGTCGACGGTGCGTTGGGTGCGCCGTTCGAATGGCCGCTCGTTGCGAATGCGGCGCAGTCGCCGGGCGGGGTGTACATCAAGGTGCCGATGCCCTACCGGCAGTCGATGCGGATCAGCGTCGCATCCAATCTCGAGTACTACCACGTCGACTATCGCCAATTTTCGAACGCCGTGGGCGTATCCACTTTCTCACCCGCCGACCCCGCGCTCGACGTGCTCGCCACGCTGCGCGCCGCGGGCACCGTCGACCCCAAACCGTTTGCGGCTGCGGCTGTTCATGAGGGCCGGGTTGTCGAGGTCCCGGCCGGCGCCGGGACGACCATCGCGGAATCGGCCGGCCCGGGCAGCATCTCGGCGATACGCCTGCAACTGCCCGAACCGGCGGACCAACTTCTGAGCGGCTTGCGGCTGCAAATGGACTTCGACGGCCGCACCATGGTCGACTCCCCACTCGGGGAGTTTTTCGGCGCCGGGTTGGGGACCAATACCGTGCGGTCCCTGATGTTCGCCGTGGCCCAGCAGCCCGGAGGACCGCTGTCGTTGTCCGCATGGTGGCCCATGCCATTCGCCCACGCGGCCCGCATCACTCTGGTGAACACCACCGGTGACCCGGTGGCCGGAATCGACAGCGACGTGACGACCTCCCCCGACGCCCAGTGGGCGCCCGCGCTGGCCAGCGGTCGCGCCGGCTACTTCACCGCTCGCTCGCATGCCGGTCCGACGGTCCCGGGCCAGGACTGGCTGTTCGCCGACGAGCAGGGCCACGGGAAATTCGTCGGCGTCAGCCACACCATCCGCGGTTCTCGGATCAGGACCGCGTTCAGTGACGCCGCCCCTTACTTTCTCGAAGGGGCCGAGCGCGTCTACACGGACGGCGCCGGGTCGCCCCAGTGGTATGGCACCGGCACCGAGGACCTCTACGAGGGCGGCTGGTATTTCAAGGACGGCACCCGCTTCAGTGACCCGCTCACCGGTCAACCCGACCGCCGCACGTCGACCGCCGGGTGCGCCGACTACTGCGTCGCCGTCTATCGGCTCATGCTCGCCGACGCCATCGATTACCACTCCGCGATCCGCTTCGGCATCGAGCACGGTAAACGGAACATGGTTCAACCCGACTACAGCTCAACCGCTTTCCTCTACACGCAGCCGAATGACACTCTTGCGCCGGGTGACAACGTTCGCCCGGGCGACCCGGTCAGTCGACTCCTGCACGGCTACGCCGACGCTGACGGCACGGACCAGCTGTTGGTCAGCGAATATGAAGGCGCCGACGACACCCATCCGGTGATCGGTTCGGTCCGCGCCGCCAACGGTGCGGTCACGTTCCATCTTGAGACCGACCCGGACAACCGCGGAATCCTGCTCAGACGGACGTCTGATCAGGCGGACGGCTTCCAGTCGGCGGACGTCACCATCGACGGCGTCCCCGTGGGGAATTGGCTGCAGCCGCGCAGCAACACTTTTCATCGCTGGCTCGACGACACTTACCTCTTGCCGCAGTCGGCAACAGCGGGCAAAGCGCAGCTGACAATCACCCTCACGCCCACACCCGACTCCCCGCCGTGGACGGCCAGCCGCTATCAGATCGAGACGCTCACCGGCTCAACCGATTAGACCGCGGCCGACCGCACCACCCGATTGGCGAGCAGGGCCACCACCACGCCCGTCAATCCACCGAGGGGAGCCACCGACGATGACCATCCCGACAGCACGAAGAAACCGAACGCCGCGCCGACGGTGAGCAAGGCCGCATGCACCGGCGTCCAGCGCGTGATCGACGGCAACCGGAACGACAACCCCATGCCAAGGAGCAGCGCCAGGACGTGACCGAACGCGGTGAAGTCCGCGTCAAGCGTGGCCACCAAACCGATGCCAAGCCACCAACCAATCCAGGCCGCACGCCAGCGCAACGGTATCGAGGCGGTCAGGGCCCCCAGCACGCACACGGCGCCGTAGCTGATCCCGACGTCGGTGGCCCGGGCGACCGAGAACGGCAACCATCCCGTCTCCACCGCGGCGACCAGCCCTACCGCGAGGATCAACGTGGCGCCGATGTGGCCGACGGCAAACGTGATCAGCAAGCCCCTACCGCGCCAGGTGAGTTCGCCGAGCGCCAGCAGGCACACCAGGCCGGGCAACCAGAGATAGACGTCGCCCCCGTCGCTGACGAACGCGCTACCGACCAGGGCGGCCAGATGGCCGTGCGCCAGGTTGTGCAGGTTGGTGCTCATTTCGCTGACGACTGAGGCGCGGGTGCGTGCACCCATGGCCGTCAGGGTGACCGAAACCGTGAGCAACAGGACGGCGTACGCAGCAGTGACACGCAAACGGTCGGCGCGTGCGCGAACGTTCGTGCCGGAAGACGTCATTGGCCGTTCCAACCGCGGTCGCGGGCCAGCAGGTCGGCCACGGTCTCCCGGCGCACGAGTTCTCGGGAGCGACCACCGGAGACGGCGACCAGCGGCGGCCGGCCCACCAGGCTGACGCCCGATACCGTGGAGTGCTGGTAGGCACCGGTGCAGGCCACCGCCAGCAGATCACCGGGGCGGATGTCCGCGGGCAGCTCGACGCCGCGGGCGATCTCGTCACCGTTTCCATTCCGGCCCACGACGGTGACCGGTGCGCTCGCGGTCGGCCGGTGGCGGTTCGCCAGTGCCACCGTGTATTTCGCGCCCGGATTCCCGGGGTGGCCGGCCAGGCCGCCGTCCACCGCGACGAAGGTATGCCCGCCCGGCTGCCGCTTGACAGCGGTGACCCGGCACAGGGTCACCCCCGCGCGTGCGGCGATCGCCCCGCCCGGCTCGATCGCGATCTTCGGCCGCGGGAATCCGTACTCCGCGCAAGCGGATTCCAGTGCGGCATCCACAGCAGCGCCGAGTGACCGCAGGTTGAGCTCCGGGTCGCCCGAACGGTATGGGATCGCGTGTCCGCCGCCGAGATTGAGCTCAGTGAGCACGACCTGATGGTGGTCGCGGACCTGGGCCATCACGCCGATCATCTGCTGGATCGCCGCACCGTAGAGCGAGGCATCGATGAGGTGCGCCCCGAGTTGGCAGTGCAACCCCACCAGGTCGAGCGACGGCTGGTCCAGGACACGCTTGAGGGCCGAATGGCCCCCCGACAGGGCGAAGCCGAATTTCCGGTCGGGTGTCCCGGCGTCGGGAATGACCCGCAGCAGAACGCGCTGACGGTGACGCACCCGGCAGGCGAGCAGCGAGATCTCGCTGGGTGAGTCGATCACGATCCGCCCGACGCCGGCCGCGATCGCGTCACCGAGCTCAGTCGCGGTCTTCGCGCCATCCAGGACTATCCGCGAGGGCGGGAGGTCGGCGGCCAGCGCGGTCGCCAGCTCGGCGGCCGAGCTGACGTTCACGCCGGCCCCTTCATCCGCGGCCCAGCGGGCCACGTCCACGCTCAACAGCGCCGTGCCGCCGTAAATCAGCTCGGCATCCGGCAGCGTCGCGCGATAGCAGCGGATGCGGGCCCGAAAATCCTCTTCGTCCACCATGTGGGTGGGAGTGCCGTACTCGGTGGCAATATCGTCGGCTGCGACGTCCCCGACGCACAATCGGCCCAGGTCGTCGACGTAGGCGCTCAGCGGCCACACCGCGCGATCGAGGTGCGGGTTAAACCCGTGCCTCACCGACGGAAGCAGCTCGAAGAGCGTCATGCCTCCACGGTGCCGGTCCGGCCGCGGGCGTGCCGTCTTCTTAACGAAGCCTTCACACCCGGGCGGCAAATCTTCACAGATCCTTGCCAAATGTCACGCGGACATCATTCTCTCGGACGCCTTGACTGCTCGGTCTACCTGCTGCTAGACAGGGGTGCGTGCAAATTTGGGCGATCGCCCAAAATGGAGGTGGAGCATCGATGACCGTCACCAGCGGCACGGACGTCTACTACGACCCCTACGACGTCGACATCAACGCCGACCCGTATCCGACCTACGCCCGGCTGCGCGAAGAGGCGCCGATCTACTACAACGATCGTTACGACTTCTGGGCGCTGTCCAGGCATTCCGACGTCGAGCGGGCGCTGGCCAACTGGGAGACGTTCTCCAACAAGCGCAGCGACATCCTCGAGCTCATCAAGTCGAAATTCGATATGCCCGCCGGCGTCATGATGTTCCAGGATCCGCCCGAACACACGCGGCTGCGCGGCCTGATGTCGCGCGTGTTCACTCCCCGCCGCATGGCCGAGCTCGAGGACCAGATCCGGCAATACTGCGTGCGGTGTCTGGACCCGCTCGTCGGCTCCGGGAGCTTCGACATCATCGCGGAGCTGGCCTCGATGATGCCGATGCGGGTGATCGGGATGCTGTTGGGAATCCCTGAGTCCGAACAGGTCTCGGTCCGCGACGCCAACGACGCCAACCTGCGGACCAAGCCGGGTGCGCCGCTGAAAGTTGCAGACGCCGACTCGATCGCCGACGGCCGAATCTATGCCGACTATGTGGAATGGCGGTCCAATAACCCTTCTGACGACCTGATGACGACGCTGCTCAACGTCGAGTTCGACGACGAGCACGGGGTGCGCCGAAAGCTGACGCGCACGGAGGTGCTGCACTACACGCAGGTGGTCGCGGGGGCGGGCAACGAGACGACCGGCCGGCTGATCGGCTGGCTGGCCAAGGTGCTCGCCGAGCATCCCGATCAGCGGCGCGCCGTCTACGAGGACCGGTCACTGTTGACCCGTACCGTCGACGAGACGCTGCGATTCGAGCCGACGGGACCACACGTCGCCCGTTGGATGGCAAGGGATTTCGAGTGTTACGGCACTACGGTTCCGGCCGGCAGCGCCATGCTGCTGCTGTTCGGCGCAGCCAACCGCGACCACCGCCGGTACACCGATCCCGACACCTACAACGTTCGCCGCGACAATATCTCGCACATCACGTTCGGCAAGGGTGTGCACTACTGCCTTGGCGCCAACCTGGCCCGCCTCGAGGGTCGCGTTGCGCTGGACGAGATTCTGAACCGCTGGCCAGAATGGGGCATCGACTACGGCACAGCGCAATTGGCCTCGACATCGACAGTTCGTGGCTGGGAGCGGTTGCGGGTCATATTGCCCTGAATCAGCTCGGCATCTCGAATCGATCGACGATGCGACTCACCAGCGCGACCGCCTCCGCGTGGCCTGTGGTGGCGCCGAGCGCCTGCTCCAGGATCAGCATGCGGCCTACCGCGGCGAGGATGACCGCGAGGCCGGCCGGCGGGAAATCACCGGTGTCCAAACCATGTTCGCGGACAATGAAATTCAGCGCGGTGATCTGCATCTCGCGCCAACGCTCCGACCAGGCCGCGATCTCGGTCCTGATTTCCTTGCGGTGGTTGGCGAGCCCCATGAACTCCAGCAGCAGGCGGGTGTCCTTCGGCTCGATGAGCGTGTCCCAGAAGGCATGCAGGGGGCGGTCGGACGCCAACGCCCGCTGCTGGCGCTCCAGGTAGGCGGCCGCGCCACGCCGGAAGACGTTCAGGTAAAGGTCGTCCATGGTGGGGAAGTAGTAGTGCACCAGGGCGGGCTTGACGCCGGCTTCGGCCGCCACCCGGCGCGACGTCGCCGCGGCATAACCCTCGTCGACCATGATCTGGATCGTCGCGTCAATGAGCGTGTCGCGGGTCGCGGAGTCCCTGGCCATCAACGGACCCTAATTTGGGCGATCGCTAAAAATCAACACGGCGCCTGGACAGGCGCAGGCCAAGTCCATGATTAAGGAATCGGCGGCCGGGGAACTGCCATCCGGACAGTTCAAAAAGTGAAGGAAAATACCGTGGCTCCAAGCTTTAAAGACGTCATCGCATCCAAGTACCTGCTTCTGACCACGTTCACCAAGGACGGTCGCCCCAAACCGACGGCGATCTGGGGCGTGCCCGACGGGGACAAGCTCCTGGTCATCACCGACGACGGTTCGTGGAAGGTCAAGCGGATCAACAACACGCCGCGGGTGACGATCGCGAGGAGTGGATCCCTGGGGAAGCCGAAGAGCGAGCCGGTCGAAGGGATCGCGCGCGTTCTGCCGAAGTCGGAGACGCGGCGCGTGTACAACGCCGTGCTCAAGCGGTACTGGTACCACGCGTGGTGGTTTTATGCCCACTCGATCGTGCGCGGCGGCGTCGACAAGGTGCACGTGGGACTTGAGATCAAACCGGCCGCGTAGCGTGGCTCTTGGGGTCGATCAGGATCTTCGCGTGCGCCTCGGGGTCACCGAGTGCATCGAAAGCGGCTTCGACGCCTGCCAATCCGACCGTACCGGTGATCAGCGGCGCGACGTCGACCTTGCCGTCGGCGAGCATGTGCAGGGTGTCGCGGAACTCCAGGGGCGTGTAGCCGAGCACGAACCGCAGATCGATTTCTTTGTTGATCGCCATCGCCGGCCGAATGCGGTCGGCGCCCATGCAGACGCCGACGACGACGATGCGCGAGAACAGCGGCGCGCCGGAGATAATGCCGTCGATGATGCCCGGGACGCCGACGCATTCGAAGACTACGGGATGTTTGGGGGTTGCCGCGCCGGCGGCTTCGGCGGCGCGCCACACGTGCCACCACGGCAGCCGCAGCCTTTGTAGCTTCTCGATCGTCCCGACCGCGAGGTCGAACGCCTCGAGGATGCCTTGCAGATGCTTGCGGCCGGCCTCGGTCTCGTAGGGCGAGTCCTGTGCGGGGTCGACCACGATATCGGCGCCGCAGGCCGTCGCGAGCGCCCGGCGGCCCGCCGAGAAGTCGCTCGCGACGACGGTGCGCACCCCATGCGCCTTGAGCATGCAAATAACCGCGAGACCGATTGGGCCGCAGCCGATGACGATGGCGACGTCACCCTTGCCCACCTCGCCGCGGCGAACGGCGTGCCACCCGACGGCCATCGGCTCGGTCAGCGCGGCGACGTCGGGGGACAGCCCGTTCGGCACGGCGAACGTCAGCGACTGCTCGACCAGGAGCTGCTCGGCGTAGGCGCCCGGCGCCATGGTCGACAACCCGATCCCATGCACCTCCTTGCCGCGCCGCAGCAGCGGCAGGGCCACGACCGGGGTGCCGGGCCGCGGGGCCTTGCGGGTGCCGGGACCGTAATCGATGACCTCTCCGCAGAATTCGTGACCGAACACCACCTGCTGATCCGATCGCATGAACGCGTCATATCCCGACTCGGCCATCACGTCGGCGAGTTCGTCGCAGTGCCGGCGCGCGTGCAGATCCGATCCGCAGATGCCACACCGTAGGACGTCGATCAGCAACTGGCCTTTGGCCGGGGTCGGTGCAGGCAGGTCGACGACGTCCAGCTTCGCGTTGGTGCACGTTACGCTCTTCATCAGTCGATCCTCCTACACGGTGGCCGACTTGGAACTCGAAGGTTGCAGCCCTGCCGCTGCTCTCAACTGTCCGTAGGCCCGCCGGGTGCACCGGGCGAGGTGCGGGAGGTCACCGAGCGCCGCGGCGTTGGCGACGAAACCGAAGTCCATGGTGTCGTGGTAGGACGCGAAGGTGGCGTTGAGTCCGATGGAGGCCGCGAGGGCGGAAACCGGGTAGATGCCGAGAAGGCGCGCACCGTTGAGGTATTTGACCTCCTCTGCGCCCGCCACGTTGGAGATGACGAGGTTGCACGCCGGGTGCGCGACACGGTCCAGGTGCGTGGATGAACCCAGCCCGGCGAGCGCAACGAGCCCGGCCGCATAGGTGAGTGCCGCCTCGCTGGACATGCGGCTGAGCTCTTTCTTGCACGCGGCGACCGAGTTCACCACCTGTTGGATCCGTTCCCGCATGCTCGCTCCGGGCTCTCCGAGTCGCGGGAACACCGCGGACACTCGCGTACCGATCGTCGTGTCCGCGCCGCCACGCAGCGAGACCGGGCACATCGCAATGAAGGGATGCGCGAAGGCCTGGCCCGTCTCGCGTAGGTAGTCGTGCAGCCCCGCATCGATGACCGTGACAGCCACGTCGTTCAGGGTCGCCCCGAGGCGCCGCCCGACCTCGTGCATCTCCTCGAGCGGCAGGGAAAGCGTCGCGAAGCTGCGCCCGATCTGCAGCGGGGCGTTGGTCGGGGCGTGTTGCGCCCCGAACGGCAGACTGCCCTCCAGGTGCGATCGGACGATGGTCGCGAAGAGCTTGCGCAGCGCGCCGACCGAAATCTGGCTGAGCGCCTCGACCTGCGTGAGGGTCGCGCGAATCGAGTCGGTGATCCGCGACGTGAAGGGGGTCGGCGGGTGCGGCGTGGTTTGAGGCGCGCCCAGCGCGAAGGCCGGTGTCGGGACGGTGCGCTCCCCGGTCGTGCTCAGCCCGGCGTACAGAAGCTTGAGGCCGGATTCGCCGTCGATGATCGAGTGATGGGTTTTCGTGTAGATCGCGAACCTACCGCCCGGCACCCCGTCGATCACCCAGCACCGGAATAGCGGCCGGTTGCGGTCGAGCTGTGGCTCGTGCAGATCCGCGACGAGCCGCAGCAGGTCGTCGTAGGAGGCGCGAGCGGGGAGGGCCAGGTGTCCCACGTGGTAGTTGGGATCCCAGTGCGTCACCTCCCGGAAATGAGGTGCCCCCCGACCGAGCAGCTCCGGAACGTAGTTGAAGGGCGGTGCCGGCACGCACGCGCGATACGCCTGCACGATCTCGCGCACGATGGGCGCGCGGCCCGCGGGCTTCTTGAACAACAGCATGGCGCCGACATGCGTCGTGCCGGCCGGCGACTCGATCAAGAGCCATGAAAGATCCAGGGGCGGAATCGGTTTGGTCATGCTGTACATCCCCGGACGCGGAGGAGCCGAACGTTACGGTGATGTTCTCTCCGCAGACCACGCCCCGCGAGGGCATTAGGACCCCGTTACGGCAGTCGTTGGTCCTTCAGCCCGGTGACGCTCAGCTGACGGCGCGGAGCGCTTCGAATGTGTCAGCCAGAGTCTCTCGGGGATCCCGGTAGGTAATGCCCAGTTCGCGCTCGCTGGGCGAATCGTCGGACGCCGGCATCTGCGTGTAGTACTGCATCCCGGCCCACGTGAAGGGCGTGTCGAAGGGTACGAACCGGCTGGCGCGATCCATTACCGCGCCGGCGACGCGCAGGGCGGTATCGGGGATCGGAACCGAGACCATCGCCGACCCGGACACCTCGCCGAGCATTTTCGCCAACTCCGCCGCCGGAACGCGATGGCCGCCCGCCATGTACCGGCGCGGGCCGCGGCCGGGTTCCAGCAGCGCCGCATGCAACGCGGCCACATCGCGCACGTCGACGATCAGCCAGGCCCCGCTCCGCCCCGGGATCACATGCATCTGCAGGGCGGCCTTGACGCCTTCGCCGGCCTCCCCGAACTGGTCGCCCACCGGCGGACCGATGACCATGCCCGGGTAGGTGATGTTCACCGGCGCACCCGCATCCTGCAGACCGCGGGCATAGATCTCGACCTGCGCCTTGGAGGTCCCGTAGCCGTCCGCCCCGCCGACGACCGGCAGGTCCGCCGACAGCTCTTCCAGGCCGGCATGAAAGAGCGCGCTGAAACTGGACACGTGGACGATCGGGTCCAAGCCCAGCTCGACCGACTGGCCGAGGACGTTCTGGGCGCCCTGCATGTTGGTGGTGAGCATTTCCGTCGTCTGGCGCGGGTCGGTGGCGACCAGGGCGGCGCTGTGCACGACGGCCTCGCAGCCGTCCAGCGCCTCGCGCACCGCGATCCGGTCGGTGATGTCCGCGACGGCGAAGTCGGACACGTCGACGCCCAGCTTGGCCACAGTGGTCTCCAGCTTGCCGGGGTTGCGCACCAGAAACCGGATCGAGTGCCCCGCGTCGGCGATGGCCTTGGCCGTCCAGCCGCCGACAAACCCCGTACCGCCTGTGATCAGAACGCGCATGGTGCGATCTTTGCAGGGCCGTCCGGACTACAGGTGACTGGAGGCGAAGTTGGCGGCCTGGCCCGTCATGCCGTTCATCCCGTAGGACGTGTGGGCGGCGAAGTCGTTGCCGTTGCCGCTGCCGCACACCGGATCGCCCTGGGCGCACAGCTCGATGGTCTTCGGCTGATACAGCGGGCCGATCGCCAGCGGCGGTGCGTGGTACTTCTGCAGGAAGTCGCCCGACGGCGTTCCGAACAATGTGACCGCGGCGACATGGTTGGCGACGTCGGGCGGCATGGGCGGGGGCACGGCCGACGCGGGGACACCCGGCGGCACGGCCGCAGAGGTGACGTACCCGGCCAGGGCGGCGCCCTGCGAGTAGCCGCCCAGCACCTCACGGGTGTTGGGGCAGTTTTTGGCCGTGGCTTCGACGTGCGAGCTGGCGTCGCGGATGCCGTCGACGACCGTCTGTGGGAAGTCGGGGGCCGAAAAGTCGGTGCTGGCAGGATAATTGACCGCATACACACCGAGCGAGCGCGGGCCGATCTGCGAGCGTAACGCATCGACGAACGACCCGCCGATGCCGCCGATGCCGGGCGGTTCGCCCGACCCGCGGGCGAACACCACCTCGACCTCGGGGCACGGGTCCGCGGAGGCCGACGGACTGGGCGCGCTGGACACCAGGGCGCCGGCTGTCAGCGCCGCCAGTCCAACGAGCGCCGGCAGCCGGCGCAACGCGGAAAGCCCGATCACTTCTTGAACGCGTCTTTCACCTTTTCGCCCGCGTCCTTGAGGCTGGACTTCGCCTGGTCCGCCCGGCCCTCGTCCCGGGTGTCGTGGTCGCCGGTCGCCTTGCCGATGGCCTCTTTGGCCCGCCCGCCCAGGTCTTCGATCTTGTTCTTCAGCTTGTCCTCGTTACTCATGCCGGTGTGGCTACCCAGCAATGGGAGATGTTGAAACCCCGTCCTGCCATCATGGAGGGGTGAGCGCCGCAATCGTGGTCGCAATAGTGGTGGGGCTGATGTTGCTGGGCATCGGCATGGTGGTCAACCAGTTGCTTCGGCTGCGCAGGTATCTGAGGGACTCGCCGACCGCGCAACCGCCCGCCCCGGAGCCCACGGAGCCGCCAGGCTAGAAACCGGCCCGCCGCGCGGGGCCGGCTGATAGCTTCGTCCTCGTGGCAGCGGGGCGGCGCGGCACCGTGAAGCCGTCGGCTCTTCTGGTCGCCGACGATGGTCTGCCACGCGGTGTCTCCGGTGCGGCCGACCCCCATTTCGGCAACGTCGTCAAGCTGTTCGCGCAGCTGTTTCCCGGGCGCCGGTTCGGTGGCGGAGCGTTGAGCGTCTACATCGACGGCGTGCCGGTGGTCGACGTCTGGACGGGTTGGTCGGACCGGGCCGGCACCCAGCTCTGGACCGCCGACACCGGCGCGATGGTGTTCTCGGCGACCAAGGGTGTCGCGTCGACGGTGATCCATCGGCTGGCCGACCGGGGCCTGCTGTCCTATGACGAGCCCGTCGCCGAATACTGGCCCGAGTTCGCGGCTAACGGCAAGGCCGAAATCACGGTCCGCGACGTCTTGCGGCACCGCTCCGGGTTGTCGCACCTGCGCGGCGTAACCAAGGCGCAGTTGATGGACCACGCCCTGATGGAGGAACGCCTCGCCGCCGCGCCGGTCGACCACTTGCGAGGCGTGCAGGCCTATCACGCGTTGACCTACGGATGGCTGCTGTCCGGCCTGGCCAGGGCGGTGACGGGCAAGGGCATGCGGGAGCTGATCCGCCAGGAGATAGCGCGGCCCCTCAACACCGACGGCCTGCACCTCGGCCGCCCTCCGCAAGGCTCGCCGACCACGCCCGCGGAGATCCTGATACCGCAGGGCAGGCTGCGCGCCCCGGTGTTCAACTTCATCGCACCCAAGATGGCCGGCCTGCCGTTCTCCGGCGCGCTGGGCGCGATGTACTTTCCCGGCGTCGTCTCCCTGATCAAGGGGGACACCCCCTTCCTGGACGGCGAGGTGCCCGCCGCCAACGGCGTGGTGACCGGCCGTGGACTGGCGAAGATGTATGCCGTGCTGGCCAACGGCGGGCGTATCGACGGCAAGAAGTACCTGTCCGAGGAGCTGGCCCGCGGCCTGGCCGGGCAGGCGCGCCGGAAGTGGCCGGACGCGAACATGGTGGTGCCCATGCCATTTCACCTCGGTTACCACGAATCGCCGGTGCCCGGCCTGCTAAAGGGGTTCGGCCACGTCGGTCTCGGCGGGACGCTCGGCTGGGCCGACCCGGAGGCCGGCAGCTCGTTCGGCTTCGTCCACAACCGGTTGCTGACGCCGTTGCTGTTCGACATGGGATCCTTTGCGGGCCTGGCTCGTCCGCTGCGCAACGAAATCCTGGCGGCCCGTGATCAGGGCCCGCTGCGGGTGCCGCAGCTCGGGGCCACCTACGCCAAAACCACTCGGCGCAAGGCGGTTCTATAACCGGGCGGCGACGAGGTTCGCGGCCTGCGCCGTCATTCCGGACTGCACATACGAGCCGTGCGCGAAGACGTTGATGTTGGAGCCATCGGAGCACGCCGGGTCGCCGGCGGCACACATGTCGATGGTCTTCGCGGCGTACGGCGGGCCGATCGGGGGGAACACGGTGCCCGACAAGCGATTCGCGAGTGCGCTCGTCGGGTTGCCGAAGACGGCGATCGCCGCGACATGATCGGCCGCCTGGGGCGGCATGGCCGGCGTGGCCAGATCGATCACACCCGCGCCCTGCGAGAATCCGCCGAGCACCATTCGGGTGTTGGGGCAGCGTCCGATCATGTCCCGTACGTGAGCGACCAGGTCATCCGCACCGTTCTGGGCGCTCGCCGCGAAAGCCTCGGTCGCGGGATAGTTCACCGGGTAGACCCCCATCGAGCGACCGGAGATCTGAGAGCCGAGCGAGTCGACGAACGCCTGGCCGACGTTGCCGACACCCGCGGGCTGGCCGGTGCCGCGGGCAAAGGCCACCTCGACCGCGGGACACGGATCAGCATGCGCGCCAGGGCTGTTGAGCGTCCCGCCCGATGCCGCCGAAGTCACCGCGATCGCAACACCAATGACGATGCGCTTCGCGATCACCGCTTTATGCTGACACAGGCGTTCCCACGCGGCAGCGTCAGCGGAAGATCGGTGTAGGTGACGATGCCCGGCGCCGCCGCGACGACGGCGGGGATCGCGTTGATCGCCGGCATCGCGGTCATGATGTGGCCGAGGTCCATGAACTCCTCGAGCGTGGTGGCCTCGAAGTAGGGCGGCGGCAGGAAGCCGACCTTGGTGGTCACCGTCGGCTGCCCGTCGATCTGGATCACCCAGCCGTCCTGTTCGATCTTCCAGTCGGGTTCGAGCGTCTGTCCCTTGCGCCACCGCACGTTCAGGTCGATCAGGGTGGTGTCACCGACGATGCCCTGCCAGCTGATGTAGACGCCCGCCACACAGCCCGCGGGGATGGTCCAGGAGGCCATCTCGAGATCCGCCGTGGTCTGGGCGAACTCGGCCACGCACTTAACCTCGTCGAGCTCGACGCCGAGCGCGTCGCCCACCAGCCGGACGGCCTCGCCGAAGATGGCCGTTCCCTTCGCCGCCATCGCCGGCAGGTCGGGGTGGTCGATCGGCCGGCCGAAGCCCACCGGCTTCTCGGTTTCAGGTGAGTCGTAGAACGTGGTGTCGGCGGCTTCGTTCACCGTGACCTTGTCGATGCGGTTGCACACCATCGCCGACACGATGGCCAGCAGCTCGGCGAAGCCCGGACTCACCCCGGAGCCGAAGATGGTGGCGCCGCCCTTCTCGCAGGCCTGCGCCAACTTCTCGCGGCCGTTCCCGAGGTTTCCCCCGGTGATGAACGACGCCGTGGTCACCACGTTGACGCCCGCGGACAGGATGCGCACCAACTCGTCGACATCGATCCACATCGGGTTGTAGACCACGCAGTCCGGCTTCAGCGCGAGCAGCGCGTCGACGTCGTTGGTGGCCGCCACACCCAGCGGGGGGATCCCGACCAGTTCGCCGGCGTCGCGGCCGACCTTCTCCGCCGACCAGGCGTAGCAGCCCACCAGCTCATAGGTGGGGTTGGCGACGATCGACTTCAGCGAGCTCTTGCCGACGTTGCCGGTGTTCCACTGAACCACTCGATAGTTGTTTGGCACTCGCTCAGCATAGGGAATCGGGGCCGGCGTTAGTAGGAGGATTCGGCCGCCAGAATTTCGGCCAGGAACGCGTCGCCGGCCGGCCGGTCCAGCCGCGCCCGCGCCCACCGCCGCACGCGTTCCCGGGTTTCGGGGGACTCCGTCGTCTCCGCCCCGACGTGCACCGCCGTGGCCGACCAATCGTGGCCCCACGCCGCCGATTCGGTCAGCGGACGTTGCGCGCCATCGACCAGGGGGAGGGTCGCTCGGCCGTCGGCGTCCAGGGCACCGGTGCCGGAAACGGCGCCGGAGCGCAGCCGCACGGCGATACCGGTGGGCGCGTCCGGCCCGATGACCGCGGTCCGCACCAAGGCGACGGCCGTCCCGGCCGCCTCGATCGTCCAGTCGACGGTGTTTTCGCCCGCGTCGAAGATGCCGGGCGGAACCCCGCCCCAGTTGACGGACGCGACGCCGCGGGTGATCGGAGCCGCGGCGCCCGGACCCGCTCCCGCACCCGCGGCCAGGGCGTAGTCGTCGCGGCGGCCGCTCGGCACGCTCAGGGGCATACTCGAATCATCAAGGGCGGCACAGAGTTCGGGCCAGCCGGGGCCGTCCACGCCCAGTTCGTCGGCCAGGCCGGCGCCCGCCCGCACCAGATCGAGTGCGCGCGGATCGCCGTCGGCGACGTGGGCGGCCAGGGCATCGGCGTGCGGCGCCAGTAATCCCGCCACGTCGGAATCCAAGGTGTCGTCGGCGAAGAAGCCCTGCGCGCCGGCGGTCAGCAACGCGACCTCGAGGTCCAGCAACGCGCGGTCGAGGCCGGCGATGCCGTCGCGCCGGCTTGCGGGCCACCAGCGCCGCAGCCAATGGCC
Organism: Mycobacterium sp. E3251; assembly: GCF_001666835.1. GTDB lineage: Bacteria > Actinomycetota > Actinomycetes > Mycobacteriales > Mycobacteriaceae > Mycobacterium. Next base: position 28,782 of record NZ_LZJF01000014.1, on the reverse strand, counting down.
CACCGCCAGCCTGCGCAGCGGGGCGACCGAGCCCGGCAGGATGTCCACGCCGGCGAGGTCGATGCCGTGCGGGTCGTCCGCCGACCCGATCGCCGAAGCCAGGGCGACGTGTCCGGATTCGCCGAGGATCCGCCAAAGCCAGTCGGCGCGGCCGAAATCGGTGAACGTGATGTGGGTTGCCGCACCGTCCGGCTCGCCTGGCTGGTCCAAAGTCCACGACAGCACCGCGCCGCTGACCTCCAGCACCGCGGCCAGCGGCGTCGCCTCGCTGACGGGTCCGGTGCTCCACAGGCCGGAATCGGCAACCAATCTCATCCGGCCACCTGCAATTCCAGCATCGCCTTGATCCGCTGCCGGTGGTCCAGGCTCACCGAGCGCGCGACGCCCTCGAGCAGCGATCGCACATCGTCGACATCGTCGCAGGACTCCTGCCATACGTCGCGCCCGTGCAGCCGTGCCCAGAGTCGGCTCAGGTACGGCTGCGCGTAGGCGGCGAGGTCGTCGACCACCTGCCGTTGGCGCGGGTGGATGGGGCCGCCTTCGACGAGGTAGCGCCTGGCGTGCAGTACGTAGGCCTCCTTGCGCAACCGGGCCTGGATCTGCGCCGCCAGGGCATAGCGGCCGGCGACGGACGGGTCGAGCGGTGCCAGCTCCACCGCGACCTCGATCCCCGCGACGAGCGTGGCCTGTTTGTCCTCGGCCATCAGCCCCCAGGGCGCGCAGGCCCGGTCGACCTCTTCCTCGCAGAGCAGCGGGATATCGGGCAGTGCGTCACGGTCCAGGGCGCGGCGCAGGGTGGCGCGCACCCGGTCCACCACGCTGCGGTCCAGCGGCCGGTCGCTGTCGGAGTCGCCTGCGACTTGCGGAGGACGTTGCGGGGCAACGGAACTCAGGCCGAGTTCGACAATCGACCACGGCAGTTCCGCCGCCTCGACGCGGGCCAGCGCCCCGAGGTTGTACGGCGTGGCGTCGGCGATCATCGCCGACCAGACCCGCTGCCGCGCCGTCGCGCTCCGGTGGCTGTTGGCGGGCCCCAGCACGGTGGCGAGCTCGGCCAGAAAGGGGGCGGTGACGGTGTCACCAGGCCGCACGTCCCGCCAGCTGTGGTCGAGCTGGTCCGCCAGCTTCGCGACCGCTTCGGGGTTGGCCACGTATTGGTTCAGCACCTCGATCGCGGTGCGGTCGCGGCCCTGGTGGACGTCGCCCAGCACCGCGGCGGCCGTCTCGCGATCCTGCGGTGCCGGTGGGCCTTTCGTTACCGCGAGCTCGAAGCACACCGGGAAGTACAGTTCCTGGGCGTTCCCCGTGCGGATGCGCTGCCGCCGGCGCTCCATCTTGAGAACCTCGAACCACGCTGCGGCCGAGCGTAATTCGTCTCCACTGCCGACGATCAGGTCGCGCATCGCCGCGGCCGTCTCGGGGGTGACGACGGGAGCGGAATATTGCGGGTTCGACCGCAACCGGAGCACCAAAGGGTCGATGATGCGTTTGACGGTACGGCTCAACGGGCCGCCGTCGTCGCTGCTGAGCACCTCCACACCCGGGCCGATCGCCCGCCACGCCGCGTCGATCACCGACCGGCGTGGGTGGCCGACCGCGACGGCCAGCTGCGAATCCGCGCTCATCTGCACAGAATAGGGGCATCGCGCGAAACCCGGCAGCCGAAAACTTGGGTTCGGTAGCCGGTCGGTGGCTTCACCCTGGTCGCATGAACAAGCTGTTGGTGCTGGTTGATCGGCTCAGGTGCGCCCGGCGTCGCGGCGGCGGGGACCGCGCCGTCGGGGTCGGCACCGTGCGCGCGGTCGAGCGTCAGGTTTTCATCGAGGTGGTCGCCGTCTCCGGGGAGACCTTCATCGGCAAGCTGGCACGCTGCGGCGACGATCTCGACGTGTCGATGCTGCGGCCCGGCCTGGTCGTTCTGGTGGCGTTCGATCCCGCTGCGCGCGAGGAACTTTCGCTGCCCGACGACGTGCTGGCGGTACACGCGGCCTTCGTCGCGTCGCTGTGAGGGCTAGCGCGCGCCGTCCACGGCGAAGCTGACCACCGCACCCCAGTACAGCGGGCTCGCGGTGGCCTCGCCGTCGCGCCAGCGCCGCATCCGTTCGCGCTGCCAACGGTTCACCGCGCACCCGGCGTCTCCGTCGGCGTCATGTGCGCGATCGACGGCGGCGACGACGTCGGCCATCGGATCGGCGGTGGCCGTGGTGAACTGGCGGTAGGCCGCGGTGGTGGGCAGCGACCACAGCGTGGCGGTGACCAACTGGGCGCCGCCCAGGACCATCGCCGCCACCAGCCCGGTGGCCTCGTCGAATTGGTAGTCCCCGCCCGAACCGCACGCGAGCAGGGCCACCCGCGGGGGCATCGGCAGTTGCAGGGCCATCAGGTCCGACGCGGTCAGCGGGCGGTGATCGCCGATGGCGTCGGCGTCGCCGGGAATGTCGGCGGTATCGGCCAGGTGCAGCGCGGCCCGATCGGCTTGGCCGTCCGCCGAACTCGCGTGGCCCACATATAGCAGCCTGCTCGGGCTCTGAGCCAGCAGCTTGGCCAGCCACGTGCGATCGGCATCCTGGCGGCGGAACAGTTCGACCGCCGATTCAATGGCCGGTAGGACCGGTCGGTGCTCGAGCACCCCGGTGAAGTGCCGCGCCAAGGGTGTGTCCGGCGCGGGCCTGCCCAACACCGACCCGAGCGCGGAGTCCGGGCGCTGCCCCGGCACCCTGGGGTCGAGGACCAGCAGCGGCGGGCCGTCCTTCCTGGCGTCCCATCCGGCGGGCGCCCGCGGCGAATGCACGATGTTCGGCGGTACCGCCATCAGGACGTCGACCAGTTCCATCAGCCGGTAGCCGTCGGTGTGTTTCCCGATGTCCGCGAGCTGCCAGGGGATCCGGGCGGCGGCCCGGCCGCTGGCGGTGATGGCCTCCTGGCGGGCGCGCACCAATTCTTCCTTGCTGGGACCCGATTTCGGTACCGCCAGCAGCCCCCACGGGACACGGGCCAGCCGCGCGCTGGGCGAGACGAACAGCACGGGCCGCGGCGTGGCCACGCATTCGGCCAACAGTTGCCAGCCGGGGGAGCCGATCAGCAGCACCCCAAGGATGTAGGCGAGCGTCAGCTCGCTGTCCGCCGCCGCGAACGGCCCGGCGGTCAGCGCCCGCTCGATGGCGTCCCGCGGGTCCTCGGAACCGTGCGGCTCGGGCAGGGCGTTCGCGAGTTCTTCCAGCGCGGCCAGCAACAGCGGCTCTTCGATGACCCAGTTGACGGTTCGGGACGGCTGACCGACGACCCGCAGGCTGGCGTAGGTGGCGATCCCGACGTCGGCGTACCGCAGGATCAGGGTGGCCCGGTCGGTGTCGCTCACGGCCAGGTCGACCAAGCGGGCTCGGTCGCGGTGACGTCGCGGCCGTAGCGCTGAAATGCCAGCGCCCGATAGTGGCTCAGGATCGGCTCGGTATCCGGCTGCATCCGCAACGGCGGCAACGGTCCGAGCCGGGTCAGCGACGCGCCGCCGGGGCCCGGCGAGCCGGCCGCGGCCAGCGCGGGGGCCGGCTCCAGGTCGGCCTCGAGGGGGACGTGGGCGGTGGCGGTCGACGCCCATTCGCCGGTCCGCGGCCGCTGCGGACCGGCACCGAAAGTCCCCCGGGCACTGTGATATTCGACCAGCTGACTGATCAGTTCGGTGTTCTCCCATTCCCAGGCGACGGCGAAGGCGCCGGCCAGGACGGGGGCCGAAATGCTGGCGGCCCAGCGCGCTCGCGCATCGGCGTCGGCGATCGAATACCGCACTGAGTCGACCGCCAGGGCGGCGGGGACCTTGAGCTCGGCGGCCTGCTGCAGCTTCGTCATGCCGCGCCGGTATTCGTCGGTGCCGACCTCGCCGTGCAGGATGCCGAGTCCCTCCGCCTGCCGGGCCTCCGTCTCCTGCAGCGTCTCGTCGGGATCGCCCGAGCTGTCGAAACCGAGGTCCGCCAACGCATCCGCGCGCCACACCGTGCCGAGATGATTGTCGAGCAGCGCGTACTGCAGCCAGCTGCTGCGCGGGGACGAGTCGAGCAGTTCGCGGGCCTCGGCGATCAGCTCGACCGCTTTGGCGAAGCGGCTCCAGAAGATCGCGATCCAGCTGCGCTGCAACAGGATACGGTGCAGGTGGAGCAGCTTTCCCAATTCGCGCCAGTGCCGCTCCGCGTGCTCCCAGCATTCGTCGGCGGCTTCCAGGGCGCCGGCCCCCAGCCGGGTGAGCCCCATGTACAGCCAGCAGCGGGCGACGTCGTGGGCCCTGGCGTGGCGGGCGATGACGGGATAGGCCTCGGACACCAGTTGCTCGGTGCCGGCGTGGTCGTTGGCCGCCCAGCACGCCGCCGCCCGCTCCAATCGTGCTTGCGCCGTGGCCAGTTCCCAGCCGTTGGCCTGTGCGCGGGCTTCCGCGCGACGCAGCCAGGGATCAGCCTCCGGCAGCCGGCCCGTTTGGACGCAGAACCTGCCGTACCCGATGCCGGCGACGACCCGGAGGTGGTCGGCGGCATCGCCGCTCCCGCCGTAGTCCGCCAGGCCACGAAGCATGTTCTCCCACAACGGGACCGACCGGACATGCAGGTCGTCGTCGCACAGCGCTGTCGCGCACAGCACCAGCGCATGGATGCGCAGGCGAGCGTGTTCGTCGGCCAGCGCGGGAACGTCCGCGTCGTCGTCCAACGCCGCCAGTGCCGCCGCCGCGCCCTCGTGATCGCCGATCGCCGCGGCCAGGCCGATTTGCAGAAACTGGGCCCGGCGCGAGTACCGGCGGATCATGTGCGTGGTCTCGGCATCGGCGGGCATGCTCGCGTAGATCGCCACGCAGTCCTGAATGCGCCGGATGGATTCGCGCACGCCGTCATTCGCGCCGCGCTCGAGGTAGATTTCGCCGAGTTGCGCGAGGACTTCCAGCATCAGATCGTCCCGGTCCTCCCGCTCGATGCGCGGTATCAAGGACAGCAGCAGATCGCGCGCCCCGGCTTCATCGGCCGCGAACGCCAGGCGGCGCGCGTTGTCCAACTGGTCGGGGATCGACACGGCTGCATCATAAGTCCGCGGGCGCTGCCCGGGCTGGGAAAGCGGCGAGCGGCGGACGCGTGAGTGATGCACGTCCGCCGCCCGGTCGCAACCGATCAGCCGCAGGTCACCTTGATGTTGAAGTCCTTGCTGATCATGCCGGCCATCGGGTTCTTCAAGTCGGCGCCCTGCGCCTGGCCGGTGATGGTGTAGGTCTTGCCGTCCACCGCCACGTTGGCCGAGCCGACCTTCGCGCCCATGTTGTTGCTGACCGACAGGGCATTGCCGTCGACAACCATTGCCAGCGACTCGACCTTCGGGGTGGCCTCGTCGGTCATGACGACGGCCAGCGCCTGCCGTCCGCCGCTGGAGCCACTGCCGATGTCGATCTTGCCGCCGGTCCGGACGCAGGTCACCGAGGCCGGGTCCAGGCCCGCCAGGTCGGCGCCGCCAACTTTGACCTGCGCCCCGCCGCCGTTGGCGACGCTGGGTGCCGTGCTCGACGCCGGGCTGGCCGTGTGGCCGCCGCTGGAGCACCCCACCAGCACCGATGCGGCGCCCAGTGTCCCGATCGCAGCCGCGAGAAGTCGCTTCACTTCGTGATTCCTTCCTCCATGCGCCGCCCCGATGGCGTCGTCATGGCGCAAGTACAGCCCCCTGGATTCGCTACCGATCCCAAATTTCGCCGCGTCGGGCCGGTAGGCTGCGTCGAGGTCGACGCTGACGAAGGAGGCACGCGATGCTGAGCGTGAAGTGGCTGGAAAAGCCTGAGGCCCATGACTTTCCAGCGGCGGCGGACTACCTCACCATGCTCGCGGACCCGGCGACGGTGAAGAAGGTGATCAAGAAGTTGAAGGCCGGCACCGTTACACACCGGAAGGCCAAGGACATCCTGCGTGCGGCGCGGCTGGGTCTATTGCCCGTCGACAACCCGCACGTCGCGGCGGACCTGACCAAAATCGAGAAGGGGCAACCGCTGTCGCCCATCCTGCTGGTGCGCGGCGACTTCCCCACCGGAGCTCCGCTGCAGATCGCCGACGGCTATCACCGCGTGTGCGCGAGCTATCACACCGACGAGAACACCGATATTCCGGTCGTCATCGCGGCCGTGAGCCGCTGACCGAGGATGTGACCATGATCGACATCAAGACGGTGGAAACCGTGCAGGTGCTGACCCTGTCGTCGGGGCCGGTCAACGCCCAGGACGTCGAGCTGCTCGACGAGCTGACGCTGGCGGTGCGCGATCTGGGGGGTTCGAAGGCCGGCGCGCTGGTCGTCACCGGGGCCGGTCGGGCGTTCAGCGCCGGGGTAGACCTCAACCGCGTGGTGGAGGGCGGCGCGGGCTACACCGATCGGCTGGTCCCCGCGCTGTCTGCGGCTTTCGAGGCGGTGTTCTCCTACCCGGGCCCGACCGTCGCCGCGATCAACGGCGCCGCCATCGCCGGAGGATGCGTGCTGGCGTGTGCCTGCGACCGCCGCCTCATCGGCCCCCAGGCGCAGATCGGCGCGGCGGAGGTGCGCGTCGGGGTGCCGTTTCCGGTCGCCGCGCTGGAAGTCATGCGCTACGCCTGCGGCGATCGCGCCGAGGAGGTGCTGTTGGGCGGGCGCACCTACCGCGGAGCCGAGGCCGTCGCCCGCGGGCTGGCCCATCGCGTGGTCGAAGACGATCTCCTCGAGGCGGCCGTCGCCGAGGCGTCCGATCTCGGTGGCATCCCGTCCGACGCCTATCGCCAGACCAAGGCCCAACTGCGGGCCCCTACGATGGCGCGGATCCGTGACGGCCGGGGTGTCGACGAGGAGGTCCGCCAGATGTGGGGGGCGGAACCGACGCTGCAACGGATCGCCGCCTACGTGGAGCGGCTGCGGCGGCGCGACTGACTATTCCTCGTCGAGGGCTTCCTCGACGGCGACGCCGCCCCTGGTGCGCCGGCGCCGCATCCGATGCGACCCCTTGCCCGTCGGGCGGCGGTTGCGCAACCTGGCTTCGGTCGCTTCCGTCGCTTCGGTTTCTTCGGCGGGTTCTTCCGCCTCGGGAGCCGCGGCCGCTTCGGCCGTCTCTTCGGCAGCCTCGGCCGTGACGGCCTCGGTCTCCTCCGGCTCCTCGGTCTCCTCCGGCTCGTCGGCCTCCTCGGCCTCCTCCGCCTCGTCGGCGGGTTCGCCGCCTTCTTCGCCCGCCTTGCGGCGCGAGCGACGCTTCTTAGGTTTCTTCGCCTTGATCGGTTTCGGCGGTGGCGGCGGCAACTCGGCGACGAAAGACAGGTAGAACGCGAAGAACCCGAGCAATCCGATCGCGGCCGCCGCGCCGTAGATCGCGAACAGATACCGTCCGGCGGCGTCCAGGCTCAGCCAGATCTCGCTGATCGCCGCGCCGATGATGAGCACGCCGGCCAGCACATGGGCCACGATCGAAGCGACCCGCAGCGTCAGGGCCAGCTGCGGTGTCCCCAGCTCCGGCTTGCGCACCCGCAACAGGTTGAACACCACGGGCAGCGCGGCCAGGGCGAACAGCGCGCCCGTCGCGATCCGAAGCGCCGTCCCCAACGAGTGCGTGGTGTCACCCATCAGCTCCGGCCAACGGGGCAACACGAAAAAGAAGTAGAGGGCGCCGGCGGCGATGGAGAACAGCAGGTGCCACGGCACGGCAATCTTGCGCCCCATACCCCTCCTCGCGCTGGTGAGTTCACGCCAGCCTAAAGGCGGCCAACCCGAATCCAAACCAATTCGTGCACGTCCGCATGGCGGACCGGTTGCGGAGGATGCGGGATTTGAACCCGCGAGGGCTGTTAACCCAACCCGCGTTCCAGGCGAGCGCCATAGGCCACTAGGCGAATCCTCCGTGGCCATGGTAACCGAGGCCGTCGCGGCCCTGGAGGCGCACGCCGACTAGTCCGTGCCAGGTATTAGACTCGCCGTGGACCCCGCGCGGCGTCTATCCTGTGAACTCCCCCAGGGCCGGAAGGCAGCAAGGGTCAATGGGCTCTGTCGGGTGCGCGGGGTCCCCTATGCCGGGGGACCGTTTTGGCCCCACTGATCTTCCAGCGTTCTAAGCGAAAGGGCCCATGGTGTCTTTCGATTCCCTCAGCCCTGAAGAGTTAGCGGCTCTGCACGCGCGCAACCAGCAGGACTACGCGGACCTGCAGGCCAAGAAGCTGTCCCTCGACCTGACCCGCGGCAAACCGGCCCCCGAGCAGCTCGACCTGTCCAACCAGTTGCTGAGCCTGCCCGGTGACGACTACCGCGACAGCGAGGGCACCGACACCCGCAACTACGGCGGGCTGCACGGCCTGCCCGAGCTGCGGGCCATCTTTGGAGAGCTGCTCGGGATCGCAGTGCCCCACCTGATCGCCGGCAACAACTCCAGCCTCGAGCTGATGCACGACCTGGTCGCCTTCTCGATGTTGTACGGCGGAGTCGACTCGCAGCGCCCATGGATGAAGGAGCAGGACGGCATTAAATTCTTATGCCCCGTTCCCGGCTATGACCGGCACTTCGCCATCACCGAGACGATGGGCATCGAGATGATTCCCATCCCGATGCTGGCCGACGGTCCCGACGTCGACCTGATCGAGGAACTGGTCGCCGTGGACCCCGCCATCAAGGGCATGTGGACGGTGCCGGTGTTCGGCAACCCCAGCGGAATCACCTATTCCTGGGAAACGGTCCGCCGGCTCGTCCAGATGCGGACGGCGGCGCCGGACTTCCGGCTGTTCTGGGACAACGCGTACGCCGTGCACACGTTGACGCACGACTTCCCGCACCAGATCGACGTGCTGGGGCTGGCCGCTGCGGCCGGTAACCCGAACCGGCCCTACGTCTTCGCGTCCACCTCGAAGATCACCTTCGCCGGTGCCGGCGTGAGCTTCCTCGGCGGATCGCTGGGCAACATCGCGTGGTATCTGCAGTACGCGGGGAAGAAGTCGATCGGCCCGGACAAGGTCAACCAGCTGAGGCACCTGCGCTTCTTCCGCGACGCCGACGGGGTACGCCTGCACATGCTGCGTCACCAGCAGATCCTGGCGCCGAAATTCGAGTTGGCGCTGGACATTTTGGACAAGCGGCTGAGCGACTCCAAGATCGCCTCGTGGACCGAACCCCAGGGGGGCTACTTCATCAGCCTCGATGTGTTGCCGGGTACGGCACGCCGGACCGTGGCGCTGGCCAAGGACGCGGGCATCGCCGTGACCGAGGCGGGCGCGTCGTTCCCGTACCGAAAAGACCCGGACGACAAGAACATCCGGATCGCACCCACCTTCCCGTCGCTGCCGGACCTGCGCAACGCGGTCGACGGGCTGGCCACTTGCGCGCTGTTCGCGGCATCCGAGTCGCTGCTCGTCTCCGCCGCGTCCAGTGTGAGCTGACGGCGACGACACGCCCGCCGGGCTCCAGTCAGCGCGCGCCGGTAGCCTGCTGACCGTGGCCCTCTACCGCAAGTACCGACCGGCAACCTTCGCCGAGGTGGTGGGGCAGGAGCACGTCACCGAACCACTGTCGATCGCCCTGGAAGCCGGCCGGATCAACCACGCCTACCTGTTCTCCGGGCCGCGCGGCTGCGGAAAAACATCGTCGGCGCGCATCCTGGCGCGGTCGCTGAACTGCGCGCAGGGGCCGACGGCCAATCCGTGCGGGGTGTGCGAATCGTGCACGGCGCTGGCCCCGAACGCCCCCGGCAGCATCGACGTGGTGGAGCTGGACGCCGCCAGCCACGGCGGCGTGGACGACACCCGCGAGCTGCGCGACCGCGCGTTCTACGCGCCGGCGCAGTCCCGCTACCGGGTGTTCATCATCGACGAGGCGCACATGGTGACCACCGCGGGATTCAACGCGCTGCTCAAGATCGTGGAGGAGCCGCCCGAGCACCTCATCTTCATCTTCGCCACGACCGAACCGGAAAAGGTGCTGCCGACGATCCGGTCGCGCACCCACCATTACCCGTTCCGGCTGCTGCCCCCGAAGACCATGCGGGCGCTGATCGGACGGATCTGCGAGCAGGAGAACGTCGCCGTCGACGACGCGGTGTTCCCGCTGGTGATCCGCGCCGGCGGCGGCTCACCACGCGACACGCTGTCGGTGCTCGACCAGCTGCTGGCGGGCGCCGAGGACGACCACGTCACCTATCCGCGGGCGCTCGGGTTGTTGGGCGCCACCGATGTCGCGCTGATCGACGATGCGGTGGACGCCCTCGCCGCGTCGGATGCCGAGGCGTTGTTCGGCGCGGTGGAATCGGTGATCGATGCCGGCCACGACCCGCGGCGCTTCGCCACCGACCTGCTGGAGCGGTTCCGCGACCTCATCGTGCTGCAGGCGGTTCCGGACGCGGTCAGCCGCGGCGTGGTGGACGCCCCGGAGGACGTGCTCGACCGGATGCGCGACCAGGCCGCCCGCCTCGGGTCGGCCACCCTGACCCGCTACGCCGAGGTCGTGCAGGCGGGGCTGGGCGAGATGCGCGGCGCGACGGCCCCGCGCTTGTTGCTCGAAGTGGTTTGCGCCCGGCTGCTGCTCCCCTCGGCCAGCGACACGGAGTCGGCGCTGCTGCAGCGCGTCGAGCGGATCGAGACGCGGCTGGACCTGTCCATTCCCGCCTCCCAGGCGGCCGCCGCGCACCCGCCGGCGGTGACCGCGCCGGCGCGGCCACGCAAGGAGCCGGCCCCGCCCAAGGAACCCGCCCCGCCCAGGTCCGCTCCGCCCGTCCCCAAGCCGGAGGCGGTCCCCGAACCGGTCCCATCGCCCCCGGTGCCGGAACCGGCCGCCGCGCCGATTGCCGAACCGGCCGCGCCCGGTGAACTCAACGCGGCCGCTGTGCGGACCATGTGGCCGACGGTGCGCGACAAGGTGCGCCAGCGCAGTCGCACCACCGAGGTGATGCTGGCGGGCGCCACCGTGCGCGCGCTCGAGGAGAACACGCTGGTGCTGACGCATTCGTCGGCGCCGCTGGCCAAGCGGCTGTGCGAACAGCGCAACGCCGACGTGATCGCCGAAGCGCTCAAAGATGCGCTGGGCGTCAACTGGCGGGTGCGTTGCGAGGTCGGCGCCGCAGCGCCGGTCGAATCCGCCGCGCCGGCGCCGAGGGCCGCCGAGCCCGCGCCCGACGTGGCGCAGCGCGACGAAGAGGAGCACATGCTCGCCGAAGCCGGCCGCACTGAGTCGTCGGCGCCGCGCCGCGATCCCGAGGAGGTCGCGCTCGAGCTACTGCAGAACGAACTGGGCGCGCGCCGGATCGATAACGCCTGAACTGTTGACCTAGGGCGTCCACCACGGCCGCAGCGGCAGGTGGTCGCCGCCTCGCGCGTCCACGTTGGCCGCCAGGACGTGATGCAGCTGCAGGTTGTTCTGCTCGAAGGCGACCCGCGAGGCCGCCATGTACAGGCCCCACACCTTGGCGGTGGGCAGGCCGACCTCGTCGACCGCCTCGGCCCAGTGCTCGACCAGGTTGCGGCACCAGTCGCGCAGCGTCATCGCGTAGTGATGCCGGAAGTTCTCCTCGTGCAGCACCTCGAAGCCCACGTCCTGGACGTCGGTGATGATGCGTCCCGAGCCGGTCAGCTCCCCGTCCGGGAAGACATATCGGTCGGTGAAGCCGCCCGCGAAAGAAGTCGATTTGTTGTCGTGGCGGGTGATGCAGTGATTGAGCAGCAGCCCGCCCGTGCGCAGCTTCGACTTCAGGAACCCGAAGTAGGCCGGGTAGTTTTTGACGCCGATGTGCTCGGTCAACCCGATCGAGGACACCGCGTCGAACCCGCCCTCGCGGATGTCGCGGTAGTCCGAATGCCGGACTTCGGCCAAGTCCTCGAGACCCTCATCCTGGATCGCCCGTTGCGCCCACTTCGCCTGCTCGCCCGACAGGGTGGCGCCGATCACCCGGACACCGCGTCGCGCGGCGAACCGCACCATGCCGCCCCAACCGCAGCCCACGTCGAGCAGCCGATCACCTTGCTGCAGCCGCAATTTCTCGAAGACCAGCCGGTACTTGTTCTCCTGGGCCTCTTCCAGAGTCGCGTCGGCGTCGGGGTAGACCGCACACGTGTACGTCATCGACGGGCCGAGCACCCATTCGTAGAAGGTGTTGGAAACGTCGTAGTGGTGGTGGATGGCCTCGGCGTCGCGGGTCTTGGTGTGCATCAGCCCGTCGGCGATCCGCCGCCACCGGGGCGGGGTCTCCTGCGGCGGCGGGGGAACCGGCACCAGCCGCTCCAGCCCCATCGAGCGCACCACGTTGGCGAGCACCCGCGCCGGCGGCCGCTTGAACTGCACGCGGTCGGTCAGCGTCTTGAGCAGCTGGTAGGGATCACCGGGGTGGACGCCGTACAGGTCCATGTCGCCCGCCACATATGCGCGGGCCAGGCCGAGTTCGCCGGGAGCGGTGGCCAGGTAGGTGGCGCCGCGCGGGGTCCGAAGATCCAGGCCCAGTTGGGCATCCTTGCTGCCCGCGGTGCTGCCGTCGTAGGCGGTGAACTTCAGCGGGTGTCGCCCGGTGGCGGCGAAGATCTCCAAGATCTCCGCCATGCTGAGTTTTCGGGCCGTGGCGCGGCGGGGTTCTTTGGTTGTCGTCATCGCCGTTGCACCGCCTTCGCGTAGAGGTCGAGTAGCCGGGAATCGGGGTCGTAGGTTTTCTTGATCGTGTTGTAGGCCTCGCCGCCGTACAACTCGTCGAATTCCTCGCGGGCGTAATACGAATCGGAATACAGCGACTTGTGCCCGTCGAGCTCGCTCACCTTCGCTTCGATCGTCCGGTTGGTGGCGCCTTCCGTGGCGCCCGCCGGCACCGAAGACCAGAAGCCGATGTTGACGTAGGTGTGGTCCGGCCGCATCGGATACAGCGGCCAGCCCCCGTCATCGCGCAGCCGCAGCGGACACAGCCAGATCGGGGTGATGGGCACGTTCTGCAGGAACCACTCCAGGAACTCGCAGGTCCGTTCGACCGGCAGCTCGACATCCTGGACCACCCGCTCACGCGGGGGGCGCCCATGGCGTTTCTCGATCCGGTCGGCGACGCCGAAGCGCTGGTCGATGGCGACGAGCTTCGAGTAGACGCTGCTGCGCCGGTAGCGGCGCGGCCACCAGCGCCGCAGCCGCGGGTTCTGCACACCGAACGCGCGCGAGCACCAGAACCAGTCGGTGTCCCAGCGCCAGAAGTAGTCGTGCATGGTCAGCCGGTCGTCCTTGGTGGCTTCCACACCGGGGGAGTCGTGCCGGATCGATTGGTAGTAGATGCTGTTCCCGGTGTAGTCGCTGACCGGTCCCGGGGTGGTGGTTCGCCGGCCCACGCACAGGTAGCTCTCGTCGGCGCTGAACACCACACCGTCGAGATAGTCGACCGGCGTGCCGCCCTGCCCGCCGGTATCGATGATGCGTTCCATCGCCGCGATCAGCGCGGGCAGCGAGCGGAACCGGACGTGCCGCAACGCGACAAACGGCGCGACGGGCTCCAACTCGATCCGCAGCCGCGTTGAATATCCCAGCGTCCCATAGGAATTGGGGAAGGCGCGGAACAAGTCGGGATGCTGGGTGCGCGACGCGGTGAGCAACTCGCCGGCGCCGGTGAGGATGTCCATCTCGAGCACGGATTCATGGGGCAGGCCATTGCGAAACGACGCCGACTCGATGCCCAGGCCGCTGACCGCGCCACCGAGCGTGATGGTCTTCAATTGCGGGACGACCAGTGGCGAAAGGCCGTAAGGCAGCGTCGCGGCCACCAGGTCCTCGTAAGTGCACATGCCGGCCACATCGGCGGTGCGGGCTTCGGGATCGACGCTCAGCACGCCGGTCAGCCCCGACGTGTCCAGGCCGGGAGCGTCGCGTTTAGTGCGGGCGCGGAACAGGTTTGAGGTCGGCTTGGCGAGCCTGACGGCGGACGTCGCGGGGATGGATCGATAACTCGCCATCAACCGGTCAACGCCCGACTTGTGCGCCGAGAGTGCAGATCCAGGGACAGGCACCACATATACCCTAGTCTTCGACCACAGCCCGTGCACCCGCGCGCGGGCGGCATAGCTTTCGGGAGTTGTTTTGGGACAGGTGAGTGCTGCCAGCACAATTTTGGTCAATGCCGAGCCGGCCGCCACCCTCGCGGCCGTCGCGGACTATCAGCGGGTGCGCCCGAAGATTCTGTCCCCGCAGTACAGCGATTACCAGGTGTTGCGGGGCGGCCAGGGCGCGGGCACCGTCGCCAAATGGAAGCTGCAGGCCACCAAATCTCGCGTCCGCGATGTGCAGGTCAACGTCGACGTCGCCGGCCATTCCGTCATCGAGAAGGACGCCAACTCGTCGATGATCATCAACTGGACGGTGGCCCCGGCCGGACCCGGGTCCAGCATCACCGTGAAGACGACCTGGACCGGTGCGGGCGGCGTCAAGGGCTTCTTCGAGAAAACCTTTGCGCCGTTGGGGCTCAAGCGGATTCAGGGTGAGGTGTTGGCCAACCTGAAGAACGAATTGGAAGGCTCCGCCTAGCGCGCCTGGCCCTGCGAGGCGAGGAAACCCGCGACGCCGCGGACCATCGCGTCGGCGTACTTCTGCCTGCCCTCGGCCGACTCCATCAGCGCCGAGTCGGCAGGGTTCTTCATATTGCCGCACTCGACCAGGATCGACGGGTACTGCGCCAGGTTCAGCCCGGCGAGGTCCGAGCGCCCATACAGCCCGTTCTGGCCGATGTAGTTGGCCGGCGGAATCCCGGAGGCCTGCATCTGGTCGCGCATGATCCGGGCGTACTGCACCGACGGTCCGGCCTGCACCTGGTTGAGCGGCGGGGCCGAGTAGTTGACGTGGAATCCCCGGCCCGAGGCCGGGCCGCCGTCGGCGTGGATGCTCAGGACCGCGTTGGGATGCAACGCGTTGGCCATGTTGGCGCGCTCGTCGACGCACGGCCCCAGCCCGGTGTCGTTGCCGCGCGCCATGGCGGTCCGGACGCCGAGGGCGTTCAACTCCTGGCGGACACGTAGCGCGGTGTCCCAGGTGAAGGTGTGTTCCTGGTAGCCGCTGTTGGTCGACGTCCCGCTCGCCTGGCAGTCCTTGGTACCGCCGCGGCCGGTGGGCACCTGGCGGCCGATGGACGCGTCGTTGGAGCCGTTGTGGCCGGGATCGATGAAAACCACCATGCCGGCGATGTTGGACGGGACCGCGCCGGCGGTCGGGGTGATCGTGGCCGAGGCGGCAACCAGCACGCCGATGACCAACTTGATGCCGACACGCCTGCTCACTCGTAGGTCCACGGCGCAAAGGTAGCGTCGCGCGGTCTACGCTGAGTGTTTCGAATCGCCGGACACACGCAGGCGAAACCAACTTGAGACCAAGATGCGAGGGGACTGTCATGCAACCCGGAGGCGACATGTCGGCGCTGCTGGCCCAGGCGCAGGAGATGCAGCAGAAGTTGATGGAAGCCCAGCAACAGCTCGCGAATGCCGAGGTGCACGGGCAGGCCGGCGGCGGCTTGGTCAGGGTGACCGTCAA
Organism: Mycobacterium sp. E3251; assembly: GCF_001666835.1. Taxonomy (GTDB): domain Bacteria; phylum Actinomycetota; class Actinomycetes; order Mycobacteriales; family Mycobacteriaceae; genus Mycobacterium. The sequence continues at coordinate 13,314 of NZ_LZJF01000014.1, read as the reverse complement.
AGGCAGCGGCGAAGTGGTCGCGGTGCAGATCGATCCCAAGGTCGTCGACCCCGGGGACGTCGAGACGCTGCAGGACCTGATCGTCGGAGCCATGGGCGACGCGTCGAAGCAGGTCACCCGGATGGCGCAGGAGCGGCTGGGCGCGCTGGCCGGCGGCTTCGGCGGCCCAGCCCCGGGCCAGCCGCCGGCGCCGGCGCCGGGGCTCTAGATATTCCGACATGTTTGAAGGACCCGTCCAGGACCTGATCGACGAGCTCGGCAAGCTGCCGGGCATCGGGCCCAAAAGCGCTCAGCGCATCGCCTTTCATTTGTTGTCGGTCGAACCGCCGGACATCGACCGGCTGACCGCGGCGCTGGGCAAGGTCCGCGACGGCGTGCGGTTCTGCGCGGTGTGCGGCAACGTCTCCGACAACGAGCGCTGCCGGATCTGCTCGGACCCCCGCCGGGACGGCTCGCTGGTCTGCGTCGTCGAGGAGCCGAAGGACGTCCAGGCCGTCGAGCGCACCCGCGAGTTCCGCGGCCGCTACCACGTGCTGGGCGGCGCGCTGGACCCGCTGTCGGGCGTGGGGCCCGATCAGCTGCGGATCCGCGAGTTGTTGAGCCGGATCGGGGAGCGGGTCGACGATGTCGACATCACCGAGGTGATCATCGCGACCGACCCGAACACCGAGGGCGAGGCCACCGCGACCTATCTGGTCCGCATGTTGCGCGACATCCCCGGGCTGACCGTGACGCGGATCGCGTCGGGGCTGCCGATGGGCGGCGACCTGGAATTCGCCGACGAGCTGACCCTGGGCCGCGCGCTGGCCGGCCGCCGGGCGATGGTCTGAGACGCTCAGGTTTTGGTCAATCGGAACGGCCGGGTGACCGTCGAGCCTGGACCGCCGCACCCGTCGGACGTGGTCGTCCGGCCCTCACCGGCAAGCGACACCGCGTCGAAGCTGTAGTCGACGGTTGCCGGGACCGACGTTCCGTTCGCGCACGGCGCCTGCGTCGCGCCGCTGTGGGTCCAGCGTCCGTTCGCGAGGTCGAACTCCCAGCTGATGACGAACGTCCCGCCGTCCTGCGAGGTCGCCAGCGTGCAGTCCGACCCGCAGGGGGCGAAAAGCCACGTGGTCGACTTGTCGCTGTCGGTATAGAGCACGGTGTAGCTACCGCTCGGCACCTCCGGGGTGGCGTGCGCCGGCACCGGCGTAATCAATGCGGCCGCGACCAGCAGGGCGCCGCCGCCCGCCAACCCCGGCCGGCCGATTCTCGCGATCTCATTCACGTCAGCGCGCCCCCAACCGCTCGCGGCGCAGCAACTCCACCTCGGGCAGCTCCAGCGGCGCCAGCTCACCCACCACCTTGCTCAGCAGCAGGTCGGCCAGCTCCGGGTTGCGGGCCAGGCACGGCCCATGCATGTAGGTGGCGACTACGCTGCCCTGGACCGCGCCGTCGAAGCCGTCGCCCGCCCGGTTGCCCGCGCCCTTGACCACCGCGCCAAGCGGCGACGCGGCCGGGCCCAGGACGGTGCCGCCCCGGTGGTTTTCGAAACCGGTGAGCCGCTGGGTCAGCCCGGGTAGTAGCGGCTTGCTGACCAGCTCGCCGATGGTGCGGGCGTCCTGCGGCGAGGTGGTCGCGTCGAGCAGGCCGACTCCGTCGACCCGTTCCCCCGCCGACGTCTCATACCAGCGCCCCAGCACCTGAACGGCGGCGCAGATCGCCAGCACGGGCGCTCCCCGCTCCGCGGCCCGCTGGAGCCCGGGATGCTTGATCAGGTGCCTGGTGGCCAACCGCTGCGCATAGTCCTCGGCGCCGCCCAGGGTGTAGAGGTCCAGCGAGTCCGGCACCGGGTCGGCGAGCGTGATCTCGACGATCTCCGCGGCGATGCCCCGCAGCCGCAGCCGCTGGCGCAGCACCAGCGCGTTGCCTCCGTCGCCGTAGGTGCCCATCACGTCGGGCAGCACCAGCCCGATCCGCACCGCCGAGTCAGCCATGGCGCGCCAACGCCCGTTGCAGCTGGAGGAACGCGGTGTAGTTGGCGACGACCTCGACCCGCCCCGGCGGGCAGGACGCGATCGCCGCCACGGTGTCGTGCACCAGGGTGTGGTCGACGCCGGCGTAGCCGAGGCGCACCGCCAAGTCGGTGCCGCGTTCCCCGGCGGCCACGACGGCCGTCTCCTCGAAGTGCTCGAACCGCACGTCCCACAGCCAGGACAGGTCCTCGCCGTCGGGCACCTGCCCGTTGACCGCGATGACCACCCCGGCCGCCTGCTTGTCCACCATGGACAGCGCCTCCTGCCAGCCGGCCGGGTTCTTGGCCAGCAGGATCCGCGCTTCGTGGTTGCCGACGCGGACGGACCGGTAGCGCCCGGCGACCTCGTCGACGCCCGACACGGCCGCCACCGCCTTCGAAGGATCGGCGCCCAGCGCGACGGCCGCGGCGACGGCCTGGGCGGCGTTACCCCGATTGACCGCGCCCGGCAGCGCCAACCGCATCGGCAGCGCCAGCCCGTCGGGCCCATACAGCGTCTCGTCGTCGAACCACCACTGCGGGCTGGGCCGCTTGAAGTCCGCGCCGGTGGAATACCAGTGGCCCTGCTCGCGGACGATGACCTCGCCGCTGCGCGGGCAGCTGACCGAGTCGTTGGCCCACGAGCCGCCCGCGGCCACCCAGACCACGTTCGGGCTGTCGTAGGCCGCCGACGTCATCAGCACGTCGTCGCAGTTGGCGACGACGACCGTCGTCGGGTGCCTGGCCAGCCCGGCCCGCAACGTGCGTTCGATGACGTTGATCTCGCCGACCCGGTCCAACTGGTCGCGCGACAGGTTGAGCAGCACGACGACCGCGGGCTCGACGGCATCGGAGACGTGCGGCACGTGCATCTCGTCGACTTCCAGGGCCGCCAGCGGCGCATCGCGGTGCGCGGCCAGCGCGGCCACCAGGCCGGCGTCCATGTTGGCGCCCTCGGCGTTGGTGGCCACCGGTCCCAGCGTGCCCAGCGCGGCGGCGGTCATCCGGGTGGTGGTCGACTTGCCGTTGGTGCCGGTGACGACGACGGTGCGCCGTCCGGCCGCGAGCTGGCGAAGCACCGAGCGATCCAGGGTCATCGCGATCAGGCCGCCGATCATCGCCCCGGCGCCGCGCCCAGTCACCCGCGATGCCCAGCGCGCGCTCGCTCCGGCGGCGAGGGCGAGGCGTGCGCGGGTGGTGATCACCCGCGCAGTTTAAAGGCGGCCACCGGCCGCATCGAATTCACCGCCGACACGGCAGCGCAGCGACCAGGCGTTGTCGGTCGGACGTGCCATCCTCAAGTCATGAACCGGGTGTCCTGGGGGCGACCGGCCAGCGAGCCGGACGGGGGCTGGGCTGTCATCGACGTCGAGACCACGGGCTTTCGGCCGGGCCAGGCCCGGGTCATCAGCCTGGCGGTGCTCGGCCTCGACGACGACGGGCGCGTCGAGCAATCCGTGGTCAGCCTGCTCAACCCCGGGGTCGATCCCGGGCCCACCCACGTGCACGGCCTGACCGCCGCCATGCTCGAAGACCAACCGCAGTTCGCCGACATCGTCGACGACGTGGTCAAGGTGCTGGACGGCCGCACGCTGGTAGCCCACAACGTCGCGTTCGACTACGCGTTCCTGGCCGCCGAAGCCGAGCTCGCCGAGGCCGAACTCCCCATCGACTCCGTCATGTGCACGGTCGAGCTGGCCCGGCGGCTGGATCTCGGCATCGACAACCTGCGGTTGGAGACCTTGGCGGCGCACTGGGGCGTGACCCAGGAACGGCCGCACGACGCCTTCGACGACGCGATGGTGCTGACCGGTGTGCTGGCCTCGGCCCTCGAGCGGGCGCGCGAATGCGACATCTGGCTGCCGGTGCATCCGGTGACGCGGCGCCGCTGGCCGAACGGCCGCGTCACGCATGACGAGCTGCGCCCGTTGAAGGTGCTGGCCTCGCGGATGCCCTGCCCGTATCTCAACCCCGGCCATTACGTGGGCGGCAGGCCGCTGGTGCAGGGCATGCGGGTGGCCCTGGCGGCCGAGGTGGGGCGCACCCACGAGGAACTCGTGGAGCGGATCCTGCATGCCGGGCTGGCCTACAGCGACACCGTCGACGGGGAGACGTCGCTGGTGGTCTGCAACGATCCCGCGCCGGACCAGGGCAAGGGCTACCTGGCCCGGCAGCTGGGGATACCGGTGATTTCCGACACGCAGTTCATGGACTCCATCCGCGCCGTCGTCGGCGGCACCAGCATGGAGGAGTTCACCGATACCACCACGCTCGACCAGCAGCTCGCGCTGTTCTAGCGCCGGCTAGCGCGACGCGCGGTTGACCGCGGACACGACGGCGCGCAGCGACGCGGTGGTGATCGACGGCGCGATGCCGACGCCCCACACCGTGCGGCCGTTGACCGACGCCTCCACGTACGCCGCGGCCTGTGCGTCGTCGCCGGCGCTCATAGCGTGCTCGGAGTAGTCGAGGACCGCGACGTCGAACCCCACATCGCCCAGCGCGTGCACGAACGCCGCCAGGGGGCCGTTGCCGGCGCCGCTGATCTCCGTCTCCACCCCGTTGACCTTCACGGTCGCGGTGATCGTGGTGGTGCCGCTGTCTTCCTCCGACGCCTCGACCCGCTGCTTCATCCGCTCCAGCGGCCACACCGGGGCCAGGTACTCCTCGTAGAACGCGTCCCACATTTCCTTCGGGGAGACCTCGCCGCCCTCACCCTCGGTGATCTTCTGGATTGCCTGGGAGAACTCGATCTGTAACCGCCGCGGCAGCGCGAGGCCGTGGTCGGACTTCATGATGTAGGCAACCCCGCCCTTGCCGGACTGCGAGTTGACCCGGATCACCGCCTCGTAGGTGCGGCCGACATCCTTGGGGTCGATGGGCAGATACGGCACCTGCCAGAGCATGTCCTCGACGTCGGCGTCCGCGGCGTCCGCGTCGATCTTCATCTGGTCCAGGCCTTTGTTGATCGCGTCCTGGTGGCTGCCGGAGAACGCGGTGTAGACCAGGTCCCCGCCGTAGGGGTGCCGCTCGGGCACCGGCAGCTGGTTGCAGTACTCCACCGTGCGACGGATCTCGTCGATGTTGGAGAAGTCGATCTGGGGGTCCACGCCGCGGGAGAACAGGTTGAGCCCCAGCGTCACCAGGCACACGTTGCCGGTGCGCTCGCCGTTGCCGAACAGGCAACCCTCGATCCGGTCGGCGCCCGCGGCGAAGCCCAATTCGGCTGCGGCGACGGCCGTTCCGCGGTCGTTGTGCGGGTGCAGGCTCAGGATGACGGATTCCCGGTTGGCCAGGTTGCGGCTCATCCACTCGATCGAGTCCGCATAGACGTTGGGAGTGGCCATCTCCACCGTGGCGGGCAGGTTGAAGATGATCGGGTTCTCCGGCGTCGGCGCGATGATCTCGCCGACGGCGTCGCACACCTGCCTGGCGTATTCGAGCTCGGTTCCGGTGTAGGACTCCGGCGAATATTCGAAACGCCATTGCGTGCCAGGGTATTTGGCCGCCTCTTCGACGCACTTGCGGGCGCCGTCGGTGGCGATGGCCTGCACGGCCGCCCGGTCTGCGCGAAAGACCACGCGGCGCTGCAGGATTGACGTCGAGTTGTAAAAGTGCACGATGGCCCGCGGCGCACCCTCGCACGCGGTGAAGGTGCGCTCGATGAGTTCGGGACGGCACTGGGTCAGCACCTGGATGGTGACGTCGTCGGGAATGGCGCCGTCGGTGATGATCTCGCGAACGAAGTCGAAGTCGGTTTGACTGGCCGACGGGAACCCGACCTCGATCTCCTTGTAACCCATCCGAACGAGCAGATCGAACATGCGGCGCTTGCGGGTGGGGCTCATCGGGTCGATCAGCGCCTGATTGCCGTCGCGCAGGTCCACCGCGCACCACAGCGGGGCGCGGTCGATGACGCGGTCGGGCCAGGTGCGGTCGGCCAGGCGGATGGGCTCGACTTCCTCGGCGAAGGACCGGTACCGGTTGACCGGCATCGCCGAACCGCGCTGCGGGTTCCATGCGGGCTGGCCGGGCCCCGGCGGGCCCGCGGGTTTGACGATCGAACGTGTTGACGTATAGGCGTCGGGATTGGAAGTCACGGTAGTTGCTCCGGGGGTGTCAGAAGGAACCTCAGACCGGCGCATCGCGAACACCCGCGACGGGAAGCCGGTCTGGATCAGACCCCGTCGCGGCGTCCGAGGAGGAGCACCCGCTGCACGAGGAGAACTCTACCGCGATTGGCGTCGCGGAGAAAATTGCGCTAGAACTCGCTCAAAACCGCAGGCCGGAGTGCTTAGCAACGCTGGGTAAACCGTTATGCGCAGCCACGTATTCTGTTGTGGGCTTAAAACGTGCCGGAAGGGCGGGAAAAGTAGTGGCGCTCGTCGTGCAAAAGTACGGCGGATCCTCGGTGGCCGACGCCGATCGGATCCGTCGTGTCGCCGAGCGCATCGTCGCGACCAAGAAGCAGGGGAACGACGTCGTCGTGGTGGTCTCGGCCATGGGCGACACCACCGACGACCTGATGGACCTTGCCCAGCAGGTGTGCCCGGCCCCGCCGCCGCGCGAACTCGACATGTTGCTGACCGCCGGCGAGCGCATCTCCAACGCGCTGGTGGCCATGGCGATCGAATCGCTGGGAGCGCAGGCGCGCTCGTTCACCGGTTCGCAGGCCGGCGTCATCACCACCGGCACCCACGGCAACGCGAAGATCATCGAAGTCACGCCGGGCCGCCTGCGGGATGCGCTCGACGAGGGGCGCATCGTGCTGGTCGCCGGGTTCCAGGGGGTCAGCCAGGACACGCGCGACGTCACCACGCTGGGCCGGGGCGGCTCGGACACCACCGCCGTCGCCCTGGCCGCCGCGCTGCACGCCGACGTCTGCGAGATCTACACCGACGTCGACGGCATCTTCAGCGCTGACCCCCGGATCGTGCACAACGCCCGCAGGCTGGACACCGTGACGTTCGAGGAGATGCTCGAGATGGCGGCGTGCGGCGCCAAGGTGCTGATGCTGCGCTGCGTGGAATACGCTCGCCGCTACAACATTCCGGTGCACGTCCGCTCGTCGTACTCGGACAAACCGGGCACCGTCGTCAAGGGATCGATCAAGGACATCGCCATGGAAGACCCCATCCTTACCGGAGTCGCGCACGACCGCAGCGAGGCGAAGGTGACCATCGTCGGCATCCCCGACATCCCCGGCTATGCGGCCCGGGTGTTCCGGGCCGTCGCGGAGGCCGACGTGAACATCGACATGGTGTTGCAGAACGTCTCCAAGGTCGAGGACGGCAAGACCGACATCACCTTCACCTGCTCGCGGGACAGCGGGCCGACGGCGGTGGCCAAGCTGGATTCGCTCAAGGACGAGATCGGGTTCACCCAGCTGCTCTATGACGACCACATCGGCAAGGTGTCACTGATCGGTGCGGGCATGCGCAGCCACCCGGGCGTCACCGCGACCTTCTGTGAGGCCCTGGCGGAGGTGGGCGTCAACATCGAGCTGATCTCCACCTCCGAGATCCGCATCTCGGTGCTGTGCCGCGACACCGAACTAGACAAGGCCGTCGTGGCGTTGCACGAGGCGTTCGGGCTCGGCGGCGAGGAGTCGGCGACGGTGTACGCGGGGACGGGCAGGTAAATGGTTGCCATCGGCGTCGTAGGCGCCACCGGCCAGGTGGGCCAGGTGATGCGCAGGTTGCTCGACGAGCGGGACTTCCCCGCGACGTCGGTGAGGTTCTTCGCGTCCGCCCGCTCGCAAGGGCGCAAGCTGGAATTCCGCGGCCAGGAGATCGAAGTCGAGGACGCCGCGAAGGCGGACCCGACCGGCCTGGACATCGCGTTGTTCTCGGCCGGCAAGACGATGTCGCTGGTGCAGGCGCCACGGTTCGCCGCGGCTGGGGTGACGGTGATCGACAACTCGTCGGCGTGGCGCAAGGACCCCGAAGTGCCGCTGGTGGTGTCCGAGGTGAACTTCGAGCGGGACGCCCACCGCAGACCCAAAGGCATCATCGCCAACCCGAACTGCACCACGATGGCCGCGATGCCGGTGCTCAAGGTGCTGCACGACGAGGCCGGGCTGACCCGCCTGGTGGTGTCGAGCTATCAGGCCGTGTCGGGCAGCGGGCTGGCCGGCGTCGAGGAGCTGGCCACGCAGGCGCGCGCGGTCATCGACGACGCCGAGCAGTTGGTGCACGACGGCTCCGCGGTCGAGTTCCCGGCGCCGAAGACCTATGTCGCGCCGATCGCCTTCAACGTGGTGCCGTTGGCCGGGTCGCTGGTAGACGACGGCTCGGGGGAGACCGACGAGGACCAGAAGCTGCGGCACGAGAGCCGCAAGATCCTCGGCATCCCCGACCTGGCGGTCAGCGGGACCTGCGTGCGGGTGCCGGTGTTCACCGGGCACTCGTTGTCGATCAACGCCGAATTCGCGCGGCCGCTGTCGCCCGAGCGTGCCCGGGCGCTGCTCGACGGCGCGCCCGGCGTCAAGGTCGTCGACGTGCCGACCCCGTTGGCGGCCGCGGGCGTCGACGAATCGCTGGTGGGCCGCATCCGGCAGGACCCGGGTGTCCCCGATGGGCGCGGCCTCGCCCTGTTCGTCTCGGGAGACAACCTGCGCAAGGGGGCGGCGCTGAACACCATCCAGATTGCCGAGCTGCTGGCCGCCCAGCTGTAATAGGCGGGTGAGCACCGCCCACGCCCGACTGGTCGCGCGGTGCTCGCTTGCTGTGATTCTGTTTGCGCCGCAATGGTTTTGGGCCGCGCACGCCGACCCGCCCGCGCCGGTCCCCGAGCCGATCGTTCAGCCGCTGGCGCCCGGTCAGGTGCTGCGGATCGGCCCGACGGCCGGCACCGGCACCCCGACCGGCGACTACGGCATCGGCGCGACGGATCTCTGTGAGTTCGTCGAGTTCCCCGCCGAGCTGTTGCAGGTCTGCGGCGACAGCTTCGCCGGCCAAGGCGTCGGGTTCGGCGGCTGGTACGCGCCGGTGGCGCTGCGCGTGGACACCGCTTCCGTCGATGACCCGGCCGGCGTGCGCTACACCGGCGTCACCGGGGTCAGCAAACCGCTGCTCGCCGACCCCGCCCCGCCCGGCGCCTCGCAGCTGCCCGCGGGCGTGGTGCAGATCAACCGGCGCAACTACATGATGGTGACGACCACGAAGAACCTGGAGCCGCAAAGCTCCCGGCTCGTCACGGCCGAACCCGCGCGGGCGGGCTGGCAGACCCTCGCGGGATCGCGGCGACCCGCGTCGTACCAGGGCGGCTCACAGACACAGATCAGCGGCTACTACGACCCGATCCCCACGCCCGACTCGCCCACCGGATGGGTGTATATCGTCGCCGACAGCTTCACCCGTCGGGATCCTGTCGTGCTGTATCGGGCCACCCCGCAAACGTTTACCGACCGGTCCCGATGGCAGGGCTGGGCGGCCGGACCCGACGGCGGCTGGGGCAAACCCCCCACCCCGCTGTGGCCGGACGCGGTGGGCGAGATGTGCGTGCGGCAGATCGACGGCAAGGCCGTGCTGTCGTATTTCAACGCGGTGACCGGCAACATGGAGGTGCGAGTCGCCAACGACCCGACGTCGCTTGGCGACGCACCGGTGACCACGGTGGTGCAGCACGACGAGTGGCCCGAGCCCGCGGAGAGCCTGCCGCCGCCCTACGACAACCGGCTCGCGCAGCCGTACGGCGGATACATCTCGCCCGGCTCGACGCTCGACGAGCTGCGAATCTTCGTCAGCCAGTGGGACACTCGCGCGCGCGTGGCCGCGCCGTATCGGGTGATCCAGTTCGCCGTCAACCCGTTCAAGCCGGACTAGCGAGAAGCCGCCTCCCGCCGGGGCGATATGCCAGACATCGCTGACCAGCGGTGAAACGATATTGGCGTGAACGACAGTCGCGGCGCCCGGGGCTCTGTGCGGACTTTTCTGTGGTCCGTCGCAGGTCTGGTGTCCTACTACCGCTGGCATGTGCTCGCCGGGCTGGGCGTGGTGGCGCTGGTGCTGGGAAACATCGGGTTCTGGCAGCTGTGGAGACGGCATCCCGAACCGAGCGACATCGTCTTCTGGAGCTTCAAGCTGTTCACCGCGTCGACCCCGGTCGACGACCACCTGCCTGTCACGCTGGATATCGCCCGCTTCCTCGCCCCGCTCGTCGCCGGCTTCGCGGGGCTCAGCGGCCTGGCGTCGCTGTTCCGCGACCGCGTGCAACAGATGCGCGTACCGCTGATGAGCGGTCACGTGGTCCTGTGCGGGCTCGGCGATGTCGGCAGCGCGTTTCTGCACCACCTCCGCGAGGCCGGGGACCGCGTGGTTGTCATCGACTCGGACGCGGCGAACCCGAACATGCAGTTGTGCCACGGCTGGGGGGTGCCGGTCATCGTCGGCGACGCGCAGCAGGAACGAACCCTGCAGGCGGCCGGTGTCCGGCGCGCGGCGCGGCTGCTCGCGCTGTGTCCGCATGACGCCGTCAACACCGAGATCGTCGCCGTTGCCAGCCTGCTTGCGGGTGGCCGTTCCGGGAACGTGCTGACCTGTCTGGCCCAAATCGCGGACCCGGAGCTGTGCGCGCTGCTGAGGATCCGGGAGGCCGAGCGCGCGGCGTCGGCGCTCGACTTCTTCAACACCGACGAGATCGGCGCGCGGTCGCTGCTGGATGCGTTTCCCGTCGGCACCGGGTGCGACCGCCCGCACATCCTCATCGCCGGCCTCGGCGACTTGGGTGCCTGGGTGGCATACCACGCGGCACGCGAGTGGTATGAGCACCGTGCCGACGACGCCGGGGAGCTGGTGGTCACCGTCGTCGACAACCAGGCCGACCACCGGGTGCAGTTGCTTCTCGGCCACTATCCCGCCCTCGAGCAGGTGTGCAGCTTCATCACCCTGCCCGCCTCGGTCAGCAAGATCCACCGGCTGCGCGCCTATCACGCCGATGCGGGAGCGCCCCCGCTGGCCCGCGCCTACGTGACCGCCGACAACGACGAGCAGGCCGTTGAGCTGGCGTTGCAGTTGAGGCATGAACTGGATCCCGCCGTCCCCTTGGTGGTCGCGCTGACGCGGTCGCGCGGAGTCGCCCGGCTCCTCGATGAGGCCGGCGGCGCGGGGGGACCCGACATCGATGTCTTCCCGACGCTCGAACGAACCTGCACGGTCGAACTCACCCGCGGCGGTTCGTACGAGGCGATCGCCCATGCCATCCACCGCCGCTGGTGCGCCGAACAACTCGCTTCCGGTAAACCCGCGCCACCGTGGTCGGAGCTGGACGAATCACGCAAAGATTCCAGCCGCGCGCAGGCGCGCCACATTGCGGTCAAGCTGAGAAGCGTCGGTTGTGATCTTGCGCCCCTGCGGGATTGGGACGCATCGGAATTCGCGTTCAGCACCGACGAGGTCGAGACGCTGGCGGTCGCCGAGCACGACCGCTGGATGGCCGAGCGCCTCGCCGACGGCTGGTCTCTGGGCGAGAAGGACATCGAAAACAAGAGGACCCCGTATCTGGTGGCATTCTCCGACCTGCCCGACGACGTCGCCGACTACGACCGCGTGTTCGTTCGGGAGATCCCCGCCCTGCTCGCCTCGGCCGGCCTGCAGATCATCCGCACCCAGCGGAAGTGAGAACGGCCGCCAGTTCAGAACTTCGGCCCCGCGGACTTCGGCACCTTGACGGCCATTTTCGCGGCGATCACGCTGCCCTGGTCGGTGATGTGGTCCCCACACACCTTCACGTCGATCACGTAGGCGGATGCCGCCTGCAACACCCGCTGGCACGCGTAGCTGGCAACGTTGCCCTGTTGCCTGTACATCTGGGTGATCTGCGGGGCGTGCCCGGTGAGGTTTTCGACGACCCACGTGTACGCGCGGCCGTTGTCCAGGTAGGTCGCGGTCACCGTCTTCCCGTCGCAGGCCGCCCACTCATTGGCCGAGCGCCGCACGAAGTCCAGGGCTTGGTCTCTGGTCGAAAAGGCCGCCACGGCCTGATCGACGAAGTGGTGATTGCCCTCGCCTGCCCGCACCCAGCCACCCGAATCCTCCAGCGCCGCCCAGTCGAGTTGCTTTTCTCCGCTGTCTTCATACGTCAGGTCCGCGCCGGGATAGAGCACGCCCATGCACCACCGCGGTGACACGTCAACCGCCTTGCTGACGTCCTTGAACGTCTTGCCTTGGTTGTCCGGGGTTTTCGCCATATTGGAGGTGCCCGTGATGGAGTTGATCTCCGCGTCGCTGAGCAGGACGGATTCCAGGGACACCGGGGCGGGACCCGGCTTGGGGCGGAGCAGCAGCATCGCGACGACAACGATCGCGATCAGAACGGCCAAGCCCGCGCCGCCGGCGATGACCCACCTGGCGCGCGGCCGGTGACTCTTACCGACCTCGGGAGCGTGCGGAGGCGCGGCGTCGGAGCCGTCCGCCGCGACCGCTCCCGATTCGGGCTCCGCCGGCGCGCCGGACGCCGTGATCGGTGCGGCTGCCGCGGTCGCAGGTTCCTCGTCCACCGACTTCAGCAGGGCATCGATGCTGTTTCGCGCCTGATAGGTGACGTCCGGGCGGTCACGCAGCTTGGACAGCAACCGGGCGATGTCGCGGCGCGCAGCCGGATCGGCCCCGTCCTCGCGAAGCCCCGCCTTCAGCTCCGACACCAACTCGGCCTGCTGGTGGGCGCTGAGCTCCGGGTCCGCGAGGGTATGGCCCAGCCGCATCAGGTAGGCGAAGGGCACCGGCGGTTCGTCTGGCAGGGGTGAAGGCAGCGGCTCAAGCTTGTCCTTCAATTCGTGCACCGCTTCGATCAGCTGAATACCACTGTCCACGGTCGGATTTCGGTAGTCGATGACCTGCGTCTCCGCCAGCGGAGTGAGCCGCATGGAATCGACCGGGCCCACCTGCACGGGAAGGATCGGACGGCGCAGAGCCTCGGCGTAGCGCAACTCGGCTTGACACGGTTTCGATGCGATCGAGTTGTTCGACAGCGCAAAGACGAACACGTCGCAGCCCCGGATTTCCTCGAGGATGGTGCGCCACCATGCGTCACCGCCGCCCAACGTTTCGTCAACCCACACGTGCTGACGCGCGTCCCGCAACGCCTTCAACAGATCCTGGATCGCCGCCTTGTCCTGGCTGGAGTGACTGACAAATAGCGTCATGCTTTCTCCTGATGCAGGGTCGGCGGTTTGTCGGTCTGCGGGCGGACGCGGTTGAGGCGTTTCAGGCAGCGTAAATCTTCGGCGGTGGAGCGGGTGGCTGATTGGGTCGCCGCGAATCGACGGGGTTCGGGCGCAAACGGGGAGCCGGTCCGGCGACGGCGATGAAGCCGCCCTG
>NZ_LZJF01000013.1 GCF_001666835.1 Mycobacterium sp. E3251 | reverse complement strand
GGCGATCCTGGGACACGCCGGCCTGGCGCAGATCCGCCGCACCGGCGAGCTCGGCCGCGACCGCGCGCGGGCGGGACCCGGCCAAGAGGGTCGTACGTGTAGGGGTTCTGCCAATACGGGTCCTGCGGGTCGGTCACGCCAGCGCCTCCTTACCGGCCGCCCCGCCCCCTATGGAGCCGCCGGTCTTCGCGCCGCCGCCGGTATCCACGCCGCCGCCGGTCAACGTGCTGGCGACGTTGTCGCTGGTGTTCGCGTTCGTCTTCGCGCCCGTCGGGGCGATCCTGGGACACGCCGGCCTGGCGCAGATCCGCCGCACCGGCGAGCTCGGCCGCGACCGCGCGCGGGCGGGACTGGCGCTGTCGTACGCGTTCATCGCCGTGATGGTGGTCGCCCTGATCGCGTGGGCCACGCTGGGCGGCGCCCCGTCCACCCAAACGGCGGCGCCGGCTACCACCTCGACCAGCGCGGCCACCCCGGCCGCCCCGGGCCCGGTCGCAGCCGACGCCCTGGCCACGCTCCTGCCGGGCGCCGACGCGCTGAAGAACCTCACCACCGACGAGAACATCGAAGCGGGCCAGACGTGGGACAACATGGGCCGCGCGAACGCAGAAGGGGCCATCGACCGGCCGGAATGCTGGGGCAGTGTCGCCCCCGGCACGCCGGACGCCTATAGCGGCGCCGGCGTCGCCGGATACCGCGCGGCGGAGTTCCGGGACTCGCGCAGCTTTCTCAAGTCCACTCAGGTCATCGAGGCCGTAGTGGCCTTCCGCGACCCGGCGGCGGCCCAGGCGCAGCTGGGGGTGTTGCTGTCGGGATGGCGCCGATGCGGCGGCCTGACCGTGACGCTGACACCGCCAAACGGGGAGGCGCTCCCGTTTTCGGTGGGCACGCCCGCCGACGCCTCCAACGGCATCACCACGCTGGACCTCGCTCCGAAGGGCCTGCAGATCCGCTCGGCCCGGGCGATCGCGGCCAAGGCCAACGTCATCGTCGACGTGATGGTCTCCAGCAGCGGCACCACGGACAGCGGCCAACCGCGGCTGGCCGGGGTGGGCATCGCCAACTACGTGCTGGGCAAGATCCCTGGCTAGGGTGGGCGCATGAAGTATCTCGACGTCGACGGAGTGGGCCGCGTCAGCCGAATCGGCTTGGGCACCTGGCAGTTCGGGTCACGTGAGTGGGGCTACGGCGAGGGATACGCCTCGGGCGCCGCGCGTGACATCGTGCGCCGGGCCCGCGCCCTGGGGGTGACGCTGTTCGACACCGCCGAGGTGTACGGGCTGGGCAAGAGCGAGCGGATCCTGGGCGAGGCGCTCGGCGACGAGCGCGCGGACGTCGCGGTGGCCAGCAAGATCATGCCGGTCGCGCCGTTCCCCGCCGTGATCAAGCAGCGCGAGCGCGCCAGTGCGCGGCGGCTGGGTCTGGACCGCATCCCGCTCTACCAGATCCACCAGTCCAACCCACTGGTCCCCGACACGCTGATCATGCCGGGCATGCGGGACCTGCTCGACAGCGGCAAGATCGGCGCGGTCGGCGTCTCCAACTACTCGCTCGAGCGGTGGCGCAAGGCCGACGCGGCGCTCGGGCGGCCGGTCGTGAGCAATCAGGTCCACTTCTCGCTGGCCCACGCCGGGGCGCTGGAGGATCTGGTGCCCTTCGCCGAGCGGGAGAACCGCATCGTGATCGCCTACAGCCCGCTCGAACAGGGTCTGCTGGGCGGCAAGTATGGCCTGGACAACCGTCCCGGGGGCATCCGGGCGCTGAACTCGCTGTTCGGCACCGAGAATTTGCGCCGCGTCGAGCCGCTGCTGCAGACGCTGCGCGACGTCGCGACCGCGGTCGGCGCCAAGCCCGCTCAGGTGGCGCTGGCCTGGCTGATCAGTTATCCGGGCGTCGTCGCCATCCCCGGCGCGTCCAGCGTCGAGCAGCTGGAGTTCAACGTCGCCGCCGCCGACGTCGAGCTGCCACCGGACGCGCGCGAGGCGCTCACCGGGGCGGCCCGCGCCTTCCGGCCGACCTCGGCCGGGCGTTTCCTGACCGATCTGGTCCGCGAGAAGCTGGGCCGCGCTTAAGACCGCCGCTAGGACTGCGCGGAATCCGCGAACGCCGCGGGGCTGGCGGGCGCGCCCCTGGCCACCACCACCGGCATCGAGGTCGCGGCGTTCGTCCGGAGGATCGTGTGTACCACGTCGACGAGGTCCTCGACCGGCATCAGCTTGCCGGGCATGCAACCGCGGGAGGCCCACAGCGGCACGGCCTTCATGGCCAGGTCCATGTCCCAGCCGATGTTCATCCCCGTGGCCGCGTCCCCCTCGCCGCCTGGGCACTCCCCGACGATGAAGGTGGTGAAGCCGATGTCGGGGTGCTCGGCCCGCCACGCGTCGACCATTCGCTCGAGGGCCGCCTTGCTGACGCCGTACGCGCCCAGGCCCGGCCATGGCGGCCCGAACGTGCCGGCGTCGGAGGACAGGTAGACCGCTTTGCCCGCGGAGACCGTCAGATGCGGCACCGCAGCGGCCGTCACCAGCGCCGCCCCGATGACGTTGGTGTCGAAGATGCGCCGCCACGTCGCGGCGTCCGTGTCGACCATGCGGACCAGCGGCCCGACGGCGGGGGTGTAGACGATGTTGTCGATCCCGCCCAGGGCGTCGGCGGCGGCGGCGATCGCCGACCGGCACGACGCCTCGTCGGTGACGTCGCATTCGATGGCGATCGCGCCGGAGCCGGCCTCCTTGGCCGCCGCCTCGATGCGCTCGCGGCGCCGGGCCAACAGCGCGACCTGGTCGCCGCGCTGGGCGAGACCGACGCCGATGCAGCGACCCAGTCCGCTCGAGGCGCCGACCACCACTGTCCTTGACATATTTGCCCTCTCTTGTAACGAGCTGCCGTCGGCAAAAACCTACCGGATATCACGCGTCGCAGGGCGGGGGCTCGGCAATTTAGTTGCGAACCACGGTGTTCCGGTCACCCAGCTTGGCCCGATACATGGCCGCGTCCGCCCGGGCGGTGATTGCGTCGACGGACTCGCCGGGCATGGCAAGCGTGGCGCCGATGCTCAGCGTCGCCGATAACCACTTCCCGGATACCGCAATGGGTTCGGCGGCACGGCAGCGAATCTTCTCGGCGATCTGGACGAGCTCGTCCATGCTGTGGATGTCGGGCAGCAGGACGAGCATCTCGTCGCCGCCCATCCGGCCCACCGTGTCACCCGCGCGCACACTTTCGCGGATCCGCGCGGCGAGGGTCGCCAGCACACAGTCGCCCACCCCGTGGCCCCACGTGTCGTTGACCTCCTTGAAGCGGTCGACGTCGCAGAACAGGACCCCCACGTACGTCCCGAGCGGTCGCGGCTTCTGCATCGCGGCCTCGAATCGGCTGATGGCCTCGGCCCGGTTCACCAGCCCGGTAAGGGTGTCGAACCTCGCCATCCGTTCCAGCCGCCGCTCCGCCTCCACCTGCTCGTCGATGACGCGCACCGCGGCGATCAGGCCGTCGGTGTTGCCCTCGGCGTCGACGTACGGTTTTCCGTGGCCCTCGACCCAGTGGTAGTTGCCGTCGGCGGAACGCACCCGGAACCGTTGCAGCATCGATTCGCCGGCCGCGACCCTCCCCAGCGCGGTCATGACCGCCTCGAGGTCACGCGGATGGATGTACTGGTCGAAATCCGAGCCGGTCCAGTCTTGCGGGGCGCGGCCCAACGCGGCCTCCACGGACGGCGAGACCCACGCAAGCTCGCCGTCGCGCAGGTGCACGATGATGTCGACCGCGTTGTCGGCGAGGATGCGGTAGCGCGCCTCGGCCTCGGCGCGCTCGGTACTGGCCAGCTCCTTCTCGATCAGCAGTTTCTGCTCGTTCTGGATGAACACGAAAGTGATCACCCCGACGACGAGGGTTCCCAGCAGGATCGAGAAGGTCCACTCGGCGTGCGGTCCGACCCCGAGCGCCAGGAAGATCGGCCGCGAAACCGCGACGACGACCGGAAGCGCGGCGAGCAGGCCGGCCAGCCGAAGCAGCGACTTCCGGTCGGGGCGGGCGAGCAGCCAGGCGACCGGGAACCGGTCGGGGCGCGCCAGCGCCGTCGCCGCGGCGACCAGCAGCAGCGCCGACGCCGTCATCAGTGCCTGGCCGGTCGAAGACGAGGTGCCCACCAGCGCCAGCGCGTCGAAGAGGTAGGCACCGACCGTGACGAATGGGATGGCACCGCCGGCGGCGGTGCACGCGGGCCGGACCACGCGCGTCCCGCGATCCACTCGGATCAGGCCGGTGGCCGCCGCCAGGAACAGCGCCGACACGCCTGTCTGCGGGCTCGGCCGCCCCGGCCAGCTCCATCGTGATGCACGGACCGCGTCACCGAACCACACCTGGTCGAATCCGGTCGACGGCCTGCCGGTGGCGTACTCCGCGAGCACGATCACGGCGAGGACGCCCACGACCAGTGCCAGTCCTCGCCCGCCCCACGCGCGCCCGAGCGAGGGGCGCCCCGACTGGAGCAGAATCGCCGCACCCAGCCCCACCAGCCAAACGCCCGTCCAGGGCATCATCTCCGGCCAGGTCGGGTGGATGCGGGTCAGTCGGTCAATACCCGTCGCCCAGCCCACCCACGTCATCGTCGCGATGGCGAACACCACCGCCAGGGCGATCCGCCTGCACCAGGCCACGTCGTTCAGGCACGCCTCGGGGCTCCGCCCGTCCATCGGCTGCCCCTTCCTTCCCCCACGGCGCGCACCCGACAGTGTGCGCGGATCGACGGCCGATGCCCGAGGGCACAAGGTAATCAATCCATGGGCGGAAGGTCCCCGGCCACCCGGGCGGGATCAGCCCCCGTCGGGGGCCTGCAGCACCACGGCCGTGTGCGCGTCCACGGTGAGCGTGCCACCGCCGGGCACCTCCTCCGCGGGCGTCTCCTCGTCGGGGCCGGTGAAGACCACGAGCTGCCACGATGCACCGAATTCCTTTGCCGGCAACGTGAATTCGATCGGCTCGTAGTGGGCGTTGAAACAGAGCAGGAACGAGTCGTCGAGCACCCGCTGGCCCCGCGCGTCGCGGTCCGGGATGCCGTGTCCGTTGAGGAACACCGCGACGGACTTCGCGAATCCCGCGCCCCAGTCCTCCTCGGTCATCTCGGTGCCCTCGGGGGTGAACCAGGCGATGTCGGGGAGCCCGTCCTGGCCGCGGCGGCCCAGCGGCTTGCCGGAGAAGAACCGGCGCCTGCGGAACACCGGATGGTTGGCGCGCAGCGCCGACACGAGGCGGGTGAACTCCAGCAGGCCGTTGTCGGTCTTGGACCAGTCGATCCAGGTGAGTTCGTTGTCCTGGCAGTACCCGTTGTTGTTGCCGTGCTGGGTGCGGCCAAGCTCGTCGCCGTGGCAGATCATCGGCACGCCCTGCGAGAGCAGCAGCGTGGTGAGGAAGTTGCGCTGTTGGCGCGCGCGCAGCGCGTTGACGTCCGGGTCGTCGGTCGGACCCTCCGCGCCGCAGTTCCAGGACCGGTTGTGGCTCTCGCCGTCGTTGTTGTCCTCGCCGTTGGCCTCGTTGTGTTTCTCGTTGTAGGACACCAGGTCTCGCAGCGTGAACCCGTCATGGGCGATGACGAAGTTGATCGACGCGACGGGACGCCGCGCGGTGTGCTCGTACAGGTCGGCCGATCCGGACAGCCGGTAGGCGAACTCGTCGAGGGTCGACGGCTCGCCCCGCCAGAAGTCCCGGACGGCGTCGCGGTACTTGCCGTTCCATTCCGTCCACTGCGGCGGGAAGTTGCCCACCTGGTAGCCACCCGGCCCGACATCCCACGGCTCGGCGATCAGCTTGACCTGGCTGACCGTCGGATCCTGTTGCACCAGTTCGAAGAACGTGGCCAGCCGGTCGACGTCGTAGAACTCGCGGGCCAGCGTCGAGGCGAGGTCGAAGCGGAAGCCGTCGACGTGCATCTCGGTCACCCAGTAGCGCAGCGAGTCCATGATCAGCTGCAGGGCGTGCGGGTGCCCGACGTTGAGGCTGTTACCGGTACCGGTGTAGTCCATGTAGTACCGCTTGTCATCGTCGACGAGCCGGTAGTACGCGGCGTTGTCGATGCCGCGCATCGACAGCGTCGGGCCCATGTGGTTGCCCTCGGCCGTGTGGTTGTAGACGACGTCGAGGATGACCTCGATGCCGGCCTCGTGCAGGGCGCGCACCATGGCCTTGAATTCCTGCACCTGCCCGCCGGGCGAGGCGGAGCTGGAGTACTTGAAGTCGGGTGCGAAAAATCCGATCGTGTTGTAGCCCCAGTAATTTGACAGGCCCCTGTCGACCAGGGTGGAGTCGTTGGCGAAGTGGTGCACCGGCATCAGCTCGATGGCCGTGACGCCGAGGTTCTTGAGGTGCTCGATGATCACCGGGTGCGCGACGCCCGCGTAGGTGCCGCGCAGCTGCTCGGGGATGTCGGGGTGGGTCTGCGTCAGGCCCTTGACGTGCGCCTCGTAGATGACCGTGTCGGCGTATTGGTGGTCCGGTGGCCGGTCGTTGCCCCAGTCGAAGTAGGGGTTGATCACCACCGACTTCGGCATGAAGGCGGCGGAGTCGTCGTCGTTGCGGCTGTCCGGGTCGCCGAAGTTATAGCTGAACAGGGCCTGGTCCCACTCGAACGACCCGTCGATGGCCTTCGAATACGGGTCCACCAGCAGCTTGTTCGGGTTGCACCGCAAGCCGTTCTGCGGGTCGTACGGGCCGTGCACGCGGTAGCCGTAGCGCTGTCCGGGTTCAATGTTGGGAATGTAGGCGTGCCAGATGTAGCCGTCGACCTCGGGCAGCGGGATCCGGCTCTCGGTGCCGTCGGCGTCGAACAGGCACAGCTCCACCCGCTCGGCCACTTCGCTGAAGACGGCGAAATTGGTGCCCGCCCCGTCGTAGGTGGAGCCCAGGGGGTAGGCGCGGCCCGGCCACACCTCTCCGGTGGGGGTGGGGACGGAGGCTTCTGCGGATGTCATGGCGCTTTCAATACCCTACCGGGGCCTCCTCCAAACGGTGAATCGGAGAGGCCTTGCCGCACAGCGGTTTTCAGGGCCTTAACATGACCTTAACCGCACCGTCCTGCTTCTTCTGGAAGATCTCGTAGGCGTGCGGGGCCTGGTCGAGGGGCAGCACGTGCGACGCGAAGGTGTCGACGCCGAGCGGGTCGTCGTCGGTGAGCAGCGGCATGATGTCGTCCACCCACCTCTTCACGTTCGCCTGGCCCATCCGGAGGGTCACCTGCTTGTCGAACAGGGTGAGCATCGGCAGCGGGTCGGCCATCCCGCCGTACACGCCTATCAGAGATATCGTGCCGCCCCGCCGCACGATGTCGATGGCGGAGTACAGGGCGCTGAGCCGGTCCACGCCGGCGGTCTGCATGAGCCGCTTGCCGATGAAGTCCGGCAACATTCCGGTGGCCTGCTGGGCCAGCTTGGCCGCCGGGGAACCGTGCGCTTCCATGCCCACCGCATCGATGACCGAGTCGGAGCCGCGCCCATCGGCCAGGTCCCTAATCGCCTCTCCCAGTGGGGAGTCCAGCCGTCCCAGGTCGATGGTGTGGATACCGCGCTGCGCGGCACGTCCGAGGCGTTCGGCCACCAGGTCCACGGCGATCACCCGATAACCGAGGTGATGGGCGATGCGGGCGGCCATGTCGCCGATCGGGCCCAAGCCGAGCACGGTGACCGTGCCACCGTCCGGGATGTCGGCGTAGGCCACCGCCTGCCACGCGGTCGGCAGCACGTCGGACAGGTAGACGAACCGCGAATCCGGCGGTCCCACAGGGACTTTGATGTGGGTGAACTGCGCCTGCGGGACCCGCAGCAGTTCGGCCTGGCCGCCGGGGACCTCGCCGTACAGCTCCGAGTAGCCGAACAGTGCGGCCCCCATGCCCTGGTCGCGCACCTGGGTGGTCTCACATTGGGTGTAGAGCCGCTTGTCGCACATGTAGCAACTGCCGCAAGAGATTTGGAAGGGGATGACGACCCGGTCCCCAACCCGCAGGTCGCCCGTTTCGCCCCCGACCTCACGCACGATTCCCATGGGTTCGTGCCCGAGAATGTCCCCTGGCTTCATGAAGGCCCCGAGGATCTCATACAGGTGCAGGTCGGAACCGCAGATATTGGTCGACGTGACTTCGATGATCGCGTCGGTGGGTTGCTCGATCTTCGGATCGGGCACCGACTCCACCCGAACGTCGCGCTTGCCGTGCCACGTGACAGCCTTCATGTGCTAAGCACATACCCGTCTCGCGGCCCCCGAAACGCCGCCTCAGCGGCGCCGGCGTTTGAGCGGATGCTCGCTTTCGATCAACGATTTCGCGATGTCGATGAGCCGGGTGTTGGATTTCTGCGAGAGCCGCGTGAGCAGTTCGAACGCTTCGACGGCGTCGAGGTTGAAGCGCTCCATGACGATTCCCTTGGCCTGTCCGATCATGTCCCGAGAGGCCAGGGCGCTGCGGAATTGGTCCTGGCGGCGCATGATTGACCACGCCAGCGCGATGTGCGTGGCGTAGACGGTGCCGAGCTCCACCGCGTCGTCGTGGAAAGCGTGCGGGGAGTCGGCATAGAAGTTGAGCGCGGCCATGCCGCCGCGGTCGACGAACAACTCGAACGACAGAATGGACCGGATCGGGGTCTGCTCGAGCGCACAACGTCGGTACCGCGGCCACCGTTCGTCTTCGGTGAGGTCCTCGACGTGCATCACGTGGTGGCGCCAGGCCGCCTCAACGCATGGCCCCTCCCCGTATCGGTTCTGGATCGCGTCCAGCACCATCGGGTAACGATGGGTGGCGGCCACGTTGGTGACCGCCTTGCTCCGCTCCGCCAGGGTGATGCCCGCGTACTGCGAACCCGCGACGTGCATTACGCCGTTGCCGATCAGTTCGCTGAGGCCCGCCGCGGTGTCAGTGTCCTGTCGGCCGAGATCGGACACCATTTCCGCGAGCCGGGCGACGACCGCCGTACTGCCCTCTTGCATAGCATCCCCCTGTCGAATCCGGGCACACTCCTTCCCGAGAGCCACGCCTCGTTTATCCAAGTCTTCTTGTGATCATCCCTGTGTCAACCCACCAAGCGAAAGTCGATAAGCCAAATAGCGAAGCGCGAGCCTCGGGCTCCCACGACGAATGGCGCCCGTGGCGCGGCCGGCAAGAATACTGCGCACCGCCGCCGCACGCACGTAATGGGCTGCCGCCAAACATTTTTGACGATAATCGCGCGGACCGGCCACGCGCAACCGCGAAGGGCGGCCCGGATTTAGGCGGGGCGTCCGTCCTACACTCGGATTAATGACCTCGATAGTGATCGTTGGCAGCGGCTTCACCGGATTCACCTGCGCGCACCGCCTGGCCCGCATCCTGCGGCGACAACGGGTGCGGGCCGACATCACAATCGTCTCCCCGGTGGATTACATGCTGTACACCCCGCTGCTGCCCGACGTTGCCGGTGGGGTCGTCGATGCCCGGTTCGTGGCGATCCCCCTGGCCAACAGCCTCAAAGGCGTGCACGTGGTGCGCGGCCGCGTCGATGGTGTGGACTTCGCCCAGCGAACGCTGAGCTGGTGCGATCCCGAAGAGCGCAGCCACACCATGGCCTGGGACCGGTTGGTGCTCACGCCGGGTTCGGTGACACGGCTTTTCGACGTGCCGGGCCTCGCGACGTGCGCGCGCGGCTTGAAGACCACAGCCGAGGCCCTATACCTGCGAGACCATTTCGTGGAGCAGCTCGAGCTGGCCAACATCGAGGACGACCCGCGGGTGGCCCAGGCACGCCGCACCGTCGTCGTGGTCGGGGCCTCCTACTCGGGCACCGAATTGGTGGCTCAACTGCGGGCGCTGGCCGACGCGGCAGCCAAGCAGATGCGCTTCGACCCCGCCGCCGTCCGGTTCGTACTCCTCGATCTGGCCGAGCAGGTGATGCCCGAAGTCGGCAAGAAGCTGGGCGACGCCGCGCAGAAGGTGCTCCGCCGGCGCGGGATCGACGTCCGGCTCGGCCTCACCCTCAAAGAAGCTCACGGCGATCACGTCGTGCTCAGCGATGATTCCCGCATCGACACGCGCACGGTCGCCTGGGTGACCGGTGTCACCGGCGCGCCGCTGATCCAGAATCTGGAGCTGCCGACCGAGCGGGGCCGGCTCAAAGTGCAGGCGGATCTGCAAGTGCCGGATCACCCCGACGTCTTCGCGGCCGGCGACGCGGCCGCGGTCCCCGACCTGACCCAGCCGGGAAAGATCACGCCGCCCACCGCCCAGCACGCCACCCGCCAGGGCAAGGTGCTGGCCCGCAACGTGGCGGCCAGCCTCGGTTACGGCACGCCCAAGCAGTACAAGCACCGCAACCTGGGCCTGGTGGTCGACCTGGGACCGTGGCAGGCGGTGGCCAACCCGATGAACATCCACCTTTCGGGCCTGCCGGCCAAGATCGTCACCCGGTCGTATCACCTGTACGCGATCCCGCGGGGCGTCAACCGGTGGGCGGTGTCGCTGGCCTACCTGACCGACGCGCTGTTCGCCCGGTCGGTGGTGTCGATCGGGTTGTCCTCCGAGGAGGACGCGCAGTTCGCGGCCAGCGAGGGCATTCCGATGCCGAAGACCGGCTGAGCGCCGCTCAGCCCTCCGCCGACTGCTGCGCCATCGAGTAGGCCAGCTGAAGGAAGTCGGCGCCGGTCAACACGGTGAAGACGCCGGCGATCAGGCGGGTGAATTTGGGGGCGAAGACCAAGCCGATGGCGAAGCCGGTCGCCACCCACATGTCCAGGCAGAACGGGCACGTCAGCAGTTCACCCAGGCTGTGCCGCAACGGGCTTTCCTCCCGGACCTCTTCCATGACCTCGGCCGGTCCGCCGCTGCCCGCGAAGCGGGTGAACGGCGCGCGCAACGGGCTCGTCACCGCGTCTTTGGTCAACGTTCGGGAGAGCTTGTGGGTGCCAAGTGTGACCGTGATCAGGTCCTGAATCCGCCACCGCGTGGGCAACGTCCGCCCGGTGAGGAGCGCGGCCGTGGTCGCGACGGCCACCACGGCGGTGTAGATGACCAGCACCGCCACGTAGCCGGCCAACGGCCGGGGCTCGTCGCCGCGGTATTCGTCGGCTTCGCGCCGCGCGCCGTCGACCACCTGGGTCTTGGCTTCCGCCACCTCTCCCATTGCATCTCCTTCAGCTCAAGGGCACAGCAGGCTGTGTACCCGAAGTCGGTGAGCGCAATCGGAGGGCCGCGGTGCCTCAGCCCGCCCCTTCGCCGGGTTCGCCGGCCCCCTGCGTGACCCTCGCGCTTCTGGCGGCCTTCCGCAGGGTCCGGTTGGTGGACCGTAGGTCGGTGTTGGCCGCGGAGAGCGTCGCGTTGTGATCCTCGAGGTCGAGGATCCGGGCGACGCCGGCCAGGTTGACACCGGCGCCGACCAGCTCGCTGATGCGCTTGAGCCGGGCCAGGTCGTCGGCGCTGTAGCGGCGGGTGCCGCCGTTGCTTCGCGCCGGCGCGACCAGCCCATACCGCTCGTACAGGCGCAGCGACTGCACCGGGATGCCGGACAGCTCGGCGGCCACCGAGATGCCATACACGCCGTGATCGGGCGCCGGGACGCCGGAATCGCCGCGTTGGTCGGTCATCACGCGTCTCCTCGAAGCTAGCTGGCCCAGAAAATCTATTTACCATACTTGCGCGATTATGTCGACAGTGCTATACCAAATCTATGTCATTGGACATAGGTAATAACCAGACCACCGCCTAGATTGGAGTGAGAGGTGACCACCATGCTGATGCGTTCCGACCCCTTCCGTGACCTCGACCGCTTTACCCACCAGGTGTTCGGTACGGCCGCCCGGCCGGCAGTGATGCCGATGGACGCCTGGCGCCAGGGCGAGGAGTTCGTCGTCGAGTTCGACCTGCCCGGCATCAACGCCGAGTCGCTCGACATCGACATCGAGCGCAACGTCGTGACCGTGCGCGCCGAGCGGCCCGCCCTCGACCCGAACCGCGAGATGCTGGCCACCGAGCGCCCGCGCGGGGTGTTCAGCCGGCAACTGGTGCTCGGCGAGAACCTCGACACCGACAAGATCGAGGCGTCCTACAGCGAAGGTGTTCTGCGGCTGCGGATTCCGGTGGCCGAGCGGGCCAAGCCGCGCAAGATCGCCGTCGGTCGCGGCGACGGACAGACGGCAATCAAGGAAAACGCCTCGCAGCGCGAGGTCATCAACGCCTGATCCCCGGCGGGCAGGCGGCGGCCCGGGTCCCTGCAGAAACACCCGGCCCGCCGCCACCGCCGGTCCCAGGCAGGACCAGGTTTGAGATGAAGTGGGAACTGGACGGCCAACGGGCTGACGTCGAACAGGCGTTGGCAGGCGGCGCCGCACAACCCGCCGGCTGGTTCCGCTTCTATTTCACCGACCAGCGGTGGGAGTGGTCGGAAGAGGTGCAGCGGATGCACGGGTACGAGCCCGGGAGCATGACGCCGACCACCGATCTGGTGCTCTCGCACAAGCATCCGGGCGACCGTGGGCAGGTCGCGGCCACCATCGATCAGATCGTCAACACCCGGCAGGCGTTCAGCACCCGCCATCGAATCATCGACACCGGCGGGAATGTGCGCCACGTCGTCGTTGTCGGTGACCGGTTCTTTGACGACGACGGCGACGTCGTCGGCACGCACGGGTTTTACATCGACGTCTCCCCGACCACCGGGCAGGGGACGGAGGAGATCGTCAGCGCCAGGGTGGCCGAGATCAACGAGAACCGGGCCGGCATCGAACAGGCCAAGGGCATGCTGATGCTGATCTACGGCCTCAGTGACAGCGCGGCATTCGAATTGCTCAAATGGCTTTCCCAGGCAGCGAACGTCAAGTTGCGGCCGCTCGCCGAGCAGATCGCCGAAGACTTCCGCGCCGCCGGGTCGCGCCTCGATGCCCGATCGGAGTTCGACCACCTACTGCTGACGGCGTATGAACGCGTCACCGAGTCCGGCGCGTCATGACGCCTTGCGGCGCCGGGTCCGGGCGGCCGCAATCAATTGCGCCATCCCCTTCTCGATGCCGGCGGCGAGCGCGTCGATGTCGGGCGCCGAGTCGTAGTCGGCGGTGATGCCGAAGACGAAACTGTCGGCGTAGCTGAGCATTCCGATGCCGGTGCGCACCTGAAGGGCGATCGGAGGAACCGGCAGGAGTTCCAGCACCCGGCGGCCCATCAGCCGCTGGCGGCTTCGTGGGCCGGGAACGTTGCTCGCCAAGGCGACGACCGCGCGTTGAGGGAATCGCGAGAGCAATCGAATCGTCCACGCCGACAGCGCAAACGGGGTGCGTTTGGCCGCCACCACCATAGCGCTGCCACCCTCGCTTTGACCGCTCGCTTTGGCGTGGGAGAGCCGGTCGTGCACGAGTTTCAGCTGCCGCACCGGGTCCGCCTCGTCGACGGGCAGCAACGGCAGCATCGCCGAGACCCGGTTACCGGCGACATTGAAGTGGTCCACCGCGCGGACGGAGACGGGGACGAGCGTGCGCAGCGAGTCTCGGCCCGGCTGTTCCCCGCGTGCCAGCAAGACGGCGCGGTAACTATTGGTAATCGCTGCCAGCGCAACGTCGTTGAGCGTGACCCCGAATGCCCGGGCGACCTTGTTCATGTCCCGCAGCCGGGCGCGGGCCACGCTGTACCGCCGCATCGCGGTTACCGGCCCGTGCAGCGAAGATTGGGGGGCGGGACGCAACAGCGTGGTGGCCAGCTCGGCCGCCCCGATCGCCGCGTGTTCGGCCGCGGTCACCGCGCCGAACGCGCTTCGCCCGATTCCGCTGACCCAGCTCAACGGATTGAGGTTGATCTTGGACAGATCCACCCCGCGCCGAACGACCTTCCTGGCGGCGCCGACGTCGACGGCAAAGGTGCCACCGTCGCCGTCGTCGTCGCCGAACTTGGCGAACAGCTGCGTCATCGCGATGCCGTCGGCGATGCAGTGATGAATCTTCGTGAGCACCGCCCACCGATTTCCGCTGAGCCCCTCGATGATCCACGACTCCCATAGCGGTCGCTCACGATCGAGTCGGCGTTCCATCAGCGACGCGATCATCTCGAACAGTTCAGGGTCGCCGCCCGGGTGCGGCAGCGCGACGCGGTGCACGTGACGCGCGAGGTCGAAGTGCGGGTCATCGGCCCACTCCGGTGGTCGCAGGTCGAGCGGATGGGTCCGCAGGACCTGCCTGCACCGCGGTACCGTTGCGACCCGCTCGGCGAATTGGGCGACGAACTCGTCGTAGGTCGGCACCGGCCCCTCCACGATCGACACGCCGCCCACCGCCAGGCTGACATGCGGATCCGAGTCCTCGACCTCCAAAAAGCCGGCATCGAGCGCGGTCAATTGCTCCATGGTGCTACCTTCCGCGCCCCAATGCCCTGCTAGCAGGGCCGTAAGTCCTCAACTACTGAGGCCAAACGGCGGCTGCGGCGGCGCACCCCCGGCCATATCGTGAGGGGGGTGACGGGAGAGCAATTGAGCAGCAACGCAGATGCTTTCGCCGCCGAGTCCCGCAGCAACCCGGCCGCACTGCACGGGTGATCATGCGAAAAGCGAACCGCGGTATCTACGAAGCGTATTGATGCAACCCTTCCGAAGGAAGAACACCATGAGCGATTTCACCTACATCCGCTTCTTCGAAGAAATCGGCATCGAGGACGTCCCACTGGTCGGCGGGAAAAACGCCTCCCTGGGCGAGATGTTCCAGAAGCTGACCGGGCAGGGTGTGCGCGTTCCGCACGGGTTCGCGATCACCGCCGAGGCCTACCGGCACGTGCTGGACAGCGCCGGCGCCTGGGACACGCTGCACGCCACGCTTGACGATCTCGACCCCGACGACGTCACCGCGCTGGCGCGCAAGGGCAAGCAGGCCCGCGAAATCGTTTATGGCGCAGGGCTTCCCCCGGAGCTCGCCGCCGAGATCACGGCCGCCTACCGGCAGCTTCAGGAGGAATACGGCGAAGACGTCAGCCTGGCCGTGCGCAGCTCGGCG
This sequence comes from Mycobacterium sp. E3251, assembly GCF_001666835.1. Lineage (GTDB taxonomy): Bacteria > Actinomycetota > Actinomycetes > Mycobacteriales > Mycobacteriaceae > Mycobacterium. The sequence goes on along the minus strand of NZ_LZJF01000013.1, from coordinate 3,827 downwards.
ACCGCCGAAGACCTGCCGACCGCCAGCTTCGCCGGCCAACAGGAGACCTTCCTCAACATCAAGGGCACCGAGAGCCTGCTGGACGCCTGCCGCCGGTGTTTCGCCAGCCTGTTCACCGACCGGGCCATCCACTACCGGGTCGACCAGGACTTCGACCACTTCAAGGTGTCGCTGTCGATCGGCGTCATGAAGATGGTGCGCTCCGACCTCGCCTCGTCCGGGGTGATGTTCACCCTGGACACCGAATCCGGCTTCCACGACGTCGTATTCATCACCGGCGCCTACGGGCTCGGCGAGAACGTGGTCCAGGGCGCGGTCGACCCCGACGAGTTCTACGTGCACAAGCCGACCTATCAGGCCGGCCACCGCGCGGTGCTGCGCCGGCTGATCGGGGATAAGGCGGTCAAGATGATCTACGTCGAGGGGGAGACGAAGAACACCGTCCGCAACATCCCCACCCCGAAGGCCGACCGGGCCCGGTTCTGCATTACCGACGAGGACGTCCTCGAGCTGGCCGGCTACGCCTGCGCCATCGAGGGCCACTACGGGCGACCGATGGACATCGAATGGGCCAAGGATGGTCTCGACGGGCGGCTCTACATCGTCCAGGCGCGACCCGAAACCGCGGCGTCCCAGCGCAGCCTGACGGTCGTCGAAAGCTACGTGCTGGAGAGCAAGGGCACCGAGGGCAAGGAGGTGCTCGCCGAGGGCCGCTCGGTCGGCGAGAAGGTCGCCACGGGCATCGCCAGGAGGATGGACAACCTCGCGAAGCTGTCGGAGTTCCAGGCCGGCGACGTGCTGGTGGCCGACGTCACCACGCCCGACTGGGAACCCATCATGAAGATCGCCGCGGCCATCGTCACCAACCGGGGCGGGCGCACCTGCCACGCGGCGATCATCGCCCGCGAGCTCGGTATCCCCGCCGTTGTCGGCGCGGGTGATGCCACCACGAGCGTGCCCGACGGCGAGGTCGTCACGGTGTCGTGCGTGGAGGGCGACACGGGGCGGGTTTACCGCGGCGAGTTGGGGTTTCGCGTCGATCGCACCGAGGTTTCCGATCAGGAGCGCCCGCACACCGAGATCATGGTCAACCTCGGCAACCCGGATCTGGCGTTCAAGACGTCGTTCTTGCCGAACGACGGCGTGGGGCTGGCCCGGATGGAGTTCATCATCAACGAGTACATCCGGGTGCACCCGCTGGCCCTGCTCCACCCCGACCGGGTGGACGATCCCGAGGCCCGGCGGACCATCGAAACGCTGACGTACACCTATTCCGACGGCGCCGAATTCTTCGTGGAGCGCCTGTCGGAAGGGATCGGCACCATCGCCGCCGCCTTCTGGCCCAAGCCCGTCGTCGTGCGGATGTCGGACTTCAAGACCAACGAATACGCCAGCCTGGTCGGCGGCAGCGGCTTCGAGGCGGCCGAGAGCAACCCGATGATCGGCTTCCGCGGCGCCTCGCGCTATGCGCACCCCGCCTACGCCGAGGGATTCGCGCTGGAGTGCCGGGCGATGAAGCGAGTGCGCGAACAGATGGGGCTGACCAACGTCGTGCTGATGTTGCCGTTCGTGCGCCGGGTGGCCGAGGCGGACCTGGTGCTGGCGGAGATGGCCAAACATGGTCTGCGCCGCGGGGAGAACGGGCTCAAGGTGTACGCGATGTGCGAGATCCCCAACAACGTGATCCTCATCGACGAGTTCGCCAAGCGCTTCGACGGGTTCTCCATCGGATCCAACGACCTCACCCAGCTGACCCTCGGCGTCGACCGGGACAGCGAGATCGTGGCCTTCGACTACGACGAACGCGACGAGGGCGTCAAGGAGATGATCCGTCTGGCCGTGGAGGGCTGCCGGCGCAACGGGATTCACTCCGGGTTGTGCGGTCAGGCGCCGTCGGACTACCCCGACATGGCCGAGTTCCTGGTTCGCTGCGGCATCGACTCGATCAGCCTGAACCCCGACGTGGTGGTCAAGACCACCCGGCAGATCCTGGACCTCGAGCGCGCGGTGCAACTGCAATGAGGCGTTTCCGCCGAGATTGCCAGGAGGGCTGTGATTGAGGGTGCGTCCACGACCCTGAGCGCAATCTCGCTGAAGGTCCGCCCCTCAGGGTCGCGGTGGCTGGCGATACAGGGCGGCGCCGGCGACGACGTCGTCCTGGATTAGCGCGGCGAGCGCCGGCTCACCGAGGCTGCGGGCCGCACCGCCCTTCTCGCTGGTTTCCATCACCAGCCAGTGCCGAGTCATCGATGCCACCCCCTTGACATGCGGTCACGCACGCATCTCGAGGACTTCGGTCACCGGACGCCGGGCGGTGGGTGTCGCGTGCGGGTCCTTGGCCGGTGACCGGCCGACCCGGATCAGCAGCTGCGGCTGGCCCGAGCCGCCGGTGATCTGCCTGATGATTTCGCGGCTCAGCGACATCTCCGTCATGTGGGTCAGCGTGCAGGTGGCCATGCCGGCCAAAGTGCATTCCAGCAGGACCGCCGACAGCGCCTCACCGCAGCGCAGCACTTCGACCGGCGCATCGTCGTCATGGGTGGACAGGACCACGATCTTGGAGTGGTCCGCCTCGATCGCGGCGCGGCGGCGGCCCCCGCCCGCCGGCGGGAACGCGCGGGCGATGTCGACGCGCGCGGCCTCGGAACTGGACACCAGGGCGCTTTCGGGAACATGGTCGGCGTTGGATTCGAAGGGCGATGTCCACCAACGCAATTCGGTCAGGTAGGACGTATCGCTTCGGCGCAACTGCTCGGTCAGCCGCGACGCCTCCGCCAGCCTCGGCCGCTCGTCGTCGTCGACCACGTCCAGCGACACGTCGAAGGGGGTCACCGCGCGGCTCAGGGTCGAATGCAACGTGGGCCACGCGGTCGGTGCGCCCAGGGGCAGCCGGTCGGTGCGGCGCCGAAGGATCGCGTCGGCCCGCAGCCGGCACTGCGCCGTCACGTTCTCCACGGGCAAAAAGCCCACGCTCGCGAGGTGATCCGGTCTGCCCTCGGTGGGAAAACGCTCGGTGACGCTTTCCCAGCCCGCGGCGGCCATCGCGACCCGCAGGTGGTCGAGGACGGCGCCGCAGCTCAGGATCAGCTCCCGGCCGGTGTGGTCGGTGGCGTGCATCGCGTGGCGCGGGTCGGCCCACAGGTGCAGCCTGGTGCCATCGGCTACCCACCGCCAGGGTTGGCTGTTGTGTAGCGAAGGCGCGCGGCACGCGAGCGTCACGGCGTCCCAGATGACCTGCTCGGTCGGCACTTTCGCGTCCATCGCCACCATTTTCGTCGAATTCGGTGAGGCAAACTGTATCCCCGCGCGGCGGGTGCGGGCAGGGCCGTTGGTCCCCGGCGGCCGGGACGTTGGAACCTCCGCTGTTACGTTGCGCCCCGCCAGAGGTCGTGCGCCTCGCGAGCGACGAGGTCGGGGCGCCGTGAGGTGTCGATCCGGTGCGCGCCGTCCCAGTCGGCGTGCCCGGCGGCCAGCGCGGCGGCGATCTCCGGGGTCACCTCCGAATTGCCCGCGGGCCTGGTCTTGATCCGGTCGGCCGCCACGTCGGCCGTCGCCGAGCACACGAATTCGACGAGCGCCGAGTGCGTCTCGGCGGCCAGCCGGTGAGCCCGGCGTGCTGAACGCCGGGCTCTACAGCCCCGACCAGGTCGCGATGGTCTACGAGACCGCCCTGCGCCGCGCGCGGCAGTTGCTGGGGGAGGGGCACTCGGTGATCCTCGACGGCACCTGGCGCGATCCGCGGACGCGTGACCGGGCTCACCGGCTGGCCGCCGAGACGCACTCGGCGCTCGTCGAATTCGTGTGCTCGGCGACGGCCGACGTGGCGG
>NZ_LZJF01000012.1 GCF_001666835.1 Mycobacterium sp. E3251 | reverse complement strand
CCCGCCGCTTCGCGTCGGCCGGTCGGCTCGGCGCGCCGAGGCTCTCCAACTGCGGCCGTTTGGGTTCCCGGCCGTCGGCCGACGACAGGCCGCGCAGGCGCCGCCAGATCCATGGGAAGAAACTGTCCTGCGTCCAGCGCAACTGCTCATAGGTGCCTGCTGTCAAAGACCGACGCCTCGCTTCGGGGCTCGCATGGGCCCAATCATGATTGCTGCCAGGCAAATTCAGGGCCTCGGCGGCCGCGGCGGCGAACAACATGTGCCCTTTGGTGGAGGCGTGCACCCGGTCGATGGCCCAGGTGTCCAGCTCGCGCATCGACGGCGCGTTGTAGAGGTCGACGAGCCGGAACCCGTATCGGTCGGCGGCGGCCGTGATCGCCGCGTTGATGCGGGCGAGGCGCCCGGACACCAGCCGACCGAGCGGGAGGAATTGCGCGACGTTCGGGAAGGTCGTCGTCACCACCGTCGCGCCGGATCTGGCCAACGCGGCGTAGACGTGTTCGAGCTCGGCCAGGGCGGGACCGAACGATCGCCCCGGCTGGATGACGTCGTTCATCCCCGCGCACACGGTGATCAGATCGGGCTGCATCGCCAGGGCTTGCGGGACTTGCTCGGACAAGACGTCGGCAACCCGTTTGCCGCGGATCGCGAGGTTGGCGTAGTGCAGCCCCGGGTACAGCGAATCGATCATGACCGCGAGCCGGTCGGCGAATCCGAGGAGACCGACGACGTCGTCGCCGTCCCATAAGCCCTCGGTCTGACTGTCCCCGATGGCGACGTAACGGCGATATCCAGAAGGAATAGCCCCGAACACGAAGCCGAGAATAATAGCGATCGCGATCCCGGTGTGGTAAGCGTGGCCGCCACGCGGCCGACGAGGGTCGCGGTTCGTCGACTAGCGTTGGTGGGCATGGCGATGCCTTTGGAGGGCAATGCAATTCACGCGGGCCGGCGGGGGAACGTCGCGATCGGTGTTTTCGTCGCCCTCGCCTTGTTTGTGGCGGGGTTGCTGTGGGCGAAGTGGCTGCCTTAAGCGGGCAAGGCCGCGATGGCCCATCGCACCCACCACTGGTCGGGATCGAGCGTTCTCACTGTGGGCGGCGTGCAACCCGGCGATCGCCCGACCTGGCACGCGGCGGCGACCTTCTTCCACGCGTACGTCGCGTCGATCTGGCCTGCGTTGGTGGCCGCGCTGCTGATCAGCGCGTCGGTGCAGGCGCTGATACCGCGGTCGTGGCTGCCGCGCGCGTTGAACCGCCAAGGGCGGTTGTCCAGCGCGCTGGCCGGCGGGGTCGCTGGCATGCCATCGATGATGTGCACGTGTTGCGCCGCCCCGGTCGCCGTCACCCTGCGGCGCAACGGCGTCACGCCCGCGGCGGCCGTCGCCTACTGGCTGGGGAACCCGTTGCTCAACCCAGCGGTGCTCGTCTTCCTGCTCTTCGTCGCCCCCTGGCAATGGACCCTGGCCAGGGTGGTCGTCGGCGTCGCGACGGTGCTTGGCGTCGGGGCCGCGGTGGGATGGCTGTCCCGACCGTCCGACCCGGATCCGACGGCGCCTGGCGCGATCCCGACTCCGGTCGACGACCGGAGCGCGGGCACGCCGCGCAGGTTCGTGCGGGCGCTGCTTTGGTTGGCGCTGTTCTTGTTGCCCGAGTACGCCGTCTTAGTGCTCCTCGTCGGGGCGTTCCGCGGTTACCTGCTCACCTTGGGGCAACCGGCGCACCGTGGGCTGCTGCTGGGCCTGCTGCTCGTCGTGGTCGTCGCGATCGCCGGCACGCTCATGGTCATCCCGACGGCGGGGGAGATCCCGATCCTGCAAGGGCTGGCCCTGCTGGGCGCGTCGTCGGGGACGATCGGCGCGCTGCTGATCACCCTTCCGGCGGTGAGCGTCCCGGGCGCCGCGATGGTCGCCCGCAGCTTCGGGTGGAAGGCCACCGCGACCGCGACCGGCATGGTGGTCGCTGCGGGACTCCTCGGCGCGGCCGTGCTCAGCTTGCTGTGAGTCGCAACCGGCGCGAGTACCTTCACTGTCATGCCGAAGAAGCGCGAGCGGGATGCCGAGGCGCCGGCCGCCGATTCGCTTGCGCCGCAGTATCCGATCGAGTCGGTCGACAACGCGCTCAAGCTGCTGCTGCTGCTGGGCGAACAACCCCAGATTCGGTTGAGCGAGGCCACCCGCTACCTGGGGGTGGCGTCGTCCACCGCGCACCGGTTGCTGGCGATGTTGGCCTATCGCGGGTTCGTCCGGCAGGACCCGGCGTCGAAGGCGTACCTGCCCGGACCGGCGTTGACCGGCGTGGCGTTCGCGATCTTCGGCCGCATCGACATCCAGGGATCGGCCGCCCCGATCATGCGAAGCCTCGGCGAGCAGCTGCGCGAAACCATCCACGTCGGAATGTTGGACGGCGCCAGCGTCCGCTTCATCGCCGCCGTCGAAGGCCCGGCCGCGGTCCGGGTGGCGTCGCGGCTGGGCCGCACCATGCCGGCGCATTGCACGTCCACGGGCAAGGTCATGCTGGCGCAGCTGCCCGAACCGGAGCTGCGTCAGCTGCTGCCGCACGAGCGGTTGGAACGCATCACGTCCTCGTCGATCGGCAGCCGGACCCAGTTGGAGGCCGAGCTCGCCGCCATCCGCGAGCGCGGCTACGCCATCAACCGCGAGGAAAGTGAGGAAGGCGTCGCGTCCGTCGCGGTGCCCATACCGACCCGGGCGCCGGGCCTGCGGCTCGCGCTCAACGCCGCCGCCCCGCAGAACCGGCTGGACCCCTCCCGCTACGGCGCGGTGGCCGCGGCTCTTGGCAAGGCGGCCAAGGAGATTGGCGACCAACTCGGCTGAGCCGCCGCCTCGCCCGCGCTCCCGGCGCTCTCCGCAAGGATGTGCGCGCGTGACCCATATGGTCCGGAGAGCCGCGCGGCCCTGGGCACAAATGACTACCGATCTCGACAGCGCCGGCACTATCAAATCCGCCGTGTGACAGCCGCGAGGGCCCGAGTGATTTGAGTAGTCCTACGGATTTCGGCGAGCGGCGCGCTGCCGCAAGCTTTTTGGCATGACCGTTCCCAATAGCATGTCCATCAAGGCTGGTTTTCGCGATCGTGGTCAGCATAAATGGGGGCCTTGGTGGCGGGCGGCAACCGTGCGACCTCGTGCCGCCACGCGGCCTCGGCGGTGAACGAGGGCCCAAGGTCGGGCAGGTCGTCCCAGTCGGCGTCGTCGATATCGCGCAGGGTCCCGCCGGCGCCTAGCACCCGCAACGACATTCGGGCCAGCCCGTCGAGGCTGATGGCCTGCAACACCGCCTCCGGCACGGTGGCGGCCGCGCTGGTGATGCCGTGTCCGCGGCAGATCACCACCGGCCGCCCACGCATGGCCGCCACCATCTCCTTGCCCAGCGCCGGGGTGCGGATCAGCACGGCGCGCTCGTAGACAGGGACGCCGCCACGGGCGAGCCACGCGCCGGGAATGTCGAAGGCGCCGTAGATCGGCCGGATCGCGATGCCGGCCAGGTCGGCGGCGACCACGGCGGGTGGGTGCAGATGCGCGACGGCCCGGTGCCGGGGATCGGCCAACATGGTCTCGACGTGGATGGGCAATTCGTTGGGCACCTGGTATCCGTCGAGCTCGCCGTCGGCTCCGGCGCCGCCGTCGAAGGTGATGAGCCGGACGTCGCTGGGCCGGGTGAAAGCCACCCCGGTGTCGGTGTCGCTGCGGCAGCGGACGAGCAGGCGATCGTCGTCGACGCGCAGGCTCAGGTGGCCGAGGATGCCGTCGACGAGGCCGCGGGCCGCGGCCACCCGGCAGCCCTGCGCCACCAGCGCGCGTTGCTCGTCGAGGGGGGTCATCGCGGTGCGCCCAGCCCGAATCCCCCGTCGGGGCGGACGGTTTCGCCGGTGATCCCGCGGGCACGGTCGGAGGCCAGAAACGCGAAACTCCACGCGTGGTCCTGCCCGGAGAGCGCGACGTTCAGCGGCGTGCGCGCGGCCAGCTCCTGTGCCCGGTCGGGGGTGTCGTCCAGGCGGGCGCCCGCGAGCCCGAGGCTGGCGAGCCCGCGCAGGTCGGTGCCCAGCGTGCCGCCGGGCGCCACCCCGTTGACCCGGATCTGCGGCGCCAGCTCGTGGGCCAGGGCGGCCACCAGGCCGCGGACGGCGAATTTCGACGACACGTAGAGCGCGCCGCCGCGTCCGGGATAGAACGACGACGCGGACTCGGTCAGGATGATCGAGGGCCCCGTGCCGGCCCGCAGTCGGGGCAGCGCCGCCTTGACGGACTGCAGGTGGCTGAGCACGTTGGTGCGAAACATCTCGTCGAAAGCGTCGGGAAGCTCGTCGGCGTCGATGTCGCCGATGCCCCGGTAGAAGTCGAAGACTCCGACGCAGTTGACCAGCGTGTCCAACCCGCCGTAACCGTCCACCGCCGCGGCGACCGCTCGTTCGTTGGCCTCGCGGGTGGTCGCGTCGCCGTCGACGACCGGAACATCGGGCAACTGACCGCGCAAGGTCTCGCATTTTGCTTGATCGCGTTCCAGCACAGCAACTTTCGCGCCCTCATCGCGAAACACGTCCACTACGGCCCGGCCGATCCCGGAACCGGCGCCGACGACCAGCGCGCGCTTGCCCTCAAGCCAGCCGGTCATCGCCCTCCCCGGCTTCGTCGGGCAGCAGCGGCGCGTGGGAATTGCCGACCATGGCCTCCAGGGTGCGACTGTTCTGCCAAGTCAGGGCCTCCAATTCCAGCGCGTCCAGGCTGATCGACCGCCCGGTTCTGGGTGCGCTGATCAGCAGCCGCGACCCGTTGCGGGTGTCCTCCCGCCGCACCTCGACTTCGGCGAATTCGTTTGCCACCACGATTGGTTCGTTCACAGGAACACTGCCAGATTCTGCATCCGCAAGACGGACTCGTCGACAAAGATGCTGCGGGATGCCAGCTTCCAGCGACCATCGCACCAGCGCAGCAAGTCCTCGCGCCCGCACGACAGCAAGGCGCTTTCGTTCGCGTCGCCCCGGCTGCGGAACAGCAGTTCGGCCGACTCGACCAACAGCTGCGCCGGGTCGTCGTGCTCGAAGGTGCGCACATTGGTGACGAAGTGGCGCAGCCGCGACGGCGGATCCTCGGCCCAGGCCTGTTCGGTGCCCATCCGCGCGACCCGCTGGGTCAGCGAATACTTGTCCTCGTCGAAGTGGGCCATCCCCGGGGATGCGTCGAACCCGGCGCCACGCGCGGTGGTGACCCGCACGGGCATCAGGTAGCGAACATCGCCGGTCATCGTGTCCAGCCACGCCTCGTATTGCTGGGCATCCAGCAGGTATGCCTCGTCCACCAGGAACTGGTGCGCCTGCAGGTGCCGGATGTCGTTGAAAGGCAATGGTTTTCTCACGACAGGTAGTCCGCCCACATCTTCAGCAGCGCGCGCTGGTTGTGCTCGTTGTAGCCGACCTGCGCGCGGCCCGGCCCGTGAAACGCCTCGGCGGTCAGCGGCTCGACCACCGGGCTGCCGTCGGACAGCAGGCCCATCCGGCTGTTCAGCAGCAGCCGCCGGGCCATCGAACCGCCCGCGGTGGTGGTCAGCGACACCCAGTTCTCCACGTCGTCCTGCTCGAACATGCCGGTCGAGCCGAAGCACATCAGATACGCCTTGTACGAGTCCTGTTTGTACTGCGGGGGAGCGGCGGAGTCCACGGCGAACCACGAACAGACCTCGGTCTCGTTCTCGCTGATCGGTTGCCACAGCCGGATCGAGATGAACGGCAGCACCTGGTCTTCGCGGTCGTGCACCTTCGGCCAGTTGTGCACGAAGCTCAGGTTCGGAAAGCAGGTGGCGGCCGAGATCATGAAGCCGTCCTCACCGACCACCCGCTGGTGCCGCGGCGTCCACGCGTCCTTGATCCGGCCGATCATCTCGTCGGGATAGCCGACATAGCGCATCCGTTCGTCGAAGCCGCCCGGCGGAAGTTTGTAGGTGGTGCCGCCGCCCCGGTGCGCCCAGTAGGTGGCGCCGTCCTTGCGTTTCTGCGCCTTGGGCTCGCGGAACAACCCGATGTCCACGATCGACGCGTGGGTGTGCGGCGTGTGGTACATGTCGCCGGCGAAGTTCTCGGCGCCGATCTTCCAGTTGGCCTTGATGCGCCAGCGCTGCGGCCCCCGCACTTCGAGGCCGCTGGTGCTCTGTTTGGTGTAGAAGTCCAGGTAGAACTTGAAATCGCCGAGGAAGTCCTCGAGCGGTTCGGCGTTCGGGTCCATGCTGATGAACAGCAGACCGTTGTAGCTCGCGAACTTCGGTGCGGGGAGCAGGGTTTGGGCGTCCTTCGCGAACCCGTCGTCGCCGCCGTATGCCTCTCGATGGAACGGCAGGCCGGTGAGCCGGCCGTCGTTTCGGTAGGTCCAGCCGTGGTACGGGCAGCGGAAGTTGGATGCGTTGCCCAGCTCCGCGCGGCAGACCTGCATGCCGCGGTGCAGGCACATGTTGAACATTGCGCGGATCTCGCCGCCGGCATTACTGATGATGAAGGAGTCATCGAGGACCCGGCGCACCACATAGTCGCCGTCCTGCGGGATCTCGGACTCGTGCGCGACGAACATCCATGCTCGGGAGAACAGCCGCTCTTTCTCCAGCGCGAACAGTTCACTGTCGTTGTAGATGTGGGCGGGGATCATCCCGTCGCGGACGCTGGCGAACACGCCGTCGAGACGGCCGTCGCAAGTGTCGCGATGGACCGTCACAGCGACCCCTCCCACCGTCGGTTGTCTGCTCTGCAGAGAAGTACTCCGCTAAGTAGAATCCCGCATCTACCCACCGCCGGTCAATCGCCCCGCCCACCGGGCCCGGTCCGCGGTCAGGGGTTTACAAGAATGCTTAGTGGTAACTCACAGGTTTCTAACAACTAAGCGGCCGGAACCCCGGGCTACGGTGGTCACGTCAGCTCCGCTGCGCATGTGAGCGTGCGGTAATCAACGGGTAAACGGTTCGATTTTGCGTGCGTTGCCGACTTGTGGCGACGTATGTGAGGAAGGCTGGTGCAATGGCTGCTCGGTCACTGAGTCGATTGCAGAAACTCGGATCACGGGTGGTGTCCGCCATCGGGCGGCAAGCGTGGCTGGATCGGCCGAGCTACCGGTTCGAACACGCGTTGAGCTTTGCCTTCAACGGCCTGGGCGGCGCCCGCAACACCGTCACCAACGCGCTGCACGGCGTGTGGCTCGGCCACCCGGTTCACCCGCCGCTGGCGTCGTTGACGAGCGGCGCGCTGGGTACCACCGTCGCGTTGGACGCCCTGAGCCTGCTGCCGGGCCAGCCCGCCACCGAAGTCCGCGACGCGTCGAGGTTCGCGTCGCGCGCCCTGGGGGTGGGCATTCTGGCCAGCATCGGGTCGGCCGTCACCGGCGTCACCGATTGGCAGCACACCCACGAATCCGATCGCCGGGTGGGTGCCGTGCACGGACTGATGAACCTGGTGGCCACCGGGCTGTACGCCCAGTCCTGGTGGGATCGCCGCCGGGGCCGCCACGGACGCGGCATCGCGCTCACCGCGCTGGGTTACGGCATCACCGTCGCGGGCAGCTACCTCGGCGGGGCGTTGGTGTTCGAGTCCGGCATCGGCATCGACCAGTCGGGCGCGCGGCTGCGCGCCGTGGAATGGACGCCCGTGCTGCCGGCGGCCTCGCTGAACGGAAAGCCGGTGCGTGTCGAGGTCGACGGGGTGGGGCTGGTGGTATGCCAGACCAGTCCCGGGCAGGTCGCGGCCTTCGGGGAGTTGTGTCCACACTTGGCCGCCCCGATGGCCGATGGCTGGGTCGACCGGGGCCGGCTCGTATGCCCTTGGCACGGTTCGTGGTTCGCGGCCGAGTCGGGAGAAGTGCTGCGTGGCCCGGCGGCGGCCCCGCTGCCGTGTTATCAGGCGAGGCTGGTCAACGGGATGGTCGAAGTTCGGAGCGAACCCGATCCCGGGCTCGGTGCAGCCGTGGGAATCGGAGAAGGGAAAGCGCAGTGAACGCCTACGACGTGCTGAAAGAACACCACATCGTGATCAAGGGCCTCGGCCGCAAGGTCAGCGAGGCGCCGGTGAACAGCGAAGAGCGGCATGCCCTTTTCGATGACATGCTGATCGAGCTCGACATCCACTTTCGCATCGAGGACGACCTGTACTACCCGGCCCTCAAGGACGCCACCAAGCTGATCGCCGTCGCCCATGCTGAGCACCGCCAGGTGGTCGACCAGCTTTCGGTGCTGCTCAGGACCCCGCAGAGCGCGCCGGGTTACGAGGACGAATGGAACTCGTTCAAGACGGTGCTGGAGGCGCACGCCGACGAAGAGGAGCGTGACATGATCCCGGCTCCCCCCGAGGTCAAGATCACCGACGCGGAGCTGGAAGAACTGGGCAACAAGATGGCCGCGAAAATGGAGCAATACCGCGGGTCCGCCCTCTACAAGATGCGCACCAAGGGCCGGGCCGCGCTGGTGCGCTCGCTGTAACCCCGGCCGCACCGCCGATTTGCGCGGTGTGCGGGGCCATCGAGAGAGTAGCGTCACGGCTCATGACCCCCGAGTGTCTCGCGTCGCAGCGTGACATCACGGCCGAGATCGCCAGCATCGCAGCCGAATACCGGGGGAGCGAAGCGCAGCCCCGGCTCGACTACCCGCCCTACCGCAGCACCATCCTGCGCCACCCCAAACAACCCTTGGTGCCGGTCGACCCCGAGGAGGTCGAACGCTGGGCGCCGTGCTTCGGCCACCAGGAGGTGGACCCGCTCGACGCCGACCTGACGGCGGGCCATCCCGGCGAGCCCCTCGGCGAGCGCGTCATCGTGGCCGGGCGGGTGGTCGACGGGTCCGGCAATCCGGTGGCGGGCCAGCTGATCGAGATCTGGCAGGCCAACGCCGGTGGCCGGTACCGCCACCAGCGTGACCAGCACCCGGCCCCGCTCGACCCCAACTTCACCGGCGCCGGCCGGTGTCTGACCGGGCCGGACGGGACGTACCGCTTCCTGACCATCAAGCCCGGTCCGTATCCGTGGCGCAATCACCGCAACGCGTGGCGCCCGGCGCACATCCACTTCTCCCTCTTCGGCACCGCCTTCCCGCAGCGCCTGGTCACCCAGATGTACTTCCCCGGCGACCCGCTGTTCGACCTCGACCCGATCTTCCAGTCGGTCCTCGATCCCGCCGCGCGTCGACGGCTGATCGCCCGCTACGACCACGACCTCACCGAACCGGAGTACGCGACCGGCTATCGATGGGACGTCGTGCTGGGCGGTGGCGGCCGAACCCCGATCGAGGCTGGCGATGGCTGAAATTGCTTGCACCCCAGGGCAAACGGTGGGGCCTTTCCTGGACCTGGGGTTGCCGTATCCCGGAGACAGCGACCTGGTCAACGATGACCATCCGCACGCCGTCCGGCTGCACGGCACGGTCTACGACGGCGCGGGCGACGGAGTCCCGGACGCCCTGATCGAGGTGTGGCAACCCGATGGCGCCGGCCGCATCCCGCGCCAAGCCGGTTCGCTGCGCCGCGACACCGCGGTATTCACGGGCTGGGGCCGGTGCGCGACCGACGCCGCCGGGCATTACACCTTCACCACCGTGGCGCCCGGGTCGGCAAGCGCCGGGCGGCCGCCGTTCTTCGCCCTCGCCGTCTTCGCGCGGGGCCTGCTGGACCGGTTGTTCACCCGGGCCTACTTGCCCGACGCCGAGGTGTCCGGCGACCCATTGCTGACGAGCCTCGATGCCGAGCGACGCGCCACCTTGCTCTGCGACGCCGAAAGCGGTTGCGGGCAATACCGTTTCGACATCCACCTGCAGGGCCCGCGCGAGACCGTGTTTCTGGCGTACCGGGACGGTGCGCGATGACGAACCTGTTGTGGCCCGGCGACCACCGGGCCCGAGACCACATGACGGATCGGGCCCTGCTCGAATCGATGGTCGCGGTGGAAGCCGCCTGGCTGGACGCGCTAGTCGCCGAAGGCCTGGCCCCGCCCGAGTGCGCCGGGATGGACCTGCCAACGCTGTTGGTGCACAACGATTGTGAATCCCTGGCGGCCGCCGCCGAGGACGCCGGCAACCCGGTCTTCGGTCTCGTGGCGCTGCTGCGGCAGCGTGCGGCGCCGGCCGTCGCGCCGTGGATTCACCGGGGACTCACCAGCCAGGACGTGCTGGACACCGCCCTGATGCTCGGAGTGCGTGACGTTCTCAGCGAGCTGAGAGCGCAGCTCGCGGAGCAGATCTCGACGCTGACCGAGCTCGCCACCCGGCACCGGGCGACGCCCATGGTGGCGCGCACCCTCACCCAGCACGCGGCACCGACCACATTCGGCACGAAGGCGGCCGGCTGGCTGAACGGCATCGTCGACGCCCTCGAGGGGTTGTCCGCGGTGATCGTTCCGATCCAGATCGGCGGGGCCGCCGGGACGCTGGCGGCCAGCACGGAGCTGGCGGCGCTGCTCACCGGCGCCGCCGACCCCGCGAAGGTCTCGACCGGCCTGGTGCAAAGCGCGGCGACGGCTTTGGGTCTGACCATCCGCTCACCCTGGCACACGACGCGAACACCGGTCACCGCGGCGGCCGACGCGTTCGTCGGCTGCACCGACTCCTGGGGCCGCATCGCCTCGGACGTCGTCACCCTGGGCCGCCCGGAGATCGGCGAACTGAGCGAGCCGGGCGGCGGGAACCGCGGGGGCTCGTCGTCGATGCCGCACAAACGAAACCCGGTGCTGTCCATCCTCATTCGCCGGGCCGCCGTTTCCGCGCCGCAGCTGGCGGCGACCCTGCACACCGCCGCGGCGCTGGCCAACGACGAGCGGCCCGACGGCGCCTGGCACGCCGAGTGGGATGCCCTGCGCACCTTGGCGCGGCGCACCGTGGTCGCCGGCTCCCAAGGCGCCGAGCTGCTGGCGGGGCTGGTGGTGCACGCCGACCGGATGGCCGAAAACCTTGCTGCGGCAGACGTCCTGGGGGAGCAGCAGGCGATCGCCGACTTGGCGGGAAAGCCGGCGTCGCCAAGCTACATCGGCGCGGTGGACCGGCTGATCGGCGAGAGCCTGGACCGCGCCCACCGGGCGCTGGGTCAGCGCTGATAAATGCTGGCCAGCCAGATGTGCAGCAGCGTGTCGATCGCCCGGTCCTCGGGCATCGCCTCGTCCTCGGCGGTGAACGTCGCGGCCATCACCCGCTCGCTCAACATGTTGAGGGCCACCGACAGCTGCTCGGCCGGGACGGTTTCGGGGGCGGCGCCCCGGCCGCGCTCGGCCTTGATGGCCGCCGTGGTCAGCAAGATCCACCTCTGCATGAGCGTGGACCACAACTGCCGTACCTCGGGATTGGTCGCCTTCGCCGAGGCGCCCGCCACGGCGACGGCCGGGTGAGCGCCCGACACCTCGAAGAACGCCTCGATGCGGGCCCGCCACAGCTCCGCCGGGTCGTCGGTCGATATGCCGCCGAGCGACATGAGGGCGGCATGGGCCTTGGCGTTCATCTGGTCGAGCAGCGAGAGCAGCACCGCGTTCTTCGATGGGAAATAGAAGTAGAAGGTGGGGCGCGAAATCCCCGCGCCCTTTGCTAGGTCGTCGACGGAAAAGTCGGCGAGCGGCCGTTCCTGCAGCAGGCGCTCGGCCGTGGCCAGTATCGCCTGTTCGCGGTCGTCGCCCGAGTGCGGAGCCGACCGGCGGCCCCGTGAGGCATGCAGGTACTTGGTCTGTGTCGGGAGGTCGGACACGCCCGTTACTGTTGGGCACGTCGATATACGCGATCGAAACTGTCGATTAAGCCCAGCAATAATGTCGATTAAGTTCGACATTTTCTTCGTGTGCGTCAACATATTTGCTGACCGTTACGACCCACCGGCCCGGCGGTGCGGTGGGCCGACGAACGACCCCATGATTCGGGACTTCCGCCCCTACTCGGGCCCTGGCGCCAAATGATCGCATCTGGTGATGACAACGAACGACGACGGCACCAAGACATGCCGCATCGACGTGCTGGTCGAGGAGCGCGACGAACGGACCCGGGCGAAGGCGCGGCTGTCCTGGGCAGGCAAGACGCTCGTAGGCGTCGGCCTGGCGCGACTCGACCCGGCCGATCCGCCCGTGGCCGCGATCGGCGACGAACTCGCGATCGCCCGCGCGCTGTCCGATCTGTCGAATCAGCTGTTCGCCGCGACATCCGTCGATATCCAAACCAGTACCCACGAACCCGTCACGGGTCTGCATCACTGAGCGATGACCATGAGACACCGACCCGATTTACCGGCTGCCTTCGACGTCCAGATAACGACGCACGGCCAGTTGCCCGACGCCGAGGAATACGCGCGCACCAAGATCGGCGAACTCGGCCGCCTCACCCACGAACCGGTGCTGCATGCCCACGTCAGGTTGGCCGAGCACGGCGACCCCGCGGTGGCTCGCCGGGTGATCGCGCAGGCGAACCTGGACGTCAACGGCCGGCCGGTGCGCGCACAGGTCGAAGGGACCACCGCGCGGGAAGCCATCGATCGGCTCGAGGCACGGCTGCGTCGCCAACTGGAACGCGCCGCCGAGCACTGGGAAGCCAAACGAGGCGGCGTGCCCCGTCCGCATGAATGGCGGCACGAAACCGAACCGAACCACCGGCCGAAATACTTCCCGCGACCGGAAAGCGAACGCCGGATCATGCGGCACAAGTCGTACAGCTTGCCCACCTGCACGGTCGAAGAGGCCGCGCTGGAGATGGAGCAGCTCGACTACGACTTCCACCTCTTCACCGAGGAGGGCACGCGGCAGGACAGCGTGCTATACCGCGAAGGCCCCACCGAATACCGCCTGGCACAGGTCAATCCGGGCTCCGCCGACGAGCTGGCGCCGTTCGAGATGCCGCTGACCATCAGTCCGCAGCCGGCCCCGCGGCTGGACGTCCAGCAGGCCATCGAGCGGATCGGGTTGCTCGGCCTGCCGTTCCTGTTCTTCGTCGACACCGCTCGGGACCGCGGCAGCGTGTTGTATCACCGCTACGACGGCCACTACGGGCTCATCGCGCCGGCGAGCGAACACCAACAGACCAACTGAAGCCGCGGCGGTCCCGGCATCCCCCCGTCCGGGACCGCCGCTCCAAACTTCTCTTGCCTTACAGCGCAGGCGATTCGCGCCTACGCGCCGCGGCGGTGGGCCCGCTCGCCTGCGGCGTAGCGCAGCAGCGCGCCCACTCCTTCGGCGGGTGCCATCAGCTGACCGGCCCGGACCAGCGAGGCGCCCACCGCGATCGCGTTGAAGGGCAACGCCTCGTCGGCCCTCGCCACCCGTGCCGCCGGTTCGCCGAGTTCGGACAGCGCGTCGGGGTCGGCCGCGATGGTGGTCAGTGCCGTACCGGTGACCACGGTGGCATCGCCGAGCTCGCCGACGATCAGCGTGTCGACGTTGCCGTCGCGAAGCGCCCGGCAGACATCGGCAAGGCCTTCGGCGGCCCGTCCGGATCCGCGGCCGATCTCCGCTTCGAATCGTTGTGCGAGGGCGGACATCTCGCTGTCACGACGGCGGGTGAACTCCTTGCCGGTCAGCTCGCTCATCTCTTCGTCGTCGCAATGGCTCTTGCGGGTCCCCGCATGCAACTCCGACACCCGTTCGGAGACCCGCTCGGGCAATTCGGCAACCAGATCCGCAAGCGAGCGCACTTCCCCGCACAAGAACACCACCTCGGGATTCGCGTCGTCCACCAGGCGCGTGAGCTCGTCGGCGACCGCGCGGCAGTTCATCCGGATGGCTTCCTCGGTCGTGTGCTGGAAGTCACCGTAGCCGTTCCAGCCGGCAGTCGTCGGCTTGTGCACCGGATACCCGCCGCCCTCAACGCTTTCCGAGCTGACAGCGCCGCCGCGGTACAGGCTGATGTCCGCCCCGGTACGGTCGATCGCGGCGAACACGTAGGTGGGGCGCCGGATTTCCGAATCGATCAGCGGCACGAGGTAGGGATACTCCGACACCCGGATGACCGTGGCCGGCGGCGGGTTGGTCAGGTGCTCGTTGATCAGTACATGTTCGGCGGTCGCGACCACCGCGCGGCCGCGCCGTCCGACGGCGGGCCGATGATGCAACACCGCGTCCTCGAGCATGCCGACGATTTCCCCGGTAGCGCCCATCTCGTGCAGATGCTGCCGGATGCCGTTCCATTTCGCTTCGAGCTGCTCGGCGGCGTCTAGGGTGTCGTGCGAGTCGTCGAAATATACCGAGGCGAAGGGGCCCTTCGCTTTTACCAGCCACCTGAGGCGATCTGATTGCATGCCATCACTCTCCACTGTTGCCTTTGCCGATATCCGCCCACCGTATGGACGGCGGACGCGGCTCCACGAGAGTCGTTAGCCCCCAGCTGGGGGTCTTAGGTCCCGGGCGAAGGGTCGGGCTGTCAACGCTCGTAGAGGGCATCGAGGCGGTCGGCGAACTTGTCGATGACCACCTTCCGGCGCAGTTTCATGCTCGGCGTCAGATCGCCGGACTCGACGGTCAATTCGCGGTCGGCGATCGCGAACTTCTTGATCTGTTCCCAGCGATTCAGTTCGGCATTCAGGGCGTCGATGTATCCGGCGATCAGCTGGTGTGTCTTGTCGTCACGCGCTATCTCGGCAAAGGACTTGCCGGCCAGGCCATTCTTGTTGGCCCAGTCGGTGATCGCCTCGCCGTCGAGGCTGACCAGGGCGACGCAGTACGGCTTGCCCTCGCCATAGACCACCATCTCGCTCACGTACGGGCATGAGCCTTTGAACCGCGCATCGATCGCCGACGGCGCCACGTATTTGCCCTGAGAGGTCTTGAACATGTCCTTCTTGCGGTCGGTGATCCGCAGAAATCCGTCGGGGTCGACCTCCCCGATGTCGCCCGTGTGGAACCACCCGCCGTCGTCGAGAGCCTCGGCGGTGGCGTCCGGCAGGTCGTGGTAGGCGGTCATCAGACCGGGCCCTTTGAGCAAGACCTCGCCGTCGTCGGCGATCTTCACATCGGTGGCGGGGAACGGCCAGCCGACCGTTCCGAGCCGATAAGCATTGGGGCGGTTGATGAATGATGCCGCCGCGGTCTCCGTCAGCCCATAGCCCTCGAGCACGATGATGCCCACGGCGTCGAACCACTGGGCGACGTCGCGGTCCAGCGCGGCGGCGGCGGAGACGAAGAACCGCAGACGCCCGCCGAACCGCTCGCGGATCTTGCTGAACACGAGCCGGTCGGCCACCTTGTAGGCCAGCGACGTCGCAAGCGAGGGCTTTGTCCCGGTCTGCCGGGCTTCCGACACCTTGACACCGACCTTCATCGCCCAGTCGAACATCCTCTTCGTCAGCCCGCCCTGTTCGGCGATCATGTCCTGGACGCGGGCGTGCGCCTTTTCGAAGATGCGCGGCGCCGCGCCCATCAGGGTGGGCCGCAGGGCCGCCAGGTTGTCGACGATCCGCTCGACGCGGCCGTCGATGGCGGTGGGAAAGCCGATCTGCAGGGGCAAGGCGAGCATCACCTTGCCGAACGCGTGCGCCAGCGGCAGCCAAAGGAAGTTCAGGTCGGTGGGGCCGAGGATGTCCAGCGAATCGATGGCCGCGGCGGTGTACGTCCAAGCGCCGTGCGTCAGCCGCACGCCCTTGGGCCGCCCGGTGGTGCCGGAGGTGTAGATGAGGCTCGCCAGGTGATCGGGGCCGACGGCTGCGACCCGCTCGTTGACGGCATCGGGCGTGTCCGCGAGCAGTTGCTTGCCCAACAGATCCAGGTCGGCGAGCGAGATCACCCAGTCGCCGTCGCCGTTGCCGTCGATGACGACGACCTTGCTCACGTCGGGCAGTTCGGCCCGGTGCTCGAGCAGCTTGTCGAGCTGGGCCTGGTTTTCGGCGACCACCACCCGGCTTCCGGAATTGGCGACGATGTAGGCGACATCGGCTGCGTTCGTCGTCGGATACACGGTGGTGGTGGCGGCCCCCGCGCACATGATCGCGAAATCAACGAGCACCCACTCGTAGCGCGTCGCCGAGGCGAGCGCGACCCGGTCCTCGTGCTCGATCCCCAGCGCGATCAGCCCCGCGGCCAGATTGCTGACGCGTTCGCCGACTTGCTCCCAAGTCACGCTCGCCCAGGTGTGGTCTTGCGGGTAGCGGAAGGCCTCCGCGTGCGGGGTGGCGGCGACCCGGTTGACGAACATCTGTGCCACCGAGGGCGCGCGGTTCTCGATCTTGCGGAAATCGGGCCTCTCCATTGAGGCCAGTGGTGCTTTCATGACGCATTGCTCCCGAAACAGATACCGATGACGTGGGCGAACCGGTATACCGTTCGATCCTGCGGAGCGCGGCGGCTACTTGGTAGTGACGAAAGTCATGTGGGGGTCGGCAAACGTCCCCGCGGCACGGGCCGTTGTGGCGGCCGTCAGTCGGCCAGGGCTATCTCGATGGAGAGGCACTCGCCCAGGGCGTGGGCCGCGGACCAGTCGCCGCCTTCGACCGCGCGCTCCAGGTCGTCGACCAGGGGGCTGTGGGCGCCAAGCTCCGCCAACCAAGCGGACACGGTCGCGGGTATCTGATGGGCGGGCACTCGGGCAACATGTCCCTCGTGGAGGCGATCCGTCAGCTGATAGATGGTGGCCGTCGACCTGCGCTGCGACCAATGCTGCCGCCACTTCGCTGTTTTCATCTTTCCTCCCCGCTAGCCTTAACGATCCATCCGACCAGTCCCGAAGGTCCGGCGGTAGAGGCCAACAGCACGACTACCGAAAGGCTTTGGTCTTGCTTCCGGCCTGCCGAAGTCCCAGTCCGACAGGGTCTTTTGTCACTACGGTCACCTACTTACTTCTCCCGCGATGGCGGTGCAGGTCGCGTACCGTACATCGGGAAGGGTGCATCGCCACGTTACTCGTTTCGGGGGCACCGGATTACGAAATTGGCGAGATGACCGATTTAGCAATGGATTCGCAATCCGCGCGTGATCCGGGCGCCAGGCTCGGGCTGACGGGTGGGCCGGCATGAGTGCTGTCGACGCCGAGGAGCTGGCGGCGCTGCCCGCGTTCGCCGACATTGCGGCAGAGGATCTTACGGCGTTGGCCGCCCTGCTCGAGCCCCTGCACGCCGCCGCAGGGGAGGTCCTGATGCGGCAGGGGGAACGAGCGGAGTCCTTCGCGATCATCGCGTCCGGTCGAGTCGTGGTGCGGCATGTCGGCCCGAAGGGCCGGGTCACGACCACCGAGCTGTCGTCCGCGACGATCGTCGGCGAGATCGCGCTGCTGCGGCACGCGACCCGAACGGCGACGGTGACCGCGCGAGAAGACGTGCGCGGCTACATCGGATACAGCGCGGCCTTCGACCGCATGCTGGCCATGCCGGTGATCGCCGACCGGATGCTGCGCACCGCGCGGCAGCGGCTGGCCGCCCACATCGCCCCCATCCCGGTGTCGTGCGGCGACGGCGCCGCGCTCTTGCTGCGCCCCGTCCTGCCCGGCGATGCCGAGCGGTTCAAGAGCAGCGGTTCCTTCTCCAAGGAGACGCTGTACCGGCGGTACCAGGGTGGCACCCCAACCGATGCGCGCCTGACCTACCTGTTCGAGGTCGACTACGTCGACCACTTCGTCTGGGTCGTCACCGACGGCGCGGCGGGGCCGGTCGTCGCGGATGCCCGCTTCGTCCGGGATCAAGACGACCCCGCCTCGGCAGAGGTTGCGCTGACCGTGGCGGACGGCTACCAGGGGCGCGGAATCGGTACGCTGCTGCTCGGCGCGCTGGCGGTCGCGGCGCGCGTCGACGGCATCAAGCGCTTCCATGGCCGCGTGCTGTCGGAGAATCCGTCCGCGCGCGCGTTGGGCGAGAAGGTGCACGCGCGTTGGGCGCGCGAGGAACCGGGCGTGGTCACCGCGACGGGCGAGATACCGCGCTTTCGCGACCTGCCCCTCGATCGCGGTGTGTACGAGCAGATTCGGCAGGTGGCCCGCCAGGTGATCCAGGCCTTCGACTAGCGGCCGCAAGTGACAAATGCCCCGCCATCTGATGGCTTTGCGCCCTTATCGGAAGGCCGGATTCGGCCGCAGCATGGGACCTGCTTGCTAGTCGAAGGAGTCGCGCCGACCGATGGCACACCAAGACTGCGCTCCTCCCGTCCTCGCGCTGGTGCGTGGCCTCGTCGAAGAGGTCCACTCGCAGGCCGCGTCGCCCTCGGTGACGCTTGACAGCTCCTTTGACAACCTGGGCATCGGCAGCCTGGAACTGGCGGAACTGTTGCTGCGTGTGCAGGACGAATTCGGGGTGGCGCTGCCGCCCCACACCCTGGCCAGCGCGGAGACCCCGCGCGACCTGGTGGCGGCGCTCAACCCGGTCCTGGGTCGTGGTCACGCCGCGGTGCGTGCGGACCGTGGCGTCGTATCCCGCCCGGCCACCGCGTCGTCCGCGCCGGCCCCAGAGTCAGCGCTGACCCTCAACGACGCCCTCAACTGGCACGTCGGTGCGACCCCGGGCCGCACCCACCTGCGGATCCTCGACGACGCGGGTGACCCCCGGAACAGCACCGACATGACCTATGCGGACCTGCACCGCGAGGCGGCCGCGGTGGCGGCCGGGCTGATCGCGCACGACGTCATACCGGGCGACGCTGTCGCCATCATGCTGCCGACCTGCCGGGCGTATTTCGTGACATTCGCCGGCGTGGTCCTCGCCGGCGCGGTGCCCGTCCCGGTCTATCCACCCGCGCGGCCGTCCCAACTGGCGGACCACCTGCGTCGCACCGCCGGCATCCTGGCCAACGCGCGCGCCACGATGCTGGTAACGGTGCCGGAGGCCGTCGCCCTGGGTCACCTGTTGCGCTCGAACGTCGAAAGCCTGCGTCATGTCGTCATTCCCGAATCGCTCACGCGCACAGGCGAACACGCGCCGTCATCGCTTCCCCGGCCGCGGACCGAAGATCTGGCGCTGGTGCAGTACACCTCCGGCAGCACCGGGCAGCCCAAAGGGGTCGCGCTGAAGCACCGCAACCTGCTCGCCAACATCCGGGCGATGGGTCAGGCCGCGGCGGCGACCGGATCGGACACCTTCGTCAGTTGGCTGCCGCTGTATCACGACATGGGTCTGATCGGTGCGTGGTTGGGCTGCTTGTACTTCGGTGTCCCGCTGGTGGTGATGAGCCCGCAGGCGTTCCTGATCCGCCCGTCGCGATGGCTGTGGGCGATCCACGCCAGCCGCGCCACCATGTCGGCCGGCCCGAACTTCGCCTACGAACTCTGCCTGTCGAAAATCCGCGACGAAGAGATCGAGGGACTCGATCTCAGTTGCTGGCGGCTCGCCTACAACGGCGCCGAACCGGTGAGCGCCACGACCATCGAACGTTTCGGTGATCGCTTCGCCCCGTACGGGTTTCGCCGGGACGCGATGACGCCGGTTTATGGGCTGGCCGAGTCGTCGGTGGGGCTGGCGTTCCCCCCGCTTAACCGCGGGCCGATCATCGACCGCATTCGCCGAGACACCTTCGTGCGGTCCGGGCAGGCCGAGCCCGCCAAGCCCGGCGAGCGGGACCTTCGATTCGTCGCCTGCGGCCGGCCCCTGCCCGGGCACGAGATCCGGATCGTCGACGCGGCCGGCAACGAATTGGGTGACCGCCGCGAGGGGCGGGTGGAGTTCCGCGGTCCGTCGGCGACCGCGGGCTACTTCCACAACCCGGCGGCGACGCGCGCACTCTTCCACGACGCGTGGCTCGACACGGGCGATCTGGGGTACACGGCCGAGGCCGACTTGTACGTCACCGGCCGGATCAAGGACATGATCATCCGGGCCGGACGCAACCTGCACCCCGCGGAACTGGAAGAGGCGGTGGGCAACATCGAGGGTGTCCGCAAGGGTTGTGTGGCGGTGTTCGCCTCGCCTGATCCTTCCGGCGGGCCCGAGCGACTCGTGGTCATGGCGGAGACCCGAGCCATCCGGGATGAGGCGCGAGCCGCGTTGCGCTCCGAAATCGCAGCCACGACAGTCGATCTGCTCGGGGTGGCGCCCGACGACGTGGTGCTGGCGCCGCCGCGCACCGTACTGAAGACGTCCAGCGGCAAGATCAGGCGGGCGGCCAGCCGGGCCCTCTACGACTCCGGCAAGATCGGCGCGCGACCACGGGCGTTGTGGTGGGAACTGGCGCGGCTTCGCCTCCGCGGCGCGGTGCCTTCGCTACGCCGCGTTCGTCGCGCGGCGGGCGACGTGGCCTTCGCCGGCTACGCGTGGGCGGTGTACACGATCCTCGGGCTGGCGGTTGCCGCCTTATTGCTGCTGCTCCCACGGGCGGCGTGGCGCTGGCGGGTGGCCCGCGCCGCGGTCCGGTTGCTGGCTCGCCTCACGGGGACGGCGATCACCGTGCAAGGCCTCGACCGCTTTCCCGCGGGCCCGTCGATCGCGGTGGCCAACCACCCCAGCTGGATCGATCCGCTGGCACTGGCGTCGGAAATGCCGCAGCGGTTTCACTTTGTCGCCGCCGAAGTCCTTGAGCATCAAGGCATCAACGGATTCGTGCTCAGGCGACTGGGCCACCAGTTCGTGGAACGTCACGAACGTGAACACGGCGTCGCGGACGCCGACCGGCTGACCGACCTGGTGCGGGCCGGCCAGTCGCTCGTCATCTTTCCGGAAGGCCGCCTGGCCCGCGCCCCGGGGTTGCGGCCGTTCCACATGGGCGCCTTCGTAGTGGCCGCCCGAACCGGGGTGCCCGTCACGCCGGTGGGGATTCGCGGGACCCGGACGATTCTGCGTCCGGAACACCATTTCCCGCGCCGCGGGGCGATCGACATCGTGGTCGGGGAGCCGATCATGCCCTCGGGCGACAACTGGACCGCAGCGGTCGAATTGCAGCACGCCGTGCGGAACGCCGTGCTCGTGCTATCGGGGGAGTCGGACGTGGAATAACCTGTGGCAGCGGTTTATTCGTCGTGTTTGCTGACGGCGTGACCGGCGCTGCGCACCACGTTGCGGAAGAATTCGATGCGGGCGGTGACCAGGTCGTCCGCCAGGTCCAGTGCGGCGTCGACGACGGTCTTGCGTCGCGACTGCTCGGGGAGCACCGGACTGATCTGGTCGACGAACTTGCGGACGGCCTCGATGGCGTGCTTGCGGCCGGATTCGACGGATTCCAGCACGTCATCGGAGAGCTCGGCCCAACGTGGCTCGGTCTTGTGCGGTGCCTCGGTCATGATCTCACTCCTAATCGACGAGTGGTTTTCGAAAGATGCTTGTGACGGCTCCGAGGTTACGACTGCCCAGACATCGGCGCGAGTGACTAAAGACCCTTCGGCCCCGGTCATATGGCCCAGACCGGCCGCCTGCGCTCGGCATGCCGGCCAAGGACTTTCGCTGCAGTGACCGGGCCGTTAGGCCCTAACCCGCCGATTTCAGCGCCTGCTAATTTGCCACCATGGCGGTACCGACCAACAACGGCGCATCCCGACGCCCGGGCGCTTTGCCGTTGAGCCCACCGGGAGGCGTCGCGCTGGGCAGTGCGGTCAAACCGTTCACCAGCACAGGTCGATACGTCGCCGACTCGTGGCGCGAATATCTCGGACAGCCCCCCGACGAGCTTCCGATCGCGCGACCCACGCTCGCCCTGGCGGCCCAGGCGTTCCGCGACGAAGTCGTCCTGTTGGGCCTGAGGGCGCGGCGCCCGATCAGCCGCCCCGAGGAGTTCGAGCGCATCACGAACGAGGTGGCCGCGGGGCTGAAGTTCTACGGGGACCGGGGATGGCTCACCAATCCGAGGCGATTTTTCGGCGCACCGCCGCCACTGTCGAATGTCACGGTGCGAAAGGTGAAAGGGGGCAGGCGTTCCTTCCACCGCATCTTCTTCGACAGCGGATACCTGCCCCGCCCGGGTGAACCCGGCGCGCGGCGGTGGATGAGCTACACCGCGAACGACCGCGAGTACGCCCTGTTGCTCCGCCATCCGCAACCACGCCCCTGGTTGGTGTGCATCCACGGAACCGAAATGGGCCGGGCCGCATTGGATCTCGCCTTGTTCCGGGCCTGGCGGTTACACGAAGACCTCGGGTTGAACGTCGTGATGCCGGTCCTCCCGATGCACGGCCCGCGCGCCCGGGACCTGCCGAAGGGTGCGGTGTTTCCGGGCGAGGACATCCTCGACGACGTGCACGCGACCGCGCAGGCGGTGTGGGACATCCGGCGGTTGCTGTCCTGGATACGCCGGGAAGAGCCGGAATCGCAGATCGGGTTGAACGGTCTGTCGCTGGGTGGCTACATCGCCGCGTTGGTCGCCAGCCTCGAAACCGGGCTCACCTGCGCGATTCTCGGCGTCCCGGTGGCAGACCTGGTCGGGCTGCTGAGTCGGCACTCCGGGCTTGGCCCCGACGACCCGCGCCGTCAGACGATCGAAGCCGCCGAGCCCATCGGGCGGATGATGTCGCCGCTGTCGCTCGCTCCGCTGGTGCCCATGCCCGGCCGCTTCATCTACGCCGGCGTCGCCGATCAGGTGGTGCATCCACGCGAGCAGGTGGTCCGACTCTGGGAACACTGGGGGAAACCCGAGATCGTTTGGTACCGCGGCGGTCATACCGGCTTCTTCCGCGCGCGGCCGGTACAGCGATTCCTCGAGGCGGCGTTGCAGCAGTCGGGCCTTTTGGATGGTTCGGTGCCCCGGCGCGACCGCCCCGCTTAGTCGCGGGGGTCGAACATGAATCCGCTGGATCCGCTGGACGCGGCGATGATGACCGCGGAGTGGGTGTCCAACCCGATGCACGTGGGCGCCGTGCTGATCCTGTCGCCGCCTGACGACGCCGGGCCAGGCTACGTCGACGAACTGCACCGCAAGACGCTGGGCGGAAACGATTCGATCGATCCGAGGCTTCGCAGGTATCCGCATCGCGGTGTGGAGACCGGCGGCATGTGGGTCTGGCGGCAGGTGGATTCCGTTGATGTGAGCCGACATTGCCAGCGCCGCACGGTGTCAGGGGACGGGTTCTGGCGGCTGATCGGCGAGCTGGACGCGATGCGCCTCGACTGGAGCCGGCCGATGTGGATGTCGTACCTGATCGACGGCCTCGACGGGGGCCGCTTCGCGTTCTACATCAAGGTGCATCACAGCGTGACCGACGGGGTGGCCGGCTTTCAGATGATCACCGACGCGCTCAGCAGTGATCCCGACCGCCGGTCGATGCCGCCGTTTTACGCCGATTGCCGGCCCGAGCCCTCGCCGCCGGCCTCGTCCGGGTTGCTGTCTCGTCTGGTCGCGCCGCTGCGCTCGCTGACCGATGCCACCGCGTCGAGTGTGGGGCTGATCGGGCGGGTGGCCACCGGCGAGGTCGCAACGGTGCTGGATGCCCTGGTCGGGCACACCACGGTGCTGCCCCTGGGGGCGCCCTACACCCGGTTCAATGGCCGCGTGGGCCCCGAGCGCGCGGTCGCCGCGGGCAGCTGGGCGAAAGGCCGCATCCAAGCCGTGCGGCAGGCGGCCGGCGTGACCGGCAACGACGTGCTCACCGCGATGGCGGCCGGCGTGGTGCGGCGGTGGCTGAGTGATCGCGCCGAACTGCCCGACCGGTCGCTGGTGGCCGCCTGCCCCATCACGGTGCGCGACCCCGAGCACGAGACGCCAAAAGACCAGCACGGCAACAGGTTCGGGCTGTGGATGTGCCCGCTGGGCACCAACCTGGATGACCCGCTGGCCCGGCTGGACGCGATCCATCGGTCCATGTCGGAGGGCAAGCACTGGGTGGCCAAACGGGGAGCGGCGGCGTCACTGCTGACCAACGCCGGCAGCATCGCCGCGACGGCGATCGGACCGCTGCTGCCGTTCACGCCGAAAATCCGGACCGGATACAACCTGCCGATTTCCCACGTCCGCGGCCCGGTAGCCGAAATGTATTGGAACGGAGCTCGAATCGAGGAGATGTATCCCGTGTCGACGGTGTACGACGGTCACGCACTCAACATCACGACATGCGCGTACGCCGACCGGATCGGGTTCGGCTATGCCGCGGGCCGCGACGTGGTGCCCGATATCGAGACCTTCATACCGGCGACCGAGGAGTGCCTGGCCGAGCTCGAAGCGGCAGTGGGCGTTGCCGACTGAGCGTCGGTGCCACGGGTCGGTGTTGCGATCAGCCTCGCGCCCGGTGCGAGGCGCGGCCCACGTGGGCCATGATGCGTTCCAAGACGGTGTTGGACAGGTCGCCGTCATCGGCAACGCGCGACAGGCCGCGGCGCCGCAGGAACGTGTCGAGGCGTCGGTCAGGGGACCAGTCGGCATAAATCGGGCCGAGGTACCGCGATTGCAGGAATTCCGAAGCCAGGGCGTCCACGTCAGAGTCGGTCAACGACAACGTCGGAATACCGCCCATAACCGCCATGCTCCTTCGTTCAGCCGCAACCGCACCAGCCAAGTTACGTCAGACGACGCCATTATTCCGTCACGCGCTGATTGCGGATAGGGCCCAAAGTCATCACTGGAGCCGGCGCCGGCAACGGCCGTGACGGGCCCGGGCCCCGCTTCAGCCGGCTACTTCGCGGCGACCTTTACGTGCTTCTCCTCGGGCGCGGGCTGCGAGACCGGCACGGAGACAGTGAGGATGCCTTTGTCGTAGGTGGCCTTGATGTCGTCTTCGTTGGCGTTGGACGGCAGCGACACGGTGCGGACGAATGAGCCGTAGGAGAACTCCGATCGGCCGTCGAACTCCTTCTTCTCGCTGCGCTCGGCCTTGATGGTGAGCTGACCGTCGCGGACGGTGATATCGACGTCCTTGGCCGGGTCGATGCCCGGGATCTCGGCGCGCAGCTCGTAGCGGCCATCGACCATCTCGTCCTCCAACCGCATGAGCCGGGTGTCGAACATCGGGCGGATTCCGGCGAACGACGGGAACGACGTGAAGAAGTCCGCGAACTCGGGGAACAGCATGTGCGGCTTCTGCGCCGCGGGCAGCGTGCTGGTCATTGTTCTCTCCTGGGATGTCTGTTGTCTTCAAACGGACGTCTTCGATCCGACCACGCAAGCCGCCACCACGGTAGGGACGGAAGTCCTTATCTCGTTTCGGGCGACGACTTTTGGGTGTGACGGGGATACTCGAACGATGGCCGGGACAACGACGTCGGCGCGGTGGCCGTCGAGCATCAGGCGCCGGGACGGACGCGTGGTCCCCTTCGACGTGGGCCGCATCGAGACGGCGATCGCTCGGGCCGCGCGCGAGGCCGGACACCGTGACCCGGACTTACCCGGCGGGCTGGCCAGGTCGGTGGCCGATGCGCTGGCGGGTCAGGCCCGCAGCGCAATTCCGCGGGTCGAGGAGATCCAAGATGTGGTCGAGGCGCAGCTGGCGACGGCCGGCCTGGACGACGTTGCCCGCGCGTATGCCGACTACCGCCGGCACCATGCGGAATTACGCGCGACCAAAGAGCTGACCGGTGTGCGCGACGAGCTCAAATTGAGCGTGGCCGCCGTGACGGTGCTGGGCGAGCGCTATCTGCTGCGCGACGACCGCGGCAGGCCGATGGAATCGACCGGCGAAATGATGGACCGCGTCGCGAACCATGTCGCGGGGGCCGAGGAGCAGTTCCGCTCCGGGTCCTCGGCGGTGTGGGCCCAACGGTTTTCGGCGCTGCTGCGTGGGCTCGAGTTTCTACCCAACTCGCCGACGCTGATGAACGCCGGCACCGAACTGGGGCTGCTTTCCGCGTGTTTCGTTCTGCCAGTGAATGATTCGCTGCATTCAATATTCACCGCGCTCGCGCAGAGCGCGGACATACACCAGGCCGGCGGAGGGACCGGCTACGCGTTCACCCACCTGAGACCCGCCGGTGATTCGGTGGCCCGCACCGGCGGGACGGCCAGCGGACCGCTGTCGTTTCTCCGGCTGTTCGATTACGCCGCCGCGGTGATCTCGATGGGTGGCCGCCGGCGCGGCGCATCGATGGCGGTGCTCGACGTATCACACCCCGACATCTATGACTTCGTCACCGCCAAGTCCCGCTCGGCCAGTGAGCTCAACCAGTTCAACCTGTCGGTGGGCGTGACCGACCGATTCCTGCGCGCCGTCGCGCGCGGCGGCGGCCATCGGCTGGTCAACCCGAGGACGGGCGCGGTGGTCGCGACGGTGCCCGCAGCCGATCTGTTCACCGCGATCTGCGAGGCCGCACACCGGTGCGGCGACCCCGGACTGGTGTTCCTCGACACCATCAACCGCGCCAATCCGACGCCGGCGTTGGGCCGGATCGAGGCCACCAACCCGTGCGGGGAAGTCCCGCTGCTGCCCTACGAATCGTGCAACCTGGGTTCGATCAACCTCGCTCGGATGGTCGGCGGCGGCGGCATCGACTGGGATCGGCTCACGGCGGTGACGGAGCTGGCCGTGCGCTTCCTGGACGACGTCATCGACGTCAGCCGATTTCCCTTCCCCGAAGTCGAAGCGGCCACCAAGGCCACCCGCAAGATCGGGCTGGGCGTCATGGGCCTGGCGGAGATCCTGGCCGGGTTGGGAATTCCGTATGACAGCGAGCGCGGCGTTCGCCTGGCCGGCCGGATCGCCCGCACCGTCAACCGGGCCGCACATGCCGCCTCTGAGCGGCTGGCCGAGGAGCGCGGACCGTTTCCGGCCTTCGCGGACAGCCGCTTGGCGGGCTCGGCGCCGCGGCGTAACGCCCAGCTCACCTCGATAGCGCCGACCGGCACCATCTCGTTGATCGCCGGTACCAGCGCGGGGATCGAGCCGATGTTCGCGATCGCCTACGTCCGGGCGGTCATCGGGCGGCGCCTGCTCGAGGTCAACCCGTGTTTCGACCGGCTCGCCCGCGACCGCGGTTTCTACCATCCCGACCTGATCGCCGAAATCGCCCGGCACGGCGGCGTGCGCGAGGACCGACACGTCCCCGCCGAGGTTCGGGCGGCGTTTCCCACCGCAGCCGAGATCACCCCGGATTGGCACCTGCGGATGCAGGCCGCGGTGCAGCGGCACGTCGACGCCGCGGTGTCCAAAACCGTCAACCTGCCGGCCGAATCGACCGTCGACGACGTCCGCGCGATCTATCTGGCCGCGTGGAAGGCGAGGGTCAAGGGCATCACCGTCTACCGCTACGGCACCCGGGCCGGACAGGTGCTCACCTACGTCGGCTCCGAGGAGGCCCTGCTTGCCGCCGACGCCACGTTCAGCGGCGGCTGCCTGGGACGCCGGTGCGAATTCTGACCGCGTCCCAAGCAGGCCGATTGGCCGCTCGCTCGGGGTCATACGGCCCTAGTTGCGGCCGCGGTAGCGCCCTACTTTCGAGCCAGAGGCGGCAGTGGAACCGCCTCTCCTCAACGACTTTGGAGGTTCGAGGTGCGCGACGCGATCCCGATAGGGCGAGTCGCCGGATTCCCGGTGAACGTCCACTGGAGCGTGCTGGTCATCCTGTGGTTGTTCACCTGGAGCCTGGCCAGCACGCTGCCCGGAACGGTCAAAGGATATTCGCACGGCGCCTACTGGTTGGCCGGAGCGTGCGGCGCGCTGGTGCTGTTGGCCTCGCTGGTGGCGCACGAGCTCGCGCATGCCATCGTCGCCCGCCGCGCCGGGGTGTCCGTCGGGAGCGTGACGCTCTGGCTGTTCGGCGGTGTGACCACCCTCGGTGGCGAGGCCAAGACCCCCAAGGCCGCCTTCCGGATCGCGATCGCCGGGCCGGCCACCAGCCTCGCCCTGGCCGCCGCCTTCGGCGGGCTGGTCGCGGCGCTGCATACGGTGCGCGCCGCTCCCATCGTGATCGGGGTCGCGTCCTGGCTGGCCGTCATCAACCTGCTGCTCGGGCTTTTCAACCTGTTGCCCGGCGCACCTCTGGACGGTGGCCGCGTGCTGCGGGCCATCCTGTGGCGCAGCCACGGGGACAGCGTGCGGGCGAGCATCGGCGCGGCGCACGCCGGACGGGTGGTCGCCTTCATCCTGATCGGGCTGGGGCTGGCCGAATTCTTGTTGGGCGGCGTGATCGGCGGTGTCTGGCTGGCGTTCATCGGCTGGTTCATCTTCGCGGCCAGTCGCGAGGAGGAGACGCGGATATCGACCCAGCAGATGTTTTCCGGCGTGCGCGTCGCCGACGCGATGACCGCCGGGCCGCATACCGCGCCCGGTTGGATCACCGTCGACGATTTCGT
>NZ_LZJF01000011.1 GCF_001666835.1 Mycobacterium sp. E3251 | reverse complement strand
GTGAAAACCCACGTGCACAACGCATTTACCAAACTGGGCATCACCTCCCGCGCCCAGTTGGCGCAGCTCAGGCGCGGATCTGATTGACCGAAACGTAAAATACGGGCCGCCTAGTCCTGCATCCACCGGGCCCTAAACATCAACCCTCGGGTGATGGTTTCGCGCTGCGGGCACACCGACCGTAGAAGTCGACAACTGATTACGTGCTCACCCGAGCGACGGTCGAGGCGCAGCCATAAACCGCCAGTGAGCGCACGAGGGAAAGAGCGAACAATGCTGAACGCCGCCTACGGAACGCTGGCAATGTTGTCAGCGACGTTTCGGATTGCCGGGTACGCGATGGTGTTGCGGTGAGCGGCAGCTGGCCCAGCTCGATCGACGAATCAGCAAGCCGCACTACCGATACCGATGCGCATGGACGGCGCGCGGGCAATGGTGCGCTTGCAACCATGCTCCAACGATTGCGTGTCAAACGCGCGCAAAGACGCCGTGAACAAAGGGAATTCAAAATATGGCTACAGATAACCGCGCACTCACTTTGGTAGAGGTTGTTCGCCGGCCAGATTCGGCGGCCGCTCCCGTCGGTCAACGAGCGAAAACGCTACGTCCAGCCACCCGTTTAGAAATAGTCTACGAAGCAGCCGGGGCGCGTATCGGCCTGGTACTAGACCCATCCGGCCCTAAAGATCAATCCTCGGGCGATGGTTTTGCGCGGCCCGCGCGACGACCGTAGTAGTCGACAACCGATCACGTTTTCACCCAAACCGACGGCCCAGCTAGGCCGCACACCGTGCGGGTGAGCACACAAGGGAAAGAGCGAACAATGTTGAACGCGGCGTTTGGAATACTGGCGATGGTGCCAGTGGCGTTTGGTCTCGCTGGGTACGCCATGGTGTCACGATGACCGCCGGTCATGCCACCTCGCTCGCCGAACCCGCAAGCAGGACCGTATATCTCGGTGCGCAGACATGCCGGGATTGCTGAGCGGCAACGACGATGCTTTGCCGGAATCTTCGCCCCCGAAAAACCAACACGCCCCGTAACAAGCGATGACGCCACAGACGCCGCCAACGGCATGCAGCCGTAGGCGAATGCCTGGCACACGCCACTCGCCGGCCCGCGACCGCACAGTTACCACGAGCGACGGCGTCTCGCTGTTCGTTTCTTGACTGGGATCTCACACCGGTGTCTGACCGTTCGGCGGGCTGGGGCTGCGCGAGGGCGTCCCAGCCCGCCGAATTCCATGTGCAAGGACTGAATGCGATGCCCACTTCTTTCGCCGCTGAATCCTCCTCAGGCGAGATTTCCTGGCCTGCATTGACTCTGATCGCGCCGCCCGCTGAGATCTTTCTGAGAATTGCACCTCCCCTGCACGCTGACGACCCGCGTGCACAATGCGTCGCCGGACTCGACATCCATTCCCGCACCCAATTGGCGCAGCTCATGCGCGAATCGGATTGACCAGTCGGTCAATTATCAAGGGCACTAGGTATACACCGACCCGGCCCTAAAGATCACCCGCTGGGTGATGGTGACGGGGTGTCCGCGCTGCCAACGTAGTCATTGAGCTCTGGATCGCCGCGACCGCCGCCGCTCGACCAGGCACCGGCACCGGAGCGCAACCACACAGAGGAATTGAGAAGCGACGATGAGCGCAGTGTTGGGAATATTGATGGTGATCCCAGTGGTGTTCGGTGTCGGTGGGAATGTGTGGGTGAACCGGCGCCCATGAGCACCCGAAACGTCGACGTGCCGCCCGCCGGCGCCACCACGGCGTCTCACTTTGAGACGCCCAATCACCTCATGTTGAGACGCTCACCATCCGCTCGCCGCGGTGTCATGAGTTGCGAGAGTCATCCCATCAATGGGAAAAGAAGGGAAATACGGTGAGCGGACACAGCGTGAGCGCGGCTCACGAGAAAATCCTGGAGCCGTTGGCGGCACGTGGATCCGCCAGCCCGAACGGGCACCGCCGGCGTCCGCCGAAGGTAGTCGAGGAGAACGGATCTGATTCAATAGGGTCACCGCGATTGCCGGGCAGAACGAGCCCGCCGGACCCTGCAGGGGACAACTGGGATGCCGAGACGCCAGCGCTCAGCCATGGTGCGTCAACGCCGACTTTTCCCGCCCGGCTACCGGTTTCTACGGATTCGCGGAGTTCGGATTTGACCGCCTCAGCTGGACGCGGCGACAACCGTGCCGGAGAAGCCGCCGCGCGAGCCGTTCTGCTCGCCACCAAGCTGCACGTCCCGGCCATCGGGGCCCAGCTCGTTCACCGGACCGCCCTGCTAGACGTACTGTCGGCGGGGCGCCGCCGCAAGCTGACCCTACTAAGTGCGCCGGCGGGCTGGGGCAAGACGACGGTGCTAGCACAGTGGGCCCTGGCCGCGGGCGAGGACCAGCAGTTTGGCTGGCTGTCGCTTGATCCCTCCGACAACGACCCCGTGTGGTTTTGGATGTACGTGATAGCCGCCCTGCAGAAGATGAGTCCCGGCGCGGGGAGCCGCGCGATCGAACTCCTCGCGATGGGCGCCGACCCGGTGCAGGTCGTATTGCCCACCCTGCTGAACGATCTGGACGCAATCGCCGGCCCGATGGTGCTCATTCTGGATGACTACCACCTGGTCACAAACCAAGCAGTTCATGAGCAGCTCGGATTTTTCATCAGCCGGTTGCCGACGAATCTTCACTTGGTGTTAGCCACGCGATCGGATCCTTTCCTTCCGCTAGCGCGGCTGAGAGCCAGCGGCGATCTCGCCGAAATGCGGACCGCCGATTTACGTTTCGAGGCCAGTGAGGCGGAGCAACTGCTGAACGGCGTCCTTGGGTTGGACTTGGCTCACGCAGATATTCAACTTTTGCACCGCCGCACTGAGGGGTGGGCTGCCGGCCTCTACCTTGCCGCTCTCTCGCTTGCCGGGCGCGCTGATACCCCCACGCTCATCAAGACGTTCGCGGGGGACAACCGTCATATCGTCGACTACTTGATGGCCGAGGTGCTCGACGGGCAGCCGCCGCACCTGCGCAGCTTTTTGCTACGTACGTCGATCTTGGGACGACTCAGCGGTGCGCTGTGCGACGCGGTGCTGCAAACGTCTGACGCGGCCTCGATCTTGGAGATGATCGAACGCGAAAACCTGTTTGTGGTGCCACTGGACGCGTCGCGTCACTGGTATCGCTATCACCAGCTGTTTGGAGAGTTGCTGCGCACCGAGCTGCGTCGCAGCGAGCCCGATCTGGTCGCCGATCTGCACCGGCGAGCCGCGGCCTGGTTCGAGACCGAGGGCCTCATCGATGAGGCGGTGCGCCACCTGGTCGCCGGCGGTGACATCGAGCGCAGTGCCGATCTGATCGCCGCGGACTGGGTCGACGAATTCAACGGGGGCGGCGTGTCGACCGTGTCCGGCTTGCTCGATCTGCTTCCTGAGCAGACCGTTCTACAGGATCCGCGGCTGAGCTTGGCCCGCGCCTGGATCGCCCTGAGCGCTGGGCAAGTCGATGACGCGGCCGGGTGGATCGAGGCCGTCGAAACCCGATCCGTGGCCGACACCGCAGATGCTGGCGTCATCGGCGCTCAAGTCGTCGTGTTGCGCGCAGTTCACGCGTTCAAGACAGCCGAAGTCGCGACGGCGCTTGAGACGGCCCGCCGGGCGATCACCCTCGATCTCGGCGAAGCGCCACTGGGCCGCTCAAGCGCCTACTGCATCTATGGATCCGCGCTGTACTTTTCGGGCAGCACCCACGAGGCACAAGCCGCCTTCGAGCAGGCCGTAAAGCTAGCCGAGAAGGTGGGCGATCGTCGCGCCCGCATCTATGCGTTGGGCCATCTGGCACTGATTTCGGCCGAACATGGCCGGCTCGCCGACGCCGAACGTCAGATCCGCCGCGCTTCCGGCAGCTCCCGGGACCTCGCGGATGCGGAACACCTCGTGGACGTGATGGTGTCGCTCGCCACGGCCGAGCTCCTCCGTATGCGCGGTGACGCGGCTGCAGCTGTGGCCGCCGACGTGGCCGTCATGTCGGCCCGCCAAGGTGGAGCAATCCTCGAGGTGGCCAAGGCGCTGTCGGTCAGAGCGGAGATCTTCAAGGATCACGGCGACCACCAGACCGCAAAGGCCATCCGCGAAGAGGCCGGCACCCTGGTGCGCGATTGCGCGGACGCCGGCATCGGCTCGACGATGCTCGCGTCGTCCGGGCGAAGTGCCGGCGCCGTAGTGCCTTCGCCCAATGAGGCGTGCGCGGTCGCTGAGGAGCTGACACCCAAGGAGCTCGAGGTTCTTCGCCTGCTCGCCACCCGGTTATCGCGACGTGAGATCGGTGCGCGGCTATACGTCTCGCTCAATACCGTGAAGACCCACCAGCGCGCCCTGTACCGCAAGCTCGGCGTCGAGCACCGCAGCGCAGCGGTCAGCCGGGCGCGAGAACTCGGCCTCTTGTAATTCGCCTGCCGGCATCAGTCAGATGTAGCCGGTCGCGAATCGTCGCTTCTTAGAAGCGCGTTCCGCTAATCACCCGGGCGAAAGACGTTTGGGGTGATGATGATTCACCCCACGCCGGGGCAGCCTGGTAGGGGAGCAGATGCCTGCAGCAGTTCGAGGCGGTTTAGGTGGGTGGCGATGACTGAGGCCTATGTTTTGGGAGGTGTGCGAACCCCGTTCACCCGCTATGGCGGCACACTGTCGGGCATTCGCACCGATGACTTGCTGGGTATGACGATGAAGGGCGCCTGCGACCGGCTGGGTGTGCCCCTCGGCGCCGTGGAAGACATCGTGGCGGGTTGCGTGAACCCTGCTCACGAGGGCATGGGCGACGTCGCCCGGTGGGCAGCCTTGGCTGCCGGATTTCCCGACACCGCGGCCGGGTCCACCGTGAACAGATTTTGTGGATCATCACTGAGCGCGGCGGTGACTATCAGCCACGCGATCAAGGCCGGCGACCTCGGGTTGGGTATCGCCTGTGGAGTCGAGTCGATGTCGCGGTCCGGGTGGGCGCTGATGAAGGGCGACGCCGCGTTCAGTCCCCGAGGTCCGGTTCTCATGCTTGACACCATGTGGAGCGGCGCTGGCGGACCGCCCAACCCGGTGCTGCTGGCCCGCAACGCCTACATCAGCATGATCGAGACTGCGCAGAATGTCGCCGACCGCTACTCACTGAACCGCGAGGAGATCGACGCCTTCGCAGTGCGATCCCAGCAACGCGCGAAGGCGGCCCGCGATCGAGGTCGGCTAGCCAAAGAGATTATGCCTGTGACGATCCCGGCGACGAAAAGGACGCCTGCCCGGTTGGCAGAACATGATGAGTTCATCCGCGATGACACGACCGCCGAGTTGCTGGCGGCTTTGCCGGCCCAGCCAAGCACGACCCAAATGACGGCGGGGAACTCCTCGCCTTTAAGTGATGGCGCCAGTGCCGTAGTCATCGCTTCCGGGCAGCGAGCCAGCGAACTCGGCGTCGAGCCGTTGGCCCGAGTGGTGTCCAGTGCGGTCTACGGCATCGACCCCCTCATCATGGGCGTGGCACCTGCATGGGCAATCCCGGCCGCGATCCGCCGGGCTGGGCTGTCTCCCGAGCAGATCGACGTCTGGGAGGTGCACGAGGCGTTCAGCGCCCAGGCGCTCGGCGTACTGCGGGAATTGCCAAACCAGCTGGATGGTTTCGTGGTTCCCGACGACAAGCTGACACCCAACGGCGGCGCCGTTGCGATCGGACATCCCTTCGGGGCTACGGGAACTCGCTATCTGTTGACCCTTGCGACCGAATTGCGTGAGAGAGGCGCCCGCTACGGGGTGATTGGTATCTGCATCGGCTCTGGCCAGGCCGTAGCGGTGATTTTGGAAAATATTGGCGCAGAATAGAATACGTATTGCACTGGCAAATATCCCATGGTGGGGGTTCGCGTCGCCCACCTCATCTGACACAGGCGCCCGACAGCGCAGGGAGCCGATGTCGGAAACGATCGATCTGCCGTGCCGATTGGCTGAACAGCGACACCGACGAAATCGTACGACACCGCGAGAGCCGGACATTCAGTAAGCAGCACCTCCGCAGTCCCGAGTTGTGGGACGC
This sequence comes from Mycobacterium sp. E3251, assembly GCF_001666835.1. Classification (GTDB taxonomy): domain Bacteria; phylum Actinomycetota; class Actinomycetes; order Mycobacteriales; family Mycobacteriaceae; genus Mycobacterium. The sequence goes on along the minus strand of NZ_LZJF01000011.1, from coordinate 95,288 downwards.
CACCGCCCCTTGGGCCACGACCGCCGATCGTCTTCACCCGGGTGAATCGGTTTCGCGGGTGATGCCATCTCACCCGGCCCGGCAGCAAGCTCATAATCGACACAGCGTGCGGATCCTTTCCGCGCAGGCACCGGTCTCGTTGGGCTTGTATCGCCTTGACCACTTGAGTGGACGAACACCTCAGTTCGGGGTGATGCGCGTGCAGAACCGCCGATCCTGGCGAATGGCAGGTAAATGCAATGAAAGGAGAGGGATCTCATGGCTGTGGGCGAGACCACGGAGGACAGTGGGCGGACGATTCATGTGTTACGACGGGTCGGAGCCGCACCACTCATTGCGCGCTACGGGCTGGTCGTCGTCATAGCGTGGTTCGGCGCAATGAAATTCACCTACTACGAATCCCACGGCGTTTCACCGTTAGTGGCCCACAGCCCGTTTTTGAGCTGGGTCTATCACATCATGTCGATCAGCGCGTTCGGCCGAGTACTAGGGTCAGCCGAGTTGGTGATCGCAGCGTTGCTGGCCTTGAGGCCGTGGTATCCGAAGGCTTCGGTGATCGGCGGTGTGATGGCGACAGCGTTCTTCCTTGGCACGCTCAGTTTTATGGTCAGCACGCCCGGGATCGGTGAACCTACCGCGGGTGGCTTCCCCGTCCTGTCGGCCAATGGCGAATTTCTCATGAAAGATATCGCGTTGCTGGGCTTGGCCCTGTGGCTGCTGGCGGACTCCATCAGTGCAACTCGACAACGGCAGGCACCGCCGGCCTGACTTTGCCTCGCGACCACAGCGGGCACCGGTGCACTCCCCGTTGAGAGATGAACCGACGCAGCCGCTTTACTCGTCATCACAGGAAGGCGCCGAGCGATGAGCACATCAATCCCCCGCCAGTATGACCTGGTCGTCGTGGGCGCCGGCTCGGGCGGATACGTCGCCGGCATCCGCGCGGCCCAACTCGGCATGACCGTCGCGATCATCGAAGAACGCTATTGGGGCGGGGTCTGCCTCAACACCGGATGTGTTCCGTCAAAAGCCTTGCTGCGCAACGCCGAGATCGCCTCCATCGTGACCCATCAGGCGGACGAGTTCGGCATACGTGGTGACATCCACCTCGACTACGCGCGTGCCGTGTCACGTAGCCGAGAAGTTGCCGACGCCCGGGTCCGCGGCGTCCACTTTCTGATGCGCAAAAACAAGATCACCGAAATCGACGGCCGCGGCCGCTTCAGCGGCTCACACACACTGGACGTAGAGCTACGTGACGGCGGCACGACCAGCCTCCGCTTCGACAACGCCATCATCGCCACCGGCTCTCGGGTGCGGATGCTGCCCGGGGTCACCCTCAGCGACAACATCGTGACGTATGAACAGCAGATCCTCGACGCGACAATACCCGAGTCCATCGTCATCATCGGGGCCGGCGGAATCGGCATGGAGTTTGCCTACATCCTCAACAGCTACGGTGTCGACGTCCAAATACTCGAGTACGCCGACCGTGCTCTCCCGAACGAAGACGCCGACGTGTCAAAGGAATTGACCCGACAGTACCGACGCCGCGGCATCTCCATTCACACCAACACCCGGGTGGACTCGGTGATCGACCACGGCAACAACGTCACCGTCACGCACAATGACCGCGACGGTCGCGCCACCTCAGTGGACGCTTCCCGCGCGTTCATCTGCATCGGATTTTGCCCCAACGTCGAAAATCTCGGCCTCGACAAGCTGGGTGTGCGCCTCACGACGGGTGGGGCGATCGACATCGACGACTGCATGCGCACGTCGGCTCCCCACATCTTCGCGATCGGCGACGTCACCGCCAAAGTTCAACTCGCCCACGTCGCCTCGGCCCAGGGCGTCATCGCCGCCGAAACCATCGCCGGCGCCCCGACCATGTCATTGGACTACCGCATGATGCCGCGCGTGACGTTCTGTCAACCCCAGGTCGCCAGCTTCGGCTACACCGAAGACCAGGCCCGCGCCAGCGGGTACGACATGCGGGTAGCCACTTTCCCCATGCAGGCCAGCGCCAAAGCACACGGACTTGGCGAGCGCGCGGGCTTCATCAAAATCATCGCCGACGCCGCGCACGGCGAGCTACTCGGCGCCCACCTCGTCGGCGCCGAAGTCAGCGAGCTACTCCCCGAGCTCACCGCCGCCCAACTCTGGGACCTGACCGCGACCGAGCTGGCCCGCAATGTGCACACCCACCCCACGCTCGGCGAGGGACTACAGGAATGCTTCCACGCCCTCACGGGGCACGCCATCAACCTATGACACCGCCAGCGCGGCGCGCGCAAACCACGGGCCAACCCCGCAACGCTGCCCGGCCCGCCCAACACAACACCACCGGCTGATGCGATCCGCGAGGCGGGTTCGCGATGTCATCATCGTCGGGTCAGGCCCCGCCGGCTACAGCGCGGCGATTTACACCGCGCGAGCCGGACTGGACACCCTCGTCGTGGAGGGCGAGGCACCCGGTGGTGCACTGATGGCCGCGGGGCCGGTGGACAACTACCCCGGTCTCGCTCCGCCCGTGTGCGGACCCGCGCTGGCGGCCGCGATGCGCGACCAGGCACGGCGTTTCGGCGCCGAACTTCACGCAGGCGACGCCGACCGATTCGATCTCCACGACGAGGTCAAGACCGTCGCGATACACGACGAACGGCACCACGCCCGCGCCCTCGTCCTCGCAATGGGCTCCATCAACCGGCCGCTCGATGTGCCCGGCGAGCGCGACCTCTTGGGCCACGGAGTCAGCACCAGCGCCAAACTCGACGGTGCGCAGTTCACCGGTTGCGCGGTCGCCGTCGTCGGCGGTGGCGACGCCGCGGCCGAAGAGGCGCTTTATCTTGCATCCCGGGCCCGCCACGTGACCCTCGTCCACCACCGTCCCCGGCTACGGGCATCGGCATTCGCCGTCGCTCGGCTGCGCGCCCATCCCAACGTCACGATCCTGACGTCCACTGAAGTGGTAGCCGTCCACGGCAGACACCACGTCACCGGCCTCCGGGTGCGCATCACCGATAGCCCTGCCGACGACGACATCGACAGTGCCGCGGTGTTCGTCGCCGTCGGACAGATGCCTCGCTCGGATCGATTGAAGGGGCTTCTCGACCTCGACAGCCAGGGTTACGTCCGGACGCGCGACGAGACGACCCAGACATCAGTGGACGGCGTATTCGCCGCCGGCGACCTCATCGACCGACGCTACCGCCAAGCGATCACCGCCGCCGCCAGCGGCTGCGCGGCTGCACTCGACGCTCAGCGCTGGATCACCCGATCGCAATTTCCACCGCCCGGCGGCCGACTTCCGGGCTGAAGAGCGCGTCCCCCAGGCCCCGCTCAGTCAAATCTCTTCGTGAGTGACACCGGTTGTGCACGAACGCCGTTCAGCCCAATGAAGCGAGAAGCTCGCGACACGCTTCCTCGCAGCGGCGGCACACGGCGGCGCAGATGCGGCAGTGCTCATGATGTGCTGAGTGCAGATCGCATTCGTCGCCGCAAGCCTTACAGGTGACCGCGCATGCCTCCAGCACCGCGCGGGTGATGTTTGCATCGTATTCGGTGTGACGAGACAGTACGCGGCCGGTCGTCGCGCACATGTCGGCACAGTCAAGGTTTGTGCGAACGCATTTCGTGAGGTGAGCGACCCGTTCTTCGCTCAGGTCAGAATCCGCGCACGCCGTGCAGGCTTGAGCGCACTCTATACAGGTTTCGATACATCGGATCAGTTTGGCCCTGTCGATACGACCGAGATCCCTGGGATAGGTATCCAGCATGCTGCTCACGGTGCCCATTGAACCGTTCTCCAATCTGTTTGAAACTGACATCGTCTATGGCATAAAGCCAACGCGGTTTAGTGGGTTGCCCCACTCGGTCCAGATCGACTCCCCTCGGCACCGGCTGATACGCGCGTGATTGCGGAGCGTTGGGAACCGCGACCGAATCGCCCCCATTCCGTGAGCACGTCGTAGCAGGTGATCATGGGGTGCCACCCTCGGGCAACGGGCACGGTAATCGCCGCCGGCGCATCAAACTCGAGCCCCATGCCGATCACACCCCCCATCCGTCAACAGGATGGAGATGGCACCTTTGGCTTCGAAGATCGCGAGGTGAACACGATCGGAGCTTTCGTGTCCGTGCTGTCGTAGTACAGCCTCGAGATCGGCGGCGGTCAGTCCGCATCGACGCAGGCTCCGTCGGTCGACGTGCCCGTTGCGGATCAGCACTTTCAGAGGCGGATCGATGAAACGTCGAATCCTCGGAATGAAGCGCAATCTCGCAAGTACCGCGTGGGCGGCAAGGAGGCAAATGAGCGCCACGGTTGCGTTCAGCCACGAGCTATCGCTGGCGGTAGCAGCCCGACCGACGATGGCTCCGGCGGCTACCGCTGCGATCCAGTCGAACGGCGCGAATTCGGCGAGGGTGCGGCGCTCCATGAACCGAAACAGGATCGCAGCCGTGAGGAACAGGGTCGAGGTCTTGATGGCGGCATCGACGGCACCGGGCGCGTCACCGATCAGGGCATGAAGTATTCGGTCCACGCTGCCTCCGTTTCACGGGTGAGTCGTCGACTTCGGCGGCCTGATACCGACGTCTACTTGCCGCCGAGACCGACGATGGCGACGACCTCGATCTCGATATGCTGGTTGAGTAGTGCGAGCGCCTCGACGCCCAACGCGGTCCACACCGGTGGGTTTTCGCCGAACCGCTTGCGGAACTGGTCCACCATTACCGACATGTGTTCATCACCAATGGCTTCGTCGGCGGTGGGGACGTGGTAGGAGTGGACGCTCACGACGTCGCTCCAGCTGGCGCCCGCCTCGGCGAGGGTCTTTTCGACGTTGTCGAACGCCTTGACGATCTCCTTTTCCAGGGATGTGACTGACAAGGAGAAGTCCGCCTCCCAGCCGCCTTGGCCCGAGATCTCGATGCGATCGCCGATGCGCAACGCTTGCCTGTAATGGTTACGGGTGCGGGCGATCTCGCCGTATCCGGGTGTGTCGAAAAATTCAGGCTTGGCCATAGGGTCTTCCTCTCACCATAGATTCCTGAGCCGGAGTTGTTGAGCCAGATGTGCTGTCCGAGAAGGGCGGTCGGTCCGGGGTTGGAGGTCGCCGGCTCAGATCAACGACCACTATCGGTGCGGATGGGGCGAGATGTCGTCATCCGGCTGCGTAATTCACCCGGGTGAGCGGCCGACGATGCGCGCTCGAGCAAGCCGCCCTGCGGTCATGCCCCCAATTCTTGCCGACCCCTCAGTTCTCATCGCCTCCCGGTGTGGTTGGAGTTTCGCCTCTGATGGCGGCGATGGCCGCTGCGTCCTCCGCCGCGACTTGGTTGGCGGCGCACAGGACAGCGCGCACATCGGCGGCGGGTATGACGGCGGCGCCGGAGGCGTCGGCGAAGACATAGTCGCCGGGACGGACGGTCACCCCGGCGACCACGACGGGACGGTTCACCTCGAAGGGGGTGACGGAGTCGCCGCCCCACCGCGTTGTCTCCCCTCGGCAATAGATGGCGATGTTGAAGTGTTCGAGCTCGGCGAAGTCGCGCAGCCGCCCGTCCGCGAGAATGCCTGCGAGCCGATGGTTTCTGACCCGCGATAACTTTGTCCCACCGCCCAGTGACGCGTCCGTGCAGCCATTGCTGGCCAGGACCAGCACGCGTCCTTCGGCGCCGTCTTTGATGGCGTCGTAGAACAATCTCTTGAAGTTGTAGCGCTCGGGTGGGAGCGCAGCCCGGCACGCCGGGAAGTACGAGATCGTCACGGCGGGGCCAAAAAGCTGGCGACCGGGAGTGGGGCTCACCAGGTCGAGGAGATGACACCGATGTCGGTGCAGTCGCCCCATGGCGTCCACGATGTCGGCGGTGCGCACCCGACCTGCAAGTGCGTCGAGTGACTCCATCAGTCCGCCTGGATCGGGACACGCCAGGACTCGGCGCCGCGGAAGTCCAGCCACGTATCGGTGGGCGTTTGCACAAGCCGGGCCATGACGTTTCCGCAGCACGGGCAGCGCACCACGATGCCGGGCCCGCGGTGATAGACGTGGCTCTCGGCGAAGGCCCCACTGCGACAGCATTTCCCGCAGACCAACGTCACTGCGGTGACGTCGAATCCCAGCACTTCTGCGAAGGCGCCCGCGACCGCGTTACCGTCGACGTGCGTTGGTTCGGTCATCGCTCCTCGTTTCCTTGATTAGCTGCTCGGCCCGAACCGCTCGGTTCGGATGGCGGACGGCTGGTGCCCCTGCTCGATCAGCTTCGCGGTCACCGATTCCACGAACCCCGTTGGACCGCAAACGTAGACGCGCGCAACATCGGCGGGCACCCAATCCGTCGACACGAGGTCGGCGGCGCGGACCCGGCCGGGCGGCCGGGTTGTCCGCGGCGCGGCCACCCTGGTGTAGACCACCGCGATCTGCAGCCAGTCACAGTCGCGCTCGAGCCGGCGCAGCTCTTGCGCGTAGTACACGTCCTCGGGACTGCGAACCGAATAGACCAACCGAAAGTAGGCGCTGCCCACCACTACCCGCTGTCGCAGCATGGCCATCAACGGCACGATTCCCGATCCGCCACCGACGAGCAGAACCCGATCCCCCTCGCCAGGCCGCCAGACGAACCAGCCGCCGATGGGTCCTCGAAGTTCGACCTCATCGCCGGCAACGAGCCCGGCGAGGTAGGGCGAGACTTCCCCGTCTGGAATCTGTTGCACAGTAAGCTCGATGCGCTCACCATCGGCTGGTCTGCTCAGCGAGTAGCTGCGTTGCGCGCTGTACCCGTCCTCAGCAGTCAGCTTGAGATCGACGTGCTGACCGGCCAAGTGGCCGCTCCAGCCCGGCACGGTCAGCCCGATCGTTTGCGCGGACCCGTTCTCGGGTTCAGAGTCCACGACGCGCGCGACCCGCCAGCGCAACTTCGGTTTCACCTCGAGATCCACGGCCGCCGTCAATCGCCGGCGTAGCGTTGTTCTCGCCACGGGTCGCCGTAGCTGTGATAGCCCAACCGCTCCCAGAATCCCGGCGTGTCACTGTCGCGCAGCTCGATGGATCTCACCCACTTCGCGGACTTCCAGAAATACAGGTGCGGCACCAGCAGCCGCGCCGGGCCGCCGTGCACCGCGCCGAGCGGTGCGCCCTGGTACGCGTAGACGATCCAGGCCTTGCCGCCGAGAAGGTCGCCCAAGGGAAGGTTGGTGGTGTAGCCGCCGTAGGAACCGACCAGTGCGAATCCGGCTGCAGTGTCGATCGATTCGAAAAGTGTGTCCAGAGAAACGCCTTCCCACTTGGTATTAAGCTTGGACCACGTGGTGACGCAGTGGATGTCCACGTTGAGACGCTCGCAGGGCAGGCGCTTGAACTTGGCCCAGGTCCACGAGTGTTCAGCGCCAAGCTCGTCGCGGATGGTGAATCGCCAGTCATCGAGATCGATCCGCGGAGTCGGCCCTGCTTGCAAGACAGGGAAGTCATCGGTCAGATGCTGGCCGGGCGGTAGATCGGGGGCCGACTCAGCGCGGCGTCCGCGAAATCCTTTGTTGACGATAGTCATTGGTACTCCGTGTCACTGTAGTGATCAACCCAAATAAGGCTGGGGCCGGATGTGTTGCTGGAATACGACCGCGGCGATCACGTACGGTGCCGTCGTATCGCCCCCCCAACAGTGCCGTGGGACACCGCAATCTTTTCTCCGTCGGGGAGAACAGGCGGCCAGGCGGTGTGTCTGCAGTCAGAAACAACAGTGGGGTCGTTGAATCTCATTCTGCCCCAGCCGCCTTCGGTAGTTGGGCGACTCCGCTGGCCGCAAATTGCGGGTCGGCGCCGAAAGCAAATCCCATTGACAACACGGTGCGGGCGAAGAAGACGTCGGTGAGGTATGCGAGTGCGACCGCCCAACGGTTGACGAGCCGGGGAATCGCGTAAAGATGGTAGGCGCGGGCGACAAACTTTGCGGCATAGCCCGACAGGTGCACGCCGAGCGGATTGGCGACGGCGTAGCGCGGACCCAAGTCGACCACCATACCCTGGTCGCTGTGGCGATAGTCCTTTCGCTGGCCGTAGCCGAGACTCGCCGCGACGTTGCGGGCCAGCGTCTTACCTTGTCGGGTCGCGTGCTGTGCTGTGGGCGGTGCGATCTTGCCCGGGCGGGTTAGGTCCGGAACGGCGGCGGCGTCGCCCGCGGCAAACACGTCGGGATGACCTGGCACCTGCAAATCGGCCCGTACCTTGAGCCGGCCCCGCTCGGTTTCCAATCCCAGCGTGGCGATCAACGGTGACGGGCTCACGCCGGCCACCCACGCTACCGTATAAGCGTCGATGCGCGAACCATCGATGAGCACAACATGATCGGCGTGAACTTCCCTGAGCGTCATGCCCAACCGCACGTCGATTCCGCGAGAGCGCAGCACACGCATCGCAGCGTCGCCGAGCTTCTGCCCCAGCTCGGGCATGACCTGGTTGGCCAAGTCCACCAGCACAAACCGCACCGAGGCCCGATCAAAGCCCATCTGCTTCGCCGCCGCGTCGGCGAGCGCCCGCAGCTGCGCCGTCAATTCGGAACCGGAATACGACGCACCGACAACGACAATCGTGCGTCGCGCGGCCGCGCGCTCCTCGTTTTCGTCGACGCAAGCCAGTTCCAACTGCTCGATCACCCGATCACGCAGATACAGCGCCTCGGCCGTCGACTTCAGTCCGTGCGCGTATTCGGCCAAACCGGGTGTATCGAAAACGCGGGTCACCGAGCCTGGTGTCAAGACCAGCCGATCCCACGACAGCGTCCCTACCTGGCCCTCCGGATCGGTGAACGACAGCATATGCCGATCGACGTCAACGCTATCGACCTGGCCGCGCACCGCCCGCACGCCCTTGAGCGTTCCGGCCAGTGGAACACAGACAAACCGTGGGTCGACGAGTCCACCGGCCACATCCGCGAGCAAAGGCGTGTACTGCAGGTAATCGACCGGCGAAACAATGGTCACCGTCACATCAGAGGCACCCGCCCTGTCTAGCCGCCGGACCAGTCGGCGCGCGCACTCGAAACCGGCGAACCCGCTGCCAACGATCACAACCGAGGTGGTCGGTTGCGCCTTCTGCCGTTGACGGTGAACTGGGACCGCCTCCATATCTCTTCTCCTGTTTGGTATTCGGGTATCCACCTGGTGCCGGGGATCGATCGCATGAGGTCGTGCTGTTCCTTGGCGGGCCATTGAGTCCTCGACTGCGGCGTGGTAAACGGCTGTGGAGATCTCCAGCACGAGCATCGCCCGGGCCCGGGCCTTCTGTCATCACTCTTCAGCACAGTTCACCCGGGTGATTTCGCTCAAGTTGCGATCTGTTGCATCGAATGCATTGAGTGACGCCCGCTTCAAGTGATTCTCCGCGGCGCCCTGCCGTGCGGTGAATCGTGCGCTCGCGGCACAGGATCCGCGGCCCGAAGGTTGCGGCGACCGCCACCAGGGCCGAGAGACTCGTCGGACCCGGGGTGTAATTGCGCCGCGCCGAAGGGCACACGGAAGCGCTCGCACCACAGGATTACACTGCTGAGCGCGTCCGCGTCGGCGTCGGCGTCGTTGGGCACGGCGTAACCGGCGTTACCTCGGTTGGCACGCAGGCGACCGAGGTCTATGTGAGTGCCGTGTGCAAACTTTCGCCACGGGAAACACGCATGGTCGACGGGTGCGTCGCTGAGCCATACGCGCAATCCGGGTCCAAAAGTGGTGTGCAGATTCTCCAGCCGCAGAATTTGTGCCCCGTCAGCCAGGATTACGAGGCGCGCAACACCACTGGTTCGATGGATGCGACCGGTAAATTCTCCACAGCGGGTGGTCTGCACTCCAGGCGGCAGACTTTCATCGGCGGTGATCCTGATCAACAACTTCCACGGTTGCAGCCACCACAGGGCCACCGGCACTCCGACGACGGCAATCGCTAGTCGGGCGACGCGATGCGGCATCAGCAATTCCCGGAACCACCGAGCCCTCGTCGGCCGAACTGGTTCGTGCATCAGTTCAGATCGTCGTGGGCTATGAGCCGGCGCGCCGCCTCGGTGATCGAGCCGGAGAGCGACGGATAGATCGCAAGCGTCCGCGCCAAATCGTCGACTGTGATCCGGTTTTGAACAGCCATCGCGATCGGCAATATCAATTCCGAAGCGATCGGCGCGACCACCACGCCCCCGATTATCACGCCGCTGTCCCGCCGGCAAAATAGTTTGACGAAGCCCTGACGCAGCTCCGACATTTTCGCTCGCGCATTGAATTTCAACGGGAGCATGATGCTGCGGGCCTGAATCGAGCCGTCGTCGATCGCGGTCTGCGAGACGCCGACCGTCGCGACTTCCGGGTGGGTGAATACCGTCGCCGCAACGGTGCCCAGCCGCAACGGATTAACGGCGTCACCAAGCGCGTGATACATCGCGATCCGGCCCTGCATGGCGGCAACCGAGGCTAACGGCAGCACACCAGTGCAGTCCCCCGCAGCGTAAATGCCCGCGACCGATGTCCGCGACACCCGGTCGACGGCAATGTAATTGCTGGGGCCGAGTTCGATGCCCACGCGCTGTAAACCCAGCCGGCCGGTGTTGGGCACCGACCCAAGTGTCATCAACGCGTGGCTGCCCTCTACGGTGCGGCCGTCAGTCATTGTCAGTAGCACCCCGTCGCCGGTGCGCGTCACGGATTGTGCCCGCGCCTGTTTTATCAGTTTGACCCCGCGTTGGGCGAACGATTCCTCGAGCACCTGCGCGGCGTCGACGTCCTCGTATGGCAACACCCGGTCGCGGCTGGCTACCACCGTTACGGTCACGCCCAGTTCGGTGTAGGCGTTGGCGAATTCGGTACCGGTCACGCCGCATCCCACCACGATCAGGTGGTCGGGCAACGAGTCCAGGTCGTAGAGCTGGCGCCAGGTCAGGATGCGCTCGCCGTCGGGGCGTGCCGACGGCAGGACCCGGGGGCTCGCGCCGGTGGCGATCAACACCACGTCGGCATCGCGGATCGTGGTGCTGCCGTCGCGCGCGCTCACCTTGACGCGGTGCCGCGCCAGACCGGGAGCCGCATCAACCAGCTCGCCGCGGCCCACGATCAACTCGACACCCATGCTCAGCAGCTGGGCGGTGATATCCACCGATTGCTCGGTAGCGAGCGTCTTGATCCGCTGGTGGATTGCCGCCAAACAGATCTTGGCGTCGTCAATGTGGATGTCGAAACCCAGGCGGGTTGCCCGTCGCAGTTCAGTGCGCAGCCCCGTGGAGGCAATAAAGGTCTTCGATGGCACGCAGTCGCACAGCACCGCGGCGCCGCCCACCCCGTCGGAATCGACGACGGTTACGCGGGCTACGGCCGGGTCTCGTGCAGCCGCAACCAATGCCGCCTCGTAGCCGGCCGGGCCGCCGCCGAGGATCACAACGCGGGTCACCACAGCTCAAATTTCACCGACGGGCCGGACGACGGGTCATTAGAGACGCCATTCCCGACCGGCGCTGGTGTCTTCGTCGTCGATGATATGCATGGCGGCCTCCTCAGCCGAGGCAGCGCCGCCGTCAATACCGACGTCGTGGGCAAGGTAATCCGCACCAGGATCCGTGGGGTCGACGTCGAACGCGACGAGGCGACCAGCGCGCATATCGCCGACCTGATCGTCGATTGGCTCCCCATCGCTATCGGCGCTATCACCGATTCCGTCGCCATCCCACTGATCGGTCACGTCGGGCACCTCACGGGCCAGTCGGCGCGCCAGGCTTTCATGGGTCCGCGCTTCCCTCGCGGTGAGACCCCACGCCCGCAGTTCACGGGGCCGTTCCGGGGGTGAGTAGCCCTCGTCGAGGTCGATGCCAGTCTGTTCTGAGTCCAGGCTTTCTTCTGGTTCGAGCAGATGGGCCTGCACATCGTCGAATTCAGAAATCCCCATCAGTGCCCTCTCCATCCGTATCTGCCAGGTCTTATGGTCTTATTTGCGCTGGCGGGTCCGCTGCTGCGCTGAGACAACGGCATACACCTGCGCAGCTGAAGATGTTCTGATCATGACGCGCAGAGGGGTGAACTGTCGTCGCCCACGTTCGTTACTCACCCGGGTGATAGATAACAATCGTCAAAACCGGCGGAGCGGGTCGGCAAGTTCACCGCAGCAGTCGATGCACGACCTGGTTGGTGTTGAGTTTGTGGATGGCGTTCACGACCACGTGCCGCTCACCCGGATGAATTGCCGGGTCGGGTGATGACCACTCACCCCGCGGCGGTGGACCCTGGCACCGGAATGACAACCGGAGGTGTTGTGGACGCAAGAAAGTGCCGTACCCGTCGCCAGGGCCGCGTGATTCGGGGATCGGCCATGGAAGAAACGCGCCTGCACGCAGTCGCGGCCAAGGCAGCGCTCGTACAGCGGCCGGAAGAAGACGATGCACTGACCGGCGCCGCCGCATCCAGACGCTCGCGCTTTTGGTCCTCGCGTTCCTCGGGTTCCGGGACCGTTCCCCCGCACCGGTCCGCCGCGGCCTGGTCCGCCCTGATTCGGGCAAGCGATAGCCAGTCTATAAGCCTGCCAATGCTTTTCGCGATGGAAGGGAAGTAGCGTGGGCCGCGTACGCGCCGAATGGGCAACGGCGCCAGACGTCCCGCTGACCGCTCAATTTGAAAGCGCCGTCATCCCGCTCCTTGAACCTCTGTATCGGCAAGCTCTCCGGATGACCTCCAATCGAGTGGACGCGGAGGATCTGGTGCAAGATACAATGCTCAACGCTTATATCGGTTTCCGGGCATTCGAGCCAGGCACAAACGTCGAAGCATGGCTGCGGCGGATCATGACCAACACCCATATCAACGGCTATAGGAGGCAAAAGCGCCGTCCCGCCCAGCATCTGAGTGGTGAGATCACCGATCGACAACTTGCGGCCAGTGCCCCACGTACGCCAGGGGGCCTACGGTCGGCCGAAGACCAGGCGCTGGAACTGCTGCCAGACCGCGACCTCAAGGCGGCAATGATGGGGCTGCCCGAGCAGTTTCGCATCGTCGTGTATTTTGCTGACATTGCCGGGTACTCCTATAAGGAGATCGCCGCTATGACGGACACCCAGCAAGGGACCGTAAGTTCGAGGCTGAACCGCGGACGAAAACAGTTGCGCGAATTACTATTCGACTCCGCAGTCGACCATGCGCCCAGAATGACCGACACCGCGTCAGTCAGAGGCAACCAACAGCATCCGGCAGGCGCTGACCACGATGGTTCTGGGGCGGCATCGTGCGTGAAAGGCAAGGCTGATCCTGCACGTTCGGTACATGGTCCCCCCGGGGCGCTGACAGCCGTCTGCACGGACCCGCGTCGGGAAGGATCCGGGCATGGGCGTCGAGTTCATGTGATCGGCCGGGAGAGCAAGAGACGTGATGAATAAAGCGAGAGCTCAGTGCGCGCATAGGGTTACACCGCCGTCGCCTCTGAGCATCGGCCTGATGCTACCGGCACCGGAACATCTGGCGTTTTATGCCGGCGTCGGTGCGATGGCCCTGTTCGGGATCATTGAATTGCCCGTCGTCGCTGCATTGGTGGTGGGTCACACGCTTGTCAATGCTCAGCACAACAAGGTCCTTCAATCACTTGGCGAGGCATTGGAAGAAGCCAAGCTGCAGTGGATTACGAGCCGGCGGTGGCACTTTTCATGAACCTCACATTCGCAGGATCAAAACAGCGACCACGCCGGTGATGAACCCGAATAACAGGTGAAGTCCGAGCCCGACCGGCACCGGATTCACCATCGCGACCCCTCGTGCACCGAGGTGAATCGTGCCGATGCCGACGTAGTTTATCAGCCAGAGCGCCACGCCCGCCGCCAGACCGGTCGCGAGGTATGCATGCGTGAGATCCTGCGCGAGAAGGACGATGGCGATGCCAAATACGGCCGAGAGCAGGATGTGGAGGGCTACGCCGACGAGGGTGGCCACTCCAAACAACCTAGTGTCTGCGCGCCTTGGGCCCAGAATGAGGCCGCCGATGCTGTTGGGCAGCGCCCACAAACCCCGCCCACTCGCCGCACCGTAGGCCATGCCTAGCGCGGCGATTGCGAGTCCGCCGACAATGCCACCGATAGCGCCGGCGACGCAGCCGCTCACAGTTCCTCCTTGTTGTTCGACCGAGTCTTCGACCTACTCGAAGTGGACATCTGATCGGTCTCCTAGATGAGTGACAGTTACAGAGCCACACAGTATTCAGCGTTGAAGCGTCCGCGACCAGGACGCCGCGAATTTGGACACCCCGTCGTGTTCAAGTACAGCGAACACATTCGGCAGATCGACACCGACCGCCGTCAGTCGGTCGAACACTTCGCGCGCGTGCACCGCCTGGCCCGCCATGGTTTCACCGGCGATGACGCCGTGGTCGGCCACCGCCTCCAGCGTCGGTTCAGGAATGGTGCTGACCGTGTTTGGTGCCACGAGTTCCGTGACGTACATCGTGTCGGGGTAAGCAGTGTTTTTTACACCGGTGGAGGCCCACAACGGCCGTTGCACGCGAGCACCCGCAGCGCGCAGCGCGGCGAAGCGAGGCTCGGCTTCGAAGACCTGCAGGTACGCCGCGTAGGCCAATCGCGCGTTGGCGATGCCCGCCCGTCCTCGTAGCCCGAGCGCCTCATCGGTGCCGATCGCCTCGAGTCGCTTGTCGACTTCGGTGTCCACTCTGGATACGAACAGTGATGCCACAGAGTGGATTTGGGATACATCAATGCCCGCCTGACTGGCGGCTTCGACACCGGCCAGATAGGCGTTCATCACCGCTCGAAGCCGTTGGACAGAAAAGATCAGCGTGACGTTCACTGAGACACCGTTGGCCAGCGCGGCGGTGATCGCCGGCAGCCCCGCTGTGGTCGCCGGTATTTTGATGAACACGTTGGGCCGGTCGACGACCTTGGCCAGCTCGACGGCCTGCGTGACTGTTGCATCGGTGTCGTTCGCCAGCGACGGGTCGACCTCAATCGAAACTCGCCCGTCGATGCCGTCGGAGGTCTCCCACTGCGGGCGGAGCACATCGCAGGCCGCCCGGACGTCGTCGGTGATGGCCGTGCGGACTGCGGTATCGATATCGGTACCGCGGCCCGTGAGCTCGGCGATCTGGCCATCGTAGGCGCGGCCGTGTGTCAGTGCGCGCTCAAAGGTGGACGGGTTAGTGGTCACGCCGACAACGCTTCTCGTGTCGATCAACTGCCGCAGCTTGCCGGACTGCAGCAGGTTGCGCGACAAGTCGTCCAGCCAAACCGATACCCCCGCCTTTGATAGGGCAGCCAGATTCGGGTTCTGAGTCATCCCGTCACCGCCGCGCGCCGGGGGCCGAGTCGCGGTAGAACCCATCCCAGACCACATACGGCCCGGTAGAGCACCAACGGCGCGTACGCACTCAGCAGCACCTGCCAATCAGGCGGAGTTACCCAGCTCACGTCGTTATCGAGTCGGCTCGGCATGTTCCGGCGTGACTGCCCCCGCGCCGCCCGCACCGTCCCCGCGGTTGGGCAACGCCCACTCGGGGCGGACGTAGTGGCAGGTGTAGCCGGATGGATACCGCTGCAGGTAGTTCTGGTGCTCAGGTTCGGCTTCCCAAAACTCGCCGGCCGGGTTGACCTCGGTTACGACTGCGCCGGGCCAGCGGCCTGATGCTTCGACGTCGGCAATGGTGCGCACTGCGATTTGCTTCTGCTCGTCGTCCAGATAGAAAATCGCTGACCGGTAGCTGGTTCCGACATCGTTGCCTTGACGGTTCTTCGTGGTCGGGTCGTGGATCTGGAAGAAGAATTCCAGCAGTGCCCGGTAATCCGTCCCGTCTGGGTCATAGGTGATTTCAAGTGCCTCCGCGTGGCCGGGGTGATTGCGGTAGGTGGGATGCGTGTTGCTGCCACCGGTGTAGCCGACCCGGGTGGATACCACACCGGGCTGCTTGCGGAACAGGTCCTCCATGCCCCAAAAGCAGCCGCCGGCAAGAACGGCGATCTTGTTGTCAGTCATGATTTCTGCTCGCCGACGCTTTGGTGTTGCTCCGATCCATCCTTTGTGAACAAGTGCAGGTATTGCCCATAACCCTCGGCTTCCAGGTCATCGCGGTGGATGAATCGCAGAGATGCCGAGTTGATGCAGTAGCGCAACCCGCCTGCTTCTGCAGGGCCATCCGGGAATACATGGCCCAGATGGCTGTCTGCGTGGGCTGATCGCACCTCGACTCGATCCATGAAGTGGCTGCGGTCGCGCTTCTCAACAAGGCTGTCCGCGTCGATAGGCTGGGTGAAGCTGGGCCAGCCGCTGCCACTGTCGAATTTGTTCACCGAGGCGAAAAGCGGCTCGCCAGAAACAATGTCAACGTAGATGCCGGGTTCATGGTTGTCGCAGTACTCGCCGGTGAACGGAAGCTCCGTGCCGCTCTCCTGGGTGACGCGGTATTGCTCGGGGGTTAGCGCGTCAACCGCGGCAGGGTTCTTGCTGTAATTGGGTGACACTCGATCTCCTTCGTTCGCACAGCCTTAGTTTGCTGCGCTTTGTATTTCGTCCGTCCAGCGTCGTTGCCGGGTTAGTTGCGGCCCGCCATGATGCCGCCGTCGACGTTGAGAATCGCGCCGGTGACCCAACTGGCCTCATCAGAGAGCAGGTACGTCACGGCGTTGGCGACGTCGGCGGGGGTGCCGACGCGTCCCAGGGGGTGAAGCGGGGCGAAAGTGTCCAGCGTGGCGTCGATCTCGTCCTTCGGGATGAAGCCCTCGTAGAGAGGAGTCTTGACGACGGCCGGTGCCACCGCGTTGACGCGGATCTTGTGCTCGGCAAGCTCGATCGCGAGGTTGTGGGTCAGCGCATGAAGGCCGGCCTTTTGCATCGAGTACACCGACGACGGGGTCAGACCGATCGCCTGATGTGCCCACATGCTGCCGATGTTGACGATGGAGCCGCCCTCCCCGCGGGCGATCATGCCCTCAACGACTGTCTGCGTCAGGAAGAACAGGGCATAGTTGAGCTCCATGTACGAGTCATAAGTCAAGGCGTCGTACTCCAGAAACGGCTTGGGAACAAAGAATCCAGCCGCATTGACCAACAACGTCGCATCGCCGTGGTGCTCGGAGACCACGCGCTGAACGTCGCCGACCGCGCTGCGATCGGTCAACTCGGCGGTGATCCCCCAGGCCTGACCACCCCCATCGGTCAGTTCGGTCACGGTGTCATCAACGCGGTCCTTAGACCGGCCAACGATCACCGCGCTGCCTCCGTGGCGCACGATATCCACGGCGACCTGCCGCCCCATACCGGCGCTGCCCCCGAGGACGATGACCTTCTTGGAATCGAAGTGCATGGTGAGACCTTTCTGCTGCTCATTCTCGGCGACTCCTGCTGGGCCCTTTGCCCGGCAAGAACAGTTGTAGCCCTGGCGATTACACCTGGCGCCGTGGGTGTCGACCTTGAACTGGTATCAATCTGCTGCCCGGCGGGGTGAGCTGTCATCACCCCGGCGTTGTTTCACCCGGGTGAGTTCTGGCGCGGCGCCGAGATCAACAGCTGACACCGCAAAGCCGTGACGGCGTTCGCTGTCGATCACCGCGTGAGGGTCGAAGCTTCGCGACATAACCCGGGCGATCAGGGGACAAGAGCGTCGCGCTTCGGTGAGGAGCCAGCGCCCAGTTGAGAACCGGTGCAGCCGGAGTCGTCTGCCGCCGATTTGACGTCGGTACTTTGCAGGCAGCCGGTGCTGGCGAGCATGGCTGGATTGACGGAAGCGGGTTGTAATCCTCAGAACAAAGACCGGGAAGTAAAGTGGCCGCGAATACGTTTACCCGGCGGCAGGCGATGTCAGAACGTATGCCTAAGGCAACCACCGATGTGACGACGTGTACACGAAATGACGGCGGCCGCAGACTAATTACTCAGTGCCGTAATTATTCACAGCCTTGCGGCGGCGATGAAGGAGTGTCAACCATGTACGGCTCAGATGAAGAAGTGGTGCTGATCACTGAGGCCACGGCCTTGCCAGGCAGAGAAGACGACTTGCGGCGTGCGCTTTCTGAGCTAATCCCGCAGTCGCTGGCCGAAGGAGACGTGAGCACCTTCCGGCTCCACGAAGACCGAGATCAGCCAGGACATTTCACACTTTATCAGCGATTCCGAAACCAGCACGGTGTCGATCTCCACGTCCAAACCGAACACTTCGCGCTCAGCGTGGGAGCGTTGGCCCAGTTCGCTGAGGGCGGCGAGGCCCAGGTCACCTTCTACCATGTATTAAGTCGCTAAGCCTCTGAGCCTCCCGCGCTCTGGGTCATACCACCCGTCGGAAGCGGGCCCTCCGGTCTATGGTCCGGGGTGACCCCGCGGCGACAGCTAAAGGCCGCGCCTTATCCAGATTGTTCAGCGCCGGGACACGTAAGAGGCCGCACCGCTGTGGTATTCGGGACTACTGCGATCCAGGCGTCGGGGCGCAGGCCGGCTCTGGCAAATCCAAATCGGCTTTGCTCAGTCGGTAGATTTCAAGGGACAAATTGTAGTACTTGTCGGTCTCACCGACCCATTCCATGCCGACTCGCCGCGCCGTGGCCACCCCGCGATGATTGCCTGGCCGCACGACTGCGAAGACCTCACTGACGCCAACATTTGTGAATGCTTGATGGGCCACCGCATGACCGGCTTCCGCGCCATAGCCGCGACCCCACAGCGCCGGTGCGACCTGCCATCCGATCTCAAGGTCGGTGCCGCCAGGTGGAAGTGGAAGCAGTGCCACTCCCCCGATCAGGTCGCCAGAGTCTTTATCGGTAATCGCCCATCGGCCCAGGGGCAGGCCGGTCGCGTCGCTTTCGGCGATCCATGCGCCCAAGAGTTGACGCATGTGCACGTCGTCGGTGATCAAGGGCAGCGCCGGACACAGCCAACGCGAAACCTCCGCGGCCCCGTATATCCCACACGCGGCGGTGTCGTCGTCGAGCTGCCACGGGCGCAACAAGAGCCGGGTCGTCAGGATGCGGCGCGTGTCAGGGTCCCATTCGACGTGACGATGCTCAGTCATTCCGCCTCCTGGGTTTGTCATACACGTACTGGGGCAAGTCACCCAATTCTAGGCCCCGCCAAGGGCGAATACTTGCGGCCGGCGGCCACCGGTAGCGTCTGGGGCATACGCCCACTCCGGGACATCATGAACTACCCAGAGATATAGCAATAGAGTAATCGGACCGGCTGTCGGGCGACCGCGTGACTCACGCTGTCGGTGCCGCTCAGGCGTTGAGCAGCCGGTCGCCGATCACCCGTTCGGCCCGCAGGCTCGCGACCTCGTCCGCGGACAGGCCCAGCCCGCCCAGGATGTCGTCGTTGTGCTGGCCAAGCGTCGGCGGGGCGGCGCGGTGGTGGCGGGGCGGTCCGGGGGCGATCCGAAACGGCCAGCCGGGAAACCGGTGCGGCCCGGTGATCGGGTGGACGAGCTCCTCGTAGTAGCCGCGCGCGTCGAGCTGGGCCCCGATCAGGTCGCGGTCGTACATCTGATCGCCGGTGATCACACGCTCGGCCGGAATACCTTGTACGCGCAGGGTTTCCACGATGCCGGTGGCGGTCTGGGTGCGGGTCCACGCGGTGACCATCTCGTCGAACACGTCGTGGTCGAGCCGCCCCTCGTCGGGCAGCGACAGCGCCACCCACACTCCCTCGGCGCTGGTCGGATACACGCCCTGCAGGTAACCGCGCCGCCTGTTGCCCTCCCGCGGACGCACGACACCGGTCAACGAGTACTCGATCACCGGTTCGGCGGTCACGCAGGCGGCAACCTCGATCTGGGCGACCTCGACCAGCTGACCCGCACCGGTGCGGCTCCGGTGCTCCAGGGCGGCCAGCAGCGCAACCCCCGCGTGCACGCCGACGATGGGATCGGCGGGGCCCTGCGGGTTGCACGGCGGACCGTCGGGGTAACCGGTCACCGCCGACATCCCCGCGGTCTGCTCGAAGTTCAGCGCCCACCCGACGTAGTCGCGCCACGGGCCCCGCAGCCCGTACCCGGGCATCCGCACAACGATCACGTCGGGGTTCAGCGCCACCAACGCGTCGTAGTCCAGGCCGAACTGTTCGACCACCCTGGGCGAAAAGTTCTCCACGACCACGTCGGCTTCCGCGGCCAGCCGTCGGGCGATGCCGAGGCCACGCTCGGAGGTCAGGTCGAGGGTGAGGTCGCGCTTGTTGAGGTTGGTGCCCTGCCAGATCGGGCTGCGTTCATACCAGTCGTCGCCCTCGTAGGCGAAGGCACCGGAGTAGCGGTGCCCGTCCGGCCGCTGGATCGACTCGACCTTGACAATGTCGGCGCCGAACGCGCCCAGGTAGCAGGTCAGGTAGGCCCCGGCCCAGAACGTGGTCAGGTCGAGGACACGCAGGCCGGAAAAGGGCAGCGGCCCCGCGGTCGTGTCAAGCGAGCGGGCCGTCGTGGCCCACGGCTCAGGACGCACCCCCAGGCGGGGAGCCGGACTAGGTTGCGGCACCGGGGTTTTCGCGAAACGGAACGCCGGCCCGGGCCGCTGAAACGACCAGCCGGGCCCACCGGATTGCACGAAGAAACCGCGCTCGGCGTACTGCGGACAGGTCGACACGGTGGCCCCGTCGTTGACCGGGGCGGCCGGAATGCGCAGGGCCTGAGCGAGTTCCACGATCTCGGCGACGGTCTGCTGGGCGAGCAACGGCTCCGCCTTGCGGAAGAACTCGTCGCGCTCCGGGCCGCCCATCATGATCGCGATCTGATGCTCGCCGTACTCGGGCAGGCCGAGCATGGCGCACACGTCCAGCCAGTGCTGGCCCGTCAGGCAGTTGATGCCCACCCAGCCGTCGGCGGCCCGGACGACACCCAGCATGGGCGCCGACCGCAGATTCGCGGGCAAGCCCAGGTCTTGCATACGGCGCGCCATCAGCATCGGATAGGGCAGCGTCGACAGCAGTGCCTCGAGCTGGGAGACGTCGACCTCTGTCACCCGGCCGGCGGCCGGCAGCCGCAACGCGGTCAGGGCGCCCAGCGCGCCGTAAACGCCCGCGACGTACTCGGAGACGCGGGCACCGACCTGTACCGGTGGGCGGTCCGGATCCCGGGCGCTGATCCATCCCGACGCAGCCTGCACGGTCAGGGGTGTGGCTTGGCGCTCACGCCAGGGTCCGCACTGACCGAATCCAGAGATGCGCAGCAGCACCAGGTTTGGGTTCAGCCGGCTCAAGACGTCCGGGCCCAGCCCCCGACGTTCCAACATTCCCGGCCCGAAATCCTCGATGAGCACGTGCGCCCGCGCGATGAGCTCGCGGGCCGCCGTCAGATCGCCCGGCTCGGCCAGATCGAGGGTGGCGCCGCGCTTTCCGGCGTTGAGGTACTCGAACAGTCCGGAGCGCTGGGGGTCGCAGACTCCGCCCGGAAACGGACCCCACCGGCGCAACGGATCTCCGGCGGGCGGCTCTATCTTAATGACCTCGGCACCGAGGTCGACGAAAAGCTTTGCGGCGTAAGGACCTGAGATCTCGTTGGCGAGTTCGACGACGTGGAGCCCGGCGAGGGGTCCCGTCATGCCGGGATCCCGATGGCCTTCACCTCCATGTACTGGTGCAGTCCGCTGATTCCGCCACTCTCCCGGCCGAACCCGCTCAGCTTGAAGCCGCCGAACGGCGCATCGCCCGGCCCGACGCCGTTGACCGCGACCTGACCGGTGCGCATGCGCCGGGCGACCGCGACGGCCCGGTCCACGTCGGTGCCCCAGACGGCGCCGGAAAGCCCGTAGCACGAGTTGTTCGCGATCGCGACGGCGTCGTCGTCGTCGCGGTAGCGCAGCACCGACAGCACGGGCCCGAACACTTCCTCCTGCGCGATCGTCGAATCCGGTTGCACGCCAGTGAGAATCGTCGGTTCGAAGTAGAAGCCGGCATCCAGACCGGCCGGGCGGCCGCCGCCGATCGCCGGCTTCGCTCCGTCGTTGATCGCACCGTCGACATGCGCCTGCACCCGCTCGCGTTGCGCCGCGCTGATCAGCGGCCCCATCTCCACGGTCGGGTCCTTGGGGTCGCCGACCTTGACGTCGCGGGCGAGCGCGACCAGCCGCTCCACGACGTCGTCGTGCAACGAATCGGGAAGCAGCAGCCGGCTGTGCAGGATGCAGGCCTGGCCGGCGTGCAGCGAGCAGCAATCGAACAGCATCTGACGCAGCATCTCGTCGGTCACCTGCGTGTCGTCGAGGATGATGCTCGCCGATTTCCCGCCGCACTCCAGCAACAGCCGCTTCATGGCGTCCCCCGCGGCCCGCATGACCTCACAACCGACGGCGGAGCTCCCGGTGAAGCTGATCATGTCGATGCGCGGATCCGTCGTGAGCGATTTGGCGGCCTCAAGCCCCGAGGGCGTGACCACGTTGACCACGCCCGGCGGAATGTCGGTCTCCTCGTCGATGATGCGCGCCAGCGCAAGGCCCGCGAGCGGCGTCAGCGGCGAGGGCTTGAGCACGACGGTGTTCCCCGCGGCCAGCGCGTTGTTCACCTTCATCACGTTGAGACAGTGCGGGAAGTTCCACGGCGTGAGGATCGATACGACTCCGAGTGGCTCGCGACGCAGCAACGTCGTCCCCGCGCCGATCCCGGTGACCGGCTCGTCGACCAACTTCGTCGCGAGTTGGGCCGCATGCATGGACATGTAGCCGGCGCCGTCGATTTGCATCATGCGTTCATTGGTGACGCAACCCCATTCGACTTGCGACAGCGCGAAGATCCCGTCGGCGTGCTTGAGCAGGGCCGCACCGAGCTGATTGAGGCAGCCGGCCCGCTCCTCCGGACCCATCCGGCCCCACGGCCCGCTGTCGAACGCCCGGCGCGCGGCGTCGATCGCGGCGCCGACCTGGGCGACACTGGCGTCCGGCGCGCTGCCGATGGACTGCTCGGTGGCCGGGTTGATGTCGTCGTAGCGACCGTCCTCCGGCTCGACCCATCTCCCATCGATGTAGAGCTGGTTGCTGTCGACAAGAGTTCCCGGAGTTTGTAGCTCGGTCATGCGTTTCCTCACCCGAACGTCGGTCATCTAACCACTTGGTGTACACCCATGGCCGGGCGGCGTCAATCACTAAGTACGCGAATTGCACGCTATTTCGGCGTTTCGCGGCGGTATTGACAGGGATGGGCGGCGCGGGGTAGACACAAGGCCGCAAGACACATTGCGTCAATGTGTCGGATCGCTTGTCAGGGAGGCCGCCGTGCGGACCACTTTTCCCGCTTCGCTGTTGCACTCCCCGGACTTCTATGCGGGCGATCCGTATCCGGCGTACCGCGAGCTGCGCGCGACCGCGCCGGTGTGCTGGAACGACGTCACCAACTTCTGGGCGCTGCTGAAGTACGAGGACATCCGGTTCGTGTCGACCAACCCGGCCACGTTCACCTCAACCCGGGGCATCACCATCCCCGATCCGCAGATGGGAAACGCGGTGCAGGAGGGCAACCTCATCTTCACCGACCCGCCGCGGCACCGGCAGCTGCGCAAGCTGATCAACTCGGGCTTCACCCGGCGGCGGGTCGCCGTGCTGGAGCCCAAGATCCGCGAGATCGTGCGGGGGATTCTCGACGGCATCGAGCCGGATTCCGTGCACGAGTTCGCCGATGAGATCGCCGCCCCGCTTCCCACCCGGATGATCGCCGAGCTGATCGGTGCCCCGGCGGATGACTGGGAGCAGTTCCGGGCGTGGTCGGATGCGGCCACCGGCACGGCCGACCCCGAGATCGAGCTGGACCCGTTGGTCGCCATGGGGCAGCTCTACGAGTACTTCCAGAAGCTGATCGCCGCCAGGCGCGTGGACGCGCGGGACGACCTGCTGTCGGTGCTGGCCGGCGCGGAGATCGACGGCGTCCGGCTGACCGACGAAGACCTGCTGAATTTCGCCTACCTGCTGCTGGTGGCCGGCAACGAAACCACCCGCAACCTGATCGCGCTGGGCACGCTGGCGTTGATCGCTCACCCCGACCAATGCCGCCTGCTGGCCGACGATCCGACGCTGATCCCGGGCGCCGTCGAGGAGATGCTGCGGTGGACCAGCCCCGTGGTCCACATGGCGCGCACCGCGACGACCGACGTCGAGATCCGCGGCCAGCGGATCGCGGAGGGCGACGTGGTGGTGATGCTCTACGGGTCCGCCAACCGGGACGAGGAGATATTCGGCGCCGACTCCGAGGAGTTCAGGGTTACCCGGCATCCCAACCCGCACATCGCGTTCGGGTGCGGCGAGCATTCCTGTGTGGGTGCGCAATTGGCCCGGCTGGAGGCATGCGTGATGTTCGACGAGCTGCTGCGCCGCTTCCCCAGGCTCGAGCTGGTGGGTGCGGTCGACCGGATGCGCGCCACGATGGTGCCCGGGGTCAAGCGGATGCCGGTACGGCTGGGGGCCTGATGGATTTGGAATACTCGCCCGAGCAGGAGCGGCTGCGCGCCGAGATCCGCGCCGCGCTGGAAGAGGTGATGACACCCGAACGTAGCCTCGCACTCAGCGCGCGCATGGAAGGCGGCCCCGAAGTGCGCGAGTGCGTGCGGGCGCTGGCCGCGGCCGACCTGTTGGGCGTCGGCTGGCCCAAAGAGTATGGCGGACGCGGCTTCTCGGCGATCGAGCAGTTCATCTTCTCCGAGGAGGCACAGCGCGTCAATGCCCCGATCCCGCTGGTGACGCTCAACACCGTCGGGCCGACGCTGATGCAGTGCGGCACCGAGGAACAGAAGCAGAGGTTCCTGCCCGCGATCCTGGACGGCAGCGTCGAATTCGCGATCGGCTACTCCGAGCCCGGAGCCGGAAGCGACCTGGCCTCGCTGCGCACCACCGCGGTACGCGACGGCGACGAATACGTGATCAACGGCCAGAAGATGTTCACCAGCGGCGCCGCCTACGCCGACTACATCTGGCTGGCCGCCCGCACCGATCCCAATGCCAAGAAGCACAAGGGCATTTCCATCCTGATCGTGCCCACCTCGTCGCCCGGGTTCTCCTGGCAGCCGCTGCACACCATGCCGGGCATCTCCACCTTCTACACGTTCTACGACAACGTTCGGGTCCCGGCCAGCGCGCTCGTGGGTGGCGAGAACCAGGGCTGGCAGCTGATCACCACGCAGTTGAACTTCGAGCGGGCGGCCCTGGGCAACCTTGGCGCGCTCGAGCCGCTGTTCGAGAAGACGCTGGAGTGGGCCGCGGTCGCCGAGCTCGATGGTGGGCGCGTCATCGACCGGCCGTGGGTGCAGCTCGCGCTGGCCCGGGTTGAGGCCCAGGTCGCGGCGTATAAATTGGTCAATCTGCGGGTGAATGCGGCCATGACGAAGGGCGTGCTCTCGATGGGAGAAGCCTCCGCCGCCAAGGTGTTTGGCACCGAGCTGACCCAGCAGGTCGCCCGCCAGCTGCTGGAAGTGCTCGACCACAACGGGGTACGCCGCGGGACCGACGCGCCGTTAAGGGGTGCGCTGGAAACCGCGTACCGATGGGCGGTCATCAATACGTTCGGTGGCGGCGCCAACGAAATTCAGCGTGACATCATTGCCATGGCCGGACTGGGCATGCCGCGCGCTCCCCGTGACCTTCGCGCCACCGCAACATAGGAGGACAGCCGTCAGTGACCGACTCAGAAACCGTCAGCGCCAAGGTTAAGGCCCTCGTCGGCCGGCCGACCGGCGGCACCGGAAAGCCCTCGCTGGCCCCGGATCCGGTCAACCAGCCGATGATCCGGCATTGGGCGTATGCGATGGCCGACATGAACCCCGTCTACCTGGATCCGGAGTTCGCCGAGAGGTCGCGGTTCGGCGGCATCGTGTCGCCGCCGGTGATGCTGCAGACCTGGACGATGCCGTCGCCGCTCCTGGAGGGCATCGGCGAGCGGGGTGGCGCGCCCATCGAGATCAAAAGCAACCCAACGGCGTTCCTCGACGAGGCGGGCTACACCAGCACGGTGGCGACCAACTCGGAGTTCGAGATCGAGCGCTACCCGCGACTGGGCGACGTCATCAGCGCGACGACGGTGTACGAATCGGTTTCCGAGGAGAAGAAGACGGCGCTGGGCACCGGATTCTTTCTGACCTGGCTGACGACCTACACCGACCAGAACGGCGAGGTGCTGGGAAGGCAGCGATTCCGGGTGCTGCGATTCAGGCCGGAGCGCTGATGGCGACCCGACTGGCCCCGGCCATCACCCCGGACACCGAGTTCTTCTGGAACGGACTGCGGGACAACAAACTCCTGATCCAGCGCTGCGGCGGATGCGGGCAGCTGCGCCACCCGCCGCGCCCGATGTGCCCACACTGCCGTTCCCTGGACTGGGGCACCGTCGAGTCGTCGGGCCGCGGCACGGTGTACAGCTACGTGATGCCACACGAGCCGAAGTTCCCGTTCTTCGAGTATCCATACGTCGTCGTGCTGGTGGAGCTCGAGGAGGGCGTGCGGCTGGTATCGAACCTGACCGGCATCGACCCGGCCGATCTCAGGACCGGGATGCCGGTCGAGGTGTACTACCAGAGTTTCGACAACGACCTGGTGCTGCATCAGTTCCGGCCGGCCACCTAGGCGGGAACCATGGATTTCACGTTCACCGAAGAGCAGGAGACCATCTCCAAGCTCGCCCGCGACCTCCTCGAGCGACGCGCCACGCCGGAGCGCCTGACCGAGTTGGAAGCCGGCGACGTTCGCTTCGACGACGCACTGTGGCAAGAGCTGGCGGGCACCGACCTGCTGGGCACCGCGCTGCCGGAGTCGGTGGGCGGTAACGGCGGCGGCTTCGTCGAGCTCGGCGTGCTGCTGGCCGAGGTGGGCTGGGCGGTTGCTCCGGTGCCGGCCTACGCGACGCTGACGCTGGGGGCCGACCCCATCGCTCGGCACGGCAATCCCGAACAGCAGCAACGCTTTCTGCCGGGCGTCGTCGCCGGAAGCCGCATCCTGACCGCGGGGCTGGCCGAGCCGGGCCGCTCCGACGCAGCGACTCCCGCCACCACCGCGCGACGCGACGGCGGCAATTGGCGGATCGACGGCGCCAAGGAGTTGGTTCCGGCCGCCCAACTCGCCGACACCCTGTTGATCCCTGCCTCGATGGACGGCGGTGAGGCCGGCTTGTTCCTGGTGGCGGCCGACGCCAACGGCGTCGAGATCCGGCCTGCGACGACCACCAACCGCGAACCGCACGCGGACGTATATCTGGATGGCGCAACCGTTTCGGACGCCGACCTGATCGTCGGGCCAGACGTGATCGAGTCGCTGCACACGCGCGCACTGGTCGGACTGTGCGCGATTCAGCTCGGTGTCGCGGAGCGAGCCCTGCGGATCGCGGCCGAATACACAACGGGGCGCGAACAATTCGGCCGGCCCATCGGCAGCTTCCAAGCCGTGCAGCAGCGCATGGCCGACGCGTTCATCGACGTCGAGGCGATCCGGTGGACAACGTGGCACGCGGCGTGGCTGATCGCGCACGGGCGGTCCTTGAAGGAGGCCGGCCGCGCCGCCCGGATCGCGAAGTTCTGGGCCGCCGAGGCCGGCGCCCGCGTCGCTGCCACCGCCCAGCACGTCCATGGCGGCATCGGGATCGACACCACCTATCCCCTGCACCGCTATTTCCTGTGGGCCAAGCACAACGAGCTCATGCTCGGCCCGGCTACCGCGCAGCTGGCCCACCTCGGCGCAACATATTCGGAAGGACTCCTATGACGACAACCGCGAGCCGCACCACCACCCTGCGCTGGGCCGACATCTCCGTCGGGGACGAGGTCACCCCGCTCGAGATCCCCATCACCACAACGATGATCGTCGCCGGGGCGATCGCCACCCGCGACTTCATGCCCGTGCACCACGACCGCGACTACGCCAACAAGCAGGGCTCGCCGAACCTTTTCATGAACATCCTCACCACCAACGGCTACTGCGTGCGGTTTCTCACCGACTGGGCAGGACCGGAGGCGATGGTCAAGAAGCTGTCGATTCGCCTTGGCGTGCCGTGCTTTCCGGATGATCCGCTGCGCTTCACCGGCAGCGTCACCGGGAAGACCGAAGGCACGGAGGGTGAGAACTTCGTCGAGGTGACGTTCAAGGGCTCCAACAGCCTCGGCGATCACGTCTCGGGCACGGCGATCCTCAGCCTGCTCGACGAGGCGGCCGCGTGAGCGGCTCCCTGCCCGGCGCCGCGGCCATCGTCGGGATCGGGCAGACCGAGTTCTCGAAGGAATCCGGCCGCAGCGAACTGCAATTGGCGTGCGAGGCGGTCAGCGCCGCGCTCGACGATGCCGGCCTGACACCGAGCGACGTCGACGGCATGGTCACCTTCACCATGGACTCCAGCGACGAGATCGAGATCGCGCGCAACGTCGGCATCGGCGACCTGAGCTTCTTCTCCCGTGTGCACCACGGCGGCGGGGCCGCCGCCGGCACCGTCGTGCATGCCGCGATGGCCGTCGCGACGGGCGTGGCCGACGTGGTGGTGTGCTGGCGCGCCTTCAACGAACGCTCCGGCATGCGGTTCGGCGGCAGCGGTCGCACCGACCTGGGCACGCCGTTGTTCATGGCGCACTACGCGCCGTTCGGCTTGCTCACTCCCGCGGCGTGGGTCGCGATGCACGCCCAGCGCTACATGTCGACCTACGGCGTCACCAACGAGGACTTCGGCCGCATCGCCGTCGTCGACCGCACGCACGCCGCCCGCAATCCCGATGCCTGGTTCTACCAGCGCCCGATCACGCTGGAA
This sequence comes from Mycobacterium sp. E3251, assembly GCF_001666835.1. Taxonomy (GTDB): domain Bacteria; phylum Actinomycetota; class Actinomycetes; order Mycobacteriales; family Mycobacteriaceae; genus Mycobacterium. The sequence goes on along the minus strand of NZ_LZJF01000011.1, from coordinate 66,619 downwards.
GACCACCAGAATTCGCGTTGGATCGTCGAACCGGTGCTGCGCCTACTGGATTGCTGCCAGGAAAGCGACGGCGGGGTCGCGCTCGTGGTCACCAGCGCCGAGCGGGCCCGCGACTTGCGGCAGCCGCCGGCGATCATCACCGCGGCTGCCCAGGGCGCGGCCGCCAACGGCGAGATGATGACCAGCTACTACCGCGACGACATCACCGGCCTTCCGGAGATGGGCGTGGTCGCCAACAGGCTGTGGCGCGATTCTGGGCTCAAGCCGCAGGACATCCAAACCGCCTTCATCTATGACCATTTCACGCCGTTCGTGTTCACCCAGCTCGAAGAACTCGGGTTCTGCGGGCGCGGTGAGGCGAAGGATTTCGCCACCGTCGAGCGGCTCTCGCTGGGTGGGGAGTTCCCGATCAACACCAACGGCGGCCTGCTGGGCGAGGCCTACATCCACGGCATGAACGGGATCACCGAGGGGGTGCGCCAGGTGCGCGGCACGTCGTACAACCAGGTCGAGGGCGTCGAGCACGTCCTGGTCACGTCGGGCACCGGGGTACCCACCAGTGGGCTGATCCTGGCGCCCGCCAGCTAAGGGGGAGCCACCATGCCGAAGCTCGCACTGCTGACCGCGCACGGCGGGCCCATCGAGCTGGCCGAGTTTCCGTTGACTCCGCCGGCACCCGGCACCGCGGCGCTCAAGTTGCGGATGGCCGGCATCTGCGGGTCCGACCTGCACATCTTCCGTGGCGAACTGCCGTTGCCGTGCCCGTTTGCCATGGGGCACGAAATGGTCGGCGAGATAGCCGAACTGGGCGAGGGCCTGACCGCCGACGCGACCGGCAGGCCGCTGGCCGTCGGGGATCGCGTGGTGACACCGTACTTTTGGTTCTGCGGCCAGTGTCACGCCTGCGCGCGCGGCCGTTCCTATGCGTGCCAGAACCTGATGGCCGGCGAATACCGGACGCACGATCGGGAGCCGCACTTCGTCGCCGCCTATGGGGAGTATTACTACACCAGTCGGCGCCAGCCGCTGTACAAGGTGCCCGAGGAGCTGTCCGACACAGCCGTCGCCCCGCTGAATTGCGCTCTGGCGCAGGTGCTCTTCGCGCTGCGGGATGTGCGGCTTGGCGACACGGTGGTCATCCAGGGTGCGGGCGGGCTCGGCATCAACGCCGCTGCCGTGGCCCGCACCGCGGGGGCCGCGGAGGTCATCGTCATCGACAAGATCGCCGAACGGCTGGATGTCGCGGCCGATTTCGGCGCCACGCACTGCATCGACGCGAGTGCGGTCTCGACGGCGGAGGTCACCGAGCAGGTCCGCGCGCGCACCGAAGGCATCGGCGCCGACTGGGTGCTCGAGGTCGTCGGGGTGCCCGGCGTCATTCCTGAGGGGATCGGCTTCCTCAACAACGGCGGCACGCTCCTAGAGGTCGGCAACGTCGGGATGGGGCGGACCTTCGAGCTGGACCCGAGCGCGCTGGTCTATGGCAACAAATCCGTGCGCGGCGTCATGTTCTACGAGCCCGTGACGTTGGCGATAGGCTTGAAGTTCCTGCAGCACACCCGCTTTCCATTCGACCGCCTGATGCCCGATCCGTTCCATCTGGCCGACGTCAACGCCGCCTTCGCGTCGGCCAACGGTGGGCTGGTGCCCAGGGGCGCGTTGGTGCCATGACGACTCAAGCGGCCCAGGCCATCGACACGCGCGAGGTGATCGTGGAATCCGCGTACGCCTGCTTCCGCAAGCAGGGATTGCAGAAGGCGACGATCGTCGACATCGCCCGGACCGCCGGGGTGTCCCGAAGCACCATCTACGAGTACTTCAGCGACAAGGGCGCCATCATCGAGGCGTGCGCGGAACACGCTTCCGAGCGGTTCTATCGCGAGATGTCCAGGGCGATGGACCGGGGTGGTTCGCTCGAGGAAAAGCTAAGTCAGGCAGCCGTTTTCGTGACACAGGCGCGGCGGTCCATCGCGTCCGAGAAGTACTTCGACGAGGACGCGGTCAGCTTGTTGCTCACCAAGGATGCCGCCGTATTGCTGCGCGAATGCGTCGACTTCTTCGCGCCGTACCTGTCGGCCGCCCGCCTCACCGGCGAGGTGCGCAAGGACCTCGACGTCGAGGCCGCCGCCGAGTGGTTTGCCCGCATCCTGTTCTCGCTCTTCAGCACGCCCTCCCCGATGCGGGACATGGACGATCCCGAGGTGGCGGCGGAGTTCGTGCGCGCGCACGTGGTGCGCGGCTTCGCGGGCGACCGCCCGCGGCGGCGTTGAGTGTGCGCCCAGGGCGGGAATGGTCGGCGTGTCACCGCCCAGGGCTCACACTCAAAGCCGTGATGTCAACGGCGTTGCCCGGGCCACACGGTTTCGGCGACGTGAACCGGTCGGCCATGGCCGGGTAGTAGGTGTGCCACCGGTAGCTCTTCGAGACGCCTTCGCGTGGCAGCGGCGCTTGCAGTGTCGACGATCTCCGGCGTGTGCCAAACCTTGCCGCGAGCGGTCAGCACGGCGTCGCCGGAAAGCAGCGTCCGCGTTGTCGGGTTCCACAGCGCGATGCTGTCGTCGGTGTGTCCGCCCGCGTTGATGACGGTCCAATCCGGTGCGCTGGGCAGCGCCTGGCCGTCGGTCAGTCCCCCGTCGGGGGGCGGACCGGTCCAGCGCATGCCGGCCGGGGTGCCGTATCCCGCCACCCGCGCGCCGCTCAGCAGCCCCGCCGCGCCGACTCGATCAAAGGGCTGGTCGATCAGGGTGGGCCAGATGCTCGCGGCCCGGCCCAGGGTCGGCGTGCGCGGCTTCACTCCGTCGAGATAGGTAAGTGTGCGGGCGGGCAACCAGATTGGCGCGGGATAGCGGGCGGTCAATTCGGCCGCGCCGGCGACATGGTCGCTGTGCCCATGAGTCGCGACCACGGCATGGACGCTGCCGCCGAGATGACCCAGAACGGCCGCCAGATCGCTGGCGACCCGGGGCAATCCGGCGTCGACGACCACCGCGCCGTCACCGCCGTGCAGGACATAACAGTTGAAGACCCAGCGCGAGACCCGGGTGATACCGAGGTCGGGCATCTCCTCGATGACCAGGCTCATGGCCGAGAGGTTACGCCTGGGTGCGGTGATTGACCGGAGCATCCGTGGGCTTGAGTGTGCGGCCAGGACGGAGGCTGCCGGCGTGTCGCCGCCGTGGGCGCACACGGAAAGCCGTGAGCGCACACTCAATGACCGCGCTGGGCCAGCGCGCGCAAGAAGAACGTCAGGTTGGCGGGCCGCTCGGCCAGCCGGCGCATGAAGTAGCCGTACCACTGGGTGCCGAACGGCACGTACACACGCACCTGGTTTCCCGCTTCCGCCAGCCGACGCTGCTCGATATCGCGGATGCCGTACAGCATCTGATACTCGAAATCGGCCGCCCCGCGGCCCGCTTCGCGTGCCAGCGCGGGGACGGCATCGATGATCACCGGGTCGTGGCTGGCCACCATCGGGTAGCCCGAGCCGGCCATCAACACCCGCAAGGAGCGCAGGTAGGCGTCGGTCACCGCGTCGGCGTCGCGGTAAGCCACCGAGGCCGGTTCGTCGTAGGCGCCCTTGCACAGCCGGATCCGGGCCCCGGCCGCCGCGAGTTCCGCGCAGTCGCCGAGCGTGCGCCGCAGGTAGGCCTGCAAAGCCACACCCAGCCAAGGGAATTCGCCCCGCAGCTCGCGCACGATCGCCAGCGTCGAGTCCGTGGTCGTGTGGTCTTCGGCGTCCACCGTGACCCACACGCCGGCCCGCTGCGCCGCTTCGCAGATCGTGAAGGCGTTTTGCCGGGCGGTCTTCTCACCGTCGCGATCCAGCGACTGCCCCAAGGCCGACAGCTTCAGCGACACCTCCAGCGGCCGCGCGGCGTGGGCGTCGGAGCCGAAGCCCGCCAGGTGCTCGATCAGGTCCAGGTAAACGCGCACCGCCGCGCCGGCGTCGTCGGCGGCCGTGACGTCTTCGCCCAGGTAGTCGACGCTGACGTAGCGACCCGAAGAGCGAAGGGCCGCAACACTATGCAGCGCGCTGTCGATCGTCTCGCCGGGCACGAAGCGGTGCACCACGCGACGGGTGACCGGCAGCCCTTCGGCGGCCCGGCGCAACCCGGGTCGCCGGCTGGCGGCCATGATCGCGGGCCGAATGGTGCTGGCGAACACCCCGGCCATCAGTCGGCCGCCATGTGCGGGTAGGTGTGGTGGGTCGCCGGGACGAACGTCTCCTTGATGGTGCGGGCCGACGTCCACCGCAACAAGTTCAGCACCGAACCGGCCTTGTCGTTGGTGCCCGAGCCGCGCGATCCCCCGAACGGCTGGCGCCCGACGACCGCGCCGGTCGGCTTGTCGTTGACGTAGAAATTCCCGGCGGCGAACCGCAGCCGCTCCTGGGCGGTCAGCACAGCCTCGCGGTCGTCGGCGATGACCGCGCCGGTCAGCGCGTACCGCGACCCGGTGTCGATCACGTCCAGGATCCGTTCGTAGTCGTCGTCGGGGTATACGTGCACCGACAGCAGCGGACCGAAGTACTCGGTGGCAAACGCTTCGTCGGTCGGGTCATCGGAGAGTAACACCGTGGGGCGGACGAAATAGCCGACGCTGTCGTCGTATTCGCCGCCGACGGCGATGGTGACATGGGCCGCGCTCTTCGCCCGCTGTAGGGCGTCGACGTTCTTGATGAACGCGCGCCGGTCGATCAGCGCGCCGCCGTAGTTGGTCAGGTCGGTGACGTCGCCGTAGCGCAGCGCGGCGGTCTGGCCCAGGAAGTCGTCGCCCATCCGCCGCCACACCGAATTCGGGACGAAGGCCCGCGACGCCGCCGAGCATTTCTGCCCCTGGTAGTCGAACGCGCCGCGAATCAGCGCGGTGCGCAGCACATCCGGCCGCGCCGAGGCATGCGCCACCACGAAGTCTTTGCCACCGGTTTCGCCGACCAGCCGCGGATAGCTTTGGTAACGGCCGATATTGGCGCCCACCTGCTGCCAAAGGTGCTGGAAGGTGGCCGTCGACCCGGTGAAGTGGATGCCGGCCAGCCGCGGGTCGGCCAGCGCCACGTCGGACACCGCGAAGCCGTCGCCGGTGACGAGGTTGATCACCCCGGGCGGCAGCCCCGCGGCCTCCAGCAGCCGCATGGTCAGATAGGCCGACAGGGTCTGGGTGATCGACGGCTTCCACACGACGGTGTTGCCCATCAGCGCGGGCGCGGTCGGCAGGTTTCCGGCAATCGAGGTGAAGTTGAACGGCGTGATCGCATAGACGAATCCGTCCAGCGGGCGGTAGTCGCTGCGATTCCACTCCCCGGGTCCGCTGATCGGCTGCTGTGCCAGGATCTGACGCGCGAACGCCACGTTGAACCGCCAGAAGTCGATCTGCTCGCAGGGCGAGTCGATCTCGGCCTGGTAGACGGACTTGGATTGGCCCAGCATCGTCGCGGCGGCGATCTTCTCCCGCCAGGGCCCGGCGAGCAGGTCGGCGGCCCGCAAGAAGACGGCCGCGCGCTCGTCGAACGGCATCGCCGCCCACGCCGTTTTCGCGGCCATCGCGGCGTCGATGGCCGCGACCGCGTCGGCGTGGACGGCGTTCGTCAGAGTGCCCAGCGTGGCGGCATGCCGGTGCGGCTGGACGACGTCGATGCGTTCCCCGTCGCCCATCCGGTGCGTACCGCCGATGACGTGCGGGAGGTCGATGGGGCGCTCGGCGAGCGCTGCCAGTTCGGCGCGCAGCCGGCCGCGTTCCGGAGAGTGCGGCGCGTAGTCGTGGACCGGCTCGTTGGCCGGCAGCGGCACCTGGGTTATCGCGTCCATGCTGCCAGGATCCTCGCCGCGGGCGCCCCCGGAGTTAGCCGATCGGACAGGATAGTGGTCGGCTGGTAGTACGATCGAACAATGGCCGGTGTGGGGCTTGGTCAGCTGTTGCTCGCGCTGGACGCGACCCTGGTCCGCCTGGTGGAAGCGCCGCGGGGCCTGGACCTTGCGGTGGGCTCGGCGGCGTTGATCGACAGCGACGACGTGCGGCTTGGGCTGGCGGCGGCCGCGAGCTCGGCCGACGTGTTCTTCCTGCTGGGCGTGGCCGACGACGAGGCGCTGCGGTGGATGGACAAGCAGGCCCGCGAGCGCATCCCGGTGGCGATCTTCGCCAAGGAGCCGTCCACCGCGTTGGTGAGCGCGGCAGTCGGCACGGGGTCGGCGGTGGTCGCCGTCGAGCCGCGGGCCCGCTGGGAACGGCTCTACCAGTTGGTCAACCACGTGCTGGAGCATCACGGGGACCGCGCGGACGCGACGGAGGACTCGGGCACCGACCTGTTCGGCTTGGCGCAGTCGCTCGCCGACCGCATCCACGGCATGGTCAGCATCGAAAACGCCCAATCGCACGTGCTGGCGTATTCGGCGTCCAACGACGAAGCGGACGAGCTGCGCCGCCTTTCCATCCTCGGCCGGGCAGGGCCGCCCGAACACCTCGAATGGATCGGCCAGTGGGGCATTTTCGACGCGCTGCGCGCGAGCGACGAAGTGGTGCGCGTCGCCGAGCGTCCCGAATTGGGCCTGCGCCCGCGGCTGGCGGTCGGGATCTATCAGGAGGTCGATGCGCGGCGGCCGCCGGCGTTCGCCGGAACCATCTGGGTTCAGCAGGGCGCACGACCGCTGGCCGCCGACGCCGAGGAGATGTTGCGGGGCGCGGCCGTACTGGCCGGGCGCATCATGGCGCGACTTGCGGCCCGCCCCTCCACGCACGCGCGGCGGGTGCAGCAGCTGCTGGGCCTGACCGACGGCGAGCCCGACGTGGCCGCCGTCGCCCGCGAACTCGGCCTCGCCACCGACGGGAACGCGGCGCTGATCGGCTGGGATGCCTCGGACACCGCGGGCGCACCCCGTCCGGCCCGATTGGCCGACGTAATGGCGCTGAGCGCCAGCGCTTTTCGGCGGGATGCTCAGCTCGCCTCCCGGGGATCGCGAATCTATGTGCTGCTGCCCCAGACGCAAACCCGCTCGGCCACCTCGTGGGTCCGCGGCACGATCGCGGCGATGCGCAGCGAACTCGGGGTGCAGCTGCGGGCCGCCATCGCCGCCCCCCTCGCCGGCCTCGCCGGCATTGCCGCCGCCCGCGCCGAGGTGGACCGGGTGCTCGACAGCGCTGCGCGCCATCCGATTTCGATCCCGCAAGTGACGTCGCTGGCCGAGGCGCGCACCACCGTCCTGCTCGATGAAATCCTCGCTTTGGTTGGGCGCGAGGAGCGATCGGTCGATCCGCGGATCGTCGACCTGCGCGCCCAAGAGCCGGTCCTGGCCGCGACGCTGCGGGTGTATCTGGACAGCTTCGGCGACGTCGCCGCCGCCGCGCAGTCGCTACACGTTCACCCCAACACGGTTCGCTACCGCGTCCGGCGTGTCGAGAAATTGTTGACGACGTCCTTGGCCGATCCCGAGGTGCGGCTGCTGTTTTCGCTGAGCCTGCGGGTCTTGGAGAACCGGTGACACCGTCGGCGGCGAGAGCTTCGGGTGATTTGCTGGCTTTTGGACACAACGGATGTAACAATGCCAGCCGTAAGGTGATGACGATGCAGGAAGCCGGTGCGAATCCGGCGCGGTCCCGCCACTGTCATCGGGGAGCGACCCTCAACGGCCACGGCTGACAAGCTGGAAGGCGAGGCGAGCGGCGATCCGAGAGCCAGGACACTCGCGTCATTGCGTCCTGCGACCCGGGGCGGAGCACCCCGAGAGAGCTGTCAACGTCCATGTCACGTTTTGCATGGGTGGCCGTTGTCGTTGCCACCAACCTTCCCATCTTCTCTGAAAGATCGAGCAATGCAAGGATTTTCGTCAGCACCGCGGCGGTCGGTCGATGACCGCGCCCATCTGGATGGCCTCGCCACCGGAGGTGCATTCTGCGTTGCTCAGCAGCGGGCCGGGGCCCGGACCGCTGCTGGCCGCAGCGGCGACGTGGGGCTCGCTGAGCGCCGAGTACGCGGAGGCCGCAGACGAGCTGGCCGCGCTGTTGGGCGCGATTGAGTCCGGAACCTGGGACGGCCCGACCGCGCAGGTATACGTGACCGCGCACGCGCCTTATCTGGCATGGCTGGTGCGGGCAAGCGCCGACAGCGCCGCCGTGGCCGCCCAGCAGGAAACCGCGGCCACCGCCTACTCGGCCGCGCTGGCGGCCATACCGACGCTTTCCGAGCTGGCCGCCAACCGTGCCACCCACGCCGTCCTGGTGGCGACGAATTTTCTTGGCCTGAATACCATTCCGATCGCGCTCAACGAGGCCGACTATGCGCGCATGTGGGTCCAGGCCGCCACCGTGATGACCACCTATCAGGGTGTTGCCACCGCCGCGGTGGCCGCTGCACCGCTAACGGAACCTGCGCCGCAGGTCATGACGGCCGACGCCCTGGCGGCCGCTTCCGTCGCGCCGGCGTCGCCGCCCGACCGGCAGGACGCGGTGCTGGACTGGTTGCGGCGCATCGGCTTCGTCGACTTCTACAACAGGTTCATCCAGCCGTTGATAGACCAACTGATGAACAACCCGTTCTTCCAGGCGCTGTTCTCCGGATTCGATCCGTGGTTGCCCGTCCTCGGGAATCCGCTGAGCTTTCTCAACCCGTTCAATATCGCGTTCGCCCTTGGCTATCCGATGGATTTCGGTTCGTACTTCGCCTATCTGGCGCAAACCTTCTCCTTCATCGCGGCCGACCTTGCGGCGGCATTCGCCTCCGGCAATCCCGCGACCATCGCGTGGACCCTGTTGTTCACCGCCGTCGAAGCCATCGGGACGATCATCACCGATACCATCGCGCTGCTGAAGACGTTGCTCGAGCAGATGATCGTGCTGATCCCGGTGATTCTCCCGCTGCTGACGGTCTCGGTGATTCCGCTGGTGGTGCCCACGCTGGTGGGGGGGCTCGCGGGCTTGACGGGTCTGGCCGGGCTGCATGCCATCCCGGTGGTGCCAATCGTGCCGGCCCCTTCGTTCGTTCCCGCCGCGCTGGCGCCTACCCCACCCGCCGCGCCGGCGCCGGCGCCGGCGCCCGCACCAACCCCCACAGCCGCGCCCGCAGCGGCGCCCGCGCCGCCCTCGCACGGTGGGCCGCCACCCGCACCGTCGGGACCACCGGTGGCAACGATGCAGGGTCTCGCCTACCTGGTCGGTGGCCTGACGGCTGACGTTCGGAGGCCGGCGAGCGCCAGCGCGCGTGCGACGAAGGCGCCGGAGCCCGACCATGCCGAATCTTTCGCAGCGGTGCAGCCCGAGGAGCACCGTTCGCACGGGCGGCGCCAGCGGGCGAAGGCCACCCAATTCGGTCGCCGCTACGAATACCTGGACGCGGAGCCGACAGCCTCGGCCGGGGGCGCGACAGCCCTGGGGTTCGCCGGAACCGCACCGGTGCGGTCCGCTACCACACCGGCGGGATTGACGGCCTTCACCGATGACGCGTTCGGCGGGAGCACGCGCGCGCCGATGCTGCCAAGCACGTGGGGCGCCGAACCCTGATCGGACTGCGCTGCAGCGCCTTTCGTGTGGTCGCGCAGGATCGCCCCGATGTCCGCAGCTGGCCCGAGCGGAAAACGAACGACCGCGATGGGGAACCGCCGCCAGGCGGTAACCTAACGGCCATGCCGAACGCGTCCGTGGTCTCGCTGCTGCGGGAACGCGCGGGCCTGCAGCCCGACGACGTGGCTTTCCGGTACACCGACTATGAGCAGGATTGGGCCGGCGTCACCGAGACGTGGACGTGGGCACAGCTTTACCAGCGCACCCTGAACGTCGCGCACGAGGCCAAGCGGCACGGCGCCGTCGGGGATCGGGCCGTCATCGTCGCTCCCCAGGGGCTGGCTTATATCGCGGCGTTTCTCGGGGCGATGCAGGCCGGTTTCATCGCGGTGCCGCTGTCGGTACCGGCGGCCGGTTCGCACGACGAACGGGTGAGCGCCGTCCTTGCCGACACCACGCCCACCGTCGTCCTCACCACGTCCGCGGTCGCCGGAACCGTCACCGAACACCTCCGGCAGCCGGAAGCGGTCCCGGCCGTCATCGAGGTCGACGCCCTGGATCTCGACGACGCGAGCGCGTCGAGCATCCGGATCAGCGGTGCCCCCGACACGGCCTACCTGCAATACACGTCGGGATCGACCCGGCTTCCCGCCGGCGTGATGATCTCGCACCGGAACCTTCAGGTGAACTTCCGGCAGCTGATGGCCGACTACTTCGCGGAGGGCAACGGCGTGCCGCCGCGCGACACGGCCGTGGTGTCGTGGCTGCCCTTCTACCACGACATGGGCTTCGTGCTCGGCGTCATCGCGCCGATCCTGGGCGGCTATCGCGGTGACCTGACAAGTCCGGTCGCGTTCCTGCAGCGGCCGGCGCGGTGGATCCATGCGATGGCGAACGCCGGCCCGGTGATGTCGGCGGCGCCCAACTTCGCTTTCGAGTTGGCCGCCCGCAAGACATCGGATTCCGATTTGGAAGACGTCGATCTGGGCAACGTGCTGGGCATCGTGAGCGGTGCCGAGCGCATCCATCCCGCCACGCTGGATCGCTTCTCGAAACGGTTCGCCCCGTACAACTTTCGCCAAGACATGATGCGCCCCTCCTACGGGCTGGCCGAGGCGACCGTCTACGTCGCCAGCCGCACCGTGAGCGCGGCCCCCAAGGTCGTGCACTTCGAACCCGGGAAGCTGTCCGAGGGCACCGCGGAACGGTGTTCGGAGGGAACCGGCTCCCCGCTGCTCAGCTACGGCATGCCGAAGTCGCCTTCCGTGCGGATCGTGGACCCCGACACCGGCAGGGAATGCCCGGCGGGAACGGTCGGCGAGATCTGGGTCCACGGCGAGAATGTGGCCGGCGGGTACTGGCAGAAGCCGGCGGAGACCGAGCGCACCTTCGGCGGCATTCTGGCCGGCCCGTCGCCGGGCACGCCGGAAGGGCCATGGCTGCGCACCGGCGACCTCGGCTTCGTCTCCGAGGGCGAGCTGTTCATCGTGGGCCGCATGAAGGATCTGTTGATCGTCTACGGGCGCAACCACTATCCCGAGGACATCGAGTCGACGGTCCAGGGCATTACCGGGGGCCGGGTCGCGGCGATCTCCGTCCCGGTCGACGAGACCGAAAAGCTGGTGACCATCATCGAATTGAAGAAGCGCGACGATTCCGACGATGCGGCGCTGCGTCGGCTCGCCGATGTCAAAAACGATGTCACCGCGGCGATTTCGAGCACGCACGGCCTCAATGTCGCCGACCTCGTCTTGGTGTCACCGGGGTCGATTCCCACCACCACGAGCGGCAAGATCCGGCGGGCCGCCTGTGTCGAGCAGTACCGGCGGCAGGAGTTCACCCGGCTGGACGCCTGAGCGCCTCGCGCTAGTTCCGGCTAGGGTTGCGCTTCGGCAAGGAAGCGGTCCACCACGTCGGGACCGGTGGAGCGCAGCGCGATGGACAACTCCAACAACCTGTCCTTGGCCTTCTTGGGCAGCAACTCGATGGACTTGGTGGTGGCCGAGTCGTACTTGGCCCCCGGGAAGCGTTGCAGCACAATGTCCTTCTGCGCTTCGGTGGTGTAGATCTCTAGGAGCTTCATACCGGCGAAGGCGTCCTTGGCCGAGTCGGCCATTCCGGCGTTCGCCAGCGCCTCGAGCCGTTCCTCGTTGATCCACACGTTGACCTTGATCTGCTTTCCGTCACCGCTCATGAGTCGGCTTCCCCCAACTGGTTCAGCGTGAACACCGGCAGCCTGTCCTTCAGGTAATCCTCGGTGACGAACGGCGAACCCCGCCCGTATTTGGCGGCGGAGTCCAAGACCACCTCGAACACCTCGTGGCGCATGACCTGCTGGGTGGGCTTCACCTCGTCGGTGAGGATGCTTCGGATCAGGCTGCCGCTGAAGCTTTGCGCCTGGGAGTCGTGACCGCACAACGCGGAGTTGGTCACCTCCCGGCATTCCGGGCAGTACCAGTTCTCCCGCAGGAAAACCGGTTTGATGCCCAGCTCCGACCGGTGCTGCTGCAGCAGGTCCTGCGAGTCGTACGGGTGGTAGAAGTCGCCGACGCCGGCGTGGTCGCGTCCGAACATGTGGTGGGTGCAGCCGAGGTTGGTCCGCAGGATCGCGTGGAAGATCGCCTCGCGGGGCCCGGCGTACCGCATGTCCCAGAGCGTGAAGGTGACCTTGTGGACGTCCTCGCGGAAGTACCCGCTCTTCCTCAGCTCGTCCTGCGTCAGCAGGATGGCCTCGTCGATGTAATCCCCCACCCGCTTCTGCCCGATGATGGCGTTGACGAGCACTCCGGTGTTCAGGTTGTCGACGGGCATGTCCTCGTTCGCGGCCAGCCACGCCTGCTTCATCAGCGCCTCGTGCCCGGTGTGGGGAACGTTGCGAGTCTGGTGGGCGACGACGTGCTTCCAGCCTTTTTCTGCGAGCGCGTCGTGGTGCTGCCTGGGCGTCAGCCAAAAGCTCTTGAAAGGCTCGTTGAACACCGGCTCGTTGATGAGCGTGACGTCACCGGCGATGAACCGGTTCGCGTACGCGAGCGTCTTCTTCACGCCCGGGTGCCTGGGATCGGTTGTGCCGTAGGTTTTCTCGGCGAAGCGGTGCAGGTCGTACTCGTAGATCTCGGTGACGTCGAGGATCGCGATGGGTGCATGGAGGTACTCCAGCACGACGCTGCCGCCCTCGTTGACGCCCAGCTTCTCGACGTCGTCGGAGGACAGGTCGAACACGATCGGGATGCTCCACAGCGTTCCGTCCGGGAGCCGCAACTTGTCCAGCGTCCCGTCGACCTCTTGCCGGCCCATGAACCCGGGCAGCGGGGTGAAGAATCCGTAGGACAGGCTGATCACTTCATGCGCGGTCGCCTTCGAAATCGGCACGCGCGGCAGGCCTTTGATCTGTCCGGCGGCGCCGTCCGTGGACACTCTTTCCACGATCGGTTTCCCGTTGTGACCGTGATAGTTCATCTCATGACCTCGCTTCGCGGTGGGTGTCGAACCCGCGGGCGGCAGCGGCGCGGGCGGGAATGACGCCCTCCTTCTCGAGGTGCGAGACCACTTCCTCGGCCAGCGTGTCCGCATCCTTTGTGCCACCGTCGAGCCGCAGCTCCGGGCTCAGCGGAGCTTCGTACGGATCGTCGATTCCGGTGAAACCCCGGATCTCACCGGCCCGGGCCTTCTTGTACAAGCCTTTCGGATCACGCTGCTCGCAAATCTCGATCGGCGTATCAATGAAGATCTCCTGGAAATCACCCTCGGCGAGGGTGGCGCGAACCGCGTCACGATCGTGCCGGTACGGGCTGATGAAGGCGGTCAAGGTGATGACCCCGGCATCGCAGAACAACTTCGCGACCGCTCCGAGGCGCCGGATGTTCTCCTCGCGGTCCTCGGCGGAGAACCCCAGACCGAACCGCTTCGCGAACTCGACTCCGTGGCGCTCTTCGAGGAGAGTCGGGCCGGCGTTGAGCCCGTGGCGGACGTTGTCGCCGTCTAGCAGGTAGCTCCGCACGCCGCGCTCGTAGAGCTTCTGCTCGACGATGTTCGCGACCGTGCTTTTACCGCTGGCGCTCAGCCCCGTGAACCAGATGACGCAGCCCTTGTGGCCGTTGAGCCGCTCGCGGGCCTCGCGAGAGACCTGGTGGTCATGCCAGGTGATGTTGGTGGACATCCTCAGCTCCTCGTCGGATTTGCACGCCTCATCGGTACGTCGCCCGTGGTCCTCTCAACCGGCGCCCCGCCGCGGTCATTCCTGGCAACGTCAATAAAACCGGATTTCAGCAAGTCTACAAGTCAAGATGGTCAGTTTAGGGCGGTTTTCTGGGGTTCGCGTTGCGGCACTCGCCCATCCGGGGTAGGGCCGCGCATCCGCCTCGTCAGGATGCTGACGCCGCCGCTTCCGAAGCGGCCAGCTCGTCGCACAGATGCTCCGCCAGATCGCGAACCGTGGTGATCTTGGTGGGGCTGATGCGCACACCGGTTTCCGTCTCGATGCGGGTTCGCAGCTCGAGATTGCCGAGTGAATCCAACCCATAGTCGGACAACGGACGATCGGGATCGATTGTGCGCCGGAGCAATAGGCTGATCTGACCGGACACCAGCCGACGAATGGCGGTGGGCCATTCGTCGCGGGGCAGCGTCTTGAGTTCGGCCAGGAATTTGCCCGCGTCCGGGTTGCCCTGCCCCATCGATCCGAACGCCTCGGCGAACCGGCTGCGTTGCGCGAACGAGGTCAGCCACGGCGTTCCCATGATCGGGGCGTAGCCCGAGTAGGGGCGGTCGTAGCGCAGCAGAGATTCGAACGCGTGATAGCCCTCCGCCGGCTTGATCGCGATGCCGGCGTCTTCCGCGAGGGCCGTGGCGCGGCCGACCTCGGACCACGCGCCCCAGGCGATCGCGCTGCCGGGCAGCCCCTGGGCGCGGCGCCAGTACGCGAACGCGTCCAGCCAGCTGTTCGCCGCGGCGTAAGCGCCCTGGCCCGGGGAGCCGACCAGCGCGGCGGCCGACGAGAACGAACAGAACCAGTCCAGCGGCTGTTCCCGGGTGGCTCGATGCAGGTTCCAGGCTCCGTAAACCTTTGGCGCCCAACACCGCTCGATCAGCTCGTCGGTCACGTTGGTCAACGTGGCGTCGTCCACCACCGCCGCCGCATGCAGCACCCCGCGCACCGGCAGTCCCGTCGCGGTGGCGCACGCCACCAGGCGGTCGGCCGTGCCCGGCTCGGCGATGTCTCCGCACTCCACCGCGATGTCCGCGCCGCCGGCGCGCAGCCGCTCGATGGCTTGGCGCGCTTGCTCGTTGGGCGCCGAGCGGGAGTTGAGCACGATCCGTCCCGCGCCCCGGGACGCCATCTCACCGGCCAAGAACAATCCCAGCCCGCCGATACCACCGGTGACGATGTAGGCGCCGTCGGTGCGGAACGGCCGCACGTCTTCCGGGGGAACCGTCGCCACCCTGCGCCCAGCGCGCGGCACGTCCAGCACGACCTTGCCGGTGTGCCCGGCGGCACCCACCAGGCGGATCGCGGCGGCCGCGTCGTGGATCGGGTAGTGCGTGGTCCGCGGCAGCGGCAACTCGCCGTCGGCCGTGCGTCGGTACACGGTGGTCAACAGGCGGCGAACCGTCTCGGGGTGGCTGAACGTCAACAACGCCAGGTCGACCGCGAACAGGGACAGGTTGCGCCGGAACGGAAACAATCCGAGGTGGGTGTCGCGGTAGATGTCGCGCTTGCCCAGTTCGACGAATCGTCCGCCGAAGGCCAGCAAATCGATTCCCGCGCGCTGCGCGGCCCCGGGCAGCGAGTTGAGCACCACGTCGACGCCGTATCCGTCGGTATCGCGGCGAATCTCGTCGGCGAACGTCGTGCTGCGCGAGTCGTAAACGTGCTCAATCCCCATGTCCCGCAGCAATTGCCGGCGCTGCGGACTGCCCGCGGTCGCGAAGATCTCGCAGCCCGCGGCCCGGGCGATCGCGATGGCCGCCTGTCCGACGCCGCCGGTGCCGGAATGGATGAGCACCTTGTCGCTCGACGCGATGCGGGCCAGGTCATGCAACCCGTACCAGGCGGTGGCCGAGGCGGTGGGCACCGCGGCGGCGTCTTCCAGCGACAGGCCGGGCGGAAGGGTGACCGCGTGCCGGGCGTCGGCGATGACGAACGTGCCCCAACAGCCGTGGCGCGACATGCCGCCGACGCGGTCCCCCACCCGGTGCTCGGTGACGCCGGGACCGACGGCGGTCACCACACCGGCGAAGTCACCACCCAGCTGCTGTTGGTAGCCCTCGAAGGTGGGATAACGGCCGAAGGCGACCAGCACGTCGGCGAAGTTGATGGTGGACGCGGTGACCGCGACCTCGATCTCCCCCGGCCCCGGCGCGACGCGGTCGAACGCGATGAACTCCAGCGATTCGAGGTCACCCGGCGTGCGGATCTGTAGGCGCATGCCGTCCCGCTCGCGATCGACGACGGTGGTCCGCCGTTCGGCCGGACGCAGCGGACCCGGGCGGAGCCGCGCGGTGTACCACTGCCCGCCGCGCCACGCCGTCTCGTCCTCCTGCGACCCGCTCTTGCACTGCAGTGCAACGTGTTTGGCTTCGGTCGCCGCGTCGACGTCGATCTGGGTGGCGCTCAGGTGCGGGTGCTCGGAATCGATCACCCGCATCAGACCGCGCAACCCGGTCTGCTCGAGGTTGGCCACGTCGCCGGCGACCACGTTGGCGGCATTCCTGGTCACCACGAAGAGCCGGGGTGACTCGCCGGGCAGCTCGGAGAGCTCACGGGCGATCGCCACCAGATACGACACGTAGTCGCACCCGCGCCGCGTCTCTTCGGCTCCCCCGGTCTGCGGCGCGGTCACCACGACGACGCCCGCGAGGCCCTTGAGCGGGCCGTGCCCGTTGGGGGCCGGCAGGCCGCCGCCCGACAGCAGGGTGCGTAACTGTGCGGTTTCCACCGACCCCAGCGGCAAGGGCACCGCGGTGCATTGGGCGCCATCGCTTAATGCCTCGGCCAGTTGCGCCGTCAGCGGATCCGTCACCTCACCCGCGCTGAGCAACAGCCACGATCCCGGCTCGCCCCGGGACTCCTCCGGCAATTGCCGTGGCTCCCATTCGATGGTCAACAACCGCTCGTTGAGCAGCCGTTGCGCCCGCTCGTGCTCGGAGGCGCCGCCGGCCAGCCGAAGCCCATCGACCGTCAGCAGGACGGCGCCGGACTGGTCCAGCACGTCGAGGTCCGCCTCGCACTCGCCGGGGCGCGACGACGTCACCCTGGCGAGGCAGTATTGCGCGTTGCGGGTCGAGGAATAGCTGCGCAACCTGCGCACGCCGACCGGCAGCAGCAGACCGCCCGCGCTCGCCTTCTGCACCTCGGGATGGACGACGACCGACTGGAAGCACGCGTCCAGCAGGGCCGGGTGGATGGCGTATCCCGACTGCTGCGAGCGGATCGCGCCGGGAAGCGCGACCTCGGCGAGCACGGAGCCGGCCTGCCCGTCGGCGACGAGCGCGGCGGCCAGACCGGAGAAGGCCGGACCGTACTGAATCCCTATCGCGTCGAAGGCTTTTCGCAATTCGGCACCGTCCATGCCAGACGGGTGATTGGCGATCAGCGTGGCCATGTCGTGGGCGGCCGGCTCGGCCTCTTCCGGTTCGTTCAGGGCCCGCAGGACCGCACCCGCCCGGCGAACGCGTTCGCCCTCGTCGTGGGTTTCCACCGTGAACTCGAGAACCCCGGGCGCGGCGACCGTCGCCGCCGACGATGCCCGCGTCCGGCCGTCCAGCAAGAGCGTCTGCTCGAACGTGATATCGCAGACCTCCGAGCGTTCGCCGAGGGCCGCGCGCGCGGCGGCGAGCGCCATCTCGCAGTAGGCGGCGCCGGGAAACGCTGCCACCTGGTGGATTTGATGGTCAGCGAGCCAAGGGTGTGCCTCGGTGCCGACATCGCCCTGCCAGACGTGGCGCTCGGCTTCCTCGTACAGGTGCACATGCGCGCCGAGCAGCGGATGGACGGCCTGCACCGACGCCCCGTGCGCCTGCTCTTTGCCCTCGCGACTGAGCATGAGCCTGCGGTGCGTCCACGTCGGGAGCGGGGCGTCCACCAGGCGTCCGGTCGGGTACTGCACCGAGAAATCCACCGCGGCACCGGCGCTGTGCACGTCGGCGACGAAGCCCCGCAAGCCAATTGGCAGCTCTTGGTCGCGGCGCATCGCCGCGAGCGCGGCGATGGGCATGTCCAGGCTGGCGGCGTTCTGCTCGACCGCGTGGGTGAGCAGCGGGTGGGGTGCGAGTTCGCCGAACACGCGGAAGCCGTCCTTGAGGGCGGCCTGCACGGCCGCCGCGAATCGCACGGTGTAGCGCAGGTTTTCGACCCAGTACTCGCCGGTGAACGACGGCCGTTCGCGGGGGTTCCACAGCGTCGCCGAATAGTAGGGAACTTCCGGCTCCCGCGGGTCGAGGCCGGCGAGGGCCTCGAGGAGTTCGTCGAGGATCGGCTCCACCTGCGGCGAATGCGAGGCCACGTCCACCGCCACCTCGCGCGCCATCACGTCCTGCTCCTGCCAGGCCGCGACCAGATCGCGGATCGTCTGCGTATCGCCGCCGATCACCGTCGACGTCGGCGAGGCGACCACCGAGAGGACGACGTCAGAGGTCCCTCGGATGGACAGTTCCGACAACACTTGTTGGCCGGGCAGTTCCACCGAGGCCATGGCGCCGCTGCCGGCGATCCCCGCCATCAGCCTCGAGCGGCGGCAGATGACGCGCACCCCGTCCGCCGGCGAAAGCCCGCCGGAGACGACCGCCGCGGCGGATTCACCGAGCGAATGCCCGATGACGGCGCCGGGACGCACCCCGTAGGACCTCATCGTCTCGGCCAGCGCGACCTGCATCGCGAAGATCGTCGGCTGCACCCGGTCGATGCCGGTCACCAGTTCGGGCGCCGACAGGGCCTCGGTGACCGAGAACCCCGATTCCTCGGCGATCAGCGGCTCCAGCTCGGCGATCGTCGCCGCGAACACCGGCTCCTTCGCCAGCAACTCGGCGCCCATCTTCGGCCACTGCGACCCTTGCCCCGAGAACACCCATACCGGCCCGAGGTCGTCCTGCCCGACGGCCGGCTCGTACGGGATGTCGCTGCCGGCGACCCCGCGCAGGGCCGCGCTCAGCTCGCCGAAGTTGCTCGCCGACAACACCGTTCGCACCGGCCGGTGCGCGCGTCGGCGGGCCAGGGTGTAACCGAGATCCCACACGCCCGAGCCGCCGGCGTGCTCGTCGACCCAGGCCGCGAGCCGGGCCGCCGTGTCGCGCAGTTGCTCCGCGGACGTGGCCGACACCGGAAACAACAACGCCCCGTTGGTGGTCGGTGTGCCCGTCGGCTCTTCGGGCGTCGCCACCGTAGCCTGCTCCAGCACGGCGTGCACGTTGGTACCCGACATTCCATAGGACGACACGGCGGCGCGCCGCGGCTGCCGGCCGGCGGTGGGCCAGGGCGTGTTGGCCTGCGGCACGAACAGTTCCGTCTTGACCGTGGCCAGCTCGCCCGGCAGGCGGGTGAAGTGCAGATTCTGCGGCACCGTGCCGTGCTGCAGCGCGAGGACCGTCTTCATCAACCCCAACGGTCCGGAGGCCGACTGCAGGTGGCCGAAATTCGTTTTCACCGAGCCCAGCGCGCACGGTCCCGCGGTTCCGTAGACCGCGGCCAGGCTCGAGTATTCGATCGGGTCCCCCACGGGGGTGCCCGTGCCGTGCGCCTCGACGAAGCCGACCGTTGCGGCGTCGACGCCGGCGACTTCGAGGGCCTTTTGGTAGACGGCCACCTGGGCGGTTTCCGAAGGGGCCGCGATGTTGACGGTGCGGCCGTCCTGATTGGCCGCGGTTCCGCGCAGCACCGCCAAGATGCGGTCGCCGTCGCGTTGCGCGTCGCCCAGCCGTTTGAGCAAGAGCATGACGCAGCCCTCGCCGGACACGAAGCCGTCGGCCTTCTCGTCGAAGGCGTGGCAGCGGCCGGTCGGCGACAGCATGCCCTGCAGCGACCCCGAGACGGACTTCCGCGGTTCCAGCGTCACGACGACACCGCCGGCAAGGGCCAAGTCGCTTTCACCGCTGTTCAGGCTGCCGCAGGCCTGGTGGACGGCCATCAGGCCCGACGAGCACGCCGTGTCCACGGTGACCGCCGGGCCGTGCAGGCCCAGGGTGTAGGCGACCCGCCCCGACGCGAAGCTGTTGCTGGTGCCGGTGAACCCGTACGGCCCCTCGGCGGCGCCGCAGTCGGCGGACAACAGTTCGTAGTCGCCGTGGGTCAGTCCGACGAAGACCCCGGTCTGCGAGTGGGACAACCGGGCGGGATCGAGGCCGGCGTGCTCGATGGCATCCCAGGACGTTTCCAGCAGCAAGCGGTGCTGCGGGTCGATCGCGGTGGCCTCGCGCTCGGTCATGCCGAAGAAGTCGCAGTCGAAACCGCCGACGTCGTCCAGGAAGGCCCCCCACCTCGTTACCGAGCGGCCGGGCACGCCCGGTTCGGGGTCGTAGTACAGGTCCGCGTCCCACCGATCGGCGGGAATCTCGCCTACCAAGTCGTCGCCGCGCAGCAATGCCTCCCACAACTGTTGCGGAGAATCGATCCCACCGGGAAGCCGGCAGGCCATACCGATGACAGCAACGGGTGTTGCGGTTGCGGCACGCAAAGTGCAGTCCCCTGTTCTCCCCCAACGGCGTTGGGCAGTCATGCGGGTGTCAGCTTACCGTCACGGCTCGACTCATCGCCTCCGAAGCCGTGTCCGGCTCCATCAGCCGTCCGGGACGTCGGTAGCGGCCCATTGGAGAACGACGAATAGTCTTGCTTGGCAAAGAGTTCCGCACAACAGCGTTTGCCCATGCGGGACAATCCCGCGATCGCCCGGACGTTACGTTTTGCTGGTTTCGCCGGATTCGCCGGATTCGACGGCCTTCGCGGGGTCTTCGATCACGCAATACGTCGGATCGATCATCGAGATGGGCCGGTTGCCGGTCTGGCGCGCCTTCCCGGTGATCCGCAACAGCTGGCCGGGCTGAATGTCGGCGCCCCCATGGCTTGGCCGGAACGTGATTGTCATTTCCCCGCTGTTGTCCCCGACGACCACCTGCCGGAAGGTACGCCCGCGGTCGGTGACGTCCTCGACCTGGTTGACCCGCCCTTCGACGGTGGCCCGTTGCCCCGAGATGAGCCCGGCCACCAGGATGACGGAGGCCGGCCGCTCGGGGTGCTCGTAGGCGTCCACCTTCTCGTCCTCGCCCTTGGACACCCAGGCCTCGAGCTTGTCGATCTCCTGGGCGATGCGTTGCTCGAAGGTGTCGGGGTAGGCCTCTTTGATGCGCGATTCCACGTCGTAGGGCACGATCGTCGCCGCCGCGTCGGGGATCAGGCTCACCGCGCGGGAGATCTTGTCCGCGGTGCGGTCGTGCAGCAGCCTCCCCAACAGCCGCGCGAACGTTCGCCGGGGCAGCAGCACCGTCACGTTGGTGTGCGGTTGTTCTTCGCGCGCCTTGGCGACCAGCAGCTGCGCGGCCCGGCTGATCCGGCGGTCCGGGCAGTCCACCACGCGCAGCGGAGTGTCGAGATCGAAGTGATCCCAGCGCTTTCGCAGTTGCGCGGCGTGCGCCGGGTCGACCATGAAGTGCACCGCGGTCAACTCGTCGGCCCGTAAACCCCTGCCGTAGCGCAGCGCTTCGATCACCGCCAAATCCACCGAGTCGACCAGAACGAACACCCGGTGCCGCGCATACTTCACCAACTCCGGGCGGTCGGTGCGGAACATCTCGAGAATGGCCGCCTCGGCGCGGTATTCGCGGTTGAGCCGCATCAGCATGAACACCAGCAGCGGGAAGACGACGACCACCAACCATGCGCCCTCGGTGAATTTCGCCACCGCGAAGATGCCCACCACGATCGTCGACAGGACCGCCGCGGATAGGTTGATCGCCAGGCGACGTCGCCACCCCGGTTCCCGGTGCGTCAGATGGTGTTTGGTCATCCCGTAGCCGGCCATCGAGAACCCGGTGAACACGCCGATCGCATAGAACGGGACGAGCGCGTTGACCGACCCGCCGGTCACCACCAGCAACACCACCGACAACGCCGTCAGGGTGATGATGCCGTTCGAAAAGACCAGCCGGTGACCGCGTTTGGTCAGTTGGCGCGGCAGGAAGCGGTCCTCGGCGACGAAACTGGCCAGCGCCGGGAAACCGTTGAAACTGGTATTCGCACCGGTGAACAAGATGGCCGCGGTCGCGGCCTGGACCAGAATGTAGAAGATGTCGCCGATCACGCCGTTGCCGAAGACGGCACGGCCGATCTGGGACAGCACCGATGGGTATTCCGTGAGATACGGCGTGGCGTGGGTAACATGCGCCAGGTAGGCGACACCGGCCAGCAGGAGGCCGAGGATGGTGGCCATCGCGGTGAGTACGCGGCGCGCGTTGCGGCCCTGCGGCTTTCGAAAATAGTCGACCGTGTTGGAGATGGCCTCGACCCCGGTCAGCGACGAGCCTCCGTTGGCGAACGCGCGCAGCAAGACCAAAATCGTTGCGCCCAGCACCAACCCGTTGCCCTGGTGGACCGGCACGGTTCCGGTCATGTGCGCGGGATCGTAAGTCGGTAGGTTCCCGGCGAATGCGCGGATCACGCCCACGACGATCGTCAGGCCGACCATGACGATGAACGAATAGGTCGCCACCGCGAACGGCAGCCCCGCTTCCTTGAGCCCACGCAGGTTCGCGTAGCAGATGGCAAGCACCACACCGACCGTGAGTTCGAGGCTGTACGGGCCCAGCGCGGGGACCGCCGACACCACCGCAACCGTCCCGGCCGCCGATTGCACCGCAACGGTCACGACGTAGTCGATCAGCAGCGCCGCGGCGGCGATTTGGGCCACCCGCGGACCGAAGTTGTCCCGCGCGACGATGTAGGAGCCGCCGGCCCGGGTGTAAGCCATCACCACCTGCCGGTACGAGGCGGCCACCAGCACCAGGATGAGCAGGATGACGCCGGTGATGGGAAGCAACAGCAGGAAGGCGGCCAGCCCGGCATGCGGCAGCAGTTCGATCAGGATCTGCTCCGGGCCATACGCGACGGACGACACCGCGTCCGGCGAAAGCGCGCCCAGGGCAACCGGATTCGACAACTTCTCGGAGGCGATGTCCTCGGTGATCAGGGGCTTTCCCAGGAACACCCGCTTGACGATGTCCCCGACCGAAAGGGGGATGCGCAGCTTGTCGGCCGAAGTCGTCACGACCACCGTCCTTAACCTGAGCGGGCGAAACACCTTCGATGCATTGTGCACGCTGGCGGCCGCCGTGGTGGCAGCTGGTCGGATTCGGCTTGAAGTTCGGCTAGGCGAGCCGCCGCACGGCGGCGGAGATCCGCTCGTCGGTCGCCGTCAGCGCGACGCGCACGTGCTGCGCACCGCGCGGGCCGTAGAAGTGGCCGGGCGCCACCAAAATGCCGCGTTCGGCCAGCCAGGTGACGCTGTCCGCGCACGGCTCGCCGCGGGTAGCCCACAGATACAGGCCCGCCTCGGAATGGTCCACGGCGAACCCGGCCAAGCGCAGCGCCGGCAGCAACGCTTCCCGCCGCCGTTCGTACCGTTCCCGCTGCGCCAGCTCGTGGGCGTCGTCGTCCAGGGCGGCGACCATGGCCGCCTGCACCGGCGTCGGCACCATCATCCCGGCGTGTTTGCGCACCGCCAGCAGCTCGGCCACCAAATCGGGATCCCCGGCGACGAACCCGGCCCGGTAACCGGCCAGCGAAGAGCTCTTCGACAGCGAGTGGATCGCGAGCAGCCCCTTGTGGTCGCCGTCGCACACCGACGGATGCAGGATCGACAGCGGTTGCGCCTCCCAGCCCAGCCCCAGGTAACACTCGTCGGAAGCCACCACGCTGCCCCGCTCGCGGGCCCAGCCGACCACCTTGCGCAGGTGGTCGACGCCCAGCACGCGTCCGGTCGGGTTGCTCGGGGAGTTGAGGTAGACCAGCGCCGGCGACTGCGGGCCCAACTGGGTCAACGAATCCGCCCGCAGCACCGTCGCTCCGGCCAGCCGCGCCCCGACGTCATAGGTCGGATACGCCAGCTCGGGCACCACGATCAGGTCCGCGGACCCCAGTCCCAGCAGGGTCGGCAGCCAGGCGATGAGCTCCTTGCTGCCGATCACCGGCAGCACAGCCGCCTCGGTGAGGCCGGTGATGCCGAAGCGGCGGGCCAGCGCGGCGACCGCCGAGTCCCGCAATCGCGGGGTGCCGGCGGTGGCGGGGTATCCGGACGCGGAACCGGCGGCGGCGAGCGCGTCTTGGATCACCGGCGCGACGGGGTCGACCGGGGTGCCGACGGACAGGTCGACGATGCCGTCGGGATGGGAACCGGCCAGCGCTTTCGCGTCAGCCAGCGTGTCCCAGGGAAATTCCGGCAGGGAAGCCGAGACTCGCCCGCGTGCGGCGCGTTGCCTCACCCCGGGCCTATCCAGCACCGGCCCGCTCAGTCGCCCTCGCCCTGGGGCGGCAGGTCCTTGACGACCTGCGGGTCGTTCTCGGTCATGCCGACCTTGGCGGCGCCGCCCGGCGATCCGAGCTCGGTGAAGAAGTCGGCGTTGATCTGCGTGTACTGGCTCCACTGCTCGGGCACGTCGTCTTCGTAGTAAATCGCTTCGACGGGGCAGACGGGCTCACACGCTCCGCAGTCGACGCACTCGTCGGGGTGGATGTACAGCATCCGCGCGCCCTCGTAGATGCAGTCGACCGGGCATTCCTCGATACATGCCTTGTCTTTGATGTCGACACAGGGCTCGGCGATCGTGTAGGTCACAGACGTCTCCTCCATGTACTGCTTCGGTGTGGGCTGCTCTTCGGCTCGCGCCCGGTGCTTCCGGCCGCTCCAGGACAAAGCTTTCGGTTACTGATACTAGACGTTGCACATACACGTCAACCACTTGGCGCGCCCGTTAAGTTGACGATTTAAGACTGTCAGTCTCGGACGCCGCGACCGGGGTCGGTTTCGCCGAGGGCGAACAGGCCGCCCAGCCTGCTGACCTGCGAAGAGTCGCACTCCAGCGGGTCTCTGCGATAACCATCGATATGGAAGCACGGTCGTGGTGCCTGGTAGCCTCGACCGGAAGACGGCAACCGCTGGGCAGATGTCGTCGCCTTGATAGCGGTGCATAAACGGGGAAGGTGTCCACACATGAGGCTGTCGTTGACCAAATTGACCGTTGCGCTCGGTGGCGCGGCCGTGGCGTTGACCGCCGGGGCCGGAATCGCGTCCGCGGACCCGACGGACGCGATCATCAACACCACTTGCAACTACGGGCAGGTGATCGCCGCGCTCAACGCCACCGATCCGGCGGCCGCGACGCAGCTGAACAGCTCGCCGATCGCGCAGTCCTACATCCGCAACTTCTTGGCCGCGCCGCCGCCGAAGCGCCAGCAGATGGCCCAGCAGATCCAGGCGATGCCGTCGGCGATGAAGTACTACGACGACATCAACCAGGTCGCGGTCACCTGTAACAACTTCTGAGCCCAGCACGCGGTTCAGTAACCGCTGAGCAGGCCGCGGACGCGGCCCAGGGTTTCCGGTCCGACGCGGCTGCATATTCGCGATGGGTCTGCGGGCTTACGCCCCCAGAGCAGCAGCACGCGCGCGGCGGGGTCGGTTTCCAGGGTGGCCGGGCCTTCGGGTTCGGTGAGTCCGATGGTGCTGCGGTCGGCTTCCGCGCTGATCACGACGTCGTCGGTGCCGCCGGCCCGCAGCCTGGCCTCGACGCGTTCGCCGGGCCGTAATTGCTTGGCCCCCTTGGCCAGCAGCGGTTTTCCGACCGCGATGACGCTGTGGGTGGTCATCCAGGGATCGGCCAGCCCGGTTTTCAGCGCCGCCGGCATGTCGGCGTCCCCGGTGATGTCCCAACCGTGCAGCACGAGCTCTTCGCGCATGTGCTCGGCGAACCAGGGCACCTTCATGGTGCGGCCCGTCCACGCGACGTCGGTGTCCTGGGGCACGTCGTCGGCCGCCTCCGCGATCCGGTTGAGGGTGGCCATCCGGTCGAACAGCGCGTCCCACAGGTCCGCGTCGTTCAGCGCGCGCAGTGGTCCCTCACGTTCCTCGAAGCCGCGCGTGCCAACCGGTTCGCCGTCCAGATGGGCGGCCAGCACCCGGGCGATCTCCTCGGCGTTTCCGGCCTGATGGACGACGATGTCGCGCACCGTCCAGGCCTCGCACCACGTGCCGGCGTCGGGCCGGCGCCGCTGTACCGCGTCTACGAACGGCCGCCACTCGGGGAACCGGTCGTCGTCGATCTGTCGGTTCACGGCGTCGGGTATACCCGTCGCCGCGGGCTGCTAAGCGGCCCGCGGGGCGTAGGTTGTGGTGCGTTGGCGGGCGGGGCGCCCGATCCCCTCGGCGATCGCGGTCAGCTCTTCGACGCTCTTGGCCGACCCGTGCTCCGAACCGGCCATCCGCGAGATGGTCTCCTCCATCAGCGTGCCGCCCAAATCGTTGGCACCGCCGTTGAGCATCACCTGTGTCCGCTCGATCCCGAGCTTGACCCAGCTGGTCTGGATCTGGGATATGCGGCCGTGCAACATGATTCGTGCCAAGGCGTGAACGGCACGGTTGTCGCGGTGAGTGGGCCCGGGCCGGGCGGCGCCGGCAAGGTACAACGGCGAGCTCTGGTGTACGAACGGCAACGGGACGAACTCGGTGAAGCCGCCGGTGCGGTCCTGGATCCCACGCAGCACGTTGAGATGACCCACCCAGTGCCGCGGGCTGTCGACGTGCCCGTACATCATCGTCGACGACGACCGCAGGCCCACCTCATGCGCGGTGGTCACGATGTCGATCCATTCCGAAGTCGGCAGTTTGCCCTTGGTCAGCACCCAGCGCACTTCGTCGTCCAGGATCTCGGCCGCCGTGCCCGGGATCGTGTCCAGCCCGGCCTCGCGCAGGCTGATCAGCCACTCGCGGACGCTCAGCCCGCTCTTGGTCACGCCGTTGGCGATCTCCATCGGCGAGAAGGCATGCACGTGCATTGACGGCACCCGCGCCTTGACGGCGCGGACCAGGTCGGCGTAGCCGGTGACCGGCAACTCGGGGTCGATCCCGCCCTGCATGCACACCTCGGTGGCGCCTTCGACGTGCGCCTCCCACGCACGGTCGGCCACCTCTTCGGTGGACAGCGAATACGCATCGGCGTCGCCCTTGCGCTGCGCGAAGGCGCAGAACCGGCAACCGGTGTAGCAGATATTGGTGAAGTTGATGTTGCGGTTCACCACGAATGTCACGTCGTCACCCACCGTGTCGCGCCGTAGCGAATTGGCAAGGGCGGCAACGGCTTCCAGTGCGGGTCCGTCGGCGGTCGCCAGCGCCAGGTACTCGCTGTCGGTGCAGCCGGCGGGGTCGCGCTCCGCGGCGCGCAGCGCGGCGAGCACATCGGTGTCGATGCGTTCGGGTGCCCGGGCGGCCAGCTCGTGCACCTGCGCGCGGATCGATTCCCAGTCGCCGAAGGCGCTGTCCAGATCGCTGCGCGCTTCGGTGGCGCGGCCCTCGGTGTCGATCGCCGCGTTGAGGTCGACCCGCCCGGCCGAGGCGACGTCGTCGGGCTCCTGCCAGGGCAGCCCCACCGGATTGACGTCGCGGGCCAGGCCGGTCGCCGGGTCGGCCAGCGCCATCACGTGGCCGCGCACCCGCGGGTCGATCCACGCCGCCCCGGCCTGCACGTACTTGGGCTGAGCGGTAAGTCGCTGAACCAGTTCGTATCCGGCCTCGGCGGTGATGTCGGCCAGCTCGTCGAGAGCGGGCCACGGCCGCTCGGGGTTGACGTGATCGGGTGTCAGCGGTGACACGCCGCCCCAGTCGTCGACCCCGGCGCCCACCAGCGCCAGGCACTCGTCGCGCGACACCAGGTTGGGCGGCGCCTGGATGCGCATGCCGGGGCCGAGCACCAGCCGGGCGACCGCGACCGTCGCCAGGTAATCGTCGATCCCCGCGTCGGGGACGGCGGCCATCGCGGTGTGTTCCTTGGCCCGGAAGTTCTGCACGATCACTTCTTGTACGTGCCCGAACTCCTTGTGTGACTTGCGAATCGCGTGCAGAGTTTCGGCACGTTCGGTCAGCGTCTCGCCGATGCCGACCAGCAGGCCGGTGGTGAACGGAATGGACAGCCGGCCCGCATCGGTGAGCGTGCGCAGCCGGACCACGGGATCTTTGTCCGGGCTGCCATAGTGGGCAAGCCCTTTCGTCTCGAACAGCCGTCGCGACGTGGTCTCGAGCATCATGCCCATCGACGGCGCCACGGGCTTCAGCCGCGCCATCTCCGACCAACTCATCACACCGGGGTTCAGGTGCGGCAGCAGGCCGGTCTCTTCGAGCACCCGGATCGCCATGGCCCGCACGTAGGACAGCGTGGAGTCATAACCGCGTTCGCTGAGCCACTGCCCCGCCTCCGGCCACCGGTCCTCGGGCCGGTCACCAAGGGTGAAAAGGGCTTCTTTGCAACCCAATTCGGCTCCGCGGGCAGCGATGTCGACGATCTCGTCGGGCTCGAGATACATGCCGGCGCCCTGCGCGCGCAGCTTGCCCGGCACGGTGACGAAGGTGCAGTAATGGCAGGTGTCGCGGCACAGATGGGTGATCGGAATGAACACCTTGCGCGAATAGGTGACGGGTAACCCGCCGCCGGGGCCGCGCCGGCCGGCGGATGCCAGGCCCGCGTCGCGCACCCGCGCCGCGCTGGCGCACAGGTCCGCGAGGTCTTCACCGCGCGCGGTCATCGCGACGGCGGCCTCATCGACGTTGAGCGCGACACCGTCTCGGGCGCGACGTAACACCCGTCGCAACGCCGAGGCGCTGGTCTTTGGCAAAACCACAGGATTAGGAAGAGCGATAGGCTCTTCGCCCGGAGTCAGCGGCACCTTCGTGTAACTTCCCCACGATCGAATTTCATCCGCGTGTCCCAACATGTGAAATTTTCTTCCGACCCGTGCGGGCCCGTCTGCGCAACAGTCAACAGTAGCGGCAGTGCCACACGCGCAAGCGGGGACATCCCGGCCCGCGCGGCGGCACAAACGTCAGGCCCGGCGCCCGCGCCGCCACAGCATCCAGAACGGCGGCACCACCCCCAGCACGATCAGCAGCAAGGCCCCGTAGGCCATCACGCCGCGACCGCCCAGGATCACGTCGTCGGCCGGGCCGCCCATGCTGATCACCGCCACGGTGAGCAGCCACGTCCACAACGGCAGCGCGGCCAGCCGCGACGACGTGGTCCACCGTCCGGCGGCCCACACGAGTGCGGCGTTGACCAGTCCAGAAATCAAGCCGCTGATGGGAAACGGGATCGACCCGATATAGGAAGGCAGCAGCAGGGCCCCGGCCAGTGCGGAGAGGACCCCGTCGACGGCCAACAGCGCCAAGACAACGAAACGTATCGCGGGGTCTGTCGCGCCGATGTCTTCGAGAGATGCGGCGCGCGGCTTGGTTTCGGTCAGGTCGGGACGCTGTCGATGTTGGAGAGTATCGAGCCGATAACCCACTGCAGGCTGTCGAGCCGGTCCTGCCAATGCTGCTGATTAGGGTCCAGGTCGGGGTCCATGCGAAATCCTTCCGTGGCTGCCTGATTGGCAAGCCTACCCCGTGCCGGCCGCGGTGAAATCAAGCCCGGCAAGCAGATCTGTCTCCCACCCGCGCTCGTCGCGCTCCCCCGCCGTGCCGGCCGCCAGCACGTAGTGCTCCTCGGCGAGGATCGGTAGCGCCATGTTGTTCGACAGGGCGCAGGCCCGGCCGGTCGGTCCGATGACAACCTGGGTGGCGTGCGCGGCGAGCGCCGCCCGCTTGGCCGCCCAGGCCTCAAGGTCGGGCTCGACGACGGCGTCGATGTCGGAGTCCGCAAACCCGAAGCCGAACTCTTCCTCCGGGGGGATCGCCCACTCGGGCAGCAGGTCCTCGCCATCGAGGGCACGCAGGCCCGCCAGGAAGGCGCGGGTGGCGAACACCGACCAGTAGAACTTCGGCACGGTCCACGGTTCGCCGGGAAAGTCGCCGGAGCCGGCAGCCGCCACGGCGGCCGTTGTGACGGTGTGGGTGTGGACGTGGTCGGGGTGGCCGTAGCCGCCGCCCGGGTCGTAGGTCACCACGACGTGCGGACGGTGCTCGCGAATGACGGCAACCAACTCGCCGACGGTCTCTTGCTCGTCGGCGTCGATGAACCGCTGCCGCGCCCGCCCCGGTGTTCCCCGCATGCCCGAGTCGCGCCAGCGTCCGGCGCCGCCGAGGTAGTGCGGGCCGCCGACGCCGAGCCCACGCAGCGCCGCGGTGAGCTCGCCGATCCGGTAGCCCCCCAACTGATCCGCGTGTTCGACGGCCAGCCCGGCCCAGCGGTCACCGATGACCTCGCCCTCTTCGCCAAGCGTGCAGGTGACGACGCGCACGTCGGCCCCGCGGGCGGTGTAGTGGGCGATGGTGGCGCCGTTGCTGAGGCTCTCGTCGTCGGGATGCGCGTGGACGAACAGCAGCCGTGGCGTCTCGGGCATGGACGCACCCTACCCGCACCGCAGGTCCGGTGGCGGTCTCGTCGCCACCGATAGGAACGCATACGGCTACTATCGAGGGATGCCGCAGCTCACCCAGACCGCCCCGACCGGTGGCCGGAGCCGCCGACGGGGCGAGGTCCTCGAGCGGGCGCTCTACGAGGCCACCCTGGCCGAATTGGCTGAGGTCGGCTACGGCGGGCTGACGATGGAGGGGATCGCGGCGCGCGCCCACACCGGCAAGGCGGCCCTGTACCGGCGCTGGACCACCAAGTGTGAGCTCGTGCACGCCGCACTGGTCCATACCTTGCCGCCGTTGCCCGAGGCGCGGCCCGGCAGGTCGGCGCGGGAGAACCTGCTGACGGTGTTCAGCGCCCACCGCGACGTCTGCGCCGGGAAGACCGCCTTCCCCGGCATGGCCACCGTCAACCAGCTCCTGCACGAACCCGAGATGCGCGCCATCTTCGCCGACGCCGTGGTGGCGCCGCGCCTGCAGATCGTCGAATCGATCCTGCAGGCCGCCGTCGCGGAGGGCGAGCTCGATGCGGAGCTGATCACCCCGCTGACCGCCCGCATCGGCCCGGCCCTGATCAATCAGCACTTCCTGCTGACCGGATCGCCGCCGAACCGTCGGGAGCTGGCGCTCATCGTCGACACCGTGATCCCGCCGCGACGGGGGCGGGCGGCCGACTGACGACGCGGGCTATGGCCCGGTCTTGATCCATTGGCCGGCGTCGCCGACGATGCCGACAGGCACCGCGCCCGACAGGCTGACGTTCTGCACGCTCGGTCCGGCGGCGACGATCGTGGTGTCCTGCAGGATCGGCAACACGGTCGACATGTTCCACAGCCTCGGCTCGACCGCCGTGATCACGTCGTTGATGCTCTTGGTGCCGTTCAGCGCGGCGTCGATGTTCGACTGAACGCTGCGATCGCAGATCCCGGTGAGGTTCGACGGCGCCTGCACCAAGGCGTTGGGGTCAGCCGGGCGGCTGGGCGGCGGTGTCGACGTCGGTGTGGTGGCGGAGGTGCCGGGCCCGGTGGTCGTCGGCCCGCCGGTCGCCGCAGGACTGGTGGTCGGCCCCGTCGATGCCGGTACCTGCGTCGCCTGCAGGGCCGGGCAGCCGTACCGCGACGCCAACCGCGTCGCCAGGTTTCCGCCCGCCTGGTGCCAGCCGACGATCGCGTCCACCTGGTTGTTGTTCAGCGCGTCGCGATACAGCGTCACCGGGTCCAGCGCCAGCACGCTGGCGGCGATGCCGACGTTGCGCAACTGGTCGGCCGCGGTGTTGGCCACCGCGACGGACGTCGGGTCGTTGACCGCGACGCCGATGACCAGCGCCAGCTGCTGACCGTCCTTGCTGATCCGGCCGCGGATGACCTCGGGCGGCGCGGTGTTCGTCGGCGTCGGCGCCGGAGACCCCGACGAGTTGCCCTCGACCTTGTATCCGGATCCCTCCAGCAACGCCAGCGCCGCCGGGGTCGTCATCGCGGGGGGCGCGGTCGGTTCGTAGCCGGGGTCGCTGGGGGCCCGGATCTGGGCCTGATCCAGCGTCACGGTGTTGTCGCTGCCCGCGCCCACCGCCGCCAGCAGGTCGACGTCGAGCAGCCCGAGGATCGCCTTGCGCACCTGCGCGTCGGACAACTTCGGCTCGTTGGCGCGCAGGGTCAGCTGCATGACCCGTGGCGTCACGATCCGGGCGGTGCGCACGTCGGGGATGGCGGACAGCTGCGCGAAGGCCGCCGATCCACCGTGCACCTGGGCCACCTGGGTGTCACCGTTGCGCACGGAATCGGCCAGCGCGGCCGGCGCCCCGGCACGCCGGAACAGGATGAGCGCGGGTTTGGCCGGTGATCCCCAGTAGCGATCGTTGCGGGCCACCAGGATCTCGTCGCGCTGCGGATCGATGCTCTCCACCCGGAACTGGCCGCCGGTCACCGGGAGCGCCCGGGCGAGCCCGGCCGCGAAACCGCCCGGCACGTCCTTGACGATGTGCGCCGGAAGGATGTTGCTGAACAGCTCCTTCCACGACGGATAGGGCTGGGCGAAGGTGACCACCGCCTGCTTGCCGCCTTCGAGCGACTGCACGCCGGTGATGAGGTCGTACCCGGCGGGATCGACGACGCCGGGCTGGCTGACCATCTGCCGCCACAGGTACCAGAAGTCGTCGGCGGCGATCGGGGCGTTGTCGGTCCACTGCGCCTCCGGCCGGATCTTGTAGGTCACCGTGAACGGGTTCTGGCTGGTGACCTCGGCCGACTCCAGCAGGGTCGGGTCCATCTCCCAGCGTGAGCCCGTCGGACTGCCGGGGTCGGGCACCGGCCGGAACGCGCTGGGCAGCACCAGCGCGCTGATCGCCGCGTTCACCGGGGACAGGTCGGACAGCAGGTGCGGGTTGAACCCGGCCCCGATCGAGTCGATGCCCATGATGATCTGGGTCGGCCGCGGCGGCGGCGGTGGCGAGTTGTGCGGGGTATCGGTGCTCTGTGGCGCCGGCGGGGGGTTGACCGTGCACGCCGCGAGCGCCAATCCGGCCAGCGAGACGACCACACCCACCGTCACGAAGAAACGGCGGACTCGTCTCGGCATGCCGATCAGGGTATCGAGCAGCTGCCCAGCAGCCCGCCCACGCACGCGCGATTAACCCCGGGCCTTGGCCCGCGCCCGGCTGCGGCCCCGGGTCGTGGCGTCCAGCTCCACCTTGCGGACGCGGACGATCTCCGGAGTCACCTCGACACATTCGTCCTGCGCACAGAACTCCATCGCCTGTTCCAGGTCGAGCTCGAGCGGCTTGGCCAGCGTCTCGATGACGTCCGCCGTCGACGACCGCATGTTGGTGAGCTTCTTCTCCCGGGTGACGTTGATGTCGAGATCCTCTGCGCGCGGGTTGATTCCGACGACCATGCCCTCGTAGGTGTCCTGACCGGGTTCGACGAAGAACTGGCCCCGGTCGGCGAGCTGAATCAGCGCGAACGGCGTGATGGTGCCGCTGCGGTCGGAGACCAGGGACCCGGTGTGGCGGGCCCGGATCTCCCCCGCCCACGGCCGGTAACCGTCGAACACGGCGTTGGCGATCCCGGTGCCGCGCGTGATGGTCAGGAAATCGGTGCGGAACCCGATCAGGCCGCGGCTCGGCACGATGAAGTCCATCCGGACCCAGCCCGCGGCGTGGTTGGTCATCTCCTCCATGCGGCCCTTGCGGGCGGCCATCAGCTGGGTGATCGCGCCGACGAACTCTTCGGGGCAGTCGATGGTCATCGCCTCGAACGGCTCGTGCAGTTTGCCGTCGATCGTGCGGGTCACCACCTGCGGCTTGCCGACGGTGAGCTCGAAACCCTCGCGGCGCATCTGTTCCACCAGCACCGCCAGGGCGAGCTCGCCGCGGCCCTGCACCTCCCAGGCGTCGGGCCGGCCGATGTCGACGACCCGGATGCTGACGTTGCCGACCAGCTCCTGATCAAGGCGGTTGCGGACCATGCGCGCGGTCAGCTTGTGGCCCGACACCTTGCCCGCCAGCGGCGAGGTGTTGGTGCCGATCGTCACCGAGATCGCCGGCTCGTCGACGGTGATCCGGGGCAGCGCGTGCGCGTGGTCGGGATCGGCCAGCGTGTCGCCGATCATGATCTCGGGCAGGCCGGCGACAGCCACGATGTCGCCGGCGATCGCCTCGTCGGTGGCGCTGCGCTCGACGCCCTCGGTCGCGAGCAACTCGGTGATCTTGGCGCCGGTGATGACGGGCAGCCCGTCGACCTCGCGCATCCACGCCACCTGCTGGCCCTTGCGCAGCTTGCCGTTGTAAATGCGGATCAGCGCGAGCCGCCCGAGGAAGGCTGACGCGTCGAGGTTGGTCACCAGCGCCTGCAGCGGCGCCTCGGGGTCCCCCGACGGCGGCGGAATGTGCTCCATCAGCACGTCGAACAGCGGGTCCAGGTTGTCGCCGGCGGGCACCTCGCCGTCGGCCGGCTGGGTGGTGCTGGCGACGCCGGCCCGGCCGGACGCGTACAGCGTCGGCAGGCCCAGCGCGTGCTCGGCCGCCTTGGCGGCCTCGTCGTCGAGGTCCGAGGCGACGTCCAGCAGCAGGTCGTGGCTGGCCTCCACCACCTCGGCGATGCGCGCGTCGGGCCGGTCGGTCTTGTTGACGACGAGGATCACCGGCAGGTGCGCGGCCAGCGCCTTGCGCAGCACGAACCGCGTCTGCGGCAACGGGCCCTCGGACGCGTCGACCAGCAGCAGCACGCCGTCCACCATCGACAGCCCGCGCTCCACCTCGCCGCCGAAGTCGGCGTGCCCCGGGGTGTCGATCACATTGATGACCGTCACCGTCCCGTCCGGGTTGTGGCGATGCACGGCGGTGTTCTTGGCCAGGATGGTGATGCCCTTTTCCTTCTCGAGGTCACCGCTGTCCATGATGCGTTCCTGGGTGTCGTCACCGCGGTGGTGCAGCGCCCCCGACTGCCGCAGCATCGCGTCCACCAGGGTCGTTTTGCCGTGGTCGACGTGGGCGACGATGGCGACGTTACGGAATGGCACGTCGGTGATTGTGGCAGCGCGGGGGTATCAAAGGCGAACTGGCAGGTGTGGCCCGCGCGCTGTCCGGTGTGCGTCCAGGGCGGCCCGCCGCGGCGGGTCGGCACCCTGGCGGCACACCGAAAGCCCTGGACGCACGCTCAACGGGCGACCGGGCGCCGGTCACCAACCCCGGCGGCGCGGCGCCGTACCGACCAATTCGCCCTTGGCCACCTCGTCGCGGCTGCGGTAGACGATGTAGGGCCGGAACAGGTAGGCGACGGGCGCGCTGAAGATGTGCACCAGCCGGGTGAACGGCAACAGCGTGAACAACCCCATGCCGATCAAGGAGTGCAGCTGGTAGTCCAGCGGGGCGTTGATCATCACCTCGCCGTGCGGCTGGAAGATCCAGATCCGGCGGAACCACAGCCCGACCGTGTAGCGATAGTGGAACTCGCCGCCGTGCGGCCCGGTGCCGATCAGGTCGCAGTACAGCCCCACCACGATGGCCAGCACCAGCACCACATACATCACCTTGTCGCTGCGGGTGGTGGCCATGGACACCGCGGGGCGGGTGAACCGCCGATAGATCAGCAGCCCGATCCCGGCCAACGTCGCGAGGCCGGCGATCGACCCGGCGATGACCGCCTGCAGATGGTAGGCGTGATCGCTCAACTTCAACATGTGCGTCACCCGCGGCGGGACGAACAGGCCCATCACGTGGCCGGCGAAAACCGCCAGGATGCCGAAGTGGAACATCGGACTGGCCACCCGCAACAGCCGCGACTCGTAGATCTGCGAGGAACGCGAGGTCCAGCCGAATTTGTCGTAGCGGTACCGCCACCAGGTGCCGACGACCAAAACCGTCAGCGTGACGTAGGGCGCGATGTCCCAAAACAATACGTTGCTAAACACCTGGCGCTCCTTCGCGTCGGGGCGGCACGGTCAAGTTAAAGGGTTGCAGCCCAACGGCTTCCGCGGGTGGCCCGGCTTGCGCCAGGCGCTCGGCACGGCGCACGTCCTGGTCGGTCGCGGCGGGCAGTGTCGCGCATACCGCCGCCACGGTCGGCTCGTAGGGCGAGTTCGCGTCGGCGAGGGCGCCCCGCAAGACGTCGATGGGGACGCGGTGCTCGCTGAGCAGCCGCCGCCCCACCTCGGGATCGACGGTGGCGGCGAACTCGAGCACGACGGGCAGGTGATCGGGCGCCTCGGCGCGCGGCGGCGGCACGCCCGCTTCCCGGTAGGCGGTGGCGAATTCGACCATTTCCCGGCCGCGGTTGCGGGTATCCCCGGCGGTCCAGTACGTCAGGTACATCGTGCAGTGGCGCCGCATGTCGAATGTCGCGACGTAGTCCATCGCGGCGGCCATCGGCTCGCGGGCGCGCAGCGCGGCCGCCGTCTGTCCGAGCAGCGTCGCCTCGGGCCCGTCGATGTGGCTGAGCAGCTCGTCGACGGTGTCCAGCCGCGCCGCCAGCTCGTCGTCCGGGTAGGCCAGCAGCAGCGATGCCGCCTGCCAGACCAGTCGGTCCTGCAGGGTGTTGGCGCGTCCGCGGCGCCCGGCCAGCAGCCTCATCGGTTCTGCTCTTCGGGAAACATTCCGGCGGGCACCTGGCGCCCATCCCAGTTCAGCAGGTTCACCCGCGCCCGGCCGTTTCCGGCCGCCTCCCCGTCCGTGTGCTTGAGCGCGTGGAACGTCTCCACGGAAACGGGTACCGGGTCGCCCGACTCGTACATGCCCGGGCCGCCGTCGCCCGTCAACGAGCAACCCATCTGTTCGAGATCGCGGGCCTGCGGGCTGAACGCGGTCGGAATGACGTAGCGCTCTTCGTATTTGGCGATGGCCAGCAGCCGGTACATCTCGTAGATCTGCTCTTCGGTCATCCCGACGGATTGCGGTATGTGCGGCTGGGTTTCGCGCCCGAGATTGATGTCGCGCATGTAGGAGCGCATCGCCGCCAGCCGCCGCAATACGCCCTCGACCACGGCGGTGTCACCGGCGGTGAACAGTTCGGCCAGGTACTGCATCGGGATGCGCAGGGCGTCCAGCGCGCCGAACAGGTTGCCGAGGTCCTCCCCGTCGTGACCGTCGCGGCTGACCGCGTCGACCACCGGCGACAGGGGCGGGATGTACCAGACCATCGGCATGGTGCGGTATTCAGGGTGCAGGGGTAGCGCGACCTTGTAGTCGTTGATCAGCGCGTGCACCGGGGAGCGTTGGGCCGCCTCGATCCACTCGTCGGAGATGCCCTCCGCGCGCGCGGCCGTGATCACCTCGGGATCGTTCGGGTCCAACAGGATTCGGCGCTGCGCCTCGTAGAGGTCGGTTTCGTTCTCCACCGACGCCGCCTCGAGCACCCGATCCACGTCGTAGAGGACCAGGCCCAGATACCGCAGCCGCCCCACGCAGGTCTCCGAACAGATGGTCGGCAGCCCGACCTCCATCCGCGGATAGCACAGCGTGCACTTCTCGGCCTTGCCCGTCTTGTGGTTGAAATAGACCTTCTTGTAAGGACATCCGGAGACGCACATCCGCCAGCCCCGGCAGCGGTCCTGGTCGACCAGCACGATGCCGTCCTCGCTGCGCTTGTACATCGCACCCGACGGGCATGACGCCACGCAGGAGGGGTTGAGGCAGTGCTCGCAGATCCGGGGCAGATAGAACATGAAGGTCTCTTCGAGCGCGAGTTTGACCTCCTCGCCGACCTTCTTCAAAATCGGGTCGCCCGCCAGGATCTCCGGCGACCCGGCCAGGTTGTCGTCCCAGTTCGGGCCCCAGGAGATCTTCATCCGTTCGCCGCTGATCTGACTCTTGGGCGCGGCGGTCGGGAAGGTGTCACCCGCGGGTGCGGTGGTCAGGTTCTCGTAGTCGTAGGTCCAGGGCTCGTAGTAGTCGTCGATGAGCGGCAGCCGCGGGTTGGCGAAGATGCGCAACAACTTGTGGAAGCGGCCGCCGTCGCGCAACCGCAGCCGGCCCTTCTTGTCGCGTATCCAGCCGCCGCGCCACCGCTCCTGGTCCTCGTAGGTGCGCGGATAACCTTGCCCCGGCCGGGTTTCGACGTTGTTGAACCACACGTACTCGGTGCCGGAACGGTTGGTCCATGCCTGCTTGCAGGTGACCGAGCAGGTGTGGCAGCCGATGCACTTGTCGAGGTTCATCACCATCGCCAGTTGGGCCATGACCTTCATCT
The DNA here is from genome assembly GCF_001666835.1 of Mycobacterium sp. E3251. GTDB lineage: Bacteria > Actinomycetota > Actinomycetes > Mycobacteriales > Mycobacteriaceae > Mycobacterium. Next base: position 28,917 of record NZ_LZJF01000011.1, on the reverse strand, counting down.
AGTAAGTCACCTCCTGGCTGCGGCGGCGCACCACGGTGACCTCGTCACGCTGGTTGCCGGTCGGTCCCATGTAATTGAACGCGAACGCATGCTGGCCGTAGCCCCCGGCGAGGTGACTGGGCTTGATCCGAACGCGGGTCAGCGCGTTGTGATTGCCGCCGCGTTTGTTGTTGGTTTCGGTGCGAGGTGTGTCCACCGTGCGTTCCTGCACGTGGTAGACGAACACCACACCGTCGGGCATGCGGTGGCTGACGATGGCCCGGCACACGTAGATGCCGTTGGCATTGACGGCCTCGACCCAATCGTTGTCGCGGACTTTGAGTTTGGCCGCGTCGCCGGGGCTCATCCACATCGTCGGCCCGCCCCGGGACAACGACAGCATGTAAAGGTTGTCCTGGTAGGTGGAGTGGAACGACCACTTCGAGTGCGGTGTCAAATACCTTACGGTGAGGCCGATTCCGTCTTCGGTCGGGCCGAGCTCGGGCTGACCGAACAGCCGCGTCATGTCCAGCGGCGGACGGAACACGGGCAGGTGCTCGCCGAGTTCCTCGACCCAGTCGTGGGCCAGGTAGAAGTGCATCCGGCCGGTCAACGTGTGGAACGGTTTCAGGTTTTCGATGTTGATGGTGAACGGCGCGTAGCGACGCCCACCGGTTTCGCTGCCCGACCATTCCGGGCTGGTGATCACCGGGACCGGGCGCGCCTGGGTGTCGGCATAGCTGATGCGCCGCTCCTCGCTGCCCTCGGCCAGGTGCGCCAGCCGTTGACCCGTTCGCTTCTCCAGTTCACGGAAGCCCTCGACCGCGAGCCGGCCGTTGGTGGTCCCGGACAGCAGCAGCAGCACGTCGGCCATCCGGGCGGCGGTGGTGATGGCCGGACGCCCCGCCGCCGCACCGGAATTCATCACGCCGAACTTGGCCGCCAGTTCCTCGACCTCCCGGAACGGGTGCACGGTGATGCCCTTGGTGGTCAGGCCGAACGTCTCCACGAGCGGGCCGAGGGTCTGCCACTTGTCATAGATTGCGCCGTAGTCGCGTTCCACCACGGTGAGCCTGGGCATGCTGCGCCCGGGCACCGGCGTCGCTCCGGTGTGCAGCCAGTCTTCTTCGGTGCCATCGGGATAGGCCATCGCGTCGGGGGTGTCGTGCTGCAGCGCCGTGACGACCACGTCGCTGCGGGTGCCCAGGTGACGCTTGGCCAGCGCGCTGAAGGCGCGGGCGATCGCGCCGAAAGCCTCGAAATCCGAACGGGTTTCCCAGGGCGGATCGGTCGCGGCGCTGAACGCGTGCACGTACGGGTGCATGTCCGTGCTGGAGATGTCGGCCTTCTCGTACCAGGTCGCCGCCGGGAGCACGATGTCCGAGACCAATGTCGTCGAGGTCATTCGAAAATCGATCGACATCATCAGGTCGAGCTTGCCCTCGGGGATGTCCCCCTCGCACACCACGTCAGCGGGCGGCGTGCCGTCGGCCGGCGGCTCGGCCTGCACGTTGGAGTCGGTGCCCAGCAGGTGGCGCAGGAAGTACTCGCCGCCCTTGCCCGACGACCCGATCAGGTTGGCCCGCCACACCGTAAGCACCCGCGGCCAGTTGACCGGATTGTCGGGATCGGTGACCGAGAGCTTGAGCTTGCGGTCGCGAAGCTGCTCGGCGACGTAGTCGGCGACGTCGCGGCCGGCGTCGCGCGCCTCGTCGGCGACGTCCAGGCTGGACCGGTCGAACTGGGGGTAGAAGGGGCTCCAGCCCATCGCCGTAGCGGAGGCCAGCAGATCCATCGTGTGCTTGCCGGCGAACCGGCCGCGACCCAGTGGGCTGGCAAGCTTGTCGGCCGCGTAGCCGTCGTAGCGCCACTGGTCGGTGTGCGCGTACCAGTAGGACGCACCCGGCACCTGCCGGGGCGGGCGCACCCAGTCCGTCGCCATCGCCATCGTCTGAAATCCGGTGAGCGGACGCACCTTTTCCTGGCCGACGTAATGGGCCCAGCCGCCGCCGTTGCGCCCCATCGACCCGGTCAGCATCAGCAGCGCGAGCACCGCCCGGTAGATGGCGTCGCCGTGGAACCACTGGCAGATCCCGCTGCCCATGATGATCATGGACCGGCCACCGGATTCCTCTGCGTTGCGGGCGAATTCCTTCGCGACGCGGATGGCCTGCGCGGCCGACACGCCGGTGATGGTCTCCTGCCACGCGGGGGTGTTCTGCTGGGTCGGGTCGTCGTAACCGGTGGGCCATTCGCCGGGCAATCCCGGCCGGGCCACGCCGTACTGGGCGAGCATCAGGTCGAAAACGGTGCACACCAAGTGCTTGCCGACGCGGCGCACCGGGACACCGCGCGCCACGGTGGCGCCCTCGCCGTTGATCGTGTCGAAGCTGGCCAGGTGCACCAGCGCGGTGTCGTCCTCGCCGTTGCCGTGCGCATCCCGCACGCTGAGCGCCGGCACCAGCGCGCCGAGGTCGAGGTTCCACTTACCGACGCCGTCCTCGCCGTAACGGAATCCCAGTGAACCGTGCGGCACCACCACCGAGTCGGTGGCCTCGTCCCACACCGCCGGTTTGAGCGCCGCGTTCTCGACCGCCTCGCCGAGATCTGCCGCCGTGAGGTTCTTCCCCGGCACCAGCATGTCGCCACGTTCTTCCAGCTTGATCAGGAACGGCAGGTCGGTGTAGCGACGCGCGAAGTCGGCGAAGAACGGAACCTGCTTCTGCACATAGCATTCCGAAAGAATGACGTGCCCCATCGCCATCGCCAACGCCCCATCGGCGCCGGCCGCGCACGGCATCCACTCGTCGGCGAACTTGGTGTTGTCGGCGTAGTCGGGGCTGACCGTCACCACCTTGGTGCCGCGGTAGCGGGCCTCGGCCATCCAGTGCGCGTCGGGGGTTCGGGTGATCGGCACGTTGGAGCCCCACATCATCAAATACGAAGCGTCCCACCAGTCTCCGGATTCGGGGACGTCGGTCTGATCGCCGAACACCTGCGGCGAGGCCACCGGCAGGTCGGCGTACCAGTCGTAGAACGACGTCATCGGGGCGCCGATCAGTTCGAAGAACCGCGACCCCGCGGCGTAGGACACCATGGACATCGCCGGGATGGGTGAGAAGCCGGCGACCCGGTCGGGACCGTAGGTCTTGATGGTGTGCACGTGGGCGGCGGCGATCAGCTCGGTGGCCTCGGCCCAGGTGATCCGGATCAGTCCGCCCTTGCCGCGGGCGCGCTGATAGCGCCGTCGACGTTCGGGGTCCGCCTGAATGTCGGCCCAGGCGAGCACGGGATCGCCGAGGCGCGCCTTGGCTTCCCGGTACATCTCGACCAGCACGCCCCGGGCGTACGGGTACCGCACCCGGGTGGGCGAGTAGCTGTACCAGGAGAACGATGCCCCGCGCGGGCATCCGCGCGGCTCGTATTCCGGCCGGTCCGGGCCCACCGATGGGTAGTCGGTTTGCTGCGTTTCCCAGGTGATGATCCCGTCCTTGACGTAGATCTTCCAGGAGCAGGAACCGGTGCAGTTGACCCCGTGGGTGGAACGCACCACCTTGTCGTGACTCCACCTGTCGCGGTAGAACACGTCGGCCTCGCGGCCGCCCCGCCGCGTCACCGTGCGCAGGTCGGCCGAGAACTCGCCGGGTGTGAAGAACCGCCCGCTGCGTTCCAGCAACTCCTCGAGCGCTCCACCAACGTGTGGTGTGAGAGTCAACAGGTACCCCTTCTACTCCGTATCACTGCGTCGTAGCCGGGCCGTCGCTTCGACCCCAGATGCGTCGTGTTGGGCGCCGGCCCGTCGCTGCATCCGCCCGCGCCATGCCGCGTCGGGGGCGCCATCGATGTCGGGGGCCCGGAGCACGCACCAGCATCGGGTGCGGGAGAAGGGCCTATCACCTCCGCCGTACGCGGCCTGTTAACGAAAATCCGTCTGCTCAGCATGGGTTTTGCGGACCAGATGCGTCCGGCGCGGATGACGGGTCGCCGCCGGCACGCACTCCAGGTCAAGTCGTTTACTACAAGTTCACGTTGGGTTTATATCTCCAAGTTCACCCTCGTGACCTTCTGCGGCGCTGAATGTCAGCTGCCGAAAGGCTGTGGACTTGTTATGAGACCCCGCCGGCCAGCGTCCGTACCAGGTCAGCGACCCAGGCGCGGTCGGCGGGCACCCAGTCGACATCGGCCAGCTCGGCCGCCGTCACCCAGCGCACCGCCCGGTGGTCACGGGCGTGCGGTTGGCCGCCGAGCAGGTCCACACGGTAGGCGCGCAGCGTCATGCCGTCCAGCGCGATGTCGTCGCCCAGGCGGTCGCCCACCGCGACGTCGCCGGCGGTCACACCCAGCTCCTCGGCCAACTCCCGGGCCAGCGCCTCGGGCTCGGTCTCACCCGGCGCGACCTTGCCGCCGGGCAGCTCCCAGCGTCCGGCCAGCTCGGGCGGCCGGACGCGCTGCGCCACCAAGACACTGGCGCCGCGGATGACCGCCCCGGCGACGACGATCTGGGTCGGCATGGCCAGACGGTATACGGTCGAGACATGGCTGTGTTAACGGATGAGCAGGTGGACGCCGCACTGCCCGATCTCAACGGATGGGAGCGTGTCGACGGCGCGCTGCGCCGGTCGATCAAGTTCCCGAGTTTCCTGGCCGGCATCGACGCGGTGCGCCGGGTCGGCGAGCACGCGGAGAGCAAGGACCATCACCCGGATATCGATATCCGTTGGCGGACAGTTACTTTCGCTCTGGTCACGCACTCCGAGGGGGGCATAACCGAGAAGGACGTGGCCATGGCCCACGACATCGACGGGATCGTCGGGAGCTAGCCCTCCGACGTCGCCCGGTCTTCGACCGTCACGCCAGCGCGACCTTCGGGAGAGCGGTGACCGGCGGCGGCGATCCAGGCCAACGTCGCCACGGCCGCCACGATGTAGATCAGGCCGGCCCACGCCAAGTACCACGGCCGGCTGATCTGCCAGATGGTCGGCTGAGCGAAGAGCAGCAGCCACGGCACGCCGACGATGGTCAGCGCAAGCCAGCCCCACCCCACGATCCGGGCGCCGCGCCGCTCGCGCAGCGGCCCGTGAATCGCCCAGATCATCAGCGGTACCAGCCATACCCAGTGGTGAGTCCAGGAAATCGGCGACAGCAGCAGCCCGAACAACTCCACCACCAGCAACTTGCCCAGCCGATCGGTCGGGTCCAGCACCCGCCAGGCCAGGACGGCCAGCACCGCGGTGACGGCAATGGCGGCCAGGACCGGCGGGCCGAAGCCGGCGTCGTGGCCAAGGATCCGGGAGATGCCGCCGCGCCAGGATTGATTGATCGACGTTGCGATGGGGCCCACGCGATGCGCGTCGCCCAGCAGTTTCGTGAAGTAGTAGCGCGTCTGGTCCCCGGCCACCATTGCCGACACGCCGATGGTGGCCACGAAGACCACGAAGGAGAACGCCGCCGCGGCCCACCGCCGGACGCCGAGCAGGTAGACACCGGCGATCGCGGGCGTCAGCTTGATTCCGGCCGCCACGCCGACCAGCAGCCCCGACAGCCACCACCGCGTCGTCAACACGGCCAGCAGCACCCCGAGCATCAGCAACACGTTGACCTGCCCGTAGTCGAACGTGCTGCGCAGCGGCTCGATCCAGATCGTGACGGCCGTCCACGCCATGGCCATGCGTCGCCCGTCGGCCCCGGCCGCCACGCCGATCAACCGCTGGCTGATCCGGATCGCGGCGTACAGCGCGGCCATCGTCGCGACCTGCCACGCGAAGGCGACCACGCGGAAGGGCAGCAGGCTCAGTGGGTAGAACACCACCGCCGCGAAGGGCGGATAGGTGAACGGCAGCGGGAAGTTCGGCGTCTGATCGGCGTAGACGTAGCTGTACAGCGTGCCGGGATGGTCAAGCGCGGCGGCGCCACCGAGGTAAACGTGCAGGTCGACGAAGTTCGCACCGTGGGGCGACAGATATGTCCAGCCGAGCCGCGCGGCGACACTGGCGACTAGCAGCGCGGGTGCCGCCGCCCGAAGCAGACTCGCGAATCGCCGGCGCGGGGGTGCCGCCGGGGTGGCCGAAGTGGTGTCTATGCGCCCGACTTTAGCGATCCGGGGGGCGTGAGCGGCACCAGTTGCCCTCGTCACCGCCAACGGTCCTGGTCGACGGGCGTTCGGTCACCGCCGTCACTCGTATCAATAACGATCAAATAAATGCCACACGTGTCACTTGAGTCCCATCAGTATCAACGTAACTTCGGCGGCGGACCCGTTTTCCACAACCAGGGAGAGTCATGCCAACCATCTGGACTTACATGCGTGCAGCGGCCGTCGTCGTCGGTTCGTCCGCAGCCCTACTCACGGGCGGTATCGCCCACGCCGACCCCGTGCCGGCTCCGCCGATTCCGAACATTCCGCAGCAGCTGATCAGTTCGGCGGCCAACGCGCCCCAAATCCTGCAGAACCTCGCTACCGCCCTGGGCGCCACCCCGCCGTCCGCGCCGGCCGCTCCGGGCATCACCTTCCCGGGAGTTCCGTCGGCCGCGGCGACGTCGCCGGCGAATCCCGCGTCGAGCATCCCCTCGATTCCCGGTCTGCCGCAGGCGGCTACGCCCTCGGCGCCGTCCGCCCCGTCGGCCACGCAGGGCCTGCAGGGGTTGATCCCGGGCCTGGGACAGACGGCACCCGCGGCGCCCGCCGCACCGGCCACGTCGTCCATCCCCGGACTGCCGGCCATCCCGGGGCTGTCGACGCCGACCGCCCCCGCCACCCCGCCGGCCCCGCAGATTCCGCAGGCGAAGGTCGACATGCCGGCGTTCCTGCCCAATCTGCCGGTCAACATGCCCGCGCAGATGACCCTGCCGCAGGACCTGCCGGCACTGGCCGGGGCTCCGGCGGCGCCTGCCGCACCCGCGGCCGCACCGGCAACCGGGGCCAACCCGGTAGCGCCGCTGCTCGCGGCCCTGCCCTGATTAGTTAACCCCGACAGCAAAGCCACCCCCTACTGACCGGAGGACACACCGTGGCAACCACTTGGAATCTGTCCAAAGGATTGGCCGCTGTCGTGACGGCATCGGCTGCCGCGTTCGGGTTCTGCCCGAGCGCGGCAGCCGAACCGGCGACACCGCAACCCAACTCGACTCAAGAACTTCCGGGCCTGCCGGCGTTATCGCAGCTGAGCCCGATCATTCAGCAGGCGGCTACCAACCCCGGGCAGGCGACACAGCTGCTCATGGCCGCAGCGCAGGCCTTCAGCCACAACCAGGGCGCGCCCACCGAGTCCCGGAATGTCGCCCAGTCGGTGAATCAATTCCTGTCCCAGCCGGGCTCCCCCGAACCCGGCACCGCCCTCCCGGACGGCGCGCCGGTGCCGCATGTACCCGCGGCGGGCGTCGAACCGGGCGCCCAGTCACACCTGCCGACCGGCATCGACCCGGCCCACGCCGCCGGCCCGGGACCGGCCGCGGCCCCGTCGGCCGCGGGCGTCGAACCGGGCGCCCAGTCACACCTGCCGACCGGCATCGACCCGGCCCATGCCGCCGGCCCGGGACCGGTGGCGGCCCCACCGGTGACCGCGCCGCCGGCTTCGGCGCCGGCCGCGGGCACCGTCGCACCCGTTGCGGCTCCCGTGCCGGCGCCTCCCGCTTCGGCCGAGGCTCCACCGGCCGCGGCTCCCGCACCCGCCGCGGCGCCGGCGGCGGCTCCGGGGTTCGGCCCGGACGCTCCGCCCACGCAGGACTTCATGTATCCCTCGATCGGCACCAACTGCCTGGCCGACGGCACCAGCGCGATCGCCACCGCGCTATCGGTGGCGGGCCCGGCGAAGATTCCGACTCCCGGGCCGGGCCCCGGGCAGACCGCCTATGTGTTCACCGCCGTCGGCACCCCCGGGCCGGCCGAGGTACAGAAGCTGCCGTTGAACGTCACGTGGGTGAACCTGACCACGGGCAAGTCCGGGACGGTCGCGCTCAAGCCGCGCACCGACATCAACGGCGACGGGCCGACGACGCTGACCGCGATCGCCGACACCGGGTCGGGCAGCATCATGTCGACCATTTTCGGGCAGGTCACCACCAAGGAAAAGCAGTGCCAGTTCATGCCCACGATCGGCTCCACGGTGGTGCCGTAGGGCCAGCACTATTCCCCGCCCCGAGCGCGCGTGTCCCCATCCGGGCACGCGCGCTCGGCGTTTGGTCAGACCGTCAGTACGCCATGAACAGGATCGCGTCGCGATCGTATTCGAGACCCGGATGATCGCTGGCGAGATGAGCCTGGGTCAGCTCGACCAGCTCGTCTTCGTCCTTGCCGACGATGGCTTCCCCGCACGGACACGTCAGGTGTGTCTTCATGTTGCCGCCCTTCCCTTCTGGTGACCTACTACTTGGCCGCCTTGGCCGCGGCCTTCATTTGCTTCTTGTAGGAACGCACTTTGCCCATCGATTGGGCGTCGACGATATCGGCGACGGAGATGTGCGTGCCGGCCTTGCCGAACTGCCCGGCCGCCTCACGCCAGCCCTTGACCGTGACGCCGTACTGCTTGCCCAGTAAAGCCAGGAAGATCTGCGCCTTGACTTCGCCGAACCCGGGCAGCCCCTTGATTCGCCGCAGCAGCTCCTCGCCGTCGGGGTCCCCGGCGGTCCACAAGCCGGCGGCATCGCCGTCGTAACGGTCCACGATGATCTGGGCCAGGGTCTGGATGCGTTTGGCCATCGACCCCGGAAAGCGGTGTATCGCAGGCTTTTCCGAACACAGCGCGGCGAACTTGTCGGGGTCGTACTCGGCGATCTCGTGAGCACCGAAGCTGCCCATCCGGTCCGCGATCTTCTTGGGCCCCGAGAACGCCGTCTCGAAGGGCACCTGCTGATCGAGCACCATTCCGATGAGCAGGGCCAACGGGTCGTCGTCCAGCAGCGCGTCGGCCTCAGGATCTTGAGCGAGCCAAAGTTTCACCGTCAATGACCAGCCTTTCCGTTGAACACCCTAAAACCCGTCACCTATGTGTTGAGAGACTACCTATCAGAGAGGCGCTTACGGCCGGCGAACAACCAGGGAGTTGGGTGACGTGGTGGTGGACGAGGCCCGCGTGGCGCTGATGCTGGACCGCGACGAACTGCATCAGCTCGTCACCGCCTACTGCCGGGCCGTCGACCGCGCCGACTACGACGCCCTGCGCAGCCTGTACCACCCCGAGGCGACCGACTCGCACGGCTCGTTCTCCTCGGGCGGCGTCGAACAATTCATCGCCCAACTGCAGGCCGCGGAACCGTATGTGCGTGTCTCCCAACACAACATCACCACGACGAACTTCGTGGTCGAGGGCGAACAGGCCCGCGGTGAGATCTATTGCCTGGTGTTTCATACCTTCGCCGGGCCCGACCACGACCTAGACGTGATCATCGGGGGCCGGTACCTGGACACCTACACCAAGCACGACGGCCGCTGGAAGTTCCGTGAACGCACCATCGTGGCGGACTGGGCCTACCAAAACGACCCGTCCCAAGTGAACTTCGGACACCCCAGCACCCGGGGCAGTCTGCGCGGCGAGCCCGGTCAGGCCGACCCTTCGGTCAGCCATTTCACACCGCCGGACGGCTGACCCGCCAAAGTGCTTGGCGCGCAACGGGCGACGGGCGACCGTCAGCCGCTCTTGCGGCGGAATTCGCGGCGGTTCTCCACCGGGCCGTGCGCGCGAGTCTGCTTACCGCCGGCACTCTTGTGGTCGGACCCGCCCGAGGACTTGGCCATCTTGCGGTCGAGGGCTTCCCGGAACTTGCGCTTGTTGTCGTCGTCCGATTCCGGCGCCTCGGAAGACTTCGATTCAGCCATACCGGCAGCCTAGCCGGGAATCCCGTAATCGGGCGGCTACCGCACTCCGGGCGGCATGCCGTACACGTGCGAGATCGGCAGGGTCAGCAGCACTCGCCGATCGGTGACCATCGCCTCGCGGAACTCGTCCCAATCCGGGTGCTCGCCGGCGATGTTGCGGTACAAGGCAATCAACGCTTCGACGGTGTCGTCGCCGGGGGCGGCCGCCGGCGGCGTCAGGATCGCCGTGCCCTCCGCCACCGCGTACGACCACCCGTCGTCCGCATCGACGAGGATGGACGCCCGCGGATCGCGGCGCAGGTTGCGCGTCTTGGCCCGCGGCTCGGTGATCGACACCCGCACCGCCAAGTCGCGCGGGTCGAAGTGGTAACTCACGTTCGACAACTGCGGGCGCCCGTCGCGCTTGATGGTGGCCAGCACTCCGAGAGAGTTTCCACTGATCACGGCCAGCAGCTTGTCGTCGAAGACTTGGCGTCCCATGGAAGAAAGCCTACGTCGCGCGTCCAGCAACCGGTCCCGGATCGCATCGGCGCGGGCGGCCCTGGTGAAATCGGAAGGTGACCAAATACGCGGCGTTCCTGCGTGGCGTCAACGTCGGCGGCGTCAACCTCAAGATGGCCGAGGTGGCGCGCGCTTTGACCGACGCCGGATTCACCAACGTGCGAACCATCCTGGCCAGCGGCAACGTCCTGCTGGAGTCGTCCGCCGGTGCGGCGTCCGTGCGCAAGAAGGCCGAAGCCGCGCTACGCGAGAACTTCGGCTACGACGCCTGGGTGCTGGTCTACGACCTCGAGACGGTGCGCGCCATCGTCGATGCCTACCCGTTCGAGCCCGAGGTCGACGGCTACCAGTCCTACGTCACGTTCGTCGCCGACAAGGCGGCGCTCGACGAGCTCGCCGCCCTCGGCAAGGAGACCGGATCGGACGAGCGGATCGGCCCCGGCGCGGGTGTCATCTATTGGCAGGTGCCCAAGGGCGGCACCCTGGACAGCACGATCGGCAAGACGATGGGCAAGCCGCGCTACAAGTCGTCGACGACCACGCGCAACCTGCGCACGCTGGCCAAGGTGTTGCGCTAGAACTACAACGCTCAGTCGTCAGGCACGTTGGTCAGGTAGCGCATCGCGTCGGACTTCGTCAGCCCCAGCGCCCGGGCCACCTCGACGTACTCCTTGGCGGCGGCCGCCATCGCGGCGTCGGTCGGGTCGAAGCGGGAGATGAATGTGCCGAAGCGCCCGCGGGTTTCGACGATCGCCGCGGACTCGAGTTCCCGATAGGCGCGGGCCACGGTGTTGGCCGCGACGCCCAGCTGGCCGGCCAGGTCGCGCACCGTCGGGAGCCGGGTCCCGGGCGGCAGCGCGCCGGCCCGAACGCCGTCGATGACTTGGGTCCTGAGCTGGTCGAACAGCGGCCTGCCCGCCTTCATGTCGACCTTCAGCAAATCCCGCAGCTCCACCTCTTCAGTATGTCCCAAGCACCGCTATCTTTGTGGGATGCGAGTAGCGGTGCTGAGCGGCGCGGGGATCTCCGCGGAGAGCGGGGTGCCGACCTTCCGCGACGACAAGAACGGGTTGTGGGCCCGCTTCGATCCCTACGAGCTGTCCAGCACACAAGGGTGGCGCGACAATCCCGAGCGGGTCTGGGGCTGGTACCTATGGCGTCACTATCTGGTGGCCGACGTCCAGCCCAATGCCGGGCACCGCGCGATCGCCGCGTGGCAAGACGGCGCCGAGGTCAGCGTCATCACCCAGAACGTCGACGACTTGCACGAGCGCGCCGGCAGCATGCCGGTTCATCACCTGCATGGCAGCCTGTTCGAATTCCGTTGCGACCGTTGCGGTATGCCCTACACGGGCGCGCTGCCCGCGATGCCCGAACCGATGCTGGAAGTGGAGCCGCCCGTCTGTCACTGCGGCGGCCTGATCCGGCCCGACATCGTGTGGTTCGGTGAGCCGTTGCCCGATGCGCCGTGGCAGTCCGCCGTCGAGGCGACCGAGGCCGCCGACGTGATGGTGGTCGTCGGAACCTCGGCGATCGTCTATCCGGCGGCCGGGCTGGCCGAGCTGGCGCTGTCCCGCGGTACCGCCGTCATCGAGGTCAATCCCGAGGTCACGCCGCTGTCGCGGCACGCCACGATCAGCATCCGCGAAACGGCCGGCCAGGCCTTGCCGGGGCTGTTGCAGCGGCTGCCCGCGCTGTTGAAGTAGCCGCGGGATCTACGGCCTGCGGGCGCGGCCCAGCAGGATTTCCGAAACCGGCATCGGCGCCCACGCCGGCAACGTGAACTCGCGCCGGGAAAAGTCGACTTCGAATCCGGCGTCGATGATCGAGCGCTCGGTGTCGCGGTGGGTGTGGCAGTTGCCGAACAACCGGGGCCACAGCGTCGCGTCGGCGATCCGCTGGAAACGGCCCCGCGCTCCTGCGCTCGCCACGTGCTCGAGGTAGCGCAGCTCTCCACCCGGGCGCAGCAGCGAATAGAGGCGTCGCAGCACGCCGCCGGGATCCTGCACGGAGCACAACACCAGCGAGCACACCACGGCGTCGAACGGCTCGCCGCCGCTGAACCCTTCGGCCGTCTCGCCCGTCACGACGACGCGGGCGGGTACCACGTCCGCCGCGGCACGCGCCTGGGCGGCCAGCCGCGGCTCGGGCTCGACCGCGACCACCTCGTGGACCGACTCCGGGTAGTGCGGAAAGTTCGTCCCAATGCCCGCGCCGACCTCCAGCACCCGCCCCGACAGCCCCGAAAGGTTCTCCCGGCGAAGGGCCCGGATCACCTCGGTTTCATGGGTGGCGACGACGGGCCAGATGCGCGCGAAGAACGGGTTGTCGACCGCCGTTGTCATACACGTCAACCTTCCGACTCGGATGAGCCTCACAATAGGGTCTTGCCGACGAACCGATCCGGGCGTCAGCCGATGTTGGGCACGGGTTTCCCCAGCGGGCCGCCGTCGAGGACCGGCTCGAGGTATCCGTGGGCTACTCCCTCGCTGATGCCGAACCGATCGTGCAGCCAGGCCAGCGGCCTGGGCGCCCACCAATTCCACCGGCCCATCACATGCATGAACGCCGGCACCACGACCATCCGCACCAGGGTGGCGTCGGCGAACACGGCAAGCGTCAGCCCCAGGCCGAACATCCGCATGAACGAAACGTGGGCGGCGATCAGCGCCGCGAACGACATCGACATCACCAAGGCCGCCGCCGTGATCACCCGGCCGGTCCGGGCGACGCCGAGCGCGACGCTCTCGTCGTTGGCGGCGTGCGCCTCCTTCGGGGTCGGCCGTCCGGGTCGAGCGGCCCCCGACGCGAGCCAGTACTCGCGGATCCGCGAGAGCAGAAACACCTCATAGTCCATCGACAACCCGAAGGCGATGCAGAACAGCAGCACCGGCATGTTGGCGACCAGCGTCCCGCTCGGCGTGGTTCCGAGCGCGCCGAGATGCCCGTCCTGGAAGATCCACACCAGTGCACCGAAGGCCGCGGTCAGCGAGAGGATGTTGCAGGCCAGCGCCTTCGCCGGCAGTACCACGCTGCCGGTGAGCAAGAACAGCAGCGCGAACGTGATGGCGGCCATCAGCCCGAGCACCAGCGGAAGCCGGTCGGTGACCGCGTCCACGCTGTCGCGGTTGACCTGGGCGACACCACCCATCGCGACGGCCCGGCCGGCCGGCCCGGGCACCTCGTGCAACCGCTTGAGCTGGGCGTCGTTGGCCGGCGAGAACAGCGGCGCCGTGCTGCTGACCGTCAGGAAGGCGCTGCCGTCGGCCAGCCCGGTGGCCCCGGCGGGTGGTCCCGTTCGGTTCCCCCCGACGAACGTCCCGCCCGGAGCCGACACGTCCGACACGTCGGGAACTCGCGACAAGTCCGAGGCGTATCGGTCCAGGTCCGCCGGACTCAGGCCACGCGCATCGGGAATGACGACCGGCACGGACGTGTCGGAGTCGTCCGCGAAATCGTTGCGGAGTCGGTCACCGACCTGGTGGGAAGAGGTCGAACGCGGCAGCACCCGGTCGTCCGGGAAGCCCCATTTCACGCCGAGGAATGGCAGGCCGAGCAGGAGCAGCAATGCGACGACGGTCAGGCCGATCGGTGCCCAGCGGCGCATCACCAGCTTGCTCGACCGGTACCAGAACAGCTGCTCGACGGGTTTGTGCACCGGCTCGGGGCGCCGAAAGACGCGGCGCAGCAGCCGGCGCACGTCCAGCGCGTCCAGCCGGTGGCCCAGTAGAACGATGGCGGCCGGCGTTATCACGATCGAGGCGGTCGCGACGAAGGCCACGGTGGCCACACCGGCGTAGGCGAACGACTTGAGGAAGTACATCGGGAACGCCACGGTCGCCGACATGGACAACGCCACGGTGACCGCGGAGAACAGCACCGTGCGCCCGGAGGTCGCCATGGTCCGGATCAGCGCCTCTTCCCGGTCGCTGCCCTCGGCCAGCTCGTCGCGGTAGCGACTGACGATCAGCAGTGTGTAATCGATCGCCAGCGCCAGGCCCAACGCGGTGCTCAGGTTGAGCGCGAAGATCGACACCTCGGTGCTGAACGTGATCAGCCGCAACACCGTCATCGAACCGACGACGGCCAGGGCGCCCAGCGCCATCGGCAAAGCGGCCGCCAGCAGCCCGCCGAACACCCAGATGAGGACCAGGAAGCTCAGCGGGAGCGCGATCATCTCCATCACCAGCAGATCGGCCTGGTTTTGGGTATTGATCTGGGCGTACTGCATCGCCGCGCCGCCGGCGCTGACGGTCACGCCGTCACGGTCGTGGATGAATTGGTCCGCGATGGTCTGGGCGTTGGTCTGCGCGTAGTTCTCGCCGCCCTTGAGGTTGACGACCAGCAGGCCCGACTTGCCGTCGCGGCTGATCAGGTCGGCGGCCGCCGCCGGGGGGACCGTCCACGGCGACGACACGTTGTAGACCAACGGTGACTTCTGCAGCCCGTTGACCAGGTCGGTCCCCACCGTGCGGGCCTGTTCGCTGTTGGTGCCCCCGGGCGCTGTCACCAGGATCAGCATTTGCTGACCGCTCTGCCCGAACTTGTCGGTCAGCACCTGGATCGCGTGGGCGGACTCCGAGCGCGGATCCTGGAAGCCCCCGGGCGACAGGCTCTTGGCGACGGGGATGCCGAAGATCGCGGCGGCGATGAAGACCAGGACACCTATTGCGATGATGCGGCGCGGCGCCGCGATGGCCAATCGGGCGATCCCCTGCAGCATGTCGAGCCCTTCCGCCGCCGGTGCTGATCGCCCTGGCCGCTGGCGTACCCGCGCAACTTAACAAACGCTAATTTTCACGCGTCAAACAGATTCCTCTTTAAGCACGGGCGGCGGCGGCCGCACGGTTCAATGCGGCGTTTTAAACCGCGGCGACAGTAAGAGTCCGGCCAGAAAAATGTGTGGCAACTAAGCAGGTCACGGGGCTAAACGCCGCGGTCGGCCGCGTACAACCTACCGAGCGGTAAATTGCCACGGTTTTCCGAATCGTGACTCAAAGATTCCTTAATGGTGGCCCATACGCTCAGTGTCATGTGGATCGACGACACAAGTGCCGACGTCATCAAGGTTGACTTCGAAGCCCTCTACCACGGCGACGTCCTGGTGGAAGGCGAGACCTCGGAGCAGTTCGACGAACTGCAAGCGGCGAGCTGAGGTCCGACTATGAGCATGCTCGCCCGCCTGTTAATGGCCGAACCCGCCGTCAGTCGATGGTTCCGCCGATAAGTTCTTGCTCCGTTACGAAAGCCCCCCGCTCAACGCGGGGGGCTTTCGTGTTTGGCGGCCTCAGCGAGGAGCCATGCGGATGGCGCCGTCCAGGCGGATGACTTCGCCGTTGAGCATCGGGTTTTCGATGATGTGCACCGCGAGCGCGCCGTACTCGTCGGGATCCCCCAGCCGGGCCGGGTGGGGAACCTGCTTGCCCAGCGACTTCTGCGCCTCCTCGGGCAGCGAGCCCAGCAGCGGGGTCTTGAACAATCCCGGCGCGATGGTCACCACGCGGATGAGCTCGCGCGACAGGTCGCGCGCGATCGGCAGCGTCATGCCGACCACGCCGCCCTTGGACGCCGAGTAAGCGGCCTGGCCGATCTGGCCCTCGAACGCGGCGACCGACGCGGTGTTGATGATGACGCCGCGCTCCTCACCGACCGGTTCGGTCTTGGCGATGCGCTCGGCGGCCAGCCGCAGCACGTTGAACGTCCCGATCAGGTTGACCCCGACCACCTTCTTGAAGGCGTCCAGTGGAAACGGGCCGTCCTTGGACAGTGTCTTGATGGCGTTGCCGATGCCGGCGCAATTGACGTTGATGCGCACCGGGCCCAGCGATTCGGCGGTGTCCAGCGCCTTGCTGACGGCCGCCTCGTCCGTGACGTCGGCCTGCACGAAGCGGGCGCGCTCGCCGAGCTCTTGGACGGCCTCTTCGCCCCGTAGGTCGATCACCACCACCTGCGCCCCGGCGTCCAGGAGCCGCTTGGTGGTGGCCAAGCCGAGGCCCGAGGCGCCCCCGGTGACGACGGCTACGGCGTCCTTGATTTCCATGCGAGTCCTTCCTTGAGTCCAGCCAACCAGTTGGTTGGCGACTATACCCAGTCGTTCAGCACAGCTTCGACGTCGGCCAGGGGGGCGGCCGGAGGCCGAGGCACGTCGGGCGTGGTGCGGGAGAACCGCGGGGCAGGCAACGGCTGCAGGCCGCCGTCCACCTCGTAGAAGGTGTTCCGCTCGGTGATGTGCGGCTCGCTGTCCACCTCGCCGAACGCCAGCACCGGGGTCACGCACGCGTCGGAATCGGCGAACACCTTCGCCCAGTGGTCACGGTCGTGGGCGGCGAAGGCCGCCGTCAGCGCCGCGCGCAGCTCGGGCCAGCGGCTCACGTCGTTCTGCGGCGGCAAGTTGGCGGCGTCCAGGCCCAGCCCGGACAGCATGGCCGCGTAGAACTGCGGCTCGATGGCGCCCACTGCGACGTAACGCCCGTCGGCGCACTCGTAGGTGTCGTAGTAGGGCGCGCCGCCGTCGAGCATGTTGGTCCCGCGCGCGTCCGACCACATGCCCAATCCCCGCATCGCCCACATCATCTGGATCAGCACGCTGGAGCCGTCGACCATCGCGGCATCGATCACCTGACCCTTGCCGGAGTTCTGCCGCTCCCACAGGGCGGACAGGATGCCGACCAACAAGAACATCGAGCCGCCGCCGAAGTCGCCGACCAGGTTCAGTGGCGGCACCGGCCGCTCGTTCGCCCGGCCGATGGCGTGCAGGATCCCGTTGAGGGAGATGTAGTTGATGTCGTGGCCCGCTTGCTGACTGCGCGGGCCGGATTGTCCCCAGCCGGTCATCCTGGCGTAGATCAGCCGCTCGTTCACCTCGGCGCACTGTTCGGGCCCGAGGCCGAGCCGCTCGGTGACGCCGGGGCGGAAGCCCTCGATCAACACGTCGGCTTTTGCGACGAGCTTGAGCACGACGGCACGTCCCTCGTCGGACTTGAGGTCGACGGTCACCACCCGCCGGTTGCGCAGCATGGCGTCCTTGGCGACACCACCCGGGCCAGTCGATGGCCGATCGATGCGCACCACGTCGGCGCCCAGATCCCCCAAGATCATCGCCGCGTGCGGACCCGGCCCGATGCCGGCCAACTCGACGACCCGAAGTCCCTTCAGCGGTCCAGCCACGATCTACCGACCTTTCGTCTGCTCTGACGCCCGTTGTAGTTGGCATCTTCGCAGCCGCCCCGGACCGGCGCGCAGCCCGGTCACTTAGGGTGAGCCCATGGCGCAATCCGCGATCGACACCCTGACCCCCGTCGCAGGCCTTTCCGTCACGTCGTCCGACGGCGTGCTGTCGGTGACCATCGACCGGGCCGACAGCCTCAATTCGCTGACCCTGCCGGTGATTACCGGCATCGCCGACGCGATGGAGCGCGCGGCCACCGATCCGGAGGTGAAGGTGGTGCGCCTCGGCGGTGCGGGCCGGGGCTTCTGTTCCGGCGCGGGCATCGGCGCCGACGACGTGTCCAGCACGGGGGTCCCGCCGGACGAGATCGTCGTGGAGATCAACCGCCTGATCCGGGCGATCGCCGCGGTGCCGCACCCGGTGGTCGCGGTGGTCCAGGGACCGGCGGCCGGCGTCGGCGTTTCCCTGGCGCTGGCTTGCGACGTCGTATTGGCTTCGGAGAACGCCTTTTTCATGCTCGCGTTCACCAAGATCGGCCTGATGCCCGACGGCGGTGCGTCCGCACTGATCGCCGCCGCGGTCGGCCGCATCCGGGCGATGCACATGGCGCTCCTGCCCGAACGGCTGCCCGCCGCCGAGGCGCTGTCCTGGGGACTGGTCAGCGCGGTCTTCCCGGCCGACGAATTCGAGGCCGAGGTGGACAAGGTGATCGCCAGGCTGCTGGCGGGACCGGTCGCGGCGTTCGGCAAGACCAAGCTCGCCATCAACGCGGCCACCCTCCCCCAGTTGGATCCGGCTTTGCAGCGCGAGTACGAGGGGCAGGCCGTGCTGCTGCGATCGCACGACTTCGTCGAGGGCGCAACCGCTTTCCAGCAGCGCCGCACGCCGGACTTCACCGACCGCTGAATTCGTTCGGCCGAGGGCTTTTAGTCCCGCATCGTTCCGGCAATCCTGTCGCGTCAGCCTCCCCTCTCGAGGAACGGAGAACCGATGGTTGAACCGATGCGCTGCCTGGTGACCGGAGCGACCGGCTACATCGGCGGCCGGTTGGTGCCGCGACTGCTCGACGAGGGCCATCAGTTGCGCGCCTTGGCGCGCAACCCGGTGAAGCTGGCGGACGTTCCGTGGCGACAACAGGCGGAGGTCGCACGCGGCGACCTGGGCGACGTCGATTCGCTGGTCGCCGCGTTCGACGGGATCGACGTCGTCTACTACCTGGTCCACTCGATGGGCACGTCGGAGAATTTCGCCGACGAGGAGACGCGCGCGGTCCGCAACGTCGTGACCGCGGCGCGCCGCACCGGGGTTCGCCGGGTGGTGTATCTCAGCGGGCTGCATCCCGAAGGCCGCAAGCTGTCACCGCACCTGGAATCCCGCAAGGCCGTGGGCGAGGCCCTCATCGAGTCAGGCGTCGAGGCCGTCGTGCTGCAGGCCGGGGTCGTCGTCGGTTCCGGCTCGGCATCCTTCGAGATGATCCGCCACCTAACCGACCGGTTGCCGGTGATGACCACTCCGAAGTGGGTGCACAACAAGATCCAGCCGATCGCGGTGAGCGACGTGCTGTACTACCTGGTCGCGGCGGCGACGGCGCCGGTGCCGTCATCGCGGACGTGGGACATCGGTGGGCCCGACGTCCTGGAGTACGGCGACATGATGCGCGTTTACGCCGACGTGGCCGGGCTGGGCAAGCGATACCTGATCGTGCTGCCGTTCCTGACACCGACGATCGCCAGCCTCTGGGTGGGCACGGTGACGCCGATTCCCCCGGGCTTGGCGCGGCCGCTGATCGAATCGCTGGAATGCGACGCGGTCATGCGCAACCACGACATCGACAGCATCATCACTCCGCCGTCCGGCGGCCTGACCGCCTACCGCCGGGCCGTCGAACTCGCGCTCAATCGGGCTCAGCGCGGGCTGCCCGACGCCACCTGGTCGTCGTTGCGGACCGAGCCGGCCAACCTGCTGCCCAGCGACCCCGAGTGGGCCGGCGAGATCGTCTACACCGAGGTTCAGATTGCCGCGATCGAGGCCGGGCCCGAGGACGTGTGGAGGGCTCTGGAAAACGCCGTGGGCAGAGCCGCGCGCGGCGGCCGCTGGACGGTGCAAGAGGCCGAACCCGGCTCCGGGATGCGGCTGCGAGCGCGAAGGCACAAGCTCGGGCAGCAATGGCTGGAAATCACCGTCGCGCCCCGCAAGGAAGGCGGCAGCCAGCTCACGCAGCGGTCGATCTTCCTCCCCAGCGGCATCCCCGGACGGGCGTACTGGTTACTCGCGCGGCCGCGGCAGGCCGCCGCGATGCGCGCCCTGGCGCGCGACGTCGCGAGTTCGACGACCGGTTAGCTCATACCCCGAACATCGGCGGCAGCACGAGCACCATGATCAGCCCCCACACCAAGTGGGTGAGCACCGGCGCCAAAACACCGCCGGTCGCCCGGCGCTCGAATGCACACACCGTCCCCAGGATGATGGCGGCGAAGCCGAGCATGGGGTTGCCACTGGCCAGCGTCGCGATCGTGTAGAGGATGGTCGAAATCAGGACGGGGTGATACCGGCCCAGGGCCGTGTAGAGCGCGCCGCGAAAGAACACTTCCTCGGCGACGCCGTTGACGAGCGTGATCGCCACGATCACCGGATACCACCCGTGGTGGGCGTATTCCAGCACCCTGGTGATCAGCTCCGCCACGGGCGTGATCTCCCGGGCTATCAGCCCGCCGATCACGAAGACCCCGCCGAGCAGCAGACCGATCGCCGTCCCGGTGATGACCGGCCTCTGGTTGCGGCCGCGCCAACAGATGCCGCCCAGATGCAACGGGCCCGACGCGAACCCGCCGGCGACCCACACCCCCGCCAGCGCCAAAGTCAGCCAGTAGAAGCTCGAATCCCCCGGGTGGCGCCGCAACGAAAACCCGAGCACCACGGCACCGATGACCACCGTGACGGCCACGATGATCCGGCGACGCCGCACGACGGCAGGCGACTCATGGTGCGGCACAGCGACTTTGGTGAGCGCCCGGCGCCACTCGGACAGCGTGCCGGTGTTGGACGGGGCGGTTGACTGGCTCATGCGAGACGCACCTTCGGGGTCCGCGAGGTCAGGATGTCGATGCCGGTTCGCAGCGCGCCCGCAACGGGCCCGGGGACGCTGTTGACCAGGCGGAGGGCCGGCCGCGCGACGGGCGGGGTGAGTCGGCCTGCGACGTGGCGGATGCGCCGCGCGTCGCCGCCGGCCCACACGGGATCGGTGTCGGCCAGATGATGGGGATCGGCCAGAGCGTTCACCGGCCGCGGGCGATTCGACTGATCGGCCAAGGCTAAGGCAATGGCGTCTTCGACGCCGAGCAACCCACCGGGCGGGTCGGCCACCCGGTCGCGTAGGTCGCTGTGGGACGCCACCATCGGATGGTCCAGCGATTCGACCAGGTCGCCGGCCAGCCCCGGCGGCACCGGGAGCGCGACGCCGGTGATCAGCGATGCCAGCCCGGTGTCGACCCGGCCGACGGGCAGCCCGGCGTGCCACCTGCCGGAGATTCGCGCATACGTCTTGAGCAGCTCCCGGTAGGACGTCGTGTCCGGGCCGGAGATGTCGTACGCGCCGGCCGGCAACCGCTCGGCGGCGGCCGCGGCGACGAGGTAATACAGGACATCACGGATGGAGATCGGGTCGATCGGGTTGTCCATCCAACTCGGGATGGGCATGAGCGGAAAGCGGTCTCCGACGTAACGCATCATTTCGAACGAGGTCGAGCCGGCGCCGACGATCATCGCCGCGCCCAGCCACACCAGCTCCGGGCCGTCCGGGACCGCCAGGGCTTCGGCCACCTCGGCCCGGCTGGTCAGGTGCTCGGACAAGATCTCGTCGGCGGGCACGAATCCGCCCAGGTAGACGATGCGTGGCACCCCGGCATCCCTGGCCGCCGCGGCCACATTGGCGGCGGAGGCCTTGTCGGCGTCGCGGAAGCCGGGCTGGCCGATGGCGTGCACCAGGTAATAGACCACGTCAATGGGGCCGGAGCTCGCGAAAGCCGCCCGGGTCGACGCGGGATCCGCGGCGTCGAGGGCCACCGGCGTGACGTCGTCGACCCAGCCGAACCGTCTTAGGCGCTCGGGGTTCCGGGTGGCGGCCACGACGTGGTGCCGGTCCGCCAGCAGCGCCGTGACCAGCCGCGATCCGACATAGCCGGTGGCACCGGTGACGAGGATCCGCATACTGTCCAACCTAGCGGGCGGAGCTCGGCCGGTGGCGCGTACGTGACACCACCGGGATTCCCGGCCCGGATTTTCGCCGGGTGGTTACGCTCGCGGCGGGTGAACCGGCGCGGCGGCGGCACCGTGGACCCGGTACAAGCAGTCCTCGTCAACGGATAGTGGAGACATGTATTACCTGCTGGTCCTCGCGGTCGGGATCGAACGCGTCGTGGAGCTGGTCGTGTCCAAGCGCAACGCGCAGTGGTCGTTTGCCCAGGGCGCCAAGGAATTTGGCCGATCGCACTATCCGGTGATGGTGCTCATCCACACCGGGTTGCTGGTCGGCTGCGTTCTCGAACCGTGGGCACTGCACCGGCCGTTCATCACCTGGCTGGGCTGGCCGATGCTGACGGTGGTGGCGCTCAGCCAGGGCCTGCGCTGGTGGTGCATCGCCACGCTGGGGCGGCGATGGAACACCAGGGTGATCGTGCTGCCGCAGGCCCCGCTGGTGCGTCAGGGTCCCTACCGGTGGCTGCACCATCCGAACTATGTTGCAGTGGTGGCTGAGGGGTTGGCGCTGCCGTTGGTGCACACGGCGTGGCTGACCGCGGGCATCTTCACCCTGGCGAACGCGGCGCTGCTGAGGGTGCGGCTGCAGGTCGAGAACTCGGCGCTGGGTTATACATGACCGACTACGACACCGACCTGTTGATCGTCGGCGGCGGCCCGGGCGGCCTGGCCACGGCGTTACACGCACGCCGCCAAGGACTTTCGGTGATCGTCGCCGACCCGCGCGAGGGCCCCATCGACAAGGCGTGCGGTGAGGGCCTCATGCCGGGCGGGCTTGCCGAGCTGACGGCGCTCGGGGTCGACCCGGTCGGCATGCCCTTTCACGGCATCGCTTACGTCAGCGAACACCGCCGGGCGCAGGCCCGGTTTCGCAACGGGCCGGGCCGGGGGGTGCGGCGCACGACGTTGCACGCGGCAATGGCCGCGCGGGCGAAAGAGCAAGACACCGAATGGCTTCGGACGCGGGTGACCACCGTGCAGCAGGACGCGCACGGGGTGACGGCCGCCGGCGTGCGTGCGAAATGGTTAGTGGCGGCCGACGGACTGCATTCTCAGGTCAGGCGATCCGTCGGAATCACGGCGACGGCGGGGACGCCGCGGCGCTACGGCGTCCGTTGGCATTACCGGGTGCCGGCATGGTCCGAATTCGTCGAGGTGCACTGGTCGCGCTGGGGCGAGGCATACGTCACCCCGGTCGAACCGGACCTCGTTGGCGTGGCGATCTTGTCGCCGGGTCGACCCGACCTCGCCTGGTTCCCAAGGCTGGCCGGGCAATTAGAGGGTGCCGGCCGCGGCGAGGCGCGCGGGTGCGGGCCGTTGCGGCAGGTGGTCTCCCGCCGGGTCGCGGGGCGGGTGCTGCTCGTGGGCGACGCGGCGGGGTACGAAGACGCACTGACCGGCGAAGGCATCAGCCTGGCAGTCAAGCAAGCGGCCGCGGCGGTCGCCGCGATCGCCGACGAGAGTCCGTCGTCGTATGAGCTTGCGTGGCAACGGATTACCCGCAACTACCGGTTACTCACCCGTGGCCTGGTGTTGGCCAGCACCCCACCGCTCGCGCGCCGTGCCATCGTGCCGGCATGCACGCTGCTGCCCGCCGCGTTCCAGCGCGGGGTGAACGTCCTGGCGACCTAGCGCAGCGTCACCGGGCTAGCGCGCCTTCCAGACCGGCTCCCGCTTCTCGGCGAAAGCGAGCGGCCCCTCCTTGGCGTCTTCGGAGCGCAGCAGAGTGCCCATCTCTTTCATGGTGCGCTGCCATCCCGCTTCCTCGTCGGTGACGACCCCGTCGTCGACGCCGTAGGCGATGCGCTTGCTGGCCTGCACGGACAGTGGTGCGTTGACGGTCACCCGGGCGGCCAGGGCCAGTGCGGCTTCCAGCACCGTGCCCTCCTCAACCACCTGGTTGATCAGGCCCCATTCGAAGGCGTCGGAGGCGGTGATCGGCTCACCGGTCAGCAGCAGCTCCATCCCCACCTTGCGCGGCAGCTGCTGCACGATCCGGAACACGCCACCCGCGGCCGCAATCAGCCCGCGTTTGACCTCGGGCAGGCCGAACTTGGCCCGCTCGTCCGCCACCACCAGGTCACTGGCCAGGGCCAGCTCGGTACCCCCACCCAGGGCGGTGCCGTTGACCGCCGCGATGGTGGGCTTGTCGATGAAGTGGTGCACGTAACCCGCGAAGCCCCACTCGCCGTGCTCGGGGTGATACAGGTTCTCCCGGCGCGAGATCGCCTTGAGGTCGGCGCCGGCGCAAAACGACTTGTCGCCGGCGCCGGTGATCACCACGGCCCGTACGTCAGGGTCGTGTTGCGCCGCGTCGAGCGCGTCCCCGACGCCGATGCTGACGGCGCCGTTGACCGCGTTGCGTGCCTCGGGCCGGTTGATGGTGATCACCATGACGTTGCCGCGTCGTTCGACCAGCACCGCCGGCTGATCGGTGGCGGCGTCCGTCACAACAGCTCCACGATGGTGGCGTTGGCCTGGCCACCACCTTCGCACATCGTCTGCAGGCCGTAGCGAATTCCCTTGTCCCGCATGTGGTACAGCAGCGTGGTCATCAGCCGCGCCCCGGAGCCGCCGAGTGGGTGGCCGAGCGCGATCGCGCCGCCATTCGGGTTGAGCTTCTTCTCGTCGGCGCCAATGTCTTTCAGCCACGCCAGCGGAACGGGTGCGAACGCCTCGTTGACCTCGTAAGCCCCGATGTCGCCGATGGAGAGTCCCGACTTCTTGAGCACCTTCTGGGTGGCCGGGATGGGCGCGGTCAGCATGATCACCGGGTCGGCCCCAGCCAGCGTCGCGGTGTGCACCTTGGCGATCGGCTTGAGGCCGAGCTCCTTGGCCTTCTCGGCGGACATGAACAGCAGGGCGGCCGCGCCGTCGGAGATCTGCGACGAGTTGCCGGCGTGGATGACGCCGTCTTCCTTGAACGCCGGCTTCAGCGACGCCATCTTCTCCATCGGGGTGCCCCGGCGGATGCCTTCGTCCTTGAGGACCACGTTGCCGTCCTGGTCCTTGATTCCCACGATCTGGTCGTCGTAGGCACCGGAATCCTGTGCGGCCGCGGCCTTTTCGTGCGAGCCCAGAGAGAACTCGTCGAGCGCGGTGCGGTCCAGGCCCCATTGCTCGGCGATCATCTCCGCGCCGAGGCCCTGGTTGGGAATCTGCCCTTCGTAGCGGTCCAGGAATGCCTTGGGGTAGGGCCGCCCACCGTTGGCCAGCGACGAGCCCATCGGCGTGCGCGACATCGACTCCACGCCCCCGGCCACCACGACGTCGTAGTGCCCGGCCACCACGCCGGCCGCCGCGAAGTGGATGGACTGCTGGCTCGAGCCGCACTGGCGGTCGACGGTCACGCCCGGGACGGTCTCCGGCCACCCGGCGGCCAGCAGGGCAGTGCGGCCGATGTCGAGGGCCTGCTCGCCCGCCTGCATGACGCAGCCCCAGATGACGTCGTCGACGATCCCGGGGTCGACGCCCGCCCGCTCCACCAATCCGTTGAGCACCTGCGCTGACAGGTCCGCGGGGTGCACCCCGGACAACCCGCCGTTGCGCTTCCCGATCGGTGAGCGCACTGCCTCGACGATGACGGCTTCAGCCATGCTCGTGTCTCCTTTGACGTGACGTGTGGACTTCAGACGAAGTGGGTCTTGGATCGATTGTCAACCAAGGGGTTGGGAGGTTGAAGGGCGGGGTGGCTCCGGCGGGGCCAAGCACGATTGGCTTTCACTCGCCTCCACGCCAATGCGCTCGTGAGGCCACCTGCTACCACCACGGTCGTGATCGATCGGGCAGCAGTTGCGAACGGTTTGCGCGTGGATGCGAATCGTTGGCGAATCCTGCAGGCCTTCGAATTTCGCCCTCTTTGTCGGGCGACTCACGAGCCATTGAGGATGGGTCGTAATGCCCTGGTCGGGGGCGGCATTCGGAGAGACACTGGCCTTGGTCCGGAGCATTCGAGCGTTCGGATCGGAGGAGAGAACCTCGCCAAGGGAGTACAGATGTTAGACAGCCTAACGCTTCACACCAACGGAGCCCCTCAGCAGCGCGTGCGGGATGCCGAGCTATTAAAAGAGTCAGGCGTGCACAAGCTGGTGATCGCCGACCGCGACGGCAACTGCTTGGCGTTCGTATTGGCTTGGGACAGCTTCGACTATGACGCGGAGACGGACACCTATGTCTGCGTTGCCGACAGCGATGGCAGAGACCTCATGACCATGTACGCAGCCGGTGAGATCAAGTCAGCACCCGGCTCGAATATGTTTGTCGTAACCGCACCGGATGAGAGCACTGGGCGCAGGCCATTTTGACGTACGGCACGGTGCCGTTCTTCGCGAGCAGGCGCTACGGCGGCTGATGCCGTCGCCGCCAGAGCCGGCAACGCCGTCAATACCCCGCGCCGGACCAGCCGACCGGTCGCGGCGCAACCGGGGAGGATGCGCGGGACGAGTGACAATTGACCGCTCGTACGGTTAGTTATGCCGAGGGCTGACGCCACACCGCGTGCCCGGTAATCGTAAGATCCTTGAAGCGTTCGTGCGCTAGGTCGCTGAACGTGCCTATGACAGAACAAATCTCGGCGATATCGCCGAGGAGCTTGGGGTGTCCGGGGACACCATCGTTGATCACTTCTGGACCAAAGATCATGTGGTGGGAACTCGGGGAATTTCCTCCGGCTCGCCGGCTCGAGGTCCTGCGGCCGCCATGGGACCACCGGTCGGCGGCGTACAAGCGCATAGCCGCAACCATTTACACGTCCGAAGCCCCACGGATGCTCGCCGGCAACGCGAAGGTGGCACGCCAGCGCAAGGTAGAGCGGTTGAGTGACAACCGGCGACGCGGCAGTACCCATGTGGCGGCTCGCTCGGCGGGCTGCTGCTCGACCATCTGGCCCTGAGCAAGTGGGCGACCCTTCCGCGGACGTCGTCTCGGTCGTGCCGAATCCCTCACCGCCGCAACGGGATGACAGGCCGCGCAGTCGGCAGCGAAATGCACTGCACGAGCGAGTAATTGACCCGTAATCGAGTCCCCCTAGTCGCGCATCTACGTACAGTCGATTTGTTCGCCGACCAAAACGGGATGGACGTGCCTTCGTGACGCGCCGAGGGTAGCGCAAGGGCCAAGTCGCCAAATGGGTCGCGATAGTGGAGCAGCCCAAAGACTCCGGCGCGGCCATCCGCCGTTCATTCCGCGCCCGCGTCGTTATTGACTGTCCGTACAGTCGAATGCCATAGTGGCTGCGTGGCACAACCGACGGGGAGTCGGAGCGGGGCGGAGGACGCCGGTCAAGGGGCGCAAGTGACCGGCCCGTGGCTGGAGCCCGGTGACGAGCTATGCGGCGGGTCGCACCTCGCACCGTCGTGCCCGGAGTCGAGGCGATGCCGTCGGATATCGGCGTCTTTCGGCGGAGTCCCGAAATGCGCTCTAACGAATCGCTTTTCGCAGCACTGGCGGTATGGCGGCAAGCCTGCGGATCGTGATCGCGACCGCCAACGCCATGTAGGGCTCACGAGACTGCATGACCCGCTTGAGCAGACGATGCGATTCGGTAGTCCGGTCGGTTACCACACGCCGACCCAGATCCGTTCCCTCGGGCGATCAACAGCGCAAGCTCATGCGCCACGTCAGGCATCGCCCCGATGACTACCTTGACTGTGGCCGTCGGCAAATTTGGAAACCACCTCCGGGCGGGGGCGGAAGTGGCCGGCGGGTTCTTCCGAATGTGCGCGCTCACCGGCAAAGCCCTCGCACGGCCTTTCCAATGGCGTGAGTTCATCGTGGCCGGCTGGTTCCTCATGCGGGTATCGCTGCTGCCCGCTATCGCGCTGTCCATCCCGGAAACCGTGCTGCTCATCTTCACTTTCAATGTCCTACTGGGCGAGTTCGGCGCCGCGGACACCTCTGGTGCTGGTGCCGGGATCGCCGCGGTCACCCAGCTCGGCCCGATCGTGACGGTGATGGTCGTCGCCGGTGCGGGCGGCACCGCGATCTGCGCCGACCTCGGCGCGCGCACGATCCGCGAGGAGATCGATGCCCTCGAGGTGCTCGGCATCGACCCGATCCACCGGCTGGTGGTCCCCCGCGTCGTCGCCTCGACAATCGTCGCGGTGCTGCTCAACGGCCTCGTGGTCGCCGTCGGGCTAGCGGGCGCCTATGTGTTCAGCGTGTACGTGCAGAACGTCTCGAGCGGTGGCTACGTGTCCACGCTGACAGCGCTTACCGGCCTGCCCGAGGTGGTGATCGCGATTATCAAGGCCGCGACGTTCGGGCTGATCGCCGGCCTGGTCGGCTGTTATCGCGGGCTGATCGTGCGCGGCGGATCCAAGGGCCTGGGCACTGCCGTCAACGAGACGGTGGTGCTGTGCTTCATCGCGCTTTTCGCCGTCAACGCGGCACTGACCACGATCGGTGTCCGGTTCGGGACAGGCCGCTGACATGGCAACGGCTACCGCGACCCCCTCGCTGCGCATCCGCTTCCCGCGGGCAGCCACTGCCGTCCGTGAATACGGTGACGCCCCGGCCCGGCTAATGGTCGAAGTCGGGCAGATGGTCTGGTTCGCGCTGGCCGCGGTCGGGCAGATCCCCTTCGCCCTACGCCACTACCGCAGAGAGCTGCTGCGCATGATTGCCCAGATGGGGATGGGCACCGGCGCGATGGCCGTGGTCGGTGGCACCGCCACCATCATCGGCCTCATCACCCTGTCCGCGGGCTCACTGGTCGCCATCCAAGGCTTTGCGACGCTGGGCAACGTCGGTGCCGACGCCTTCACCGGCTTTTTGGCCGCACTGGTCAATGTGCGATTTGTCGCGCCGGTCGCCGCCGGTCAAGCACTTGCCGCCACGGTCGGCGCCGGCGCCACCGCCGAACTGGGCGCCATGCGCATCAGCGAGGAGATCGACGCGCTCGAAGTGATGAGCATCCGATCGGTCGCCTATCTGGCCTCCACCCGCGTAGTGGCGGGTCTCGTCGTCATCATCCCGCTCTACGGGCTGGCGATCACCTTGTCCTTCCTCTCGGCACAGGTCACCACCGTGCTTTTCTACGGGCAGTCCACCGGCACCTACAACCACTACTTCCATACATTCCTGCGCCTCAACGACGTGGGCTGGTCATTCGCACAGGTGATCCCGGCTGCGGTGGTCGTGATGACCACCCACTGCTACTACGGCTACACCGCCACCGGCGGACCGGTCGGTGTCGGTGAAGCGG
>NZ_LZJF01000010.1 GCF_001666835.1 Mycobacterium sp. E3251 | reverse complement strand
CCGCTCGAGAGCATCCTGTCGACGCCCGAGGTGATGCACGTGTTCGAGAGCATCAAGCTGGGCGTGGCCGTGCCGACCGCGGCGCAGTTGGGCCTCGAGCCGCCCCGGTTCTGTGCGGAATGCGGCCGCCGGATGATCGTGCAGGTCCGCCCCGACGGCTGGCGGGCGCAGTGCTCGCGGCACGGTCAGGTCGACTCCGTCGACCTGGAGGCCCAGCGGTGACCGAGCCCGTGGAGGGTCGGGACGCCCCGCCGGCCGCAACCGCCCCGCGCAAGCCGCCGGTGCGCGCCATCGTCATCGCCGGGCTGGGGTCCGCGGCGGCCGGGGTGCTGGCCGGCGGGCTGTGGGCGTGGATCGCCCCGCCGATCCACGCCGTGGTGGCGCTGACGCGGGCGGGCGAACGGGTCCACGACTACCTCGGCACCGAGTCCGAGCACTTCTTCGACGCGCCGTGCCTGATGCTGGGCCTGCTGACCGTGCTCGCGGTGGTGGCGCCCGTGCTGGGGTGGCAGTGGCGTGAGCGCCGGGGGCCGGGGATGGTCGTCGCGCTGTCGACCGGCCTGTTGACCGCCGCCGCGGCCGCGACGGCTACCGGGGCCGCGCTGGTCCGGGTCTTCTACGGCGCGTTGAACTTCGACGCGGTGCCGCTGTCCAAGGCCCCGTCGGTGGCGTACGTCGTCCAGGCGCCCCCGGTGTTCTTCGCCCAGAACCCGCTGCAGATCGCGCTGACCCTGCTGTGGCCCGCCGCTATCGCCGCGCTGGTGTATGCGGTGCTGGCGGCCGCCGACGCCCGTGACGACCTGGGCGCCCTTCCGCCGGGCGGCCGGGCTTCCGATGCGCTGCCGCTGGGAGCCGGGGGTGCCGCGGAAGCGGCCGTGTCATAGCGGACGGCGGTGAATGCTCCGGCCGAAGACGACCTTGGCCGCGATCTTGGCCAGCCGCGCCATCCCGACGTAGGTCATCGGGTGGAACATCGTCGGCCAGGTGGTCCGGATGAGGTGCTCGGTCAGCGGGCGGCGGTCGAACCGGTCCGTGAGCCAGCGCAGCGTCATCGGCGCCGACAGCGGGTGTAGCAGCATGTGCTCGTTGAACGCGTCCCGGTGGTAGGTCACCTGGGCGCCGCCGGCCGAATAGGCGTCGGCGAGCACGTCGATGTCTTTCACGTCGATGAGGTAGTCGTGGACGGCCTGCACGATCAGCACCGGCGGCGTCGGCACGGCCACGCCCAGCTTGATGCTCTCGAACACGTGCATCACCTCGGGCGTCGACAGGATGCTCTCGAGCGG
>NZ_LZJF01000009.1 GCF_001666835.1 Mycobacterium sp. E3251 | reverse complement strand
TCGGTGTTCGGATAGGCCTCGTGCACCAGCACGTCGGAGTCCTGGGCCCGGGTGAAGTCGCTGACCGCGGGCAGCGGCTCGTAGTCCACGTCGACGAGCTCCAGCGCGTCCTCGGCGACATAGCGGCTCTCGGCGACGATGAGCGCGACGGGGTCGCCGACGAACTTGGCCTCGCCCTCGGCCAGCGGCGGTCGCGGGGTGTCCGGCATGTCCTTCCCGGCGACCGCGTGCCAAGCCTCTTTCACGTCCGGGTTGAGGTCGTCGGCGGTGAACACCGCGCGCACGCCGGGCAGCGCCAGCGCGGCCGAGGCGTCGATGCCGTTGATGCGCGCCCGCGCGAACGGGCTGCGCACGAAGCAGGCGTGCAACATGCCCGGCCGCGAGATGTCGTCGACGAAGCTGCCGCGGCCGGTCAGCAGCCGGCCGTCTTCCACCCGCTGCCCGCGGTCAGCGACTTCACCCGGGCCCAGGACTCCGACGTGCTGGTGCACGAGGCCTATCCGAACAACGTCGCCGGCGGGATGGGCGGCGCCCCGCCGGACGAAGAGCTGTTCGCCAACGCGCCGTGCGTCGTCAAAGAGCACATCTATCAGCAGATCTACGCGCCCGTGCCGATCGAGACCCGCGGCCTGGTCGTCGAATGGACCGCCGCCACAGGCGAACTCACAATGTGGGCGTCCACCCAGACCCCACACGAACTGCGGGCGTTCTGCGCGCGCCTGTTGGGCATTGCGGCACAACGTGTTCGGGTCATCATGCGCGACACCGGCGGCGGCTTCGGCCAGAAGGTCGTCCCGATGCGCGAGGACATGTGCATCATGCTGGCCGCGCGCAAGGTGCCTGCGGCGCTGAAGTGGATCGAGGACCGGCGCGAGAACCTGATGTCGGCCGGGCAGGCCCGCCACGTCGACGGCACCGCCCGCATGGCCTTCGACGCCGAGGGCAACATCGCGGCCGCGGACATCGACTTCGTCCAGGACATCGGCGCCTACCCGACGCCGTATCCGGTGCTGACCACGGCCGCCATCGGGATGTTCTTCCCAGGCCCCTACCGCGTGCCCAAGGCCAGCTTCAACTACAAGACGGTGTTCTCCAACACCAGCGGCCTGGCCGCCTACCGCGGACCGTGGCAGTACGAGACGCTGGCGCGCGAGATCCTGCTCGACATCGCCGCCCGCAGGATGAACGTCGACCCGGTGGAGCTGCGCCGCCGAAACCTGTTGCGACGCGACGAGATGCCGTACGTCAACCCCAACGGCATGCCGTACGACCACGTCGCCCCGATCGAGACCTTCGAGCAGGCGGTGAAAATCCTTGACCACGAAGGGTTTCGCAAAGAGCAGGCCGAGGCGCTGGCGCGAGGCCGCTACCTGGGCCTCGGCTTCTCGGCCTACATCGAGCCGACCGGCGCGGCGACCGGCCACCTGGCCACCGAAGGCGCCACCATCCGCATGGAGCCGACCGGCAAGATCAACGTGTACGTCAACGGCGGCTCGAGCGGGAACAGCATCGAGACCACCGTCGTCCAGTTGACCGCCGACGCGCTCGGCGCCGACATCGACGACGTGGCCACCATCCAGGGCGACACCGCCGTCACCCCCTACGGGGCCGGCACGCAGGGCAGCCGCAGCGCGCCGATGACCGCGGGGGCGGTCAGCGAGGCGGGGACCATCCTGCGCGAGAAGATCGTGGCGCTGGCCGCGCACCACCTCAAGGTCGCGGAATCGGAAGTGGAGCTTGCGTTTTCGGTGGCCAGTGTGCGCGGTGCCCCGGACAAGTCGGTGTCGTTCGGCGAGCTGGCTTACGTGGCGTACTACTCGCCGCAGCAACTGCCGCCGGGAATGTCGGCCAATCTCGAGGCGACCGCCCGGTTCAACTCGACCAATCCCATCCACTGGTCCAACGCGACCCACGCCTGCACCTGCGAGGTGGACGTGGCGACCGGCAAGGTGACGCTCCTGCGCTACATCGTCAGCGAGGACGTCGGGCCGATGATCAACCCGTCGGTCGTCGAGGGCCAGATCGCTGGCGGAACGGTGCAGGGCATCGGCGGCGCCCTGATGGAGGACATGGTCTACGACGACGACGGCAACCCGCTGGCAACGACTTTCGTCGACTACCTGCTGCCGACGGCCACCGAGGTGCCGCCCATCGAGTTCGGCCACGTCGAGATTCCCGGGCCCGGGCCCGGCGGCTACAAGGGCGCCGGCGAGGGTGGGGCCATCGGCTCGACCCCGGCGGTGATCAACGCCATCAACGACGCGCTGGCACCGCTGGGCGTGACCGTCACGCGGCTGCCGGCCAGCCCGGCGTCCATCGCCGCGCTCCTCGAGGAGGCGCAGCGGTGAAACCGTCCGCGTTCGAATACCACCGCCCCGACACCATCGACGACGCCGTGGGCCTGCTGGCCGAGTTGGGCGACGACGCGAAGATACTGGCGGGCGGGCAGAGCCTGGTGCCGATGCTGGCGATGCGACTGGCCTACTTCGACCATCTGATCGACATCTCCCGGCTGCCCGAGCTGCAGGGCATCGAGCGCCGGGGCGCGGAACTGTGGATCGGCGCGGGCACCACCGAGGCCACCGTCGGCGCCGATGAGCAAGTGCGCCAAGCGGTTCCGCTGTTGACCCGGGTGACGCCGTTCGTCGGGCATTTCCAGATCCGCAACCGGGGCACCCTCGGCGGGTCGATCGCCCACGCCGACGCCGCCGGCGAATACCCGGCGGTCGCCCTGACCCTGGACGCGGTGATGGAGGTCGCCTCGCCGCGCGGGCGCCGCGAGATCGCGGCCGCCGACTTCTTCGCCGGGGTATGGGAGACCACCATGGAATCCGACGAGGTGCTCACTGGGGTGAGGTTCCCCGTGTGGGACGGCAGGTCCGGCTTCGCCATCGAGGAATTCTCGCGCCGCCACGGCGATTTCGCGATCGCCGGCGCCTTGGTCGCCGTCCAGCTCGACGATCGCGACCGGTTGGCGCGCTGCGCGATCGGGCTGCTGGGCATGGGGTCCACCGTCCGGCGCGCGACGGCGGCCGAGGCCGCCGCTGTGGGCAGGCCGGTCGGCGAGCTGGTCCCCGAGGAGATCGGCGAGGCCGCGATGAGCGGGCTCGACGACATTCCCAACGACCTGCAAGGGTCGGCGTCCTACCGGTTGAAGGTCGGTGCCACCATGGCCACCCGCGCGTGGACACAAGCGATAGCCGAAGCCCTGGGGGCAAGCGATGCGTGAACACCCAATCGAACTGTCCGTCAACGGAACTCCGATCACGGCCGCGGTGGAACCGCGGATGACGCTGGCGGACTTCCTACGGGAAAAGTGCGGGCTCACCGGCACCCACCTGGGCTGCGAGCACGGAGCGTGCGGGGCGTGCACGGTGCTGCTGGACGGCGAGGCCGTGCGCTCTTGCCTGATGTTCGCGGTGCAGGCCGACGGGTCCGAGGTGACCACGGTCGAAGGCATCGCCGCACCGGACGGCACCCTGTCGCCCGTGCAGTCGGCGCTGCGGGAGTGCCACGGGCTGCAATGCGGCTTCTGCACCCCGGGTTTCGTGATGTCGCTGACCGCGCTGCTGCGCGACAACCCCGACCCAAGTGACCATGAGATCCGGGAAGGCCTGTCGGGCAACTTCTGCCGGTGCACCGGCTACCAGGGCATCGTCGCGGCCGCCCGCCGCGCCGCCGAGACGCAATCGGTCACACAGCGGTAAAGCTTCACCATCGGGGCCGCATCGATACGTGCGCGGTTACCCGGGGTTTCGTCACTTCGCGCGTAATCTGATTTCCCGATATTGCTGATAATCGGGAGTGGCGCGTGCGGTTTTCGCGAAGGGCTCGGTGGAGCCTGGCCGGTGGATCCTTGCTGATCGCGCCGGTGCTGGTCAGTCCCGTGCTGATCGACGCCTGTTCGTCCACCATCGCGGGCCGGCCCGTCGCCGCGCCGGGCGCGGGGCCGGTCGAGCCCACGTTCCCCACCCCCAGGCCCAGCACGTCGTCGCCGGCGCCCACCGCCAGCCCGGCCCCCGGCCTGCCGACGACGCCGGCCAACCCGACCACGCCGGCCGGCGCCATCCCGCTGCCGCCCGACCAGAACGGTTACGTGTTCATCGAAACCAAGTCGGGCACCACGCGCTGCCAGATCAACAAGACCACCGTCGGCTGCGAGGCGCCGTTCACCAACTCCCCCATGCAGGACGGCGAGCACGCCAACGGCGTCAGTGTGGACTCCGGCGGCAAGGTCCAGTGGGTGCTCGGCAACCTGGGCGCCATCCCGACCGTCCAGATCGACTACAAGACCTACAACGCCGCCGGCTGGACGATCAACGCCACCGCCGACGGCACCCGTTTCACCAACGACCGCACCGGACACGGCATGTTCGTCAGCGTCGACAGGGTCAACACGTTCTGACGCGTCGAAAGCACCGCGCTCGACGATTCCAAGCCGGATTACGCGCCTCCCACAGCGCGCGATCACCGGCGCCCCCCAAATTTCGACTTCATCGGGTTGGGAGCGTCCCCTTCGAAGCAGCGCCCGGACAGGGCTGGGCACATTGCATAATCGACCCAGTACCCCAGCGCTTGACAAGGGCCGTACCGCAGGCAGAGTCGGTATCACCCCGCCCACCTTCACGGCTGACCAAATGATGAAACCGAAAATCGGTAGCGTGCTTTGCCTACTGGCTCTGCTGCTCACAACAGGACTCTGCGCCGCATGCTCTTCGGGATCGTCCGCGCCCTCGAAACAACCTGCGTCTCCACCCCCGTCTGGTGCAACCGGAATCCCAGGAGGTTCGATGGAATCGACACCAGCCGCTACCTCGCCGAAAACACCTACGAGTCGAGAAGAAGCGCAAAATGCGGTGCTTCGCTACATTCAGCAGACGGTGGACGCGCTGCCCGGCGGCACCAACGTCGACGGAACCCGTTACAGCGGTGTCGGTTCTGGAATCGCCTATTGCGAGGACGAGCCGAAAGCCCCAAACTCCCGGGTCAACTACTCCTACTGGGGCGATCTGAATCTTCCGGCGGGCGAAAACCCCAACGCCGTCTTCGGCCAGGTGGAAAGCATCTGGAAACGCTGGGGTTGGCAGGTTCTTGAGCGACAAGGCTTCGAGAAGCCCAACAGGTTCGGTTACGCCCCAGACGGTTACGTCGTCCAAATCAAAGCCGCCTACCCGCCCGGCTCGCCCCCGACAATCATCGGGACATCACCGTGCTTTCCAGGAAACCTGCGCAAGGAAGGGGCACCCGTGCCCACCGCGATCAACCAGACCTCTGCCGCGAGATAAATCGAATCAGCGCGCCCCACGTACAGTTTCGATGCCTCGCCTGCGCCGGAAACCTCTTGAGCTCCGGCCAGCCACGCTTTGGTGGATGCCGGATCTGGGTGTGGACACCCATTAAGGCCAACTCAGCCGTCCCATACCAAGTGGCCGTCGGGGCGGCGGCGAGCGCCGTCGGCGGGGCGGTGTGGGCTGAGGCGGCCGTCTGGCATGAGGTGTCGCACCGGCACCGCGCGACCGAGCTCTGCGACGTCCGCGATCAGCCGCCGGTGGCAGCGCCACCAGACGCTCTCGCTGCACATCACCGCCGTGGTGCGCCGGGCGGCGTCGGCCAGGAGCTCGTCCAGCGCCGCGTCGAACTCGGGTGTCCGGGTGTATGCGGCGTACGCCCGGAACGCGGCCACCGTCCACCAGCTGTCCGGCTCAGGTTCTCCGGCCGCGACGTGACGTCGCCCGCCCAGGCGCGGCTCCCACCGGTAGTCGATGCCGTGTTGGGGCAGCCAGCTTTCCAGGGCCTCCCGCCGCACGTCCGGATTCGTCCGACTGGCCGGATATCGCCGCACGTCCACCACCAGCGCAACCCCGGCGCCGGCGAGCAACTCCGCCAGCCGCTCACGGTCGGCCGTCCCGTGCCCCACGGTCAGCAACGCCGGCTCCACCACACCAGTTTGCCCGGCAGTCGACACCCAGCCCGGGCCGATAAAGGATGGGTGCGGTGATCCTCGCCGTCGATTTGGGTAAGACGTCGTGCCGGGCTTCGGCATGCGGCCGTAGGGCGCAGGGGCCGGGCGCGCCGGGGCTCGCGGCGCCCGGCGGCGTGCGGGCCGCGGAGGCGGCGATCCTGAATGTCGCGCGCCAGCTCGGCGCGGTCGACGAGGTGATCGTCGGCGCCGCCGGGGCGGAGGCGGCCCCGGATGCGGCGCGCACATTGGGCGACGCGCTGCTGACCTCGCTGCGGGCGGATCGCGTCGCGGTGACCAGCGACGCCGTGACCGCGCACGCCGGCGCCCTGAACGGACAGCCGGGCGTCGTGCTGATCGCGGGCACCGGCGTCGTGGCGCTCGCGATCGATGCGGATGGTCGGTGGCGGCGCGCCGACGGCTGGGGCCCCTGGCTGGGCGACGAGGGCGGCGGCGCGTGGATCGGCGCCGCCGGGCTGCGCGCGGCGCTGCGCGCGCACGACGGCCGCGGCCCGTCCACCATGCTGCTCGACGCCGCCCGCGCCCGCTTCGGCGCACCGCAGACCTGGCCCGCGCAGCTCACTGATGCCGCCGCGCTCGCGTCCTTCGCACCCGACGTGCTCGCCGCGCAAGGCGACGCCGCCGCGCTGGCGATCGTCGGCGCGGCCGCCGAGGCGCTCGCCGCGACCGCTCGCGCGGCCGGGGATGGACCGGTCGCGATGGTCGGCGGCCTGGCCGGGTACCAGGCGCTGCGGGAGAAGCTCGACCTCGTCCCCGCCGCCGGCGACGCGCTCGATGGGGCGCTGCGGCTAAGGGCGATCCACGAGCCGCACGTGATCCGCGTGGGGGCGGCACCGAAAACCATTGGCGTGCAAGGACTTGACGCGCTCGCCACCGAAGCCGTGCGGCCCGGCCTGGATGACCTCGACGCGCGGCCCATCGGGGAGGTCGTCGCGCTGCTCGTCACCGCCGAGGGCGAGGCGCACGCCGCAGTGGCGGCGGCGGTCCCGCGGATCGCGGCGGCGGCCGAGGCGATCGCCGCGCGGCTCGAGCACGGTGGCCGCCTGATCTACGCCGGCGCCGGAACGCCCGGGCGGCTCGGTGTGCTGGACGCGGCCGAGTGTGCGCCAACGTTCGGCACCGACCTCGTGCGCGGTGTCATCGCCGGAGGGCCGGCGGCGCTGACCGAGGCGATCGAGGGCGCCGAAGACACCTTCGAGCCAACCGATCTCGCCGACCTGACCGCCGCCGACGCGCTCGTCGGGATCACGGCGTCGGGCCGCACGCCGTACGTGCTCGGGGCGCTCGAGCACGCGCGCGCGGTGGGCGCGCTGACGGTCGCGATGGTCAACAATCCGAACAGCGCGGCGTCTGCCGACGTGGTGATCGAATTGCTCACCGGCCCTGAGGTTCTCGCCGGGTCCACCCGGCTGACCGCGGGCACGGCGCAGAAGGTCGTGCTCAACGCGCTCTCGACGAGCGTCATGATCGCGCTCGGCAAGGCGTACGGACCGCGGATGGTCGATGTGCGCGCGACCAACGCGAAGCTGCGCCGGCGCGCGGTGCGCATCGTGCGCGACGCGGCTGGCGCCGACGAGGAGACCGCGGCCGCCGCGCTGGCCGCCGCGGGCGGTCATGCCAAGACCGCGATCGTCGCGTTGCTCGCGGGCGTCGACGCAGCCGAGGCCGCTGTCCGGCTCGACCGGGCGCGGGGGCGCGTGCGGGCCGCGCTGGGCAGCGTCAACACGTTCTGAAGGCGCGCTCAGGAGGCTGGCAGGTGGTGTCAGTACCATCGGTGCCGTGGCACGCAACGGCCCACCCGACGACTTCCACGACCAGGCGACCCGGCATGCCGACTACGGCGTCGCTGAGCCGCCGACCACCGGCGAACCCCCCGCGAACCCGCCGGAGGGGTTCGAGCAGCCCGAGGCGTTCGACAACCTGGAGGCCGAACCCACTCCGTGGTATCGCAAGCCCCCGCTGCTGATCGCCTGGTTGGTTTTCGTCGCGATCCTGATCGCCCTGATCGTCTACGGCATCACCGAGCTGCTGCAGGGTGGGCAAGGCACCAGCCCGTCCCCGAGCACCAGCAGCACGAGCACGACGACGACCACCGCTACGACCGCTCCGACGACCACCACCACGACGCCGACCACCAGCAGCGCGGTCGAGGCGCCGGCCCAGCAGCCCACGCAGCAGCCCACGCGCCAGCCGAGCCAGCAGGAGCCGACGCACAAGCATCACCTGCCGCAGGTGCCCTCCGTGATCACGATTCCGGGGGTGCCCACGGCGATCACGGTCCCGCCCGGCCTGCGCTGACCGTCTCGGCCGCTATGGTGAGGACCACCGGGCGATCGGAAGTGGGGTGCGGGGCATGAGCGAGTCGCTCGGGCTGTCGATTGGGGCGGCCAACCTGGTGGCTGCCCGCGCGGGCAGGCCGCCGGTGGTCCGCAGCGCGGTATTGACGCTCTTCGAACGCCGGCCAACCGAAGTCGGCCTGCCGGAAGAGAACCCGAACCTGACCGAAAACGGGATGGTGCTGCGCGGATTCGTCGAGCGCGTCGGCGACCGGTCCCCACTGGTGGCGGCCGATGGAACGAAGTACCTCGGGGAGGTGCTGACGGTCGAAGCGATCGAAGCCATGGCGCGCACCGTCGGCTACGGCTCCCCGATCACCATTGCCGTGCCGGCGTACTGGTCCGACGCCCAGTTCACCGCGTTGCGTGAGGAATTCTTCGCCCAGCCGGACCTTGCCCGCGGCGGTGTGGCGCCGGTGCTCGTGTCCGACGCCACCGCCGCGCTCGCGGGGCTCCGTGGCAGACCGGGGTTCCCGACCGCCGGCGTCGTCGCGCTGTGCGATTTCGGAGCCAGCGGCACCAGCGTCACCCTGATGGACGCCGGATCCGGCTTCACCCGCGTCGGCACGACGGCGCGATCGGCCGATTTCTCCGGCGACGCGATCGATCAGCTCGTCCTGGGTCGCCTGCGGGCCTCTGACGACACCATGGCCGACCTGGGCAGCACCGTGCGGATCGGCTCGCAAAGCCGCCTGCTCGGCGAATGCCGGCGCGCCAAGGAACAACTGTCGACCGCTTCGACGGCCTCGATCGCGATGGCTCCGGGTGCGAACGCGCAGCTGTCGCGCGCCGAGCTGGAGCAGCTGATCGCCGAACCGCTGGACCGGTTCCTGGGCACCGTCGAAGAAGTGTTGCGCCGCAACGGGATTGCAAGGGACAGGCTGGCTGCCGTGGCGGCGGTGGGCGGGGGCGCCGGCATCCCGCTGATCGCCGCGCGGCTGTCGGAGCGTTTCCAGGTGCCGGTGCACACCCCACCGCAGCCCGCGGTCAGCGCCGCCATCGGAGCGGCCGTGCTCGGTGACCAGCAGGCGGCGGGCGGCGCCCCGACCGCCATGGGCGCCGTGGTGGAGACGCCGACCGAGATGGTCGGCACCGCCGGCATCGACATGACCCAGGCCGCGGCGGCCGCCCAGGCCACCGATGTGGACGGCGCCCTGGCCTGGTCCCAGGACGCCGACGGCGACGAGCCGGTGCCCTACACCGGGCGCGACGCCACGGGCGAGTACTCCCGGGAGGCAACGGATTCCGGCTACGGAGCCGGCGATCGCTACGCCGCCGAAGAGGGCCCACTGCCCTGGTACAAACGCACCGCGCTGGTCCTGTTGGTGGCGGGGGCGGCCGCGGCGATCCTGGTAGCCATCGTGTTGGCCCTGACCCTTGGCCGCCCCAAGTCCCATCCGGTCAACACCACACCGCCCAACACGCCGGCTCCGCCGCAAACGTCGCAAACCGTGACCATCACGGAGCCCAACGGCAGCACCACCGAGACGGTCCTCCCGCCGCCGCCACCGCCGCCGTCGTCGTCGTCCGAACAGCCGCCGACCACCACGACGACCGAGGCGCCGACCACGACCACCACCACCACGACGCCGCCGCCGACCACCACGACGACCACGCCCCCGCCGACGACGACCACCGCGCCGCCCACGACGTCGCAAGCGACCACCACAGCCGCACCCCCGACGACGACCCGGTTCCGGCCGCTGCTGCCGCCCTTCGTACCGCGGGGCTGACGCGGCCGGTCCCGGCGACGAGGGTCACACGGGCCCGCTGATACGGCAGGCCACGGGCACCGCGGACCTCCAAGTTAGGGCAGCCT
The DNA here is from genome assembly GCF_001666835.1 of Mycobacterium sp. E3251. GTDB lineage: Bacteria > Actinomycetota > Actinomycetes > Mycobacteriales > Mycobacteriaceae > Mycobacterium. Next base: position 9,708 of record NZ_LZJF01000009.1, on the reverse strand, counting down.
TTCTCGCGGCGGAAGCTGCGGAGATGTAACTATGAGCAGGGCTAAGCAGGCAAACAATTCGCAGGCTGAATCAAACATGCATTGGGGAGACCTTCTGTGACCACGCAGATGCTGATCAGACTCATCGTGGGCATGGGCATGACGCTGGTCGTGGCCGCGCTCGCCGGACGACGGGTCCTGTGGCTGTTCAAGCTCGTCACGTCCGGGAAGCCCGCGCCGGGTCACACCGACGACCCCGGCCGGCGAATCTGGACGGAGATCGCCGAGGTCTTCGGGCAGCGCCGCCTGCTCAAGTGGTCGATCCCCGGCCTGGCCCACTTCTTCACCATGTGGGGCTTCTTCATCCTGCTCACGGTCTACATCGAGGCCTACGGCCTGCTGTTCCAGGACAACTTCCACATCCCGATCATCGGGCGCTGGGACGCGCTGGGCTTCCTGCAAGACTTCTTCGCCACCGCCGTCTTCCTCGGCATCACCACGTTCGCCATCATTCGGCTGATGCGCAGCCCGCGCGAAATCGGCCGCTCGTCACGGTTCTACGGTTCTCACACCGGCGGCGCGTGGCTGGTGCTGTTCATGATCTTCAACGTCATCTGGACCTACGTGCTGGTCCGCGGGTCGGCGGTCAACAACGGCACGCTGCCCTACGGCAACGGCGCCTTCCTGTCTCAGCTCTTCGGGGCGATCCTGCGCCCGCTCGGCCAGCCCGCCAACGAGATCATCGAGACGACGGCCCTGCTCCTGCACATCGCCGTCATGCTGGCCTTCCTCATCATCGTGCTGCACTCCAAGCACCTGCACATCTTCACGGCGCCGATCAACGTCATCTTCAAGCGGCTGCCCGACGGGTTGGGTCCGCTGCTGCCGATCGAGGCCGACGGCAAGCCGATCGACTTCGAAAACCCGCCCGATGACGCCGAGTTCGGCCGCGGCAAGATCGAGGACTTCAGCTGGAAGGCCATGCTGGACTTCGCCACCTGCACCGAATGCGGTCGCTGCCAGTCGCAATGCCCGGCCTGGAACACCGGCAAGCCGCTGTCTCCCAAGCTCGTCATCATGGACCTGCGCGACCACTGGATGGCCAAGGCGCCCTACATCCTCGGGGATAAGGAATCGCCCGCCGAGAACACGCCGGAGGGCGGGATCGGCGAGGAACTGGCCGGCGAGAAGCACGCCGAGGCGCACCACGTCCCCGAGTCGGGCTTCGGCCGCGTCATGGGCTCCGGCCCGGAGCAGGCCACCCGACCGCTGGTCGGCACCGCCGAGCAGGGCGGCGTCATCGACCCCGACGTGCTGTGGTCCTGCGTGTCCTGCGGCGCCTGCGTCGAGCAGTGCCCGGTGGACATCGAACACGTCGACCACATCATCGACATGCGCCGCTACCAGGTGATGATGGAATCCGAATTCCCCTCGGAACTTTCGGTGCTGTTCAAGAACCTGGAGACCAAGGCCAACCCGTGGGGCCAGAACGCGTCCGACCGGACCAACTGGATCGACGAGGTGGACTTCGACGTTCCCGTGTACGGCGAGGACGTGGACAGCTTCGACGGCTTCGAGTACCTGTTCTGGGTCGGCTGCGCCGGCGCCTACGACGATAAGGCCAAGAAGACCACCAAGGCCGTCGCGGAGCTGCTGGCCATCGCCGGGGTGAAGTACCTGGTGCTGGGCACCGGTGAAACCTGCAACGGTGACTCCGCGCGTCGCTCCGGCAACGAGTTCCTCTTCCAGCAGCTGGCGCAGCAGGCCGTCGAGACCCTGGACGGGGTGTTCGAGGGCGTGGAGACCGTCGACCGCAAGATCGTCGTCACCTGCCCGCACTGCTTCAACACCCTGGGCCGCGAATACCGGCAACTGGGCTCGAACTACTCGGTGTTGCACCACACCCAGCTGCTGAACCGGCTGATCCGCGACAACAAGCTGGTGCCGGTGACGCCGGTGTCCCAGGACATCACCTACCACGACCCGTGCTACCTGGGCCGGCACAACAAGGTGTACGAGGCGCCGCGCGAGCTGATCGGGGCGGCGGGCGCGACGCTCACCGAGATGCCGCGGCACGCCGAGCGCAGCTTCTGCTGCGGTGCCGGTGGCGCGCGGATGTGGATGGAAGAGCACATCGGCAAGCGGATCAACCACGAGCGCGTCGACGAGGCCCTGGCCACCGGGGCGGCCACGATCGCGACCGGCTGCCCGTTCTGCCGCGTGATGGTCACCGACGGCGTCAACGACCGGCAGGAAGAGGCCGGCCGCAGCGGCGTCGAGGTGCTCGACGTCGCCCAGGTGCTGCTCGGGTCCCTCGAATACAACAAGGCGACGCTGCCGCAGAAGGGCACGGCCGCCAAGGAGGCGGAGAAGCGGGCGGCTCAGGCACCCAAGGCCACCGCCACCGTCGAGGCGCCGGCCAAGGAGACCGAGGAGGCACCCGCCGAGGCGGCCCCCAAGTCCGAGGCCGCGCCCGCAGCGCCCGCCAAGGGGCTGGGCATCGCCGGCGGCGCCAAGAAGCCCGGTAAGAAGGCGGCCGAGCCCGCCGCCGACGGCAAAGCCGAGGCATCCGCGCCCGCGCCCGCCAAGGGGCTGGGCATCGCCGGTGGCGCCAAGAAGCCCGGCGCCAAGAAGGCCGCGCCCGCCAAGGCCGAGGCCAAGACGGAGGCGCCGGCGGAGTCGGCGGCACCCGCCGCCCCGGCCAAGGGGTTGGGCATCGCAGCGGGCGCCAAGCGACCGGGCGCCAAGAAGGCCGCCCCGGCCGCCGAGGCACCCAAGGCCGAGCCTCAGCCCGAACAAGCCGAGCCCGAGGCGGCCGACGGCACGGCCGAGGAGAAGGCGCCCGCGGCGCCGGTCAAGGGCCTGGGCATCGCCGCCGGCGCAAAACGACCGGGCGCCAAGAAGGCCGCCCCGGCCGCCGAGGCACCCAAGGCGGAGGCGCAGCCCGAACAAGCCGAGCCGGAGCCGGCGCCGAAAGCGGAGCCGGCAAAGGAGACCGACGGCGCGGACGCACCGTCCGGTCCACCGGTGAAGGGGCTGGGTATCGCGCGCGGGGCCCGTCCGCCGGGCAAGCGCTGACCTGGGATTTTGCGGCTTGACAGCAAATTTCGGTGGACAGAAGTGGCACCATTGGTGACGTGACCACTCACCAGCTGCCCCTGAACGCGTCCGCGCACCACCGGCAGCGTGTCTTCGCGCAGTCGTCCAAGCTTCAGGGCGTTCTGTACGAGATCCGCGGCCCGGTGCACCAGCATGCCGCGCGGCTGGAGGCCGAAGGGCACCGCATCCTCAAGCTCAACATCGGCAACCCGGCGCCGTTCGGCTTCGAGGCGCCCGACGTGATCATGCGCGACATGATCCAGGCGCTGCCCTACGCGCAGGGCTACTCCGACTCGCAGGGCATCCTGCCCGCACGCCGGGCCGTGGTCACCCGCTACGAGTTGGTCGAGGGCTTCCCCCGCTTCGACGTCGACGACGTCTACCTGGGCAACGGGTGCTCCGAGCTGATCACGATGACGCTGCAGGCCCTGCTCGACAACGGCGACGAGGTGTTGATCCCGTCGCCCGACTATCCGCTGTGGACGGCGTCGACCTCCCTGGCCGGCGGCACGCCCGTGCACTACCTGTGCGACGAGACGCAGGCGTGGCAGCCCGACATCGCCGACCTGGAGTCCAAGATCACCGAGCGCACCAAGGCGCTGGTCATCATCAACCCCAACAACCCGACCGGCGCGGTCTACAGCCGCGAGGTCCTCACCCAGATGGTGGAATTGGCGCGCAAGCACGAACTGCTGCTGCTCGCCGACGAGATCTACGACAAGATCCTCTACGACGACGCCAAGCACATCAACGTGGCGTCGCTGGCCCACGACATGTTGTGCCTCACGTTCAACGGGCTCTCCAAGGCCTACCGGGTGGCCGGCTACCGCGCGGGCTGGCTGGCGATCACCGGCCCCAAGGACCACGCCGAGAGCTTCATCGAGGGCATCAACCTGCTGGCCAACATGCGGCTGTGCCCCAACGTCCCGGCCCAGCACGGCATCCAGGTGGCCCTCGGTGGCCACCAGAGCATCGAAGACCTGGTGCTGCCCGGCGGGCGCCTGCTCGAGCAGCGCGACGTCGCCTGGGAGAAGCTCAACGAGATTCCCGGGGTGTCCTGCGTCAAACCCGAGGGCGCGCTGTACGCGTTTCCCCGGCTGGACCCCGAGGTCTACGACATCACCGACGACGAACAGCTCGTCCTCGACCTGCTGCTGCAGGAGAAGATCCTCGTCACGCAGGGCACCGGATTCAATTGGCCGGCACCGGATCACCTGCGCATCGTGACGCTGCCGTGGGCCCGCGACCTGGCGGCGGCGATCGAGCGGCTGGGCAACTTCCTGGTCAGCTATCGCCAGTAAGGAACTTCGCAGCCGGCGCCTCTACGGTGGACCGCGTGACGCACTCGCACTCGCATTCACACAGCCTGTCCGGGCCGGCCCCGGTTGAGTCGCTGCCCGCCAGGATCGTCGTCGGGCTGCTGGTGGCGATCGGGGTGGCGGTCCTGGGTGGCGCCATCGCGCTGTGGCCCAGCCGGCAGCACGTCGCCATCCCGATGCCCTTCCAGAATGCGGCCGGCGGCGCCGTGAGCACGCAGGCCGGACACGTGCTGTCCAGCGGCGTGGGTGACTGCGGCAGCCCGTCGGTCAGCCAGGTGCTCACCACCGCGCCGCAGCCGGCGCCGCCGGGCGCGGGGCGGTGCGTGCTGACCCAGGTGGCCATCGATTCCGGGCCCAATGCGGGCGCCAACACGTTGCTGGAATCCTCCCCCGGTCCGGGCCAGCCGAAATTCGCGGTGGGAGACCACATTCGGCTCGTCCGGCAGGTCGACGATCAGGGCGCCACCAGCTACGCGTTCTACGACTTCGAACGTGGCTGGTCGTTGGTCGCGCTGGCCGTCGCATTCGCGGCGGTGATCGTCGCCGTGGCACGCTGGCGGGGACTGCTGGCGCTGGTGGGCATCGGGGTCGCGTTCGTGGTCCTGGTGGCGTTCTTGCTGCCTGCGTTGCGCGACGGCGCGCCCGCGGTTCCGGTGGCCCTGGTGGCCGCGGCGGCCATCCTCTACGCGGTCATCTATCTGGCGCACGGCGTGAGCCTGCGCACCAGCGCCGCGCTGCTGGGCACCCTGACTTCGCTGTTGGTTGCGGCGGGATTATCTTGGGCGGCAATACAAGTGGCCCATTTGACCGGGTTGTCCGATGACCAGAACGCCACCGTCAGCGCGTATTTGGGCAACGTGTCGATCAGCGGCCTGCTGCTCGCCGGCTTCATCATCGGGTCGCTGGGCGTGCTCAACGATGTGACGGTGACGCAGGCATCGACGGTGTTCGAGCTCGCCCACCTCGGTGGCTCGCGGCGCGCGATCTTCCTGGGCGCCATCCGAGTTGGCCGCGACCACATCGCCAGCACGGTGTACACGCTGGTGCTCGCCTACGCGGGCAGCTCGCTGCCGCTACTGCTGCTGTTCAGCGTGGCCAACCGCTCGTTGACCGACGTGCTGACCAGCGAAAGTGTGGCCATCGAGATCGCGCGGTCGGCGGTGGGCGGCATCGCACTGGCGCTGTCGGTGCCGCTGACGACGGCGATCGCCGCGGCGCTGGCGAAGCCTAGTGAAACCGGCTCCGCTCCAACAGATCCAGCAGATAGCCGCCGTATCCGGACTTGAGCAGCGTGTGGGCGCGCTCGGCCAACTGCTCGTCGGTGATCCAGCCCCGCTGCCACGCCACTTCCTCGGGGACGCTGACCTTCAGGCCCTGCCGCCGTTCCAGCGTGCGCACGAAATCGCTGGCGTCCAGCAGGGAGTCGAACGTGCCGGTGTCGAGCCACGCCGTCCCGCGGGCCATCACCTCGACCGAGAGCTGGCCCCGGTTGAGATAGATCTGGTTGACCTCGGTGATCTCGTATTCACCGCGCGCCGATTTCTTCAAGCCTTTGGCAATCTCGATCACGTCGTTGTCGTAGAAATACAAGCCCGGCACCGCGTAATTGGACTTCGGCGTCTTGGGTTTCTCCTCCAGCGACAGCGCTGTGCCGTCGTCGCTGAACTCGACGACGCCGTACTCCGATGGGTTGGCCACCCAGTAGGCGAAAACGGCCCCGCCGCTTATGTTTTGGAAACGGCTCAGGCTGGTGCCCAGCCCCGGGCCGTAGAAGATGTTGTCGCCCAACACCAACGACACCGAGTCGTTGCCGATGTGGTCGGCGCCCAGCACGAAGGCCTGGGCCAGACCGTCGGGGCTTTGCTGCGTCACGTAGCTGATGTTGATCCCGAACTGTGAGCCGTCGCTTAGAAGCCGCTGAAAGCCCGCCGCATCGTGCGGGGTGGTGATCACCAGAATGTCCTGGATCCCGGCCATCATCAGGGTGGACAGCGGGTAGTAGACCATCGGTTTGTCGTACACCGGAAGCAACTGCTTGCTGATGCCGACGGTGATCGGATGCAGGCGAGTGCCCGAGCCGCCGGCCAAGATGATCCCGCGCATGAATGACTCCCTGTTCCGCGCTTAGTTGACGAGGTCGTTTTCGGTGAGTTCGGTCGCCGCCAGCGCCGACGCCAGGTCGTCGTGCCGGAACACGGACGTCACGTGGTCGTGGACCACGCGGAATGCCGACGCGGCGGTTGTCACGGCCCCGGGATTGTCCGGGGCGCTGACCTTCTGTTCGACGACCACGACCCCGTCGTGCACGTACATCCGGCCGAGTTCGGCCGTCGCGTGGCGGGAGGCGGCCCACCCACGCAGCGCCTCGTGCCCCTGCGCGGCCCCGTGCGCGTCGCCGATCTCGATGTCGTCGCTGGACAACGCGAGCAGGGTTTCCAGGTCGGCCGAGTTGAGCGCGTCGTGCCATGCCAGGACGGTGGCGATCTCCGAAGTGGTCATGGGTTGCAAGTTACCGTGTGCGCCCAGCCGCCGTGGCTAGAGCGGGGTACGGTCCAGCCAGTTCTGCCACACCGCCTCGTCGCCGAACAACTGAATGCCCGTGTCGGCGAGCGGCACCCGGCGCAGGATGGCCAGCAGCAGCTCGGTCGCGCCGCCCCGCAACGCCGCCGTGCCCTTGCCGTGCTCGTGCGACCAGGCGATCCGGCCGTCGTCGACACCGATAGTCCACTCGCCGGCTTCGCCCAGACCAGGGTCGGTGGCGTGCAGGTGCAGGGTGTTTCCGCCCTCGAGCGGGAGTGCCGCCCCTTCGCCGCCGGCCTGGATCGCGATGCGCTCGAGCCATTCGGTGATCGCATCGGCGGCCAGGCCGGCATCCAGCGCGAATTCGGCGCCCAGCGCGATGGCCGCGTCGGCCCGATGCACCGCCACCTCGTGCAAGCGGCGGCGGATCCACCAGTTCGCCGGGCGGAGGCCGAGAAAGGTCCACACCGGCGTTTCCACACCCGTCAGCTCGACGGCGTCGACCAGCCGCTGCGCGCCGCCGTGCAACCAGGAGATGGCGTCGGCCGGATCGGGTGGCGGCTTGCCGCCCTCGACGGACCGGAAGTCGAGAAACTCCTGCAGTCGCTCCCGCACGATCTGCGCCGCCCAGCGGTCGCCACGGCCGACGTGGCGCAGCAGCTGATTCAGGTCCCACCCCGGGCAGGTCGGCACGGGCGTGGACTGGTCCGCATCCCGGAAAAGCTCCGAAAATGCGCGGTTTTCTTCCAGGAATGCACCGGCATAATCCACGCGGGTCAGGCTACTCGCCGGCGCCAAACGACCAAGGGCTCAATGGGCAGAGGACTTCGTCCCTATTGCGGTCTATGGCGCAGGGACGAATACCGGGAACACGCGGCTGTGCACCGCCAGTTCGCGCAAGAAGATCGCGCCATGGCTCAGGAGCTGCGACGGATGGCGGAATGCGAGCCGACGCACGATTCCGCCCCGCCTTCGAGCGCTGGCTAGCGGCCGGCTAGGGCCGCGGCGCCCCCAGCCGGAACAGCCGCCAGCCCGCTTGCTTCCAGCGGGCGGCATCGAGGCAGTTGCGGCCGTCGACGATGACCCGGGCCCGCACGCGGTCGGCCAGGTCGCCGGGGTCGAGGTCGATGAATTGGCGCCATTCGGTCAGAACGAGCACCGCGTCCGCGCGATCACACGCCTCCTCAACCGAAACCGCGTAGTTCAGCGTCGGGAACAGCCGCTGCGCGTTGTCGAGCGCCTTGGGGTCGTACACGTTGACCGCGGCGCCGTTGAGCTGCAGCTGACCAGCGACGTTGAGCGCCGGCGAGTCGCGCACATCGTCGGATTCGGGTTTGAACGCCGCACCGAGCACGGCGATATTGGCGCCCAGCAGCGACCCGCCGCAGGCCGCGCTGGCGAGCTCCACCATCCGGCTGCGCCGGCGCATGTTGATGCTGTCGACCTCACGCAGGAAGGTCAGCGCCTGGTCGGCGCCCAGTTCGCCGGCGCGGGCCATGAAGGCACGGATGTCCTTGGGCAGGCAGCCACCGCCGAAGCCCAAACCGGCGTTGAGGAATTGGCGGCCGATGCGGGGGTCGTAGCCGAGCGCGTCGGCCAGCACGCTGACGTCTGCGCCCGCGGCCTCGCACACCTCGGAGATGGCGTTGATGAACGAAATCTTCGTCGCCAGAAAGGCGTTGGCGGAAACCTTGACCAGCTCCGCGGTCTGCAGGTCCGTCACCAGGAACGGCACGCCCTCGGCAAGCAGGGGGCCGTAGAGTTCGCGGACCGCCGCCTCGGCCCACGTCGAATCCTGTTGGACCCCTAGGACGATGCGGTCCGGATGCAGGGTGTCGTGCACCGCGTAGCCCTCACGCAGGAACTCAGGGTTCCAGGCGATCTCGACGTCGACCCCGCGCGGCGCCAACGCTGCCGCCCGGTGGTTCAGCTCGGCGGCGGTTCCCACCGGAACGGTCGATTTCCCCACGAGCACCGACGATCTCGTCAGCCGCGGCACCAGGGCGTCGATCACGGCGTAGACGTGGCGCAGATCGGCGCCGTACTCGCCCTTCTTCTGTGGCGTGCCCACCCCGAGGAAATGCACGTCGGCGAATTCGGCCGCCATGTCGTAGTCGGTGGTGAACCGCAGGCGGCCCGTTGCCAGGTTCTTCGTCAGCAGCTTGCGCAGGCCGGGTTCATAGAAGGGAATGTCACCGCCGGCGAGCTTGGCGACCTTGCCCGGGTCGATGTCGACCCCGACCACCTCGTGTCCCAGTTCCGCCATTCCGACCGCGTGGGTGGCACCCAGGTAGCCGGTGCCGAAGACGGTGCATCGCATGTAACCGGTATACGTCGTCGCGATGAGCTAACTGCATCGCCTCCCTAAGCGGAAGGCAAACGGCAGGTGACAGCTGGCCCCGAACCGATTAGTGCCGGCCGAACCCACCGTGGCCACCGCCGAAACCGCCGTGGCCGCCGCCGAAGCCCGGAATGCCGGGGAACCCGCCGCCACCGCCGCCGTGACCTTCGTCTCCGCCGCCATGACCACCGCCGAAGCCGCCACCGGGCGGCCCACCGATGATCGGTCCACCGATGCCTGGGATCGGCAGCGGGATCGGCACCGGAACGGGCGCCACCGGAGGTGGCGGCGCGGGAGCCGGCGCGACCGGAATCGGGGCAGGCGCCGGGGCTTCGGGAACCGGAACAGGAGCGGGAGCCGCCGGGGCCGGCGCCGCGGCGGCCCACGCCCAGGCGGTCGGCAGTCAGACCAACTATGCGCAAACGGCGCTGCTCTACATCGAGCCCGACA
>NZ_LZJF01000008.1 GCF_001666835.1 Mycobacterium sp. E3251 | reverse complement strand
CCCTCCTTCATCACCCCCAGCAGCGCAATCACCGCCTCCCCCGACCGCTCCACCAACAGCCCCACACACGTCCCTGGGCCCGCGCCGTGCCCGACAAGCCAGTGCGCCAACCGATTCGAGGCCTCATCCACCTGTCGGTACGACCACGACCGCCCCGCACAACTGATCGCGACCGCGGCCGGCGCCCGGCGCTCCTGCTCGGCGAACAACTCCGGAATCGACCGCCCGAATGTCCCGCTCCGCTCGGTGGCCGTCCAGTTGCCCCAGCCGGCCAGCCGGGCGCGCTCGGATTCTTCGAGCACGTCGATGGACAGCAATCGCCGCGTCGTATCCGCGGTCAACGCCACCAACACCCGCTCCAAACGTCGCGCCAGATCGGAGGCGTCGAGGCCGGAGAATGGCGCCCACGCGCCCGCCGTGCTGAGGAAAAGCCGGTCCCCGTCCGTGGAGAAGATCAACCCGAAGCCAGTTGCCTGGCCGGAGTTGGTGTACGAAGCCGACGCGGTGACACCGCCAAAGGGCAGGGTGAAGGCCGAGGGGATGAAGTTGACGCTCACCCGCTCGGCCGGTCCTGCCGCACCACGGGCTTTGCGCTCCAGCGCCTGCACCGGAAACCGTTGGTGCTCAACGGCTTCCCGAATCCGGGTGTCGACGTGTTGGCAGAACTCGGCGACCGTGAGTTGGGGCGCGACCCGCAGTACCAGCGGGACCACCCCGGCAACCATGCCGGGCAGGGTTTTCGACTCCGGGCGCACCCGCCTGTTGACGGGGAAGTCGAGGACCACCTCCGCGGCGTTCCCGCTCCACCCGCGCACCAGCAGCGCGCACGCGGCCGTGATCACGGATGTCTGGGACACCCCCCACACCTGGGCCAGCCTGTCGACCCGGCGAAGGACGCCGGCCTCCAGCGCGACCGGGGCGGACGGCCACGGATCGCGCTCGCCCGCGGCGCGCGGTGCGCAAAGCGGGACTTCGGAGTCCGCCGGAAGGTTTCGAGCCCAGTAGGCCTCGTCGGTGCGGTAATCGCCGGACGCTTCGTACTTGGCCTCGCAGTCAACCAGGTCCCGCAGTGAGCCGAAGACGGCCGGAGGGACAGGTGCGGCGGAGACGATGGCCGAGTAGATGGAGGCGATGCGGTGACCGACGAGGGCGACACCGGTTCCGTCGACGACGATGTGATGGCAGCACGCGAACAGGTGAAACCGGTCGGCGCGCGTCTGAAAGAGGGCGAATCGGAACAGCGGACCCGTGAACGGCATGGGCGTTCGCTGGATCGACAACGCTATCCGGCGGGCTTCTTGGATGGCGTCCTGCGAGCCGGTCAAGTCATGAAAGGCCAGTTCGACGTCCGGGTAGTCGATCGCCCGCTGGTAGACCTGGCCGTCGGCCTCCAGAAAAGAGGCCCTGGCCGGCTCGGCCTCTTCCACGGCTTGGCGGATCGCCCACTTCAGCGCGTCACGTTGGACCCTACCGTCGATCGTGACGAAGAGGCCGATCTGCCACTCAGTTCCGGAGTGGCCCGTCTCCTGCGCAAGCCATATGTCTAGTTGGCCGCGCGTAAGCGGAAGTGCTTGCTCACCAAGCTCCATCCAACTTCCCAACCATAGGGTTCACCCTTCAAACCCCCGGTTGACCGCAGCCGCTCGACCGAACCCTCCGCAATACCCGTTCGGTTTCGCTTGATGTAGCGCAAGCACTGAGCGCGGTCCGTGTCGGACCACCGCCCGTTGCTTCCCGGTATCGACCAAAAAGCCGGAGCTGCGGTTGTCGTCACCAACGGGCGACATACACAGTTTCTCCACCAACTTAGTCAACATGGGTGCAACAGTCCGAAAGGTTAATCGAGGACGCGAATGTGCGCTAGTAGTTTTGAAAAAGTCCCAGCTACCTAGCAGACACTCCCGTAAAGGCTGTCAAAAGATACGAGAAGGATGTTTCTGGTCGCTAAGCCGGGTGCACAGTTCGGGACGGCCCGCGTGGGACCGTCCCGAACCGAGGAGGTGAGCTAGAGCAGACCGAGCAGCTGCAGGTCGGTGACGTATTTGACGATGACCTGCGGCGAGATGTGCGGGATGTCGTTGTCGGCGCCGATCTTGGCTTCCTGCACCGCGGCGCGGAAACGGTCGGTCGGGGCGAAGGACCCGCTGGCCGGCTCCGGCGCCTGCAGCTGGTTGTACCCCGGCACCTGCAACATCTGTAGCACCGAGTGCTTGCGCTGCCGCTCCGGCAGGTCACGCAGCGCGGCCTCGAACCGCTGGAGCCACTCGGAGAAGTCATCGATCCGCTCGATCGGATAGCCGGCCTCGATCAGCCAGTCGACGTACTCGTCGATGCCGATGCCGTCGTCGTGGGGGTTCATCACGTGATACGTCTCGAACCCTTCCACCACCTGGGTGCCCAGCGTGGTGACCGCCTCGGCGACGAACTCCACCGGCAGCGCATCGAAGTGCGCGCGTTGCCGGTTGCCCTCGGCGTCCAACTGGTAGAACGAGCGCGGCGCGATACCGGTCGCCACCAGGCTCAACACCATCCGGGTGAACATGTCCGACAGGTTGAACTGGCCGGCGTAGCTGGTGTCGGACAGGATCATGTCGGATCGGAACACCGAGACCGGCAACCCGCACAGGTCGTGCGCCTCGCGCAGCAACACCTCACCGGCCCACTTGCTGTTGCCGTAACCGTTGGCGTAGCTGCCGTCGACCTTGCGGATCGGGCTGATGGCCCGGATGTCGGCGTCCTCGGTGAACACCGCCGGGTCGATCTGACGGCCCACATCGGAGGTCGACACATACGCGTATGGCTTCAGCCTGGTGGTCAGGGCCACCCGGATCAGCTCGGCGGTGCCCGCCACGTTGGGGCCGAACAGCTCGCTGTACGGGAGCACGCCGTTGACCAGGGCCGCCGAGTCGACGATCAGGTCGACGGTGTCGGCGAGGCGCTGCCAGGTCTCCTCGTCGAGGCCCAGATCCGTCGCGCCCTTGTCACCGGCGATGACCTCCAAGTGGTCGGCGGCCAACCCCTGGAAATACTGCAACAACTGCGGGTCGCCGCTGTCGAACGTCTTCTCCAGCCGCTGCCACGCCTCCTCGTTCGAGCCGGCGCGCACCAGGCAGATCAGCTTGCCGTCCACCAGCTCCAGCTGCTCGAGCCACTGCAGCGCCAGGTACCGACCCAGGAAGCCCGTCGCACCGGTCAACAGGACCGTGCGCACCTCCGAGCTCGGGCCCGGCAGCGACGGCGCGTTGCTCAACGTCGTGGCATCGATGAACTTGTCCAGTGTCAGATCGCTGGCAAAGACCTGGGTGGCGTCACGACCGTGCACGGACGCGAAGCTGGGACCGCCGGCCTCGGCGTCGGCCACACCGCTGGCATCGTGTTCCGCCCGCTGGCCGAGACGTCGCACCGACGGCGCCTCGAACAGGGTGCGCACCGAGAGGTTCGAGTCGAGGGCCGTGTTGATCTCGGCGATCACCCGCATCGCCGAAAGCGAATCGCCCCCGAGGTCGAAGAAGGAGTCTTCGACCGAAACCCGCTGCAGTCCAAGGACTCCGGCGTAGATCTCGGCCAAGGTCTCTTCGATGGGGGTGGCAGGGGCCCGATACTCACCGCCGGCCTTCTGGTACTCCGGGGCGGGCAGGGCCGGCTTGTCGAGCTTGCCGTTGACGGTCAACGGCAGCGCGTCAAGCACCACCACCGCGACCGGCACCATGTAAGCCGGCAACCGCTCGCCCAACTGGGCCCGGACCTCTGCCGGATCCGCGGACCCGGTGATGTAACCGACCAGCCGCTTGTCGCCGGGGCGGTCTTCGCGGGCGATCACCGCCGCCTGCTCGACCCCGTCCAGACCGGCCAGGGCCGCCTGGATTTCGCCGAGCTCGATGCGGTAGCCGCGGATCTTGACCTGCTCGTCGACGCGGCCCAGGTATTGCAGCTGCCCGTCGGCGCCCCACCGCACCAGGTCGCCGGTACGGTACATGCGCGCACCGGGCGCCCCGAACGGGCACGCCACGAACCGCGAGGCCGTCAGACCCGAGCGACGCGCATAGCCGCAGGCCACACCGCGACCGGCGATGTACAGCTCGCCGACGACGCCCTCGGGCGCCGGCCGCAGCCACTTGTCCAGAACGAACAGCGCCGCCCCCGGAACCGGGGAACCGATCGGCGCTCCCGTGTCGGCACTCAGCGGCGCGCTCATCGCCGCGTACACCGTGCCTTCGGTCGGGCCGTAGGCGTTGATCATCACCCGGCCCGGCGCCCACCGGTCCACCACCTCGGGCGGGCAGGCCTCGCCGGCCACCACGAGGGCGGTCGATTCCAGGCCCTCGGGCGAAAGCATGCCCACCGCCGACGGGGTCTGGCTGAGCACGGTGACGTTCTCCGCGACCAGCAACTCATGCAGGTCCTTCGGCGAACCGGCCACGGCCTCGGGCACCACGACCAGCCGGCCGCCGTGCAGGAGCGCACCGAAGATCTCGTGCACCGACACGTCGAAGACGAGTGAGTGCCACTGCGCCCACACGCCCGGGTCGGGCAGGTCGGCGTGCAGCTTCTCCAGCAGCTGGGTGGCGTTGTGGTGGGTGACCGCCACGCCCTTCGGGACACCCGTGGTGCCGGACGTGTAGATCAGGTACGCGATGTCGTCCGCTGACGGCCCCGGCAACGCCGTGGCGGGCTGGCTGTCGGCCGGCGCGTCGTTGACATCGATGACCAACAGGTCGGAGCCGTCCACCCGTGACCGCAATTCGGCCGTCGTGACCACGGCGACCGGCGTGGCGTCGGCAAGCACGAACTCGATCCGCGACGCCGGGACGGCCGGGTCGATCGGCAGGTAAGCCGCTCCGGTCTTCAGCACCGCCAGGATCGACACGATCGCCTCGACCGACCGGGAGAACAGCAGCGCCACGTTTTCGCCCGGGCGCGCGCCGTGCTCGGCGAGCAGGTGGGCCAGCCGGTTCGCGGCCTCGTCGAGTTCCCGATAGGTCAGCGTGCGGTCCTCGAACGTCAGCGCCGGGGCCTCCGGAACACGGGCCACCTGCTTGGCGAACAACGCCGGGATGGACGCGGTCGCACCCACCGGCGCGGTCAGCACCGCCCGGTTGCCCCACTCGTCGAGGCGGGCGCGCTCGCCGACGTCCAGCACGTCCATCGACGACAGCCGCTGGCTCGAGTCTGCGGTCATCGCCCCCAGCACCCGCTGGAACCGCTCGATCATCGATTCGATCGCGGCCGTGTCGAACACGCTGGTGTCGAACTCGACGCGCAGGCCCAGTTCGCGGCCGGGAAGCGCCATGACCGACAGCGGGTAGTGGTTGTATTCGCGGTTGGTGACGTCGGTGATCGCCAGCTCGTGGAAGCCCAACGGCACGCTGGTGTCGATCGGGTAGTTCTCGTACAGGAACAGCGTGTCGAACAGCTGGTCGTGACCGGTGACGCGGTGGATCTCGTTGAGCGCCAGGTGCTCGTGCTCGATCGTGTCGTTGTGGGCCCGCTGCAGCTGCTGCAGCAGTTCGGACACGGTGGTCGCCGCGGTGATGTTGGCCCGCACCGGCACGGTGTTGATCAACAAGCCGACCATCGACTCGGCGCCCGCCAGATCGGCCGGACGACCGGAGACCGCGGTGCCGAAGGCCACGTCGTGCTGGCCGGTCAGCCACATCAGCAGCTGCGCCCAGGCGCTCTGCAGCACGGTGTTGATCGTGGTGTGGCACGAGCGGGCCAGCTCGCCCAGCGCGCGCGTGGTCTCCGCGGGCAGCCGATACGACTCGACGCCTCGCCGGCCGAGGCCCAACCGGGCCGGCGGACCGACCAGGGTCGGGACGTCGAAGCCGGCCAGGACCTCGCCCCACGCCGCGCGGGCGGCCGTGCGGTCCTGGGACGCGAGCCAGGTCAGGTAGCTGCGGTAGGACGCGGGCGCGGGCAACCGCTCCCCGTAGTAGCTGGTGAGGATCTCGCGCAGCATGATCGGCAGCGACCAGCCATCCATCACGATGTGATGGTTGGTGAGCACGAACCGGTGCCGGTTGTCGGCGGTGCGGATCAACGCGGCCCGGAAGGCCGGCCGGTTGGCGAGGTCGCTGACCGCGGCGCGCTCGGCGGCGCAGAGCTGCTCGATCTTCTCCTCGGGGTCCAGGTCTTCCGCGCCGAGCTGGATGTACCGCCACGCCATCACGGGGTCGGCCGGCAGGACCTGCACCGGCTCGCCGAACTGTGGGCAGAAGCGGGCCGCCAGGTTGGGGTGCCGGTTGACGACGGTGTGGACGGCCTCGCGCAACCGGTGCGGGTCGAGGTCACCGGTGACGGTGATGCCGAGCTGCACCGCGTAGACGTCATCGCCCGGGTCGTGGGCGAAGCTGGCGTGGAAGAGCAGCCCCTGCTGCAACGGGGTCAGCGGCAAGACGTCGGCGACCGCGTATTGCTGGCACAGGTCGTCGAGCTGCTGCTGGGTCAGGCGAGCGGGGGCGATGTCCGACGGGGTCAGACCGCCGCCGCCGCTGCGCACGTGCGCGCAGATGCCGGCCAGGGCCTCGAACCACAGCTGGCTCAACCGGCTGACCTGCTCGTGGTCCAGCGCCGAGGGCGCCCACGTCCAGTTGGCCTGCAGGTGCGGGCCTGCCTCGGTGTCCATGGTCCCGGCGTTGAGGTCGACGGTGTGCATCAACGGCATGGGCAGCGCCGCGCTGGCGGCGCCGGTGAACGACAGGCTGTCCTGGCTGATCCGCCACATCTCGCCGGGCAGATCCGCCGCCGCGCCCAGTCGTCCGAGGTAGTTGAAACCGATCACCGGGTCCGACCCGTCCAGGTCCACCTCAGTGTTCATGTACCGCAGCAACCCGTAGGTCAGCGGGTCCGGGAGCGCACGCAGTTGCTCCTTGGCCTTCTTGACCAGCACCCCGAGCGCGGGGTCGCCGGCCATCACCTGCGCCCAGTCCAATTCGCCGACGGTCAGCGCGATGGGGTACTTGGTGGTGAACCAGCCCACCGTGCGGGACAGGTCGACGTGCGAGCCCAGTTCCTCGTGGCGGCCGTGGCCCTCCACGTCGATGCCGATCGGGGCGCCGGTGCCGACGAACCGCGCCCAGGCCAACCCGAACGCGATCAACAGGATGTCCTGCACGCCGGCGTGGAACGCCGCGGGCACCTCGCCCAGCAGCTGCCGGGTGGTCTCGACATCCAGCGACACCGAGAGCTGCTTGGCCGTCTCGTAGGTGTCCACGTCGGGGCGCACCGCCGGCAACAGCGCGGGCGTCGCCGCGACCTGCCGCCACGCCTCGGCCTGCTCGATCACCTCGGGCCGCTGGGCGTGCTCCTCCAGCATGGCGGTCCACCGGGCGAACGACGTCCCGCCGGTAGGCAGTGCCACCGGCTGGCCGCTGTGGTGCTGGGCCCAGGCGATGTTCAAGTCTTCCAACAGGATTCGCCACGACACGCCGTCAACGGCGAGGTGGTGAATGATCAACGCCAACTGGGCCGTGGATTCCGCCCACACGGCGCGCAGCATGGTCCCCGCGGCGGGGTTCAGCTGCGAACGCGCCGCCACCAGCGTCGCGTCGGACAGCGCGTCGACCGTGTCCATGCAGGCGCCGGCATCGACCGCGCCGACCTCGGGAACCTGCATCGCCCAGCCGCCTGCGCCGTCGTCGTCGACGCGCATCCGCAGCGTGGCGTGCCGGTCCAGCAGCGATTGCAGCACCACCCGCACGTCATCGCCGGTGACGCCGGCCGGGGCCTGCACCACCATGGTCTGGTTGAACTGGTCGGTCGGGCCGTCGACCTGCTGCAGCCAGCGCATGATCGGGGTGCCGACCACCGGGCCGATGCCCTCGTCGACGACGTCGTCGTCGGAGGCCACGCCGGCCACGCGGGCCAGCCGGGCCACCGTCTGCTCGACGAAGACGTCACGCGGGCGGCACACCACGCCGGCCGCGCGGGCGCGCGCCACCACCTGCATCGACAGGATGCTGTCGCCGCCGAGGTCGAAGAACGAGTCGTCGACGCCGACCCGCTCCAGCCCGAGCACTTGGGCGTAGATGGCGGCCAGCGTCTCTTCGACGGCCGTCGTCGGCGCGCGGTATTCGCCGTTGGTCTTCTGGTACTCGGGCGCCGGCAGGGCCCGCTTGTCGAGTTTGCCGTTGACCGTCAGCGGCAGCGCGTCCAGCACCACGACGGCGGCGGGCACCATGTAGCTGGGCAGCCGCTCGCCGAGCTGGGTGCGGATCTCGGCCGGGTCTGCGGTCCCGGTGATGTAACCGACCAGGCGCTTGTCGCCGGGGCGGTCCTCGCGGGCGATCACCGCCGCCTGGTCGACGCCGTCCAGCCCCGCGAGGGCGGTCTGGATTTCGCCGAGCTCGATGCGGTAGCCGCGGATCTTGACCTGTTCGTCGGCGCGGCCGAGGTACTGCAGCTGGCCGTCGACGCCCCAGCGCACCAGGTCGCCGGTGCGGTACATCCGCGTCCCCGGCGCCCCGAACGGGCACGCCACAAACCGTGAGGACGTCAGACCCGACCGGCGCAGGTAGCCGGAGGCCACACCGCGGCCGGCGATGTAGAGCTCGCCGACGACGCCCTCCGGCGCCGGACGCAGCCACTTGTCGAGCACGAACAGCGCGGCGCCCGGCACGGGCGAGCCGATCGTCGGCGCCCCGGACTCGGCGCTCAGCGGCGCGCTCATCGATGCGTACACCGTGCCTTCGGTCGGCCCGTACGCGTTGATCATCACGCGGCCCGGCGCCCACCGGTCCACGACCTCGGCCGGGCAGGCCTCGCCCGCCACGATCAACGCGGTCTTGTCCAGCCCGTCGGGCGACAGCATGCCGACCGCCGACGGGGTCTGGCACAGCACCGTGACCTTCTCCGCGACCAGCAGCGAATGCAGTTCGTCCGGGGAGCCGGCCACCGACTCGGGCACCACCACCAGGCGCCCGCCGTGCAACAGCGGGCCCCAGATCTCCCACACCGACACGTCGAAAACCAGCGAGTGCCACTGCGACCAGACGCCCGACTGCGGCAGGTCGGCGGGCAGCGACTTCAGCAGCTGGGTGACGTTCTGGTGGGTGACCGCGACGCCCTTGGGGGTTCCGGTCGTGCCCGAGGTGTAGATCATGTACGCGATGTCCTCGGGTGCCGGACCCTGCAGCCGCGAGCTGGGCTGTTCGGCCACCGCGGGATCGTCCACGTCGACGACCAGCAAGTCGAACCCGTCCAGCCGGGCCCGCAACTCCGCCGTCGTGACCGCCGCGACCGGAGCCGCGTCGCCGAGCATGAACTCCATCCGCGCCGCCGGGACCGCGGGGTC
Source organism: Mycobacterium sp. E3251 (assembly GCF_001666835.1). Lineage (GTDB taxonomy): Bacteria > Actinomycetota > Actinomycetes > Mycobacteriales > Mycobacteriaceae > Mycobacterium. The sequence continues at coordinate 3,725 of NZ_LZJF01000008.1, read as the reverse complement.
GATCGGCAGGTAGGCCGCGCCGGTCTTGAGGACCGCCAGGATCGACACGATCGCCTCGGCGGACCGCGGCAGGAGCAGCGCCACGCACGCACCCGGACGCGCGCCATGGTCGGCGAGCAGGTGGGCCAGCCGGTTCGCGGCCTCGTCGAGCTCCTGATACGTGAGCGTGCGGCCCTCGAACGTGAGCGCGGGAGCCGCCGGTACGCGCGCGACCTGCTTGTCGAACAACGCCGGAATCGAGACAGCCCCCGTCGCCGGCGCGGTCAACACCGCCCGGTTACCCCACTCGTCGAGGCGGTCGTGCTCTCCGCCATCCAGCAAGTCGATCGACAACAATCGCCGCCCTGCACCGACGGTCATGATTGCTCCTCCACATCTGCGGTCATGGCTTCCAGCACGCGCCTGAACCGCTCAACCAACCTCTCGATTCTGCCCTGGTCGAAGACTTCTGTATCGAATTCGACGCGAAGACCCAATTCGTGACCCGGCACGGCTTGGACCGACAGCGGGTAGTGGTTGTATTCCCGATTTGTAAAACCGCTAATAGCCAGCTCGTCGACGGCCGACAACGCGGCGGTGTCGATCGGATAGTTCTCGTACACGAACATGGTGTCGAATAATTGGTCGTGTCCCGTTACACGGTGGATCTCGTTGAGCGCCAGATGCTGGTGCTCGAGCGTGTCGTTGTAGGCGCCTTGTAGCTGGTTGAGCAGGTCGGCGATCGTGGTTTCGGCGCCGATCGTCGCCCGCACCGGCACCGTGTTGATCAGCAGCCCGACCATCTGGTCGGCGCCGGCCAGGTCGGTCGGCCGCCCGGACACCGCGGTGCCGAAGGTCACATCGTGCTGACCGGTCAGCCACATCAGCAGCTGCGCCCACGCGGCCTGCAGCACGGTGCTGACGGTGGTGCGGCAAGAGCGGGCCAGTTCGCCTAGCGCGCGCGTGGTCTCCGCCGACACCTGGAAGGAGGACACGCCGCGCGGCCCGAGGCTGACCCGGCCGGGCGGACCCACCAGGGTCGGCGTGTCGAAGCCGGCCAGCACCCGGCGCCACGCCGCCTGGGCGGCGCCGCGGTCCTGCGCGGCCAGCCAGGCGACGAACTTGCGGTACGGCACCGGAGCGGGCAGCTGCACGCCGTAGTAGGCGGCGAAGATCTCCTGCAACAGGATCGGCTTCGACCAGCCGTCGAGCACGATGTGGTGGTTGGTCAGCACGAACCGGTGCCGGTTGTCGGCGGTGCGGATCAGCGCGGCCCGGAACGGCGGACGCTCAGACAGGTCGCACACCGCGGCGCGTTCGGCGGCGCAGACCTGCTGGATCTGCTCCTCGGGTTCGACGTCCTCGGCGTCGAGTTCGACGTAATGCCACGACAGCGCGGGCTCGGCCGAGAGGACCTGCACGGGCTCGCCGAAGTCCTCGACGAAGTGCGCCACCACGTTGGGATGCCGCTTGACCATCGTGTGCACGGCGTCGCGCAGCCGGTGCGGATCGAGGGCGCCGCTCACGCTGATGTCGAGCTGCACGGCGTACAGGTCGTCGCTGCCGTGCTCGCTGCCGGTGTGGAAGAGGAGTCCCTGCTGCAGCGGGGTCAACGGCAGCACGTCGGCGACCGGGTAGCGCTGGCAGAGCTCGTCGATGTCCCGCTGAGTCAGCCGCGCCGGAGCGAGGTCCGACGGCGTCAGGCCGCCCCCGCCGCTGCGGACGAGGCTGCAGATGCCGCTCAGGGCGTCGAACCACAATTCGCTCAGCCGGCCGACCTGGCCTTCGTCGAGCGCCGAGCGCGCCCAGGTCCAGTTGGCCTGCAGCAGCGGACCGGCCGCGGTGTCCAGGGTGCCGGCGTTGAGTTCGACGGTGTGCGGCAACGGCATCGGCACCGCGGTCGCCGCGCCGGCCGCCGCGAGGCTGTCCTGGTCGAGGCGCCACAGCTCGCTGGACAGGTCGCCCGCGCCGCCCAGCCGCCCGAGGTAGTTGAACCCGATCACCGGGTCCGACCCGTCCATGTCGACGTCGGGGTTCAGGTAGCGCAGCAGTCCGTAGGTCAGCGTGTCCGGCAGGGCGCGCAGCTGTTCCTTGGCGTCCTTGACCAGTGCCCCCAGCTCGGCCTCGCCGGCGACGACCTGTCCCCAGGACAGGCCGCCGACGGTCAGCGCGACCGGGTACTTGGTGGTGAACCAGCCCACCGTGCGGGACAGGTCGACGTGCGGGCCCAGTTCCTCGTGGCGGCCGTGGCCCTCGACGTCGATGCCGATCGGCGTGCCGGTGCCGACGAACTGCGCCCACGCCAGCCCGAACGCGATCAACAGGATGTCCTGAACGCCGGCGTGGAATGCCGCGGGCACCTCGCCCAGCAACAACCGGGTGGTGTCGCTGTCGAGCGAGACCGAGAGCTGGCCCGCGCTGACGAAGGTGTCGATGTCGGGCCGCACCGCCGGCAACGGCGCCGGCGTCGACGCGATCTGCCGCCAGGCTTCCGCCTGCTCGACGACCTCCGGCCGGCGCGCGTGCTCCGCCAGCAGCGACGACCACCGGGCGAACGACATCCCGCCGGTCGGCAGCGCCACCGGCTGGCCGCTGTGGTGCTGAGCCCAGGCAATGTTCAAGTCTTCCAACAGGATTCGCCACGACACGCCGTCAACGGCCAGGTGGTGAATGATCAACGCCAGCTGGCCCGTCGAGGGCACCCACACCGCGCGGAGCATCGCGCCGCTGGCCGGGTTCAGCTGCGCGACCGCCGCCGACAGCGCCGCATCGGACAACGTCTCCACGGCGTGCACACACCCGGCGGCATCCACCACGCCGACCTCGGGCACCCGCAGCGACCAGTCCCCCGCACCGTCGTCGTCGACCCGCAGCCGCAACATGGCATGCCGGTCCAGCAAAGCCTGTAGCACCAGCACCACGTCGGTTTCGGTCACGCCGGCCGGGGCCTGCACCACCATGGTCTGGTTGAACTGCTCGACCGGACCGTCGACGCTCTCCAGCCAGCGCATGATCGGGGTGGCGATGACTTCGCCGATGCCCTCGTCGATGACATCGTCGTCGGTGGCCAGCCCGGCCACCCGGGCCAGCCGGGACACCGTCTGCTCGACGAAGATGTCGCGTGGGCGGCACACCACACCGGCCGCCCTGGCGCGGGCGACGACCTGCATGGACAGGATGCTGTCACCGCCGAGGTCGAAGAACGAGTCGTCGACCCCGACGCGGTCCACACCCAAGACCTGGGCGTAGATGCCGGCCAGGATCTCCTCGACGGCGTTGCTCGGCGCGCGGTAGTGATCGGCATCGGAGTATTCGGGCGCCGGTAGGGCGCGGGTGTCGAGTTTGCCGTTGACCGTCAGCGGCAGCGCCTCGAGCACCACGACCGCGGTGGGCACCATGTAGGTCGGCAGCCGCTCGCCGAGCTGGTTGCGGATCTCGGCCGGGTCGGCGGTTCCGGTCACGTAGCCGACCAGGCGCTTGTCGCCCGGGCGGTCCTCGCGGGCGATCACCGCCGCCTCGTTGACCCCGTCGAGCGCCGCCAGCGCCGCATGCACCTCGCCGAGCTCGATGCGGTAGCCGCGGATCTTGACCTGCTCGTCGGCGCGGCCCATGTACTGCAGCTGGCCGTCGGCGCCCCAGCGCACCAGGTCGCCGGTGCGATACATGCGTGCGCCGGCCCCGCCGAACGGGCACGCGACGAACCGCGTCGCCGACAACCCCGACCGGCCCACATACCCGTAGGCCAG
>NZ_LZJF01000007.1 GCF_001666835.1 Mycobacterium sp. E3251 | reverse complement strand
ACGTCCAATCCGAACGACGCCCCGGGCGGCCCGCTGGTCGAAAGGGCGGATAGGCAATGCTGACCCGCTTCATCAAGAGCCAGCTGATTCTGCTCAGCATCCTGACCACGATCACAGCGATTGCGCTGGGCTGGTACTACCTGCAGATTCCCACTGCGGCCGGGATCGGCCAGTACACGCTGAAGGCGGACCTACCCGCGTCGGGTGGCCTATACAGGACCGCCAACGTGACGTATCGCGGGGAAACAATCGGCAAGGTCACCGCAGTCGAGCCGACAAGGACCGGCGCGCGGGTCACCATGGCGATTGCCAACCGCTACCAGATCCCCGTCGACGCATCGGCGAACGTGCATTCGGTGTCGGCGGTCGGTGAGCAGTATCTCGACCTCGTGTCGGTAGGCAATCCGCGCCAATACTTCTCGCCCGGTCAGACCATTACCAAGGGCAGCGTGCCCACACCCATCGGGCCGGCGCTGGACGCCGCCAACCGCCAGCTGGACGTACTGCCCAAGGACAAGCTCGCCGCGCTGCTCGACGAATCAGCCCAAGCGGTAGGCGGATTGGGCCCCGCGCTGCAGCGACTGGTCGACTCGAGCCAGGCGATCGCCGGCGACTTCAAGACCAACATCTCCGACATCAACGACATCATCCAAAACTCCGGGCCCATTATCGACAGCCAGGTCAACTCCGGTGACTCGATCGAACGTTGGGCACACAACCTGAACAGCTTGGCCACGCAGGGCGGGAAAAACGATCAGCGCGTGCAACGTATCCTCGCCCGTGCGGCACCGACCCTTGATCAGGTCAACTCGGTGTTCAGTGATGTCCGCGAGACACTGCCGCAGACACTGGCAAACCTCGAAATCACGCTGGACATGCTCAAGCGCTACCACAAGGGCGTCGAGCAACTGCTGGTGGCCTATCCGCAGGGCGCCGCGGAAAGTCAGACGATCACAACGCCGTTCCCGGGCTACGCCGCACTCGACACCGCGATGACGACGAACCAACCCCCGCCGTGCCTGACCGGGTTTCTCCCGGCCTCCCAGTGGCGGTCTCCCGCGGATACCAGCCCGGCCCCGCTGCCGTCCGGAACTTATTGCAAGATCCCGCAGGACACCCCCGCCAACGTGGTGCGCGGGGCGCGCAACCTTCCATGCGTCGATGTCCCCGGCAAACGCGCGGCGACGCCGCGGGAATGCCGCGACCCCAAACCCTATGTCCCGCTGGGCACCAACCCGTGGTACGGCGAACCCAACCAGCTCGTGACCTGCCCGGCGCCCGCGGCGCGCTGCGACCAGCCGGTGAAACCGGGGCTGGTGATACCCGCTCCGTCGGTCAACAACGGCCTCAACCCGGCGCCCTCCGACAGGGTGGCCGGGACGCCACCGCCGATCAGCGATCCACTGCAACGGCCGGGATCGGGAACCGTGAAATGCAACGGGCAGCAGCCGAATCCATGCGTCTACACCCCCGGCGGCCCTCCCCCGGCCGTCTACCTACCCCAAAGCGGCGAACTGGTGGGGCCCGACGGTGTCAGGTACACGGTCAGAAATTCGAGCGGAACGGGAGACGACGGGTGGAAGGACATGCTGGCGCCACCGGGTTGAACCCCGCCGGCTCCAGCGTCACGCGAATCGCACGACGTCGCGCCCCGCTACCCGCACCCGCGCCGAGATTGCCGCCAGGGTCGCGGTCGAGCGAAAACCACAGCCACGACGGCAATCTCGCCGAAGAATAACCCTCTCAGCCGGCGGGATAGCCGACCGACTTGACCTCGGTGTACTGGTCGAACCCGGCGACCCCGTTCTGGCGGCCCACCCCGCTGTATTTGTAACCGCCGAACGGGGTGTCGGCGCCGTACGGTGCGCCGCCGTTGACGCCCATGAAGCCGGCGCGAATCCGCCGGGCCACCGCCAGCGAACGCTCGAGCGAGCCCGACATCACATTGCCCGCCAACCCGTACTTGCTGTCGTTGGCGATCCGGATCGCGTCCTCCTCGTCGTCGAACGGAATGACCGCCAGCACCGGGCCGAAGATCTCCTCCTGGGCGATCGTCATCGAGTTGTCGACGTCGGTGAAAAGCGTTGGCCTGACATAGAAACCCTTGTCGAACCCGGTGGGCGCGTCCGGTCCGCCGACCAGCGCGGTGGCGCCCTCCTCGACGCCCTTGCGGATGTAGCCCATCACGCGGTTGCGCTGCACCTCCGAAATCACCGGCCCACACAGCGTTCCGGGGTCCTGCGGGTCGCCACACGTGACGTTCTCGTAGATGCTTTTCAGGATCTCTACACCCTCGTCGTAGCGGGACCGCGGCAGCAGCATCCGGGTGGGGTTCGCGCAGCCCTGCCCCGCGTGCATGCACGGCGCGATGCCGATCGCACACGCCATCCCGAAATCGGCGTCCTCAAGGACGATGGTTGCCGACTTGCCGCCGAGCTCCAGGAACAGCCGCTTCATCGTCGCGGCGCCCTTTTCCATGATCCGCTGGCCGACCGTGGTGGACCCGGTGAACGAGATGAGGTCGACCTTCGGCGACAGCGTAAGCTCCTCGCCGACAAAATGATCCGACGCGGTGACGACGTTCACGACGCCCGCGGGGATGTCGGTCTTCTCGGCGATCAGCCGGCCCAGGCGGGTCGCGTTGAACGGCGTGTTGGGCGCCGGCTTGAGCACCACGGTGTTGCCGGTGCCCAGCGCCTGGCCGAGCTTGTTGAGCGTGACCTCGAAGGGGAAATTCCACGGCACGATCGCGCCGACGACGCCCACCGGTTCGCGCCATACCTTGACGGTGGTGTTCGTGCCGGTGAGGCTGATCACCCGATCACCGAGATCGGTTTCCCAGGCGTACTCGTCGATCAACCTCGCCGGATACTTCAGCCCGTCTTGCAGCGGGGCGTCCAGCTGGGGGCCGAACGTGATCGCCCGGGGCGAGCCCACCTCCAGGATCAGCTCCTCGCGCAGCTCTTCCTTCTCCGATTCGATCGCCTCGTGCAGCTGCAACAGGCAGCGCTTCCGCAGCTCGCGATTGGTCGACCAGTCGCTCTCGTCGAAGGCGCGCCGGGCGGCGTCGATGGCCCGGTGCATGTCCTCCTTGGATGCGTCGGCGACCTCCCCGAGTGGCTCCTCGGTCGCCGGGTTGATGTTCGTGAAGGTGCCGGCTTGCCCGTCGACGAGCTTGCCGTCGATCATCATCTTCGGCTCAAAACGAACCTTTACAGCCTCAGTCATATCTGTCACTCTCTTTGAAATCGCGGAGGGGCTACGGAGAGCCTTACCGGAAACTAGCCGATTGGCAAGGCGCAACCTTTACGGGGCTGGTCATCGGGGGTCGAACAGCACCGGTACCGACGTCGGCGAGCGGAAAACCTGCCCGCGGATATGCGGGTCGTCCGCACCGGGGTCCAGCCGCAGGTTCGGTAGCCGGTCGAGCAAAAGGTTGATGGCGGTGCGCATTTCCAGCCGGGCCAGATGCATGCCAAGGCAGACGTGCACGCCGTGCCCCCACCCCAGGTGCGCCCTGGCTTGCCGGAAGATGTCGAAGGTGTCCGGATTGGGGTAGCGGTCTTCCTGCCGGTTGGCGGAACCCAGCATCGGCATCACCGTCGAGCCTGCCGGTATCGGCACCCCGCCGAGTTCGGTGTCGCGGGTGGCCACCCGGGTGATGGTCAGCAGGGGCGGTTCCCACCGCACACCCTCCTCGATGGCCTGTGGCAGTAGCGACCGGTCCGCGCGGATGGCATCCAGCTGCGCGGGAGCCGACAGCAGCGCGAGCAGCAGGCTGCCGAGGGACCGGTACGTCGTCTCCACCCCGGCGGGGAGCAGCAGGCGGAGGAACGAGTAGATTTCCTCGTCTGCGAGCTTCTCCCCGTCGATCTCCGCCTCGGCCAGCGCGCTGATCAGGTCGTCCCGGGGTTCGAGGCGGCGGGATGCCAGGATCGGCGCGAAGTAATCGCACAGCGCGGCCGACGCGGCAAGGCCACGTTCGGGATTCAGGATCCAGCTCAACAACGAGATGGACCATCGCTGGAACTGGGGGTAGTCCTCCTCCGGCAGGCCCAGCAGGCCCGCGATGATCCGACTCGGGTAGTCGAAGGTGAATTCCTTGACCAGATCGGCCTTGCCGTTCGAGGCGAACTTGTCGATCAGGCTGTTGCCCACCCGCCCGACCAACTCGTCTTGCCATCGTGCCAATGCCTTCTGCGAGAACGCCTTTGACACCAACGATCGCAACCGCCCGTGCACCGGCTCGTCCATGCCCAGCATCACCCGCTCGCCCAACACCGGACCGAACGCCGCGATGACCGCCGCCGACGAGAACGTCTCGTTATCACGCAGCATCTGCTGGGCATCTTCGTGGCGGTAAACGATGAAGACCGGCTTGGACTCCTCATGCGGCATCCCGGAGACATCCAACCGTTGAATGGGCTCCTCGCGGCGAAGTCGCGCCAGTTCGGTGTACGGGTCGCGCACATCGCCGGAGACCGCATCGTCGAAGGCGCCGAAGTCCTCCAGATCGTCGAATAGCTGTTCCATACTTTCGTTCAGCCCCCTTGCCTTTCCCTGCGCTTCGCCGCCACCGCGGCCACGCGTTGCAACACCGGCTGCGGTAACACGCGCGCCGCGAACACCATCGCCCGTTGGCCCACCGTCAACGGCCACCCCCCATCCCGCATCGACCCTTGTCTCGGTATGCCGAGCACGATCCGCGACATGTGGTGCATACCCGAGGCCGGCAGGATCCTGCTGGCGGCCAGCAGCATTGAGGCATCGGGGCCGATACCGCGGCGGCGGAACGGCTCCCGGTCATCGAGCGCCTTGAGCAGGCCATCGGTGAATCGCTCGGGCGGCCGGGCCAATTTCATCGCGGCCCTGCCCCGGCTGTCCATGGTGGTGTGCAGCCGCGCGTACGGGCCGCCGAAGTCGCGATTGTCGATCGTCCCCGCGTCGGTGATGATCTCGGTGTCGTACATACCGGCCACCAGAACCGTGACACCGAGGCCGAACGGCGCAATCTCGCACCCCATCGACTCACCCCACCGCTCCAGCGCCCCTTTGGCCGCCGAATACGGCGCGGTGCCCGGCTGACCGCGCACCCCGGCCGCGCTGGATACCAGAACGATGCGGCCCTCGCCCGCCGCCCGCATCGACGGCAGCAGAGCCTGGGTGAGCGCGACGGGGCCCAGGACGCTGGTGGCAAACATGTTCTGCCACAGCGCCATATCGGTCTCCTCCACCATTCCGGCGGCGGAGATCCCGGCATTGTGCACCAGCGCGTAGGGAGCCCCGACGGCCTCTTCGATGGCCTTGGCCGCCGACGAGACCGACGCGGGGTCTAACAGGTCGAGCTGCACGCCGATCAGCCGGTCATCGTTTTCCACCGCCCCAGTCACCTCCCGGAGCAGCGGCAGGGCGCGATCGGGCGTCCGCATGGCCGCGACCACGCGCCAGCCTTCGCGGTGCAGGCGCACGGCCGAGGCGAACCCCAGTCCGCGCGACGCACCGGTGATGACGACGGTGCGCGGCTCAGCCATGCGTGCTCAGGTTTGCGCAGGAACCTTCGCCCGGCGGCAGCGGATCCACATGTGGTCGCCCATTGGGTTCCCCGCTTGCCCAGGTCGACCAGATGCCGACCGAGTAGGGACCTTGCGCGCCAGCCTTCTCGTAATAGCCTTGCGGGTCATAGACTTTCGCCTCGGGGTAAGGCCACGGGCACGCGACGGAAGTCGCCGCATGGCTGACCTTGATGACCCAGAACCACGCCCCGTAGGTGAAGTAGGAGACGTTGATGATGGCGAACATCACCAGGAACGTGCCGAGCACCGGGCGCGCCGGGAAGATCCTGGCCTTCGCGGCCAGCTTCTCGGCCACTGATCTGCCGGTGTCGTCGCGGTAGCACAGTATCGCCGCGGGGACCATCACGAAGGTCACCGAGAACGACTCCCAGATCAGCGGGAACTGGAACGTCGTGCCGGTGAACACCGAGCCCCACGGAATCACCTGGGAGTAGACGTACATGCCCATGTGGACGAGCTGGATCTCCAGCCAGGCATCGAAGACGAAGCCGATCGCACAGGTCAGCAGCCCCAGGCTGACCAGCGGGTGCCGCGCCACGAACGACGTCGCCCCGTACCTGGCCTGCAGCTTGCGCAGGATCCAGACCGCCGGAAAGTAGGGCCCGAAATAGAAGGTGACGTAACCGAATACGACGAACGGCTCGACGGTGGGCGAGAGCGACACCAGCGGCCAGGACTCCGGCCAGTGGATGAGGTCGGGGTTGTACACCGCGAACGGGGCCCAGTTCATGATCGGGTCCTGCCACACGATCAGCGTGGTGCACAGGAACATCAGCATCACCGGGCTGCCCGGGTTGCGGCGCCAGCCCCTGATGAACACCACGAGCAGGACGACCAGCATGACGCACGTGGCGATGTGCAGGAAGGTGATGTAGTCCAGGCCGAAGATGAACTTGACGGGGCGGGGCCGGCCTTGCACGTTCGGGTTGGCGACGCGCGGGTCTAGGGCGACGCGGCAGTTCGCGATGAAGAACAGCGCGAACGCGGCCAGCGCGGCGCCGGCGATCCAACCGCCCCAGGCGCGTTTCTCGGTACCTCGCGGCGATACCGGTTCTTCTTGTGCGGCAGGCGGTGTCGATTGTTCGGTGCTCATGTCAGCCTTACTCTCCGAAGCGATCGACGAGATGCGAGTTGGTGTGGTCGGCGTCGAGCGTCCGTGCGACCAGATAGCCGGCGCCCATCCAGGCACGGCGGGTCCATTTCCCGAAGGAGACGCGGGTGCCGGGTGCGCCCGACGCGGCGGGCATCATCTTCACCCGCTCCAATGCCTCTTTGACGCCGCGCGGGCTGAGTGGGTGAGCGTCGGAAAACGCGCGGACGAGTGTGGCGGCAACGTCATGGTTGACCACCGATACGCAATATTCGGGCCGGCTGCCGTCGTATTTCATCGCGTACCGGTCGAGGAATTCCTGGCCGAGCCGGTTCGCCTCGTCATACTGGTCGACCCCGACCCACCCCATGAACGCGTCCCACATGATGGGGTTCACCCAGGCGTTCTGGAAAGCGGTGGTGGTGAATCGCGGTGGATCCCAGTCGACGGCTTCCAGCGCGGGGTTGATAAACACGATGCCGAAGCCGAAGCCCAGATGCACGACCGCCTCGGACTTGGCCTCGTGCAGCGCGCGGACGGCGTCGTTGATGTCTTGCGCGGTCTGGGCGATCGCCGCTTCCGCGACGATTCGGATCCCCTTGCGGCGGCATGCGGTTCGCAGGTTCTTCAGGTAGCTTTCGCCGATCAGGTTCTGCTCCACGAGTACTCCGATCTCGGAGAGTCCGCGTTTGGCGACGAGGTCGGCGATGAAGATCGGCTCGTCGGTCATCGAGCCCTGCGGGAAGGCGAAGGTCCATTCGCCCAGCCAGTCGTCGGTGCCGGTGACGCTGATCGCCGGCACCTTGAACCGCTCCTCGATCGCCTCGCGGGTCGGCACGCAGTTGTCGGTGATGTGCGGCCCGAACACCACCAGACAGCCCTCGTCGACCAGCTCGCCGAAAGCGTCGATCACCGACTTGACCGAACCTTTGGGTAAACCCTCCACCTCGCGGTAGATCATCTGCACCGGACGATCGATCAGGCCCTGTTCGACGGCTTCTTCGAATACGAGGTCGAAGCACCGCGTGAAACTCGCCATCAGTTCTTCCGGGAACCCCGGTGGCAGCGTGAAATCCATCAGGTAGCCGACCTTGATCGGCTCAGCGCTGCTTTCGTAGGACATCTGACCTCCCGGTGACTAGCTCACTGCCGCAATTCATTCGATGCCCCGCCCAGATAGATTTCGATCATCTCGCCCAGCGCCCTGCCCACCGCCACGTCGTCGGTGAGAGGCCCCGCGATCGCGGCGCGAGCCGCCTCGCGCATCGTCAGCCCCTCCACGATGAGCCGGCCCGCCGCGATCAGTACCCGGGTTGACGCGACTTCGCGCAGTCCTCCGGTTTCCAGTCGGCGGATAGCTTGTCCGAACCGCACCAGTTCGGCGGCGGTGGCAGGGTCCACCCCGGCCTCGTGCGTGACGATGCCTTCTTCGACATCTGCTGCGGGGAAATCGAATTCGATGGCGACCATCCGCTGCCGGGTGGAATCTTTGAGGTCCTTCAGCACGCTCTGGTAGCCGGGGTTGTAGGACACCACCAGGCCGAATCCGGGTGCCGCGTCCAGCGTGACTCCAAGTCGTTCGATCGGCAGCTGTCGCCGGTGATCCGCGAGCGGATGCAGCACCACGGTGGTGTCCTGCCGCGCTTCCACCACCTCGTCGAGATAGCAGATCGCGCCCTCGCGCACCGCCCGGGTCAGCGGTCCGTCCAGCCACACCGTCTCGTCGCCCCGCAGCAGATACCGGCCGACGAGATCCGCGGTGGTGAGGTCGTCATGGCAGGCGACGGTGATCAGCGGCCGCCCGAGGTCATGGGCCATCGCCTCAACGAATCGGGTTTTGCCGCATCCCGTCGGGCCCTTCAGGACGACGGCCAGCCCCTGGCGGTACGCGGCCTTGAAAATGGCTTCCTCGCCGCCGATCGCTTGGTAATACGGCCGCGTTCCGCCGGCTTCGGGGACCGCGCCGTTCCGGTGCGCAAGCCCGGACTCGTTGGCCATAGCTTCCCCTTCTGCTACCGACGGTGCATGCAGCCTATATCGGAACAGATATTTGTTTCAAGCGCTCTGACGAGCATGTTTAAGTTCGGCGATGCGATCGGGCGGCATGTCACGACACCCTGCGGCGGACCTCGGCCGAGCGCAGTGCGGACCGGAACAGCGGCCCGATCACGCCGGCGAGTTGGTCCGGGCGCGCGATGGTGGCGTGCGCGGCGGTGCCGAAGACCCGGCGCAGCGACGCCACGTCGGTTCCCGCGCCGACGGTCAGGCAGACGCAGCCGGTGCCACGATGGCGGGCCTCGCTCAGGGCGCGGCGCGCGTCGGCGGCGCCGTAGGTCCGCTCGTACCCGTGGTCGTAGGCGAGCCCGTCGGAAACCACCATCAGCAGCCGCCGCGACGTGCCACCGCGCGCCTCCAGCACCGCCGACCCGTGCCGAATGGCCGCACCGAGGCGTGAGTACGCGCCGGGTTCAAGGCTGTTGAGCCGCTTCATGACTCGCGTGTCGAGGTGGTCGTCGAACCGCTTCACCGGCACCACGGTCACCGCGCGCCGCCCCTGCGAGTAATAGGCGTAGAGCGCAACCCGGTCGCCCAGGTCGTGAAGTGCGACGGTGAGGTTGGCGACCGCCGCCCGCTGTTGCTGATGCACCGTCCGCCCCACCGTGCCCGGCTCGGCCGCCGACCCCGACACGTCGAGCAGGAGCAGCACCGACAGGTCTCGCCTGCGGCGGAGGCTGTCCAGGTACACCGCCTCGTCAGGCACCGATCCCGCCAGCACCTCAACCCGGGCCTCGACCGCCGCGTCGATGTCGATGTCGTCGCCCTGCGACTGCCGGTGGCGGCGGTGCAGGCCCATCCCGAGTCGGGAGAGTGGGCGGCGCACGCTGATGGCGGGTTCGATCGCGTGCGTCACGGACGGTTTGATCCCCGCCTCGACCTCGCGCACCGTGCACCACGCTGAGCGGTACTTCTTGCGGCCGGCGTCCCATTCCGGATACGTGAAGCCGTCCGTGGGCTTCGGCTGATCTTCGCCGTCCCCGCTCGACGTGGGGGCCAGCGAGGTCACCGCGTGCAACCTGCGCCTGGCGGAGTCGGTCCGATGCGTCGGGGTGTCCGCGCCGGGTGGTCCGCCGCCGTTAGCGGTGTTGCGCGCCGAAGACAGCATCTTCTTCAGCCACTTGCCGATGAAACCGCCCCCACCCACCGGGCTGGTGAACATGTCGGGGCCGTCGGAGTCGTCGGTCTCGTCCACGGCGAGTTCTTTCAGATCGTCGGTGCCGCCGCTCCTCGGGATATGCCCGGGTTGTTCCTTTTCTCGCCGTTCGGGCGCCCGGGCCGACGCGGCCAGCACCTTCCCGGCGCGAATGATGCCGAATTCCGGTGCGGGGTTACCGATCGGCTCCCGCCCGTCGGCGAGCCGCAGCGAAGTGGCGGGCGAATCGCTCCGCCCCGCGGCGTCGGGGTCGGCGAGGGAAGCCAGAACGCCCGGCAACAGGTCGGCGTTGGCCGCGAGCGCGCGGTGCCCCTCCACCGCCAGGTAGCGCTTGGCCACCCGAGGGCGGCGCAGTAGGGGGCGCATCATGTCCGGATCCAGGCTGCCGGCCGCGATCATCGACGCCTGCACGGCAACGGCTTCGAGCTGCCGGCGGGCGCTCGCACCCGCGTCGACGTGAATGGTCTGGCCGTCGGTCCACGACGGTTCGCCCGGACGCAGTTCGGCCACCGCTACGGCCCGGCCCGCGAGCGCGGATGCGAGCATGCCGAGACCCGGCAGCCGGTCACCGCGAACGTCGGTGGACATACTCAATCTCCGAACCGCCTGGACTCCGTTGACCAAATATCTGTTCCACCGTAGAGTCCGGTGCCACCGCAGTCAATCGCCGGGCGCCGCCGCCGTTGTTGACCGGCTATCCGCTCGACCGTAAAGTCCGGCTAGGTCGCAAATTCACCAGAAAACAAGGAAAAGTGGACTTTTCATACCCGGCGGAAGTGGAGCAGTTCCGCGCCGAGCTGCGCGACTGGCTATCGAAGAACCTGACCGACGAGCTGGTGGCGGCCCGTCGGCCCGCCGGACGAGACGACGTCGCCTTCGAGATGCTGCGCGCCTGGAGCGCCACGATGGCCGATGCCGGCTGGGCCGCGGTCTCGTGGCCTCGCGAGTACGGCGGCCGCGGCGCGACGGTTCTCGAGCAACTCGTCTACACCGAGGAAACCACGCGGGCGCGAGCCCCCATGCCGCTCAACGTCATTGGCCTAAACAACATCGCGCCGGCCATCATGCAATACGGCACCGAGTCACAGAAGCTCACGCTGCTCCCCCGCATGATGCGGGCCGACGACATCTGGTGCCAAGGGATGTCGGAACCCGAAGCGGGGTCCGACCTCGCCGCGCTGCGCACCCGCGCGGCGCGCGACGGTGACGACTTCGTCGTCAACGGCCAGAAAATCTGGACGTCGCTGGGGCATCGGGCGGACTGGTGCCAGCTCTACGTGCGTACTGACCCCGAAGCGCCCAAGCACAAGGGCATCTCCTGCCTGATCGTCGACATGAGACTGCCGGGCATCGAAGTCCGTCCGCTGGTAACGCTCAACGGCGACGCCGATTTCGCCGAGGTGTTCTTTCACGACGTGCGCGTGCCTGCGGACGCGTTGCTCGGTCCGCTGAACGGGGGATGGCAGGTGGCAACCACCACGCTCAGCCACGAGCGGGCCGGGGCCGCCCGGCTGTACGCCGAGATGCAGGTGCGGCTCGAAGAATTGACCGACGACATCGCCGCGCACAGCGACGCGCTCGAAGACCCCGTGACGCTGCGGCGCCTCGGCGAAATCGCGCTGCGCATCAAGTATCTGGAAGTCCTTTGCCAGCGCTCGATCTCGGCCACGCTGCATGGCGGTGACGCCTTCGGATCGGCGAGCCTCGCCAAGACCGTGTGGGGTGAGATCGGACAGGACATGGCCGCGCTGGCCTTTGACGTGCTGGGCACGAGCGGCGCTGGCGCGCCGTGGGCGAACTACCGCCTGACGTCGCGCTCGCTGACCATCGCGGGCGGTACCAGCCAGATCACCAAGAACATCACCGCCCAGCGGGTACTCGGGTTGCCTCGCAAATGAACCTCGAACTCTCCGACGAGCAGGTCGCGCTGCGCGACACCACCCGACGCTATCTCGCCGAAAAAGCTTCCATCGCCGACCATGTGCGCCCGCTGCTCGACGACCCGACCGGCGTCACCGAGCCCGTGTGGCGCGGCCTGACCGGCCTCGGGATCACGGGTCTGCTGGTGCCGGAGGCCCACGGCGGCGCCGGCATGACGATGGTCGAGGCCGGAATCGTTGCCGAAGAGCTCGGTGCCGCCCTGCACCCGGGGCCATGGTTGTCGACCGCGGTCGCCGCCACCCGGGCGCTGACGCGGCTCGGGCCAACCGACGCCGCGGCCGAGCTGCTGAGCGGGATCTCCGACGGCACCACGGTCGCCACCGTCGGCTTCCTCGATGCCGAAAGCGCGCCGGTGGCCGCGAGCCGGCGGGGCGATGATGTCGTCTTACGGGGCGACATGACCGCCGTCCCCGACGTCGCCGCCGCGGACGTGCTGCTGGCGCTCGCCGAGGACGACGGCGGTCGAGGGCTTTTCGCGATCCGCACCGACTCGCCGGGCGTTTCGGTTGCGCCGGAGCGCGGTATCGACCAGACCCGCAAGCGCTTCCGGGTCACGCTCGACTCAGCGCGCGCGCGGCGGCTGGCCGCGGCCGCCCCGGGGGACGTCGCCGCGGTGATCGACGATGTGCTGATCGCGACGGCGGCCGACGCACTCGGCGCTGCACGAGCCGTCATGACCGCGGCCATCGAATACGCCAAGACCAGAACGCAATTCGGGCAGCCGATCGGCTCGTTCCAGGCAGTCCAGCATCTGTGCGTCGATATGTTCGAGACCGTGGAGTTGGCCCGCAGTGGCATGATCCACGCGCTGTGGGCCGCCGACAACGCCGACGCCGACGAACGGCACCAATCCGCCATCCGGACGAAGGCGTTCGCCGGGCGGCTTGCCACGGTGGGCGACACGGCGATCCAGGTGTTCGGCGGGATCGGCTACACCTGGGAGCACGACGCGCATCTCTACCTCAAGCGCCTGCTCAGCTGGAGCGCGTTCCTGGCCGGGCCCGATCGATACCTCACCGAACTCGGTGCGCGCCTTGCCAACAGGGGGAACCGGTGATGGACATCGAGTACCTGCTCACCGCTACCCGCTCGGCACGCAAGACGCTCGACCTGGACGCGCCGGTCGACCTCGCGGACATCCGGGAGTGCCTGCGCATCGGCTTGCAGGCGGCCAACGGCTCCAATCAGCAGTCCTGGCGCTGGCTGGTGGTCACCGACCCGGCGTTACGCGCTGAGATCGCCGAGCTGTACCGCGCGGCCTACCTGCTGCGGGTCGGCGGCCAGCTGATCGCCGACCTGATGCCGGCCGGAACGCCGGAGAACCGGATCATGTCGTCGACGGAGTGGCTGGTCGAGAACATGTCGAGGGTTCCGCTGCTGGTGATCCCCTGCTATCAGCCCTACCTGCCCCGCATCGAGGGCGACGAATCGTTTCACCAGGCCACGCTGTACGGCTCGATCTACCCGGCGGTCTGGAACTTTCAGCTGGCGCTACACACCCGCGGATACGGAACCTGCATCACCACCCTGCACCTGCATCGCGAGGCGGAGGTGCGGCGGCTGCTGGGGATTCCCGAAAGCTATGTCCAGGGATGCCTGCTTCCGGTGGGCCGGCTGCGCGCCGGGCACACGTTCCGGCCCGCCCGGCGACGACCCGTCGACGAGGTGGTCGCGTGTGACGGTTGGGACGGACCCGCGCTTTAGAATGGTCCCCGGCACCGCCGTTATGCAGCGCATTCGTCACTCCGGGTCTGATAGCCTTTAACAAAGATTTGGTTCGGTGAGAGGGACGAGTGCGAATGGATGCCAGTCCGCAATCGTCCGGACGTGCGCCCGGCTGATCATGCCGAAAGCGGAGTCATTGCGAGCCGGCGTCACAGCCGATTTGGGGACTCGCCGGACCGAGATCCTCACCACCGCCGCCTCGTTGATCGCGCAGTCGGGCTTGCGGACCTCGTTGCAGGAGATCGCCGACGCCGCGGGAATTCTTCCCGGCAGCCTCTACCACCATTTCGAGTCCAAAGAGGCGATCCTCATTGAGTTGATCCACCGCTATCAGGAGGATCTGGACCGGATCGGGCAAGCCGCGCAAGCGAAGTTGGACAAACCCGACCCCCGCCCGGTTCCCGAGCAGATCGTCGAACTGGGCTCGGCCATCGCCGAGTGCGCCGTGCGGCACCGGGCGGCGCTGCAGATGTCGTTCTACGAGGGGCCGAGCACGGATCCGGAGCTGATGAAGCTGACGCAGCAGCGGCCCGTGGCGATTCAGGAGGCGATGCTGCAAACCCTGCGCGCGGGCAGGTGGAGCGGCTACATCAAACCCGACATCGATCTACCCACCTTGGCCGACCGGATCTGCCAAACCATGCTGCAGGTTGGCCTCGACGTCATGCGGCATAAGTCGCCCCCTGACCAGGTCGCCGCGCTGCTGTGCCGAATCATGTTGCAGGGATTGGCAACCCGGCCGCCCACCGACTCGGAGCTCGACCGGTCCAACGCCTTCGCCGCCGCCAGGGGGGTCATCGAGACCTGGTCGGATGACAGCGACGCCGATCCCAGCGACAAAGCGGCGCACGTTCGTGCGGTGGCGCGAACGGAATTCGGCCGCAAAGGCTACGAGGCCACCACCATCAGGGACATCGCGTCCGCGGCCGGCCTCGGGACCGGAACCGTCTACCGGGTGATCGGATCGAAGGACGAGCTACTCGCGTCGATCATGGAATCGTTCGGCCGGAAAGTCGAGGCGGGCTGGGTCAACGTCCTGCGTTCGGATGCCACGCCGACCGCGAAGCTGGATGCACTGAGCTGGGTCAACGTCAATGCGCTCGATCGGTTTTCCGACGAGTTCCGCATCCAGCTCGCCTGGATGCGTCAATCGCCGCCGGACACTCCCAACCCGGGCTGGTTGTACGCGACGCGACTCCGGCAGATGAAAACGCTACTTTCCGAGGGCATCCGATCCAGCGAGATCAGTGTGGACGGCGCG
This sequence comes from Mycobacterium sp. E3251, assembly GCF_001666835.1. Lineage (GTDB taxonomy): Bacteria > Actinomycetota > Actinomycetes > Mycobacteriales > Mycobacteriaceae > Mycobacterium. The sequence goes on along the minus strand of NZ_LZJF01000007.1, from coordinate 39,035 downwards.
TCGACGGCGATGCTGGCGCGCTGCGTCATCGGCTTGCAGTGGATACCGGAGAACATCCTTGCCGAGGTCGGCAAACGCGCGGCATTGGTGCACGTGCGGGACACGGTATTGCGTGGTGTCGCGGTTCGCGCAGGGTAGGTGTTGAACCAAAAAACTGTTACCCATACAGTTGGGCGATTAGAATCGCGTTGGCAGTGGATGAGAAGGGGATTTCCATGACTGTTGTCGATCGGTTGCGTTACGACGGCAAGCGGGCTCTCGTCGTTGGCGGCGCCACCGGCATGGGCGCCGCGGCGGCCAAGTCGGCCGCAGAGCTGGGCGCCGAGGTGATCGTGATGGATTACGCGCCGGTCAACTACGACGTCGCCAAGTCCATCCAGGTGGACTTGCGCGATCCTGCGTCGATCGACGCCGCGGTCGAGCAGCTGGACGGCCCGATCCACGCCCTGTTCTCGGCCGCCGGCATCGCCGAAGGCACAACCGACCTAATGGCGATCAACTTCATCGGCCACCGGCATCTCATCGACCGCCTGGTCGCAAAGAACCAGCTCCCCTCGGGCTCGGCGATCTGCTTCATCTCGTCCGTCGCCGGCATGGGCTGGGAGAACGACCTGGAGCTGCTGACGGAGTTCCTCGCCACGCCGGACTTCGCCTCGGCGCAAGAGTGGGTCAAGGCGCACGAAGCCGAAGGCATCATCCACTACGGCCTCTCGAAGAAGGTCGTCAACGCCTACGTCGCGACCCAGGGCTACCCGCTGCTGAAGAAGGGCATCCGGATCAACGCGATCTGCCCAGGACCCACCGACACCCCGCTGGCCCAGGCCAACGCCGACCTCTGGCTTACCTTCGCGCAGGACTATCGCGAAGAGACCGGTTCGAAGGTGCACACCCCGGAGCAGATGGGTGATGTGATGGCGTTCCTGAACAGCGCCGCCGCCTTCGGCATCAACGGGATCACGTTGCTGGTGGACTACGGGCACACGATGGCCTCGCTCACCAACGCCTATCCGCCCGGCAAGCCGATCATCGACATCATTATGGGGCGGGTAAAGCTCTAGCTCTCGTCGACGCCGATGAGCAGGCGTACCGGGCTGCGGCCCAGCATGCGGCGCCACGGGATGCGGGCGGGGTCCTGCCCCAAGTGCAGGGCGGGCCGTGCGGCGAGCGCGGCGCGTACGCACTCCTCCACCACGACTTTCGCGAGCGAGGTACCCAGGCAGTAATGCGCTCCGGCACCGAAGTTCATGAGCCGGGGCGTGCCCGCCCGGGTGAACCGCTCGGGATCGAAGCAGTTCGGCGACCGCCACGCCGAGGCGTCCCGGCATGCCGAGGCGATGCAGAGCAGCACCATCTCCCCCGCCGGGATGGTTGTGTCGTGCAGGTCGATCGGCGCGACGGCGGTGCGCGGTATGAGCGGGATGCTGGGCTCGAGGCGCATGGTCTCAGCGGCAGCACTCGCAAGCCGCGTGTCATCGTGCGCCACCTCAGTGAGGCGGTCGCGGTACTGCAACGTCATCAGCAGGCTGCACGGTATCTGACTGCCCATCGTGTCATGGCCGGCGACAAGAAGATTCGCGATCATCGCCACGGTCTCGTCGCGGGTGAGCATCTCCCCGCCGGCCTCGGCGGTCAACAAGCCGGTGATGAGATCGGGACCGGGGTCTTCGGTTCGGCGCTGCGCCAGCGCCTCGACATAGTGCTGCAATTCGACGATCGCGCTCGTCGCCCCCGCGATCTGGCCGGGCGTCATCACATAAAACACCGGGCTCAGAGCATCCGCCCATCGGGAGAACACACCGACATCGCTGTCCGGGACTCCGAGGAGGCGACAGATCAACCGGGTTGACAGTCCGGCGCAGGAAGCCACCAGGTCTCCCCCGTTCAGCATCGCCGAAGCGATGGCAGCGGCGGCCATGTCCGCTGCGGTCGACCTCAGCTCCTCGACCGAGCGCGGGGTGAAGGCGCGGGAGACCAGCGACCGCAGGCGGCGATGATAATCACCCTCGGTGGTGAACATCAGCTTGCTGTACCAGTCGCGCAGGGGCCCGTCGCTGATGCCCATGGTGTCGAACAGGGCCAGCCCGATTCCGTTCAGCCGCTCGTCGCGGGCCAGTGTTTCAACGTCGCGATGCCGCAACACCACGGTTGCGCCGGTTGTCTCGTCTGTCGCCAACGGTCCGCGTCGCGCGGCCTCGGCGAGTACGTCGTGCATCCGTCTGGTAAAGCTACCGGTCAGGTCCACCAAGGGTTTCGATCCCATTTTCATTTCTCCGAGTCGGCTCACAGAGCGTGCCGGTGGCGCAGGATCTGTCCGGCGCGCTCGCCGATCACGACGCAAGGGGCCATGGTGTTTCCGGTGGTGACACGCGGCATGATGGACGCATCCGCGATCCGAAGGCCCTCCACGCCATACACTTTCAAGGCAGCATCCACCACCGACATGCTGTCCCGACCCATCTTCGCCGTGCTTGTCTGATGGTGATAAGTCGTGGCTTCGTTGCGGATAAAGCGCGCGAGGTCAGCCTTGGTGAGGCTCCCCGGCATGACTTCGCGTTTGCTGAATCGACGAAGAGGCCCCGAATTGCCAAGTTCGCGACACAGTTCGAGACACGACACCGCGGCAGTGAGGTCGTCGGGGTGCGAGAGGAGATTGGCGTGGATCCGCACCGGGTCGTCCGGGTTCGGCCCGGTCAGCCGAATCTGTCCGCGACTTTTCGGGCGCACCACTGCGCCATACATGCTCCAGCCTGACTCCGGTAAGCCGAATCTTTCGGCGTTCTTCTCGCTGGAGAACGGAAACTCGAGTTGATAAGCCTGCAGGTCCGGCGTGCGCAAACTGGAGTCGCTTCGGGCGAAGACCGTCATCTCCCCACCGCTGTTGCGCCAGGGTAGCGGTTCCCGGTACTCCCAGACGCAGGAGAATCCCGGGTGGTCCTGGAGATTTCGGCCGACGCCCGGCAGATGCTGTACGACCGGAATACCGTGCGGTCGCAACTCATTCTGGTCACCGATCCCGGATTGCATGAGGACCTTGGGTGTGTGAATCGCTCCGAGCGACAGAACCACCTCGGATTTCGCCTCGATGCGGTGCGACTTGCCGCCGTGAATGAACTCCACGCCGGTGGCGCGCCCGCCGTCGAGCGCCACTCGAGTAACCAACGCGCCCGTCAGAACCGTCAAATTCGGCCGGTCCGTCAGCGGGTACAGGTACGTGCGAAACACCGACTGGCGCAGCCCGTTACGGATACGCAGGTCAACAATCGACGCGCCGCCTTCTCGTTCCATCAGAGCACCGTTCTGGCTGGTGAAGGTCGGAATGCCCAGCGAGCTTGCGGCCGCGAGTCCCGCATGCGCGATCGGGCTGGGCTCGGCTGCGGGTTCGACATATACCGGCCCACCCGTGCCACGGTGTTCTGGATCGGGAACACCGTGCCAATCCTCGATCGCCCGGTAGATGGACAGCACCGAATCATAGTTCCATTGCGGGTCTTTGGCTTCAGCGGCGAAGTAATTCCAATCGTTTCTGTGCCCCCGCGCCCACACCATGACATTGATACTGGAGCCACCACCCAAGACCTTCCCCATCGAGTACGGGATGGCGCGCCCGTTCAAGTGGCAATTCGGCTCGGCGGTGAACTTCCAGTCGCGGTCGCTCCCCAGATTCGCAAGCCACATCTCCGGTTGCCTGATTTCGGGCCCGTCGTCGCAGCCACCGGCCTCAAGGACGAGGACGCTGGCGTCAGGGTTTTCCGCCAGCCGGCGGGCGACCACGGATCCGGAGGACCCGGATCCGCACACGATGAAGTCGTATTGCGGCTTCAGCCGGGCAGCAAGTCGCCTCTGATTGCGGTGCGCGCGATCCGCGAATACCGCTGCGAGAAATCCTCGTTCATCGGATGCCGATGTCATTTCGTTCCTCATCTCCTCAACCTGGCGGGGCGGTCATCGACGTTCGTCGAAACCGGTTGGTTCCAGCCATGTTTCATGGCTACACCGGCGGCGTGATCACTGGCGATGTCCGGCGCGGACAGGCGCGGTGGCCGGCTACCGCTCCGCGTTTTCCGGATATGCCGGCCGGGACCGCCGAACGCGACCGGCCCCGCCCCGCGAGGCCGCGTCAGTCGGCGCTAGCGCGAAGGGTTTGGACCGGCGTCTCGCCAAACGTGGCTTGGTAGGCCGCGGCGAACCGACCGAGGTGGCCCAGCCCCCAACGCTGGGCGATGGCCGCGACGGTGGTTTGCGACGAATGCGCCGCACGCAGATCGGCGTGCGCGCGGCGCAGCCTGACCGCACGAACGTAACCCATCGGCGACATCCCGAGGCTCCGCTGGAAGCCTTCCTGCAGTGCCCGCACGCTGACGTTGCATTGTCGCGCCAGCGCCGCAGTTGACAACGGCGACTGCGGCGCTCTTTCGATGATGTCCATCGCTTCGCGCACAGCTGCCGGTCTGGCCGGCCGCACCGCGGACGCCAGCTCCTCGCGATGGGGATGGTTCGCTACCAAGAGCAATCCGTAGACCAGGCTCTCCGCCAGTCGGTCTAGAACGGCCCAGTGTCGCAAAGGGTTGTCGACGCGGCCCAGTTCTCGGTTGATCCAGAAAAGCTGACTCACCCAACTCCTGGTGGGGCCGTCCGTGAGCGGCAACGTCGGGTCGAATGCGACGGCGGCCTCCGGCCGGCGGCCCAGGAGGGTCTCAAGCGCAGTGTCGACAACCAGTCGATCAATATTGACCCCCAGATGACGACTGCCGCCGGGCCATCGGGTCACCGCCATGTCGGCATTGGGGCGGTATATCGACGCGGTGGTCGGAGAAGACACCAGCTCCTGCCCGAGTTGTTGCGACTCGAGCCAGCCCTGAATCGGAATGTGTACGTAGTAGCTGTCGCGGCCCTCCGCGAAACCGAGCGACACGTCGGTGTCGTAAGTGAGGTCGGCCAGCGTGATCGATCCGGCCTGCACGAGTCGTTGAGTGAAGCCGAAATCCTTCGACGGACCGAGCAGGCGAAGTTTGTGGGGATGGAACGCCGATTCACACAGATGGATCGCGTGCTCGGGTGACCGGGTGCGAAAGGTGGTCAATCCGTCGCCATCGGAAGCTACCCGCCCCATCGTTCCCTCTCGGTCAACAAAACGCTCCTCTGCATGTACGGCCGAGCACGGCCAGCGGTTCATCGGGTCGTTGTCAGCCGGCGAACTCGTGATCGAGGGACTGCGAGCCACCGACCGCAGCCTGAGCGCGGGCGATCCTCGCGGAAGCTACCGTCGGGTGCATGGCACGGATCATCGTCATCGGCGGCCACGGCAAGGTCGCGCTGCAACTGGCCCGCATCCTCACCGAACGCGGCGACGAGGTGAGTTCGGTGTTCCGCAATCCCGACCACTCCGACGACGTCGCGGCCACCGGGGCCAAGCCGGTGGTGGCCGACATCGAACAGCTCGACACCGACGCCCTGGCCCGCCTGCTGGCCGGCCATGACGCGGTCGTCTTCTCGGCGGGAGCCGGCGGCGGCGACCCGGCCCGCACCTATGCCGTCGACCGCGACGCCGCCATCCGGGTGATCGATGCCGCCGAACGCGAAGGTCTCAAGCGATTCGTCATGGTCTCCTACTTCGGCGCGGGACCTGATCACGGTGTGCCGCAAGGTGATTCATTCTTCGCCTACGCGGAAGCCAAGGCGGCGGCCGACGCCCACCTGCGCGCGAGCGGCCTGGACTGGACCGTGCTGGGACCGGGCCGGCTCACCCTCGAACCGCCCACCGGGCGCATCACCCTCGGCCGGGGCAAGGGTGAAGTGTCGCGGGCCGACGTCGCCCTCGTGGCGGCGGCCGCACTGGCGGACGACTCGACCGTCGGCCGAACGATCGATTTCAACAACGGCGAGGTGCCGATCGCCGAGGCGCTGGCGAGCTGACCGGCACGACGGGCGTAAGCTCCGCTACGCAGCTGGTCTGCCGTCGCCGCACCACGCGGCTTCGGCATCGAGCGAGGCACGTTAGTAGCGCCCCGCGAGAGGGAACCCGGTGAGAGCCCGGGACTGTCCCGCAGCGGTATGCAGGAACGACCGCCGTCACACAAGCACTGGTCGCAAGACTGGGAAGCGACGGTCAGTAGGAGCACCACCCGGTGCGCGCCTGCGAGTCCGAAGACCTGCCAGCTGTGCCGGGCGCGCCGCGTCCGGCGGCTCATCGCCTCGTGGAATGGGCGTTTGGCTGAATACGTTGCTGTTGTGCGCAAGGTGCACACCGCAACGGATCGGCTGCGCGTCCTCCGGCGGTGACCACCCCGCTGATTGATAGGACCAGACCGTGACCGCTCAACCATTCACCGCCACCGTCACCGGCTCCCCCCGTATCGGGCCAAAACGCGAACTCAAGCGCGCCACCGAGGGCTACTGGGCCGGGCGCACCAGCCGATCGGAGCTGGAATCCGTTGCCGCCACGCTGCGCCGAGACATGTGGGCCGGCCTCGCCGCCGCCGGCCTGGACTCGATACCGGTGAACACCTTCTCCTATTACGACCAGATGCTGGACACGGCGGTGATGCTGGGCGCCCTGCCGTCCCGGGCCGCGCAGGCATCCGACGATCTGGACCGCTACTTCGCCGCCGCGCGCGGCAACTCCGACGTCGCGCCGCTGGAGATGACCAAGTGGTTCGACACCAACTACCACTACCTGGTTCCCGAGATAGAGCCCGCGACCACGTTCTCGCTCAACCCCGACAAGGTGCTCTCCGAGCTGAAAGAAGCTCTCGGGCAAGGGATTCCCGCCCGCCCGGTCGTCATCGGACCGATCACCTTCCTGCTGTTGAGCAAGGCGGTCAACGGCGGTAATGCTCCGATCGAGCGGCTACAGGAGTTGATGCCGATCTACTCGGAGTTGTTGTCCTTGCTCGTCGACAACGGTGCGCAGTGGGTGCAATTCGACGAGCCCGCGTTGGTGACCGACATCTCCGCCGATGCTCCGGCCCTGGCCGAGGCCACGTACAGCGCGCTGGGCAAGGCTGGCAACCGCCCCGCCATCTACGTCGCCACCTATTTCGGCGACCCCGGCGCCGCCCTGGCCGGGCTGGCCCGCACCCCCGTCGAGGCGATCGGCGTCGACCTGGTGTACGGCCCCGACACGGCGGTGGCGGGCATACCGGAATTGGCCGGCAAGACCCTGGTGGCCGGAGTCGTCGACGGGCGCAACGTCTGGCGCACCGACCTGGAGGCGGCGCTCGTCAAGTTGGCTAAGCTGCGGGATTGCGCTGCGAGAGTGGCGGTCTCGACCTCCTGCTCGACGATGCACGTGCCGTACTCACTGGAACCGGAAACCGATCTGGACGACGCGCTGCGCAGCTGGCTGGCGTTCGGCCAGGAGAAGGTCGCCGAGGTGGTGACGCTCGCGCGCGCACTGCGCGACGGACGCGATGCCGTCGCCGATGCGATCGCGGCGTCCAATGCCGCGGTGGCCTCCCGCACGAGCGATCCGCGGCTGCACAACGACCGGCTACGCGAACGCATCGACTCGATCGTCGCGTCGGGCACCCACCGTGGCGACGCCGCGGGGCGCCGGGCCAGCCAGGACGAGCGGCTGCACCTGCCGCCGCTGCCGACCACGACCATCGGCTCCTACCCGCAGACCTCCGCGATCCGCAAGGCGCGCGCCGCGCTGCGCTCCGGCGAGATCGACCAGGCGGAATACGAGAAGCGGATGAAGAAGGAAATCGCCGACGTGATCAAGCTGCAGGAGGAACTCGGGCTCGACGTGCTGGTGCACGGCGAGCCGGAGCGCAACGACATGGTGCAGTACTTCGCCGAGCAGCTGGAGGGCTTTTTCGCCACGCAGAACGGGTGGGTGCAGTCGTACGGCAGCCGCTGCGTGCGGCCGCCGATCCTGTACGGCGACGTGATTCGCACCCACCCGATGACCGTCGAGTGGATCAAGTACGCGCAGTCGTTGACCGACAAGCCGGTGAAGGGCATGCTGACCGGCCCGGTCACCATCCTCGCGTGGTCGTTCGTCCGCGACGATCAGCCGCTGGCCGACACCGCCAACCAGGTTGCGCTGGCCATCCGGGACGAGACCGTGGACCTGGAGTCGGCCGGCATCGCGGTCATCCAGGTCGACGAGCCGGCGCTGCGCGAGCTGCTGCCGCTGCGCCGCGCCGATCAGGAGGACTACTTGCGTTGGGCCGTAGGGTCTTTCCGGCTGGCCACCTCCGGCGTCGCCGACGCCACGCAGATCCACACGCACCTGTGCTACTCGGAGTTCGGTGAGGTGATCGGGGCGATCGCCGACCTGGACGCCGACGTGACGTCGATCGAGGCGGCACGTTCACACATGGAGGTGCTGGACGACCTCAACTCGATCGGCTTCTCCAACAGCGTCGGCCCCGGCGTCTACGACATCCACTCGCCGCGGGTGCCGAGCACCGCCGAGATGGCTGAGTCCTTGCGCGCGGCGCTGAGAGCCGTTCCGGCGGAACGGCTCTGGGTCAACCCCGACTGCGGGCTGAAGACGCGCAACTCCGACGAAGTCACCGCGTCGCTGAAGAACATGGTCGCCGCCGCGCGGGAGGTGCGGGCGGGGGCTTAGCGTTCCGCGAGCGTAACCGCACCGCGCTTTTCACGCGGTTATTTCGCAGTGCGGTTACGCTCGCGAACCTATCCCGACAGCACCTCGACGGGGACGTCGTCGGCCCACGGTTGCCGGGTCACCATGTCGGCGACCCGGACGATGCCGCGCTCGAACTCGCCCGTCGCCGCGTCCACCAGCCGATAGGCCTGGGTCTGCTTGTGGATGGGCTGCGCGTCGAGCAGGACCACTCGCACCTCGCCCGGCGCGAAGTGGCAGCGCTCCTGCAGGGCGGCGATCAGCTGTTCGTTGTGCATGTGGCCGTCGCCGAAATTCCAGCCGATGGCGGTGCTGCAGATGCGCTCGCCGTCGGTCAGGACGTAGTCGTCCTCGTTCTGGCCCGCCATCGCGCGGTGCGCGAGCGTGAACAAGGCACGGCCGTGAGTGTTGAACCCGCGGAAGGCATATCCCATATAGAGCGGGATTTGCGCGGCCTCCGGGCTGCCGTAGAACCGCTCCAGCTGGGCCTGCGGCATGCTCGCGATCGCCACGATGCCGCGGGTGATCTTGTCGGTGGCCGAGGGCTTGATGCACCACAGCGTGGTGTCCCAGTTGCCGGCGTAATACCGCATCCCCGGCAGGAACGAGATCTTGCGCGGAAACATGTTGCCCAGCAGGACGATTCCTGCGATGACGACGAACAAGATCGCCACCACCACGGGGTGCCTCAGGTCGCGCAGACCGAGGCGGGCGTGCGCGACGAACAACGACAGCACCCCGAAGATCATGAAGACGTTCCACTCCAGCGGGACGCCCATGGGGATCGACACCAGGATGCCCAGGTGGAAACAGACCATGACTATGGCGGCAACCGTGATGGGCCAGCCGCCGTGGCAGAAGAACAGCGGCAGCGGCACCAGCATTTCGATCGCCGTGCTGAGGTGCGCCACCCACCGCGACAACCGCCCGGGCCGCAGATCGTCCGGGAACTTCTCGAAGAACTGCCGCTTCAGCCACCGGGGCCGCACCAGCGGGTTGTTGGACATCATCGTGGAGATCACGAACGGGAAGTGCTTGTTGAGCTTCGACGTCGCGGCGCCCATCCAGATGACCAGGAACACCACCTTGGACCCGATGATCATGTCGGGCGCACCGAAGAGGAAGGTGACCGCCATCGTCGCGTACACCTCGCCGCGGGCGGCCAGGAAGATCACCTTGTCGCGCAGCCCGAGCACGCCGAGCAGCAGCAGGATGAGGACGATCTTCCAGACGGGCAGCAGCCCGATCGTGGTGCCCAACTCGGGCATCGGTCCGGTACCGTCGGCGAACAGCGCCGCGAAAGTCACCAGCAGGAACAGCGCGTACAGCGCGACATCAATCGGCTTGCGCTTAGTGCCCGCGGTAAGCGGGACCCGGTCCGGCCAGGGTGGCAGTCGGATGGTGCCGAACCGCATCCAGTACAGGATCGAGCCCATCGGCGGGAAGAACCGGTTGTTCAGCGGCCCGAAGCCGCAACCGAGCCCGATCACTTCGAACAGCATCGTGTAGAGCACGACCTTCTCGAAGACGATCGGCTCCGACCACCACGACGCGACGTGGGTGAACCCACCCAGGCCCCTGGTGGCCGAGGCGAACAGCCACGCGAAGAGGATGTAGAGCAGGATTTTGACGACGTAGAACAGGTGCAGCGCGACCGGCGTGCCGAAGCCGACCTCGGCCCAGTGCCTGGCCATCGGGCGGATCTTTTCGCTACGGGTGCCCTTGTTCCACTCGGCCATGTCGAGCTGCGGCAGCTCGGGCTTGAGAAATCCCATGGTGGTCAGATTAGAACGTGTTCTAGGCGCGCGTGACCCAAGCCCGGCAAGAAGGCTTTGCCTGCGACGACGCCCCCGGATAGCGTGAAACCGGATCGGCGCGGCCCCTAGGAGGCGTCCACCATGACCAGGTTTCAAATTCTCATATCGGCCGCAGCGCTGGCGGCGTTCGTCAGTGCCGTGCCCGTCGCCCGCGCCGACGCGCCCGCGCCCGGTGATGCCTGCACGGTCCTGCATGCGACCACCCAGGATGCCAACAACAGGACGATGTGGTGCAACCCCACGATGACGGGCACCCACGACCTGGTGTGGCAATACGGCGGGCCCGCCCCCAGCCCCTAGCTCGCCCGCGCTTTCCGGGTGAGCCGAGGGCGGGAACCACGTGAAATTACCGCGCTGGACGCACACTGAAAACCGTTTGTGCACAAGCGATTTCACTCACGAAAGAGTCCCGGCGGCGTCACCGGCGCCCGCCCGAGCGCCCGCGGATCAACCGTCACGTTGAGCGCGCCGAGATCGCCCGACCGCAGATCGGCGAGCGCGTCCACGGTGGAGAGAAACCGTTCCCGCTCGGCCGGTTCCACCACGTCGCCGGCGAGCTCGGTGAACTTCTGCACGTACTGCGGACGCCGGAAGGGCCGGGCGCCCAGCGGATGGGCGTCGGCGACGGCCAGCTCGTCGACGATCACTTCCCCGCTCTTCAGCGTGACCTCGGCGCGTGCCCCGAACGCCTTCTCGGCGGGATCCGTCGTGTGGTAGCGGCGGGTCCATTCCGGATCCTCCACCGTCGAGATCTTGTGCCACAGCTCGACGGTGTCGGGCCGGTGGGCCCGCTCGGCAGCGTAGGAGCGTTCGTGGTGCCAGCTGCCGTCCTGCAGCGCAACGGCGAAGATGTAGGGCAGCGAGTGGTCGAGCGTCTCCCGCGACGCGTCCGGATCGAACTTCTGCGGATCCCCGGAGCCCGTTCCGATGACTACATGGGTGTGGTGGCTGGTGTGCAGTACGACCCTCGCGATCTCACCGAGGTCGCGGATGCGCTCGCGTAACCGTCGGGCCAGGTCGATCGGCGCCTGGCTCTGGTATTCGGCCGAGTGCTCCTTGGTATAGCTGTCCAGAATCGCGCGCTTCGGCTCGCCGGGAGCGGGCAGCGGCACGCGGTATTCACGTTCGGGCCCACCCAGCAGCCTGGCGATCACCCCGTCCTCGCCCTCCCAGATGGGCGCCGGAGATCCCTCGCCGCGCATCGCCCGATCGACGGCCTCGATCGCGACCTTGCCGGAGTGGGCCGGGGCGAAGGCCTTCCAACTGGAGATCAGCCCCTTGCGGGATTGGCGGGTGCTGGTGGTCAGGTGCAGCGCCTGCCCGACCGCCTGGTAGATCGTCTCGGTGTCCAACCGCAGCATGGTCCCGATGCCAGCCGCCACGGACGGCCCCAGATGCGCGACATGGTCGATCTTGTACTCGTGCAGGCAGATTCCGCGGGCCAGGTCGATCTGTATCTCGTAGGCGGTGGCCAGGCCGCGGATCAGGTCGGCGCCGGGCAGGCCCAGCTGCTGGGCGACAGCGACCAGCGGGGGGATGTTGTCACCCGGGTGGGAGTACTCGGCGGCCAAAAACGTGTCGTGGAAGTCGAGTTCGCGCACCGCGACGCTGTTGGCCCAGGCCGCCCACTCGACCGAATAGGTTCCGTCGACGCCGAAAACCCTGGCCCCGCAGCGCACGGGACGGGCCAGCGCCTGTTGTCGCGCCACGGTGACGGGCCGGCGCAGCACGGCGGCGGCGCTCACCGCCGCGTTGTCGATGATCCGGTTCGCCACCATCTCCGCGGTTTCCGGTTCGACGGCAACCAGGTCGGCGGCGACTTCGGCGATCTTGGCGGCGAGGTGTTCGGGACGGGGAAAGTCGTCGGAGCTGCGCCGTGTCCGAACCGTATGCACCAACACAAATTGGCACCCTATGGGTGGCGATAATGCGTGCGGAAATCTGCGTGAACCCGCTCCTGCCGATGCCGCCGGCGGTGTAATTTGCTGCTGGGTGGGGCATAGGTTGAGGAGCCAGCCATGTCAGAGGTCGACTATTGCGTGGTCGGAGCGGGATTCGCGGGATTGACGGCCGCCCTGCGGTTGAAGCGGGCGGGTCATTCGGTGGCCTTGCTGGAGGCGCGCGACAGGGTCGGCGGCCGCACCTTCACCGAGTACCGCCCCGACGGTACGTGGATCGATCGCGGCGGCGCATGGATCGGACCGGGCCAGGACCGGATCTACGCGCTGATGGACGAGTTCGGCGTCTCCGAGTACAAGCAGCACAACGACGGCGACGCCATGATGATCGTCGACGGCAAGAAGCACCGCTACGGCGGCACCGTCCCCTGGACGATGAGCCCATGGGCGGTCGCCAACCTCGGCGTCGGTTTGCTGTCGATCGAGAAAATGGCCAAATCGCTTCCGTGCGAGGCGCCTTGGGACGCCAAACACGCCGACGAGTGGGACCGCATCAGCCTGGGCGAGTGGATCGAGCAGAACACCATGTCCAAGCAGGCCCGCGAAATGCTGGACATGGCTTTTGCCGGCCTCTACACCTCGGCTGCGTCAGAGACGTCCTTGCTGTGGGGGTTGTTGCAGACGGCGTCCGCGGGCGGGCTGACGTTCGCGATTTCGGGGAAGGGCGGCTCCCAGGACGCCCGCCCGGTCGGGGGAATGGGCGCGATTTACGGTCCCATCGCGGCCGAATTGGGTGACGCGGTGCACCTTTCGCAACCGGTCCGGCAAATCGCCCAGGACTCCGACGGCGTGACGGTGACCGCCGCCGACCTGACGGTGCGCGCCCGGCGAGTCATTGTGGCGATCCCGCTGGCGATCGCCGCCTCGATCGTCTACGAGCCGTTGCTGCCGGTGGATCGGGCGATGCTGCACCATCGGATGCCGAGCGGCGCGGTGATCAAGACGTCGATCATCTACGACGAGCCGTTCTGGCGCGCCGACGGGCTGTCGGGTCAATCGGCCGCACCGGGATCCCCGGCCACCCTGACGATCGACGCCTGCACGGACACCGGTGACCCCGGCGTCATGTGCGTCATCACCGAAGGGCCCGCGGCGCGGCGGCTGACCAAGCTCAACGAGGCCGAGCGCAGAGCGGCGCTCGTCGGTGAGCTGGTGGACCGGTTCGGTGAGAAGGCGAGGACGCCGCAGGAGTACCACGAGCAGAACTGGACCGTCGAGCGCTACTCCGGCGGGGGGATGATCAGCCACGCCCCGACCGGCGTGCTGACCGAATTCGGTTACACCCTGCGCGAGCCCTGCGGCCGAATCCACTGGGCGGGGACGGAAAGCTCGGCCGTCATGTGCGGGTGGATCGACGGCGCGATCCGCTCCGGTGAGCGCGCGGCGACCGAAGTGCGGGAGGCCGAGACAGCGGCGGTCGCCTAGCCGGCCACTTCTGGTTCAGGGCCCGCGGTTTGGATGTAACGTCGCACTGGCTGGCCGACCAGCGGCACGGGGGGAGGAGACACTGTGGGCTTCTTCAGGAAGAAAAGTCACTCCGCACAAGCTCTCAGTGCGGAAAAGGTCTACTACTCCACCCCTTTTGGCAACACTAAAGACGGCAGACAAAAGGCTTTCTTACTAGGACGCGGCGAAATGCAGTTCTTCCCGGTGTTCCGCAGCAGGGAGTCGCTTATCGACTTCTTTGAGAAGATGAATCGTGCGGGCTACATGATTCTCGAGGGAGACGTACAGAGTGTCCTCGAAACTAATCGCTCGATCGAGCTGATGAAGGACGTCGCCATCGTGATTGAGCCCCTGAGCGAAAATCCCGTTGAGATCATGCCCAACTCATGACAGAAATCGGCGGCTGAATGGATCGAGGGGGAACCGTTGCGTACCAGGGTAATTGATGTAGTGGCCGTCGTGGCGGCCATCGCGTCGGCCGCACTGACTCTTCTGCCATGGGTCGATGTCAGCCCGTTGGGCCTGCCCATTCGCTGGAATGGTCTGGGCATCTACATCGGCGAGCACGGCGATCACTATGGTGGCCTGTTCACCGGCCTGGTCAACGGCACGCCGGGGTGGGTCGTACTGATCGCCTCGATTGCCGCCGGCGGCGCGCTGCTTGGCGCGAGCCGAGTGCGGGTGCTCGGATTCGTGGCGTGCGGATGCGCGGTCGTCGCATTCCTCAGCGCCGTCTTGTGTCTGGCGTATCCGGCCGTACTCGCCGGCGACGCCAAGAACGAATTAGGCATATCCGTGGTCCCCGACCGGCAAGTGCTGAACTCCTGGGCGTTGATCGCCGAAGCCGCCTCCACCGGCGTACTGGTGGTATGCGCCACGCTTACCGTTGCCAAAAGGAAGAGGGCTGTCAGCGAACCATCCACTCCGCAGGTGAACCGGCAGAGCTGACCTTGGCCGCGGTATCAAAGTCGAGACACATCGCTACGGATAGCGCGACTTCAAGTGCGCTCGGCGTCCGCGATCCCGGTAAGCCGCTCATCCCGCAGGACTCACACCGCTATCCATCGGAACACCCGGAGCGCTGGCATCAGTCAGTCGCGCCAGCGGATAGAAGTACTCGCCACGGCCATCGCACGCCGGCGCGGTCGGTCGCCAGCTAACCGGCCTGCTTAGCGGGAGGACGGTAGAAGATCACCAGCTGGCCGAGCGCTCCGGCCAGGCCGAGCACGACAGAGATGAGTAAGCCGCGCCAGCCGTCCATCCAGTTGTGCCCGAACACGACGTAGTCCAGGCTCAGCTTTCCGGCGCCCAGGGTGGCGACGACCACGGCGCTGACCGCCAGGACCAGGTTGTACTCCCAGCCCTCCTTGACGATGAAGAAGCCGTTGGCGCGGTGCACCGTCCAGGCCGCGACCAGCATCAACGACACGAAGCCGGCGGCGGGGATCGGGGTGAGCAGACCGGCGGCCAGGCCCAACCCGGCGGCCATCTCGGTCGTGGCAGCCACGGTGGCGTGGAACTTGCCCGGCTTCATGCCGATGCTTTCGAACCACCGCGCGGTGCCCGGGATGCGGCCGCCACCGAAGAACTTGTTGTAGCCATGCGCGGCCAACGTCACGCCCAACACCAGCCGCAAGATCAGTAACCCGACGTCGTAGGGAGTCATACCTGCAAACCTAGATCATCGGGCGGACCGGATAACAGGACCGCCGAGCAGCTAACTCCCGCGGCGCGTGTGGGAACATTGCGGACGTTCCGACATTGGCCGATCGGCAGCCGACCAGAAGGGGGTGCACCACGGCTCGTATCGCACGAGGCAGCGGCGCTCCCTGTGGCGCGTCTAGCGCCTCGCCTGACGGGCATTCCGTGGTGTTACTGGACGGCACGGCCAGTCATCCGCGGGCGCTGCTGGGCAACAAGGGCCACGGCATCGAGGTGATGCACCGCCACGGTCTGCCGGTGCCGCCCGCCTTCTGCATCACCACCGAGGTGGGGCTGCGGTACCTCGCCGACCCCGGGGCCACCATCGACGCGATCTGGGCCGACGTGCTGGACCGGATGAGCTGGCTGGAGGCGCAGACTTCGCGCACGTTCGGTCGGGGCCCGCGTCCGCTGCTGGTCAGCGTGCGCTCGGGGGCCACCCAGTCGATGCCGGGCATGATGGACACGATCTTGGACCTCGGCATGAACGATGATGTCGAGCAGGCGCTCGCCGCCGCCGGCGCCGCCGCGTTCGCCCGCGACACGCGCCGGCGGTTCGACCGCATGTATCGGCGCATCGTCGGATTGGACGAACAAGAATCGGCGCCCGCCGACCCCTATGCGCAGCTACGCGCCGGCATCGAGGCGGTGTTCGCCTCGTGGAACTCGCCCCGGGCCCTCGCCTACCGCGCCCATTCCGGCGGCGACGATCAGAGCGGCACGGCTGTCGTCGTGCAGGCGATGGTGTTCGGCAACCACGGCCCCGATTCCGGTGCGGGCGTTCTCATTTCACGCAATCCCGTCACCGGCGACCGCACACCGTTCGGCGAATGGCTACCCGGCGGACAGGGTGACGACGTGGTGTCCGGGTCGGTCGACGTCGAGCCGGTCACCGCCCTGCGCGAAGAGCAGCCGGCCGTCTACGACGACTTGATGGACGCCGCCCGCAGATTGGAGCGACTCGGGTCCGACGTTCAAGAGATCGAGTTCACCGTCGAAGACGGCAAACTCTGGCTGCTGCAGACACGGGGCGCGGAGCGGTCGGCGCAGGCAGCGGTGCGCCTCGCATTACAGCTGCGGCACGAGGGGCTCATCGACGACGCGGAGACGCTGAGACGGGTGACCCCGGCGCACGTACAAACTCTGCTGCTACCGGCATTACAGCCGGAAATACGTTTGTCGGCAAGACTTCTGGCCAAGGGATTGCCGGCCTGCCCGGGCGTCGCGTCGGGCAGGGCATACACCGACGTCGACGAGGCGCTCGATGCCGCCGAGCGAGGTGAGCCGGTGATCCTGGTGCGCGATCACACCCGGCCGGAAGACGTCTCCGGCATGCTCGCCGCGCAAGGCATCGTCACCGAGGTCGGCGGGGCGGCCAGCCACGCGGCGGTGGTCAGCCGCGAACTCGGCCGGGTGGCTGTGGTGGGTTGTGGCCCTGGGGTCGCCGCATCCCTGGCCGGCAAGCTGATCACCGTCGACGGCGCGAAAGGCGAAGTGCGCGAGGGCAACCTGAGCCTGTCCGCGTGGTCCGAAAGCGATACACCCGAACTGCGGGAGTTGGCCGACATCGCCCGACGGCTCAGCCCGCTGCGCGCCCACACCTCTGGCGGCCACATGCGGCTGGATGACGCCACCGACGACGCGGTCGCGGAGGCGATGAAACGCGGACACACCGACGTCGTTTCGGCCACCCCGCTGATCGTCATGCTGACCGCGCTGCGGCTCGCGGGCGAGACCACGCCATGACCGAATTGGCGGTGTTGCAAGCGGTTCGGCTGAAGGGCCGGCTACGTCCCGCCGAGCTTGCCGCGACACTCAACGAAGACCTCGCCGACGTGACGGCCGTCGTCGAACAGTTGACCGCGGCAGGCCTACTGGTCAACGAGGCGACCGTGCGGATCACCCCCGCCGGGCGCGACCGGCTCGCGACGCTACTGGCCGAGGAGCGCAGCGGTGCCGACCGGGCGGCGCTGGCCGCCGCCTACGACGACTTTCGGCCCGTCAACGCCGATTTCAAATCCTTGGTCACCGACTGGCAGCTCAAGGGCGGTCCCGACGGCACCCCGAACGCGCACGACGACGCGGAATACGACGCGGCGGTGCTGGCCCGCCTCGACGATTTGCATGCGCGGGTGCTGCCCATCATCGAGTCGGTCGCGGCGCAGCTGCCGCGGCTGAACGCATACCCGGCGAAACTGGTTGCGGCGCTGGGCAAAGTGCGGGCAGGCGAGACGGCATGGCTGACCAGGCCGCTCATCGATTCTTACCACACCGTGTGGTTCGAGCTGCACGAGGAGCTGATCTCCGCCGTCGGCCTCACGCGGGAGGAAGCCGCCCGATCCGGTGACGCGCAGTAGCTACAACACCGCGTCGAGAAGCCGCACGTAGGCATCGATGTCGGGGACGGCCGACTCGGCGGCGTGCACGCTGACCGCGATGGTGTCGCCGATGCCGTGCACGCCATGCGTCAGCCCCATCACCGGCGACAGCGCCGGGTAGCCGGCCGTCAGGACCACCCGGGTTCCGCCGAAGGTCAGATCGGCCGGCCCGCGGTACACGCTGGACAACACGGTGTTGCCGGATACCTGCTCGGGGCGGACATCGAAATCGAATTGGGCTACGCCCCAACGTAAGAGGGCTGCGGGTACCGCCGCGAAGGCTCGGTCGGCGTAACGCGTGGCCGGATGCGCGAAGCGGCGCCGGCCGTTGGCCAGCTCCGCCGCGATCCGCTCGGCGCGGGCTTCCCACCCCAGCTTCGGATACAGACCCACCGTGACGTTACCGAAGTGGTTATACGCATGCGCGACACCGGGTTTGGCCATCGGAACCTCGGCGCCCAGCGTATCGGCGGCGTCGCCCAGCAACTCGTAAAGCGCCGCGGATATCGCCGTCAGCGCGCCCACCGTGACAGTAGGGCCGCGCAACTGCGAGCGGTGCCGCACCAGCGTGCGCACCGACCGGGCCGCGCCAGGCCGCGCATTCGTCGGCAGCAGTGGCCGGGGATCTGCCTTGGCGGTCAGCAGACCCGCGCGAGTGTCGCACTCCAACTGCCGATGGGCGCGAGCCGCCTGCGCGGCTCGCCACGGCAAGAATCCGGCCCGCAGCCGCCGCACCCCGGGCACGTGGTCCGGCCGGCCGAAGAGCCAACCCGCCATCGCGGAGGCTCGGGCCCCGTCGGCCAGCGCGTGCGCGACCTGCATTACGGCCACGCTCCCCGGTCCGGTCACGCCCGGGATGCCCAGCACCGCGCTGAAGACATGCAGCCGCCAGGGCATCCGGCGCACGTCCAGCTGGTCGCCGGCAAGGGCGACGACGGCGGCCAGGCAGCCGGCCCAGCTGCGGTCCTCGAGGTCGTGGCGGACGACCTGGTCGGGCGTGACGGCCGCGGGAACCCACTGCGGATACACGAGCGGGCCGCGATCCCGCAGCCGCAGCGCCAGCTCCGGATCCTCGCTGGCCCGCCGGCGGAGTTGCTCAATGACGTGGGCGTAGTCGACGGGCTCGCCGTCGAACGCGTAGAGCAAGAACTCGTCGTTGGGAATCTTGGCCGACATCCAGTAGAACTGCGCATCGACAGCGGCCAACCGCTGCGGCGCCATTCAGCCGGGTGAGCCGATGAACCCGAGGATCAGGTCGGCGACCTTGTCGGGCTGCTCGAGCTGCAGGAAGTGCCCAGCGTGATCCACGATCGCCATCTCGCTGCCCGGCGGCAACACCTTCTCCGCCCAGCGGGCGAAAGCCGATGTCATGCAGCCGTCGTCGCGGCCATGCAGGTACAGGCACGGCCACACCGGCTCCGCTGTCCACAGCTCGTTCAGTTCGGCATACTGCGCCGGCGGCCGGGTGTTGCGGAGCGTGGCGCGGTACGGTCCGAGCGCCGCACGCCAGCTCTCCGGCGTCCCGATCGCCGCGTCGACGTGGCGCAGATCCTCGTCGGCACGATAGCCCGGTGACCACCGCCGCCACAGCAGCGGCAGCACCCAGGACGCGGAATGCTCTGGCAACAAGGGCAATTGGAAGTACATGATGTACCAGCTGCGCAGCAGTTGACGCGCCAGTTGGCCGGCCAGCCGTCCGCGCTCCGCCGCGCCTGCCTTGCGGCGGAAGGCCGCGGACGGCGGCACCGACATGATCACGGCCTTGGTGAACGGGCTGTCGGGCATGGCGGCCAGACCGGTGGTGGCGATCGCACCCCAGTCGTGGCCGATCACCACGTCACCGTCGGTGCCGCCGGCTGCCGAGCGCACCCGCAAGGCGTCGTCCATCATTGCGCCGACGTGATAGCTGCCGTCGGCCGGGATCGACGACGGCGCGTATCCGCGCATGAAGGGGGCCACCACCCGCCAGCCGGACTCGACGAGCCGGGGAGCGATCTTGCGGAACCCGTAGGGCGTGTCGGGGAAGCCGTGCAGGCACAAGGCGATGGGGCCACCGCGTGGCCCCCAGGTGAGTGCCTTCAGGTCCCCCGCAGGGCTGGGCACGTCGATCCAGCCTGGTTCACCCATGTCCACTCCCTGCTCGGCGCGTCCGCACGGACCAACCTAACGCGTGCGGGCCCGCGACGCACCGACCGCATGCCCCAAGCGGTCAAAGCGGTGCTGCCACAGGGAGTTTCGCTAAACCTGCGCGGCGGCCCGATCCAAATCGGCGATGACGATCTTTCGCATGCCATACATCGCTTGAGTGGCGGCCGCCGCGCGTGCCCGGTCGGGGTCGCTGATCAGCTCGTAGAGCCGGTCCGGGACGATCTGCCAGCTGAGGCCGAAGCGGTCCTTGCACCAACCGCACTGCGATTCCTCGCCGCCGTCGGTCAACCGCTCCCAGTAGTAGTCGACCTCGTCCTGGTCCTTGCAGTGGATGGTGAACGACACCGCTTCGGTGAAGTGGAAGTGCGGGCCGCCGTTGATGCCGATGAACCGGGTGCCGTCCAGCACGAAGCTGCCGGACAGGACGGTGCCCGGCTCGCCCGGTCCGGCCTCCGTGGTTCGGTTGAGGCCCTCGATGTGAGAGTTCGGGAAAATCGAGGTGTAGAACCTGGCCGCCTCCTCCAGGTCATGGTCGAACCACAGCGACGGGGTGATCGATGGCATAGGCCCGGGTCTCCTTTTTGATCGTTGGTGTTGTCACTGGGTAGACCCCGGCCAGCGGGAAAACTCATCGCGTCGCCGACCCGCGAGACGGTGCTTAAGCCCCCTATGTAACGTCAGGTCGCATGAGCACCGTCAGCAGCCTCCCTCAGACGGTCGAGTTTTCCGGTGTCGGCGGCATCACCCTGGTCGCCGACGAATGGAATGGCGGGACCGACGGCGCGGGGCGCCCGAGCGTCCTCATGCTGCACGGTGGCGGCCAGAACCGGCATTCCTGGAAAAACACCGGCCAAACGCTCGCCGACGAGGGCTTGCACGTCGTCGCAGTCGACAGCCGGGGACACGGTGACAGCGATCGCGCACCCAATGCCGACTACGACGTCGAGACCCTGACCGCCGATGTCTTGAAGGTGATCGAGGCGATCGGCCGGCCGGTGATGATCATCGGCGCGAGCATGGGCGGGCTGACCGGCATCCTCGCCGCCCACCGGGCGGGGCCCGCGGTGGTGACCCGACTGGTCCTCGTCGACGTGGTGCCCCGATTCGAGAAGGGCGGCAGCGCCCGCATTCGCGACTTCATGATCAGCGGCCTCGACGGTTTCGACTCCCTGGAGGAGGCCGCCGACGCCGTCGCCGCCTACCTCCCATACCGGGACAAGCCGCGCAGCCCCGAGGGCCTGAAGAAGAACCTGCGCCTGCGCGAGAACGGCCGCTGGTACTGGCACTGGGACCCGGCGTTCATGACCAAGCCCGGCGACGATCCCGAGCTGCGCACCGAGAAGTTCGAGCAGGCGGCGAAGAGCCTCTCGATTCCCGTCCTACTGATCCGCGGGAAGCTGTCCGACGTGGTGAGCCCCGAGGGCGTCCGGCATTTCCTGGCCAGCGTGCCCCGCGCGGAGTTCGTCGAGCTGTCCAACGCCGGGCACACCGCGGCCGGCGACGACAACGACGCGTTCAGCGACGCCGTGGTGAAGTTCGTCAAGCGGCACTGATTGGCCGCGATCCGCGTCCCGATGGCGGCGACCCGCATCGCCCGGCTCCGCCGCGCTCGCGATCGCCGCTAGTTCGCCGGCTTCTCGGCGTGCCCGCCGAACTGCTTGCGCATCGCCGACAGCGCCTTGTTCGCGAAGTCATCGAGTGAGCGCGAGGCGAAGCGGGACTGCAGCGCGGTCGTCAGTACCGGCGAAGGGACGCCCTCGTCGATCGCCGCGATGGCGGTCCACCGGCCCTCCCCGGAGTCGGAGACTCGCCCGGAGAACTCCTTGAGGTCGGGCGAATCGTGCAGCGCGATCGCGGTCAGGTCCAGCAGCCAGGAGCCGATGACGCTGCCGCGGCGCCATACCTCGGCGACCTCGGGAATGTCGAAGTCGTACTGGTAGAACTCCGGATTCGACAGCGGCGCCGTTTCCGCGTCGCCCTCTTGCACCTGCTTGCCAATGTCGGCACCGCGCAATATGTTCAGCCCCTCGGCGAGGGAGGCCATCATGCCGTACTCGATGCCGTTGTGCACCATCTTGACGAAGTGCCCGGCGCCGGACGGACCGCAGTGCAGGTATCCCTTTTCCGACCGCGCGACCTCGCCGTCACGCCCCGGCGTACGCGGTGCCGCTTCCACCCCGGGAGCGACAGAGGCGAAGATGGGTTCGGCGTGCAGGAAAGCCTCGTCGTCGCCGCCGATCATCAGGCAGTAGCCGCGTTCCCGGCCCCACACGCCACCGCTGGTGCCGCAGTCCAGTAGGTGAATACCCTTCTCCGACAGCGTCTTCGCGTGGCTGATGTCGTCACGGTAGTACGAGTTGCCGCCGTCGATGACGATGTCGCCGGAGTCCAGGGTGTTGGCCAGCTCCTCGATGACCCCCGTCGTGATGGTCCCCGCCGGCACCATCACCCAGACCACCCGCGGAGCGGTCATCTTCTCGGCGAGCTCCTGCAGGGACGCCACCCCGGTGGTCCTCTCCTCCCCCGCCATCGCCTTGACCGCGTCCGGGTTGTGGTCGTAGACCACGCATTCGTGTCCGTCCTTGGCGACGCGGCGGACGATGTTCGCGCCCATCCGGCCGAGGCCGATCATCCCGAGCTGCATCTCTTCCTGTTCTCCTTACTGTGACGTCTGCTTGGGCAGCCACGGCTCTTGCCAGCTGCGGTGGCCGTGCAGCAGCGACTGCGCGGCCTCGGGTCCCCAGGAGCCCTGATCGTAGTGATGGATCCGGCCTGGTTTGTCCAGCACGGGTTGCACGATCCGCCATGTCTCCTCGATGGCGTCCTCCCGGGCGAACAGCTGGCGGTCCCCGGTGAGCGCGGCGTACAGGAGCCGTTCGTAGGGGCGCACGGCTTCCCCGAGGTCCTCCGCGAACGACGAGTCCAGGTGTACGTCGTGCCATTCGTCGCCCACTTGGGCGGACAACTGCAGCCGCATCCCCGGATCGGGATCGATGCGCAGCACGATCTGGTTGGGCGCGGGCGGCCGACGGTTGGGCAGGAACGAGAATCCGGGAACGTGGTGGAGGAACATCCGCACCTCGGTGACCTTCTCCGGCAACGCTTTTCCCGCGCGCAAGAAGATCGGCACGCCCGCCCAGCGCCAGTTGTCGATCTCGGTCCGCAGCGCGATATAGGTCTCGGTTTGGGAATCCTTGGTTACCCCGTCCACGTCGGTGTAGCCGCGGTACTGGCCACGCACGCAACGCTCGGGATCCAGCGCCGGCATCGCGCGGAACACCTCGGCCTTCTTGTCGTTCAGGTCATCGGCGCTGGGACCGACCGGGGGCTCCATAGCGACCAGCGCGAGCACCTGAAGCAGATGGTTCTGCACGACGTCACGCAGGGCACCCACCGCGTCGTAGAACTTGCCGCGGTCCTCGATGCCGAAATCCTCGGCCATGGTGATGTGAATTTCGGAAATGCTGTCCCGGTCCCACAGCTTGGCCAGCGCGTTGTTGGCGAAGCGCAGGTACTGCAGCTCTTCGACGGGTTGCTTGCCCAGGAAGTGATCCACCCGCAGGATCTGGTCCTCGTCGAGCACCGCGCGCAGCCGGGCGTTCAGGTCACGCGCAGAGGCCAGGTCGTGGCCGAACGGCTTTTCCACCGCGACGCGTGCGCACTCCAACAGGTCGGCCTTGGCGAGGTTTTCCACGATCGGCGCGAACAGGGACGGCGGCATTTCCAGGTAGTACAGCGGCCGGCAGTCCTTGCCGATCTTCTCGGCGAGCTGGCCGTAGAGCTTGTCGTCGGTGACGTCACCGTGCAGATAGGACAGCCGGCCCGCGAGCCGGTCGAACACCGCGTCGTCGAACTTCTCACCCGACGCCTTGATGGCGTCGCGGGCACGCCCGACCAGCTTCTCGAGGGGGATGTCGTCACTGGCCACGCCGACGATCGGGATGTCCAACATGCCGCGCGCCTCGAGCCGGTACAAGGCCCGGTACGTCATCTTGCGCGCCAGGTCTCCGGTGATGCCGAATATCACCAGCTTGTTCGAAGAGTTGTCACCGCCGTCAGCCAAGCCCGCACCTCCGAAAGTCATCGGCTCTTCCAGACTCACTACCCGCGGCGGTCGGACCTAACACTAGACACCGCACACAGACCCGACAACCTCAAGCCACCGCGGCCTTTGGCAGGATGCTTGCGTGGGCGACGCGCTGCATATCACGGTCTACGTGCTGGCCGGCGCTGCCGCGATCGAGGCTATCGCGCTCGCCGTGGTGTCGCGGCTACTGGTCCGCAGCCGCCAGGAGATCGACGAGTTGCGGCACCGCACCGACGCCCGCAATTGGTTGCTGTCGGGCGGCCGCGAGGCTCTCAAAACGGTGTGGAACACCGCGAACGTAGTACGCAAAGAAGGCTTCGGCGCCGCCGTGCGCAGTTCGATCGAAGACCTCGCCGACTGGGCGGAGGTGGAGCGCCCCGACCTGGCGCGGGTCACACCGGATGGCCGGGTGGTGATCCTGTTCTCCGACATCGAGGAATCCACCGCGCTCAACGAACGGATCGGTGATCGCGCCTGGGTCAAGCTGATTGGGGCGCACGACAAGCTGGTGTCGGAGCTGGTGCAGCGACGGTCTGGTCACGTGGTGAAGAGCCAGGGCGACGGGTTCATGGTGGCATTCGCCCGCGCCGACCAGGCGGTGCGGTGCGGCATCGACCTACAGCGTGCGCTACGCAAGGATGCAAAGCGCAAGCGGCACGAGGAGATTCGCGTCCGGATCGGCATCCACATGGGCCGCTCGGTGCGTCGCGGCGACGATCTGTTCGGCCGGAACGTCGCAATGGCGGCGAGGGTGGCGGCGCAGGCGGCCGGTGGTGAGATCTTGGTGAGTCAGCCGGTGCGAGATGCCCTTTCCGACAATGACGACATCCGCTTCGACGCGGGCCGCGACGTCGAACTCAAGGGATTTTCGGGCAACTATCGGTTGTTCGCCGTCGACGTCCCGGCCGATCCCGATTCGGACTGAAAGCCCTCGCCGTCGTATTCGGCCAGCCGCTGGTGCAGGCGGGACCGGACCTCGTCGGCCGTGTAGGCGCGTCGTTTGCGTTGGTCGCGAGCCACCAGCGCGCCCCCGGCGACGACACCGGCGACGCCGGCCAGCCCAAGCCATTTCCACACATTGCGCATGAACCCAGGGTATTCGCGCTTTGTTCAACTTGTGCGCTCTTGCAACTCCGAAGCCTGAGGGCGGACGTGTTCACGACGGACGCGAAGTACTCTCCTCATAATGCTCACCCTCGATCAAGCGCTGAACGAGACTCGCACGGGCGACCTCTGGTTGTTTCGCGGCCGCTCCCGGCCCGACCGCGCGATTCAGACGTTGACGAACGCACCGGTGAATCACGTCGGCATGACGGTGGCCATCGACGACCTGCCACCGTTGATTTGGCATGCCGAACTGGGCGACAAGCTCGAGGACATGTGGACGGGAACCAACCACCGCGGCGTGCAGCTCAACGACCTGCACCAGGCGGTCTTGCAGTGGACGCAGCGTTACGACCAGCGGTGCTGGCTACGTCAGCTGACACCCCACCCCACCCGCGAACAGGAAAACAAGCTCCTGCGGGTGATCGCCCGGATGGACGGCACCGCGTTTCCCACCACTGCCCGGCTGACCGGTCGCTGGTTCCGCGGCCGGCTCCCGACCATCAATGACTGGGTGCGCGGAATCCCCTTGGTGGACAGCAAGGTTCGCGAACAGACCCGGCGCCGCCGGGAAGAGCGCAAGATGAGCCTTTCCACTGCCTATTGCGCGGAGACGGTGGCGATCACCTACGAGGAAATGGGATTGCTGAACACGGACAAGGACGCCAATTGGTTTGACCCCGGCAAGTTCTGGAGCGGTGACACGCTTCCGCTGGCTCCGGGCTTTCAGCTGGGCGACGAAATCGCCGTAACGGTAACGGGAGCCGGCTAGTCGACCGACATCTCACCCAGTTCGGACCATCCGGAAGCGTCGATGGTCTGGTTGATGATTTTCGGGGTAGACGTCAGTGCCTGCGGGAGTTCTTGCATCGCCCGCTTGAAGTGGTCGCTGTTGACGTGGATGCCGCCCGCCTCACCGTCACGGAACGCCTCCACCAAAACGTACTCCGCCGGGTTGTCCAGGCTTCGCGACCACTCGAACCAGAGATTGCCTTCCTCGGCACGAGTGGCGGAGGTGAAGGATGCGACGAGTTCTGGCCAGCGGTCCGCCCACTCGGGCTTGGTCTCGAACTTCACGACGATGAAGATCATTGCGGTGCCCACCTAGCTCGCTCCTGGATACTGCGCCTCGCCCGGTCGCGGCGGGCAGCGCCAGCATATCCGCCCGTCGGCGCCGCCGGCCGTGATCGGGCTCCAGCAAAGTGCGCCCCGGGCGTTGCAATTGAACACCCGGGGCGCACTTTCGCATTGATTCCGTGCGAATCGCGGACCGCTTAGCAGCTGCGCAAGTGGCCTGCCTCACAGACCGTGCGCAAGCCGAGCTATTTCACTGTGCAGTGGCTCCTGTTCTGCTTGCGTGTCCTATATGCGTCAAATAGTGGCACGAAAGATTGAGACTTTCGCGAATTGCTTTCGTTAAGGATTCGCAATTCCCGGTTCGCCGGGCGGCGGCATTTCGGGCGCCGGCGGGGCCGGTGGTGCGGGCGGTGCGGGAGCCATGGCGTCGACCAGGACGGGCGGCGCCTCCGGCGGTGGCGGCGGCGCGTCCGGCGGCGGTGGCGGCGCGTCCGGCGGCGGCGGAAGGGCGCCTTCGCCATCCGGCGGCATCGGCAGGAACATGTGATGCGTGAACCCGGCCTGGTAGGCGCCGGCGCCACCGATGTGCACTCCACCGTGCTCACCGCTGGACACCGGGGTCCCGTCCGGCAGGGTCGCGGCCGTGTGGCCGCCGTTCCACCCGATCACGAGGGCGTTAGGGGCGGTTCCGTATTGAAAGCCGCGCGCCAACAAAGCCGCTTCTTCATTGCCGGTGTTGAACCGGTTTCCGAAGACGGGCCTGTCGGATGCCGCGTTGGCAACCCAGGAAACGAGTCCCGAGCAATCCGTCCCGGACGGAGAATCCCCACCCGCAATATAAGGCGTTCCGGATACCTGATTGATCAATGACATCAATGTTGCAAGTACTACCATGGCCGGGGACGCTAGCAATGCCAGTTATTATCCGCCAAAATTTGTGGCGCACGTCATTCGCAAACCGGACAATGGCCTTCGCCGCACTTTCAGCAAATCGGACGCCCCGGCAGATGCGCCTACCAGCAAACGTCTGCGCGGACGATCAGCGGCTTTCGGACCCGCGCTCGGTGTCCGCTATCTCGCGGTCGATGTCCGCCTGCTCGCGTCGAGCCGTCGCTTCGGTGCGCTTCGATTGTTCGCCCACGCGCCGGATCCGGTCGCGCTCACGCTGTTCGGACGTGCCCTCGCGTTCGTCCGCGCGGCGCTCCCGTTCGTCCGCTAATTCTTCGCGCTCGTCAGCGATTTGGTCCCGCCGGTCGGCGAGCCGATCTCGTCTGCCGGCCATCCACTCGCGCCGTCCGACCTCGGCCTCGCGGTCCGCGAGTTCCCGCTCGCGCTCGTCGAGCGCCTCGGCCCGGCGTTCCAACTCCTCAGGAGTCTCAGGGCAGTCCTCACCGACCACGACGAGATCTTAACGCCGCGCCGCCCACCACGCATGAGTGCCTGGATACCCGTGGGCGCCGACCCCGCCGTGCATGTCTCCGACTAATTCGTACCAAGTAGCCGAGATTTCGCAGCCGGCAACGAGCCAATCCATCGGCCCGCCGCCAAATCGGTGGACGCCCGGCGGAGGTTCGTCATTCACCAAGGCCGCGGAGCGACACGGAGCTCAGCCATCCGAGCCCGACAATGATCGAGATACGTTGGAAGATACCGCTTTTACCGCTGAGGCCGGATCGACCCTTGATAGCGGCACCCAACAGGAGCAGGGTCCCCGCCATCACCGTGCTCGATCCTGCCGAGTAGCAGGCCCAACGGTAGTCCCCGGTACGCACGGCGGTGGCCGCGCTGGCCACGCCGGCAACCGGGATGCCCGCAAAGACCGGGATCCCGCAGAGGTCGTGCATCCGCCCCGCACGAGTGCGCCGGGCCGGGGCGGGGAGCTCGCCGAGACGATCACCAACATAATCGGTGACGAAGACTCCCGAGCCGATCAACCCAACGCCCGCCCCTGCGACGACCGCCGGAACGGCACGCGGCCCAATGCGCCGCCGATCGCAACGTGCGAGACCCGCAGCCGCACATGAATATAGAACTCCGGCAAGGATGAAATTGATGCGCTGATCCCAGCCTTGACGACCGACCGCAAGCGAACTGACCGGGTAGCGCCGCCAGTCGTAGCCCCGACGCGCGGCTCCGATCGCGGTGAAAGCAGTCACGAAGAGCGGCCCGGCGAGGGCGCCACAGAGGAGCTGAACAGAACGCGCGCGTGGTAAGCGGCCGCCAACTGACACCAGCTCAGCCTACTTAACCGTTGAGTTACACCGCGCCTTTACAGCTCCACCGAGACGCAGTCAGCCGAAGTTCGTTGCACACCAGTCATATTCCGAACTTGGCACGGGCCTCGTCCGTCACCGGGGTGAACAGGTTGACAAGATTCCCGTCGGGATCGCGCAGAAGCAGCGCGCGGTTACCCCACGGCATCGTGGTTGGCGTTGTCACCACCTCCCCGGCGCGCTCATGGAGCCGCTCATATTCCGCGTCGACGTCGTCGACCATGAACTCCACGATCGCGCTGCGGTTGGCGGCCGGCTCGGCCGATCCAGCCGCAAACAGCGGCACGGTCTTGTCGCTGCCGATCGCCAGCGTGCCAACCGGCGTCGGGATTTCGGCGAAAAGCTCGTTGCCCCACACGGCGGGGCTCTCGGTGACCGTCTCGTAGAAATCGACGAGACGCTTGACGTCGGCGGTGATGATGCGGGTGGAAACGAACTTCATGGAGCCCTCCTGGCGGCCGTGGCGGTGCACGTTAGTGCGACGAGGGCATGCTAAGGAGCCATACCGACAAGATGCCCGCCTCAAAGGGCGAACTACAGCGCGTTCCCTCAGGCGGGCGTCCAGATTCCGTTGTTCCAGAACCCCCAATTGCCCGGGCCAGTCGGATTCCACATCAGCTGAGCCCCCGGTGCCGATGCCGGTTGGGGTGGCGCCGGGGGCGCCCACACCGGCGGTGGACCCCAGGGGCCCGCACCGGCCGGGAAACTCTGGCCCGCCGGACCTTGCCAGTCGTGGCAGTGGTTCCAGTCCCAGTCGTAGACCTTGCCCCAGCTCGGGTCCCACGGATTGCCCGGGCACCAATGCGAGGTCGGGGCCGGGACGGCCTGGGCCACGCCACCCGCCAGCCCTAAAGCCGACAGCACCAACGCACAACCCGCCACGATCCTCGTAGACCGCCGGACCAACGGTTCCGCCCGCTCGACATTCGCCATCTGTCAAGCATGGTCGACTTGAGACCCGTCCGCTAGACGGCGAGGTCAAGGTTTTTGACGCATCAGGCCACGGCTTGAACTGCCTGCCCGGCCAGTTCACGGGAGCCTCCGCGGGTGGCAATCCAAGGGAACGATGCAAGACCGCTCACCACGATCAGGCCCACGGCCTGAACCAGGATGTACCGGGTAAGACCGCGTTCGTAGACCACGTTGGCGATCACCATCGCCCCAAGGCTTGCCACGTATAGGACGACCAGACCGAGGGTGAACGGTTCGAATGACGGATTAGCTTTGGCAGAGCGCAGTGCGGTCACAGTGACCGCGCAGTAGCCGACCACGAGCATCACGACCACAGGCCACTGACGTCCGCCGAGCGCGGTGACGACGGTGACCGGTGACATCAGGATGGGCCCGGTCACCAGGACCATCAGGGCTGCGAGCGGTGGAAAAGCGCCCATTGCCTTCGCATTCGACCATCGTGCGATACCGCTACCGGCCAAGCCGTCGATTCGGGGTGCGGCCCAAAGCATGATGTAAATGAAGACGGCGTCCCAGATGCCCTGCCAACAGAGATCGAGCAGGGGCCAGCCGACCCAGAACTGGAAGTACTCAAAGTTTGGATTCCAGGTCCACCACACGACGTGGCGCAGGTTGCCCTCAATGATGTAGGGGGCGTCAAGCGCAATCATGAATAGCCCACCGGTGACGGCTCCCTGCCAACGCTTTTCGGTCCCGATCGCCTCGACGACCTTGAAACCGGTGAACAGAAAGACCGGGTAAAAGATCACAACGTACGCGGGCATCATCGTGGTGCCGT
Source organism: Mycobacterium sp. E3251 (assembly GCF_001666835.1). Taxonomy (GTDB): domain Bacteria; phylum Actinomycetota; class Actinomycetes; order Mycobacteriales; family Mycobacteriaceae; genus Mycobacterium. Next base: position 8,700 of record NZ_LZJF01000007.1, on the reverse strand, counting down.
GCCACAACGGGAAGGCAGGCCAGTTGATCATCAACATGAAGTCGCCCTGCTTGTACATGTTGAGTGTGGCCATCCCGACCAGTTCCAGCACGAGCCCGTAGATTGCCGCTGCCGCCAGCAATGCGCAGTAGACGCGCCTTCCGCGGCGGAACTGGACGACGCTGTACGCCACTGCCGCCAGGAACATGGTCAGCAGCATGATGTCGCACAGATTCGTCTGCCAGGGAAGACCGGCGGGGCTGTTGAACACGATCAGGTTCATCTGGACACCTGCCATCTGACTAGACGTTTTGTGTATAACGTATGGTTCTAGGGCCTGGCCGTCAAGGCTGACCGGCGTCGTCCCAGCATAACGCCATACATCTATGCATCATTGTCTTGTCACTGGCGATCTTGGCCGCTAACGTCGACGCCATGACGGAGCTACAGGTGAGGCGCGTTCGCTTCGACTTCGCGAGCGCCGATGTCCCGTTCAACTGGCAGCCGGAGCGCCCCGCGTTTGCAATGCAGTGCAATGCCATTTCGTTCTTCGCGCCCGGCTTCGAGAAACTCATCGTCGACGCGACGCGGGAAGCCATACCGCTGATGCGGGACCCGGCCACGGCGGAGGAGGCAGAGTCTTACTTGCGTCAGGAGGCACAGCACTCAGCCGCTCACCAAAGCCATATCCGTGCGCTGATCCGACGTTGGCCCGGCTTGCAGGAAACGATGGCCGACGTCGTGGCCTCCTACGACTGCCTCACCGCCACCAAGCCGCTCGCCTGGCGTCTCGCTTATCCCGCAGTTGTCGAAGCCACGTTCACGCCCTACTTCAAAGTCTTCCTCGACCACGAGGACAAGCTGTTTCGGGCCGGGGACGAGCGAGTAGCGTCGCTGTTCCTCTGGCACTTTGTCGAAGAAATCGAGCATCGCAGTTCCGCGCTCATCGTCTACAACGCCGTGCACGACAGCTATCTGTATCGCGCAAAGACGATAGTCGGCGTGCTCAGGCATATGAATGAGATCCTGGGGATCATCTCCAGCGGCTTTCAGAAGCATGTGCCGAAGGAGGACGGCGGCGATCTGGGCCAACTATTACCAAATGGGCTCTCCGCGAAGGCAGTTCGGGCCGCACTGGGGGCCGCGCATGCGCTTACTCGACCGGGTCAGTCGACCTACGCGGGTGTGCCCAAAAGGGAAGTCCTCGCCATGATCGCCGGTCTGATCCGCTCACAGGGTCCGCGCCACACTCCTGAACACGAGATCATTCCCGAATTCGCCACCAGATGGATCCAGCGGTACGCGGAGGAACCGAAGAGCGCGGCGCGTTGGTACTCCGTCGGGGCCGTAACTGGCTTGGACGGTCGATGATCGTTAACACATTTCGCCCCAACGCATCCAGCGCTCGCGCGGCCACCACGCTGCCCTAGAGTTCAACCATGCGTAGCCACGGATGGGCGGGCAACGCCCCAGCGAGTGACGAAGAGGCCATCGACAGGATCCTCGACGTGGCCGACGAGATCATCGCCGAACAAGGATTCTCGATGCGGCTCACCGACGTGGCGCGCACCTTGGGCGTCACCCGGCAGACGGTCTATCGCTATTTCCCGGGAACCGAGGCTCTCATGATCGCCAGCGCGATGCGCTCGGCCCACGGTTTCCTCGACCAGCTCGCCGAGCATATCAGCGGACTCACCGAACCCGCCGCGGCGCTCGTCGAAGGTGTCGCATTCGCTGTCGAAAGCCTTGCCGGAGAACGCCAAATCGAACGCCTGTTGAGAAGCGGAGCGCCAGAAGGTCATACGGTGTCCCTGACCTCCGACACAGCTCGGGCGTTCTCCCGCTCGATGCTGCATCGTCTCGACGTTGACTGGGACATGCACGGATTCGACGAAGCCGCGCTCGACGAGCTCGCCGAAATGGGCCTACGCACTTTGCATTCGATCCTTGTCGACCCAGGCCAGCCGCATCGAGACGGTATCGAGTTGCGCAGGTTCATTGCCCGCTGGCTCGGCCCCGCGATCATCTATCCGCGCCTGGCTCAAGTAGTGGATGCACTGACGTATGGCGCCGCTCCGACTCGGCAGCCGTGACATCCTGGCGGCACCCCATTCGCCTTATTTGTCCTAGACGGAACGCAAGACACGCGTTACACGACTGTCGCATCGCAACTGCGGAGTGACAACGCCACGGTCGTTTCGGTGCCATCAAGCTGTTCTGACACGTTGACGCCACCTGGGTTGGTAAGCGGATGTGCACCGCGTCACCGCCGGCTGGGCAGGGTTCTCCGCGCCTGGGAGACAACGCCCGGCACGGTGTTGGCCAAGTCTGGCCGACTTCCCGCGAAGGCACGAATTGCGCGATAGAACGACCAAATTTGGCGTGGTGTAGGCACTTTCGGCATCCAAGCCAATTCCCAGTGGATGCCGTTTATCGGGTCGTCGAAAAACACGGCATAGTAGCCGGGCCAGTATTGTGGGTACTCCTTCGGCTCGTCCGTGACCGGGACATCTCGACCGATCAGGAATTCCCGATGAAAACGGTCGACCTCTGCCCTACTGCGTGCCCACAACGCAATGTGGTTGATCCCGACCGCCTGATCCCGGTGCGTCAGCTTCCCGCCGGTACGGGCAGGCTGAATGCCGATGTAGCTGTGCGGGTGGGCATTACGCGTCATGTAATAGATCGACTGGTACTCCATGTTCAGCGATGAGAAGCTGCTGTATCCAAGCCAGCCGAACAATGCGTCATAGAACGCGACCGAGTCGTCGTAGTCCAGCACCGCGAACTCGACATGACACACACCCCGCCACCGCATCGCGCCCCCTCAACACCGCTTTACTGCGCAATCTAGTGCGCCGCCACCCTCACAATGAAGCCCCTTCTAATCTGCCGGCGCGCCACCACGTCCGATGTTGAAGCCGAACTCCGCCGCATTCAGTCACCGAGCAACGTCGCGGCCAGACAGGTAGCGCAGGTGAGCGGTGCCGTCGTCGAAAAGGCGGTGCCCGGCGAGACTCAGATCCTGGCGCATGCCGTCAGGTAGGGCACGTAGACCTGCGCCCACCATCTTCGGCACTACGAAGAACTGGAACTCATCGATCAGGCCAGCTCGGATCGCGGCGGCCGCGGTGGTGGGCCCGAAGATCTCGACTACGCCCTCGGCCTGCGCGACGATCCGCTTCAATTCGTCCAAGCGCAGGTCGGGTACCAAACGGACACGGTCCGATTCGATCTCGTGCGTCAGCGTCGACGAAACCACCACTTTGTGGATGCCTCGCCAGCGCTGGGCGAACTCCCGCTCCGCCGAGGCCCATTCTTCGTCCTCGGGATCGGTCTCCCAGTACTGCATCAGCGCGAAAGTCTTCCGCCCTAACACTTCGGTCGACACCTCAGCCATGCGGTCGACATGCGCGGTGAACACCGGATCGCTTGGGGCCGACCACTGGAAGTCGCCGCTGCCGTCGGCAACGTAGCCGTCGAGAGACATGGTCGCGGTGTAACAGAGGGTTCCCATGGTATGTAGACCTCCGCGATCGGCAGAATTCATCGAGCCCTAGACGTTGAAGCGGAACTCCACCACGTCGCCGTCGGCCATCACGTAGTCCTTGCCTTCCATCCGGACCTTGCCCGCCGCCTTGGCAGCGGCCATCGAACCGGCGGCGATCAGGTCGTCATAGGACACGATCTCGGCCTTGATGAAGCCCTTTTCGAAATCGGTGTGGATCACCCCGGCGGCCTTCGGTGCGGTGTCGCCTTGGTGAATCACCCAAGCGCGCGCCTCTTTTGGGCCGGCCGTCAAAAATGTCTGCAACTTGAGGGTGTGGAAACCGGCGCGGGCCAGCGCGTCGAGCCCGCGTTCGCTCTGCCCGATCGACTCCAGCAGTTCGGCGGCCGACTCGTCGTCGAGCTCGTTCAGCTCCGCTTCGATGGCCGCGTCCAGGAACACCGCGTCGGCGGGCGCGACCAGCTCACGCAGCTCGGCGATCCGCGCCGCGTCGGTCAGCACCGCCTCATCGGCGTTGAAGACATACAGAAAGGGCTTGGTGGTCAATAGGTTCAGCTCCCGCAGCAAGGACGCATCCACCCCCGCACCGAACAGCGTCTTCCCGCCGTTGAGCGTCTCCTGTGCCGCGGCCGCCGCCTCGTACACCGGCCTGCGCTCCTTATTGGTGCGGGCCTCCTTCTCCAAGCGCGGCAGAGCACGTTCCAGCGTCTGCAGGTCGGCCAGGATCAACTCCGTCTCGACCACCTCGATGTCAGATCGGGGATCCACCTCACCGGCCACATGGGTCACATCGTCATCGGAGAACACCCGCACCACCTGGCAGATGGCGTCGCATTCGCGGATGTGAGCCAGGAACTTGTTGCCGAGCCCGGCACCCTCGGACGCGCCCTTCACCAGGCCGGCGATGTCGACGAACGTCACCGGCGCCGGCACGGTGCGCTGGGATGCGAACAGCTCGGCCAGCTTGTCCAGGCGCGGATCCGGCAGCGGAACGACGCCTTCGTTCGGTTCGATCGTCGCGAACGGATAGTTGGCCGCCAGTACGTCGTTGCGGGTCAGCGCGTTGAACAGGGTCGACTTGCCGACGTTGGGCAGACCCACGATTCCCAGGCTCAGGCTCACAGGGACCCAAGTCTAGGGGTCGGCTGCGGCACCGGCCGCTGTGGACCGTTCGTGCACGATCGTCATGGCACGCCCGGGATCCCTACGAGGTATTTACGGGGCTTTCCGCCCTTTCCCGGTACGGTCTACATGTGTCAGGACAGCGGGCAAAGTCGACGGTGGAGGCCTCCCACCGCTCGATCCACCCAGATATCCCAGGTGTGCCGTGGTACGCCGCCCTGCTCCTCGCCGTTACCGCCACCGCGATCGGCTACGGAATCGACGCCGGCCACAAGGAGCTGACGCACGTCTTCGCCGGCTTCTATATAGCCGGCTGTCTGGCGGCGGTGCTGGCGGTGCGCCAGGACGGGCTTTTCACCGCGATGATCCAGCCCCCGTTGATACTTTTCTGCGCGGTGCCCGGCGCTTATTGGTTGTTCCACGACGCCAAGGTCGGCCATCTCAAAGATCTGTTGATCAATTGCGGCTATCCGCTCATCGAGCGCTTCCCGCTGATGCTGGGAACCGCCGGCGTGGTGCTGCTGATCGGGTTGGCCAGGTGGTACTTCGGGATGTCGCACGGGGCGACCGCGACGACGAAGAGCTCCGACGACGCGGAGTCCACCGACGTCAAGTCCGTCGTCGGCGGGATTGTCGCCAAACTCCGCGCGATCGTGCGCCCGGAATCCGACGAGGACGATGCCGACGAGGCGGCCCCGGCCAAGGCGCGGCGCACCCGCGGGGGCAGCTCGGCCGCGCAGGCCCGCCGCACGGCGCGCAATGATCGGACCGCCACTCGCTCCGCCCGGAACCGGTCGCGGCGTCCGCGGGAACCGCTGGACGACACGGGCGATCCGAGCGAGCGGCGCTCGACTCGGAGAGGCTCAACGAGCGCCCGGGACTACGGCGCCGCTGAACCGCCCCGCCGGTCACGGCGCCGCCCCAGGCCGGATGCCGATCCGGACGCGCGCGGCCAATCGCCTCGGGAAGGCCGTCGGGAGCCGCGCGGCCGCCGTAGCCCCTACGAACGGCCCTACGACCAGCCGAGGTCGCGTTTCGAAGGCTCGGATCGGTACGGGGACCCGTTTGACCCGCCCGGGGAGCGTTTCGGCCGCTACGACAGCTACGACTCCGCCTACGAGCCGAGGCGACGCCGCCCCGCGCCGAACGGCAACGGGACGCATCACCCCATCTCGCAGGTGCGCTACCGGGGGGCGGGCGCACCAGAGGAGGCCGAGCGGCGGAACCGCTCACGGGCGTACGGCCGGTCTCAGCGACCCCCGACGGAATGGGAATACGACGGCTGAGCGCCAACCGGCGCCCGACGTGTCAGAGCAGTGACCGGATCTCGCGCGGCAGCGCGAACACCAGGGTTTCCTGTGCCGTGGTGACCGGTTGCACCACGTCGTAGCCGTAATCGGCGAGCCGCTCCAGCACACCTCGCACCAATACCTCGGGGACGGACGCACCGGAGGTCACGCCGACGGTAGTCACCCCTTCCAGCCATGCGGGCTGGATATCGTCGGCCCAGTCGACCAGGTGGGCGGCCGCGGCGCCGCCGCCCAGCGCCACCTCGACGAGCCGCACCGAGTTCGAGGAGTTCCGCGAACCGACGACGATCACCAGCTGGCACTCCGGGGCCATCGCCTTGACGGCGACCTGCCGGTTCTGCGTCGCGTAACAGATGTCGTCGCTGGGCGGATCCTGCAACTTCGGGAACCGCTGGCGCAGCCGGTCGACGATCTCCATGGTCTCGTCGACCGACAGCGTGGTCTGCGACAGCCAGACCAGCTTGTTCTCGTCCCGGACCGTCACGTTGTCCACGGCGGCGACCCCGTCGACGAGCTGCACATGGTCGGGCGCCTCGCCGGCGGTCCCGATGACCTCCTCGTGGCCCTCGTGGCCGATCAGCAGGATGTCGTAGTCGTTGCGGGCGAACCGCCTGGCCTCGTTGTGCACCTTGGTCACCAGCGGGCAGGTGGCGTCGATGGTGTGCAAGTTGCGTGCGGCGGCCGCGGCGTGCACCGTGGGCGCGACGCCGTGCGCGGAGAACACGACGATGGAACCCTCGGGGACCTCGTCGGTCTCCTCGACGAACACCGCACCGGCCTTTTCCAGGGTGGTGACCACGTGCCGGTTGTGCACGATCTCGTGACGCACGTACACCGGCGCGCCGTGCTTTTCCAGCGCGCGCTCGACCGTCTCGACGGCTCTATCCACGCCCGCGCAGTAACCACGCGGCTCGGCCAGAAGCACTCGCTTACGGGCTGGATCGCTGGCTACCGAGCTGGACGCGCCGGGAATTCCCATGTCGACAGTCGGCGGCATGACACCCAGGGTACGTTCTGCGGACACGGGCTTGCCAGCTCGCGCCGGCGGGCTTGGAGTTAGCCGTCGCTTAAGGCAATCTTGGACCCATGGCTACTGCACCGTATGGAGTTCGGCTATTGGTCGGCGCGGCGACAGTCGCCGTCGAGGAGACCATGAAGCTGCCGAAAACCATCCTGATGTACCCCATGACATTAGCCAGTCAGGCGGCGCACCTTGTGATGCGATTTCAGCAGAACCTCGCCGAGCTGGCGATCAAGGGTGACAGCACCCTGGAGAACATCTTCCCGCCAAAGGACGAGCAGCCCGAATGGGCAACCTTCGATGAGGACCTGCCCGAAGCGTTCGAAGCACCTGCCGAGGAGGGTATCGGCGAGGGGGACCGCCGAACCGAGGGGCGGTTCGCGTTGTACTCGCTCGCCGACGCCGCGTCCGATGCCGCCCCCTTGAAGCAGGGCAGGAAATCTTCGGACGCGCCGGCGGTTGCGCAACCGTCGGTGGTGACCGAGTTGGACTACGCGGCACTGACGCTGGCGCAGCTGCGTGCCCGTCTGCAATCGCTGAGCGTCGACGAACTCGAAGCCCTGCTGGCATACGAGCAGGCCACCAAGGCCCGCGCGCCTTTCCAGACGCTGCTCGCCAACAGGATCACCCGCGCGAACGCGAAGTGACCCCGCCCGCACAATCCGAACCGAACTCCGCCGAGAACCCATTTCCGGTGCGCGCGGTGGCAATTCGGGTCGCCGGCTGGATCGACAAGCTCGGCACGGTATGGGTCGAGGGCCAGCTCGCCCAGATCAGCGCGCGGCCCGACTCCAAGACGGTGTTCATGGTGTTGCGCGATCCGGCCGCCGACATGTCGCTGACCGTGACCTGTTCACGTGACCTGGTGGCCAACGCGCCGGTGAAACTGACCGAGGGCACGCAGGTGGTGGTGTGCGGCAAGCCGTCTTTCTATACCGGTCGCGGCACGTTCTCGTTGCGGCTCAGCGAGATTCGCGCCGTCGGTGTGGGTGAGCTGTTGGCGCGGATCGATCGGCTGCGCCGGCTGCTGGACGCCGAAGGACTCTTCGACCCCCGGCTCAAGCGACCAATCCCCTTCCTGCCCAACATGATCGGCCTGATCACCGGCCGCGCCAGCGCGGCCGAACGCGACGTGACGACGGTGGCAACCGGCCGCTGGCCCGGGGCGCGTTTCGCCGTGCGCAATACCGCGGTCCAGGGACCCAACGCGGTGGCCCAGATCGTCGAGGCGCTATACGAACTCGACCGCCACGTCGAGGTCGACGTCATCGTGGTGGCCCGCGGCGGCGGTAGCGTCGAGGACCTGTTGCCGTTCTCCGACGAGACGCTGTGCCGCGCCATCGCGGCCTGCCGCACCCCGGTCATCAGCGCGGTCGGTCACGAACCCGACAATCCGCTGTGCGACCTGGTCGCCGACCTGCGCGCCGCCACCCCGACCGACGCGGCGAAGAAGGTCGTACCCGACACCGCCGCCGAGCAGCGCCTGATCGATGATCTGCGCCGGCGCAGCGCGCAGGCGCTGCGCAACTGGGTGGCTCGCGAACAGCGGGCGCTGGCCCAGGTCCGCAGCCGACCGGTGCTCGCCGAACCGCTGACGGTCCTGACGGCGCGCGCCGACGAGATTCATCGCGCACGGTCGGCGATCCGCCGCGACGTCACCCGCCTGGCCGCCGCGGAGGCGGAGCGCATCGGCGACCGACCGCAGCACCACCGCGGACCCGGAGTCCGGCACCGCCTGTACCACGGCATAGCCGCGGGCC
>NZ_LZJF01000006.1 GCF_001666835.1 Mycobacterium sp. E3251 | reverse complement strand
AGGCTCCGCGGCCCGGCGGTGGCCGACCCGGCGGTCCCGGCGGCCGTGACGGCGGCGGGGGCAGCTGGGGCGGCGGCGATCGTCGTTCCGCCGGCGGCTTCGCCGTTGGCCTCGCCGTTGCCGATGGCCTTGTCGAGTGCCTGGTCAAGCGATTTGTCCGGGCCCTTGGCCGGAGCCTTGGCGGCCGCCTTGGCCGCCGTCTTCTGGGCAGCCGGTTTGCCGCCCCCGAAGGATTCGCGCAGTCGGCGAGCGACCGGCGCCTCCACCGTGGACGATGCGGATTTTACGAATTCGCCCTGTTCATTCAGCCGGGCGAGAACTTCCTTGCTGGTAACACCGAGTTCCTTGGCCAACTCGTGTACGCGGGCCTTACCTGCCACTACATCTCCTGTCTAAGAGGCGACAGTCGTGGGGCCGCGCCTCGGGTTTAGCTATGACGCATGGTCATCGGGACTTCACGGTGTGCTCATGTTCTTTGCTACCTGTTCTGTTGCCGTGCTGGTCGAGCGCTTCCACGTACTCGACCAGCGCGGATGTGTCCGGTGGACGGTCGATGCGCAGCGCTCTGGTGAAAGCCCGCCGCCGAATCGCCTGTTGCACGCACGGCGGTACGGGATGCAGCCATGCACCCCGCCCCGGCCGGTTGGCCCTGGTGTCAACGATCACGGCGTATTCGCCGTTCCCGTTCGACTGAGCCACCACGCGAAGCAGTTCGACGGCCAGCTCTCGCTTTCGGCACCCGACGCACGTCCGGACTGGTCCGTCCAAATGTTTGTGCGCCCGGGCCGAAGGCTCACGCTGGATCACGGCTCAGTCTAGCGTCACTTATCCGATGGTCAGAACCGCCCGAGGATGCGGGCGAGGATCCCCTAGCGGTCGTGCGCCATCCCGTGGGTGGCCCCGTGTTCGGGGTGGCTCTCCGAATGCGACTCCGATCCCCCCGGCGTATCGCCGCGGATGTCGATCCGCCACCCGGTGAGGCGCGCGGCCAGCCGCGCGTTCTGGCCCTCCTTGCCGATGGCCAGGGACAGCTGGAAGTCGGGCACCACCACGCGGGCGGCCCGGGCGTTCGGGTCGATGATCGACACGGAGACCACCTTGGCCGGCGACAGCGCGTTGGCCACGAAGCGGGACGGGTCCTCGTCGTAGTCGATGATGTCGATCTTCTCCCCGGAGAGCTCGCTCATCACGTTGCGCACCCGTTGGCCCATCGGCCCGATGCAGGCCCCTTTCGCGTTCAGCCCGGGAACGTTGGACTTCACCGCGATCTTGGAGCGGTGGCCGGCCTCCCGGGCCACCGCCACGATTTCCACCGACCCGTCGGCGATCTCGGGGACTTCCAGGGAGAACAGCTTGCGGACCAGGTTGGGATGCGTTCGCGACAGCGTGATCAGCGGCTCGCGGGAACCGCGGGTCACGCCGATGACGTAGCAGCGCACCCGGTTGCCGTGCTCGTAGCTTTCGCCCGGCACCTGTTCGGCCGCCGGGATCACGCCTTCGGATGCCTTGGTCTCGGTGCCCATCCGGACGACGACCAGGCCGCGGGCGTTGGCGCGGTTGTCGCGCTGGATGACGCCCGCGACGATCTCGCCCTCACGGGTGGAGAACTCACCGTAGGTGCGCTCGTTCTCCGCGTCCCGAAACCGCTGCAGCATGACCTGACGGGCGGTGGTGGCGGCGATGCGGCCGAAACCTTCGGGGGTGTCGTCCCATTCGCTGATGACGTTGCCGTCGTCGTCGGTCTCGCGGGCGACGACCTTGACGACGCCGGTCTTGCGGTCGATCTCGATGCGCGCGTCGTTCTGATGGCCCTCGGTGTGCCGGTAGGCGGTGAGCAGCGCCGACTTGATCGTCTCGAGCAGCTCGTTGACCGAGATACCGCGATCCACCTCGATGGCGTGCAGCGCGGCCATGTCGATGTTCATCAGTGCCGCTCCTCCGTCCTGTCGGTCCGGCCCGCCAGGTCCAACTCCGCTTGGGCTGGGGGCGAAAACTCCACCTGGACAACGGCTTTGGCGATGTCGGCGAGCGGGAGCTCGCGCACCTGGTAGTCGCGTCCCGCGCGGACCACCAGCGCGACGGTGTCGCCGCGCGTCTCGCCGACGCGACCGGTCAGTCGCGAACCGTCCGCGAGGACGACGTCGACCTTGCGGCCGCGGGCGCGACGGAAATGCTTTGCACTGGTCAGCGGGCGGTCCACGCCCGGCGAACTCACCTCGAGCACATAGCGGTCGGCGACATCGTCGATGCCGTCCAGCAACGCCGACGCCGAGCGCGACAGCGTCGCGATGGTGTCCAGGTCGAGGGCTTTGTCACCGTCGGCGACCACCATGATCCGCGGCGGGCGCGTCCGGGCGTCGATGACCACGTCTTCGATCTCGTATCCGGCGCGCGCGAACTCATCACCGAGTAGCTCGATCACCTGCGTCTGCGAAGGTAGCCCGGTGGTCACGGCGAGCTCCTCATCTTGAGTTGTCCGGTCAGCTGGAGGGCGTCGCCGCCCCTTGGCCCTATTTAGCCCTGCGGGCGGCTCCGGTGTCCTGGCGGAACGCGAAGGCTGCCGTTCCGCGAGAGCAGCTATCAACGATACGCCAGGAATCGCGTCTGACGGCCGGATCGCGTCCTGGCTTCCTACCCACCCCCGCACCGATGGCAGGATGTGTTTGTGTCTAGCGCATTTCCGGTCGTCAACCGGCGGGGTGTGCTCGCCGGCGGCGCGGCTCTGGCTGCGCTCGGGGTGGTGACCTCCGCCTGCGGCGAGTCCCCGCCCAAGCCCCCACCCGTCGAAGAGCTGTTGGGGCCGCTGGACCAGGCCCGCAAGGACAGCGCGCTGGCCGGTGCCGCGGCCGCGGCCGTCGGCAACCCGCCACAGATCGCCGCCGCGCTGACGGTGGTCGCGAGCCAACGCGCCGCGCACGCCCGCGCCCTGTCCACGGAGATCTCGCGGGCCGCCGGCAAGATCACCGCCTCGTCCACCAGCGAGACCGCGGGCCCCAGCCCGAGCGCCGCCGAACCGGCGGGACCGCCGCCGCCTCCCCCACCGGTGTCGGACGTGATCAACGCCTTGCGCGCCTCGGCGGACAGCGCCAGCCGGATGGTGGCGGGAGAATCCGGCTACCGGGCGGGGTTGCTCGCCTCGATCATCGCGTCCTGCACCGCGTCGTACACGGTCGCCCTGGTGCCGGGGGGCCCGTCGATATGAGCTCCGGCAAGGACGCGGACAACGCCGCGCTGTGCGACGCGCTGGCCATCGAACACTCGACCATCTACGGCTACGGCATGGTCTCGGCGCTGTCGCCGCCCAGCGTGAACGACATGGTGGTGGAGGCCCTGAGTCAGCACCGCCAGCGCCGCGACGACGTGATCGCGATGCTCAACGCCCGCAAGGTCAACGCGCCGGTCGCCGCCCCCGGTTACCAGTTGCCGATCCTGGTGGGCAGCGCGGCGGATGCGGCGCGCCTGGCGGCGCGGATGGAAAACGACGGCGCGTCGGCCTGGCGAGTGGTGATCGAGCACGCCGAGACGGCCGACGACCGCGCGTTCGCCGCCACGGCGCTGACGCAAAGCGCGGTGATGGCCGCCCGATGGAACCGGGTGCTGGGCGCCTGGCCCATCACGACGAGCTTCCCCGGCGGAAACGACTAGCGGCGCAAGGGTTTTGAGTTACCCGGTAAGGGCGGCCGCGACGTCGGTGGCCAGCGACGGCCCGGTCGCCAGCTCGCGCGTTTCTCCGCCGAAGCGGTCGCGCAGCTCCACCACGCCGTTGCCCCAGCCGCGCCCCACCACCAGGATCCACGGCACGCCCAGCAATTCCGCGTCCTTGAACTTGACCCCCGGTGATGCTTGACGGTCGTCGAGCAGCACCTCGATGCCCAACCGGTCCAGGTCGGCGGCCAGCGCGGTGGCCCCGGTGCGGGCGTCCGCGTCCTTGTTGGCGATCACCAGATGGACGTCGAACGGCGCGACCGAAGACGGCCAGCGCAGGCCCAACTCGTCATGGTGCTGCTCGGCGATCACCGCCACCATCCGCGACACCCCGAGGCCGTAGGACCCCATGGTCAGCCGCACCGGCTTGCCATCCTCACCGAGGACGTCGGCGGTGAAGGCGTCGGTGTACTTGCGGCCGAGCTGGAAGATGTGCGCGACCTCGATGCCCCGGGCCGACACCAGCGGGCCGGCGCCGTCGGGAGACGGATCGCCGTCGCGCACCTCGGCGGCCTCGATGGTGCCGTCGGCGGTGAAATCGCGGCCGGCCACCAGGCCGACGACGTGCCGGCCGGGCTCGTCCGCCCCGGTGATCCAGCTGGTGCCGTCCACCACCCGCGGGTCGACGAGATAGCGAACACCGTTGTCCCGCAGCGCCTTCGGCCCGATGTAGCCCTTCACCAGAAATGGGTATTTGGCGAAGTCGGAATCGTCGAGCAACGCGTACTCGGCCGGTTCCAGCGCGGCGCCCAGCCTCTTGTCGTCGACCTCGCGGTCGCCCGGCAGCCCGATGGCCAGCAGCTCCCACTCCCCGCCGGGCTGGCGCACCTTGAGCAGGACGTTCTTCAGCGTGTCCGCCGCGGTGACCGTGCGGCCGAGGCCGGCGGTGTTGGCCCAGTCCACCAGGGTGGCGATGGTCGGGGTGTCACCGGTGTCGTGGATTACCGCCTCAGGCAAGCCATCGATCGGTTTGGCCTCGGGGCGGGCGGTGACGACGGCCTCGACGTTGGCCGCATACCCCGATTCCAGGCAGCGCACGAAGGTGTCTTCGCCGACCGGACTTTCGGCCAGGAACTCCTCGGAGGCGCTGCCGCCCATCGCCCCCGATACCGCGGACACGATCACGTAGCGCACCTGGAGCCGGTTGAAGATGCGCTGGTAGGCCTCCCGGTGCGCGTGATAGGCGGCCTTGAGTCCGGCGTCGTCGATGTCGAAGGAGTAGGAGTCCTTCATCAGGAACTCGCGCACGCGCAGGATCCCCGCGCGCGGCCGCGCCTCGTCGCGGTACTTGTTCTGGATCTGATAGAGCAGCACGGGAAAGTCTTTGTAGGAGTTGTATTCGCCCTTGACCGTCAGCGTGAACAGCTCTTCGTGCGTCGGGCCCAACAGGTAGTCGTTGCCGCGGCGGTCCTGGAGCCGGAACACCCCGTCGCCGTATTCGGTCCACCGGTTCGTGGTCTCGTACGGCGCGCGCGGCAGCAGGGCGGGAAACAGGATCTCCTGACCGCCGATCGCGTTCATCTCGTCGCGGACGATGCGTTCGATCTTGCGCAGCACCCGCAGCCCGAGCGGCAACCAGCTGTACAGCCCGGGCGCGATCGGCCGGATGTAGCCGGCGCGGATCAGAAGTTTGTGGCTGGGCACTTCGGCATCAGCGGGATCGTCACGCAACGTGCGCAAGAACAGCTCGGACATCCGGGTGATCACAGCGGGCCAGCCTAACTTGTCAGGGGTGGGCGCCTAGCAGCCGAGGACCCGTGCAGGCTCCGCGAATTTGATATCGCCGGCGCTATCGAATCCGGCGCAAAGCTATTGGAGCGGGCCGCCAATCGGCGACCCCGGCGTCACAGCTCGCCGGCGTCGATCGCTTCCTTGACCTCTTGCGCGTGGGCCACCTGGGCGGGGGTGTAGCCGATCAGCAGCGCCGCGGCGCCGACGATGACGGCCACCCCGGCCACCCACAGCAGGCCGTAGGTGTAGCCCTGGTCGAGCGCGTGCAGTTGGAGGTCGTTCATGATCTTCACCGGGCCGGTGGTGCCGCCCATGTACAGCGTGCGGGAGGTGATCACGGCCTGGATGACGGCCAGCACCAGCGGACCGCCGAGGCTCTGCAGCATCAATGCGATCGCCGACACCGGGCCGATCTGGTCGAAGCCGACACCGGCGATGGCCGCCAGCGTCAGCGGGACGACGCAGATGCCGATGCCGATCCCGCCCACGATGATGGGGAGCACCAGGTTGGGGAAATAGGGCACACCGCGGTGCATGAAACCCCAGCCGTAGAGCATCGCCCAGAACAGCAGGATGCCGCCGCCGATCGTCAACACCCGGGGCGAGAACCGCGACACCAGTTGCGAGGACACGCCCAGCCCGATCCCCATCGCGATGACGAACGGGATGAAGCCGACGCCGGCGCGCAGCGCGCTGTAACCGAGGATGTCCTGCACGTACAGGCCGATGCACACCGTCAGGCTGAACATGAGGCCGCCGGCCAGGAAGATCGCGGCGAAGGTGACCAGCCGGTTGCGGTCGCGGAACAGATCGAATGGGACAACCGGGTTTTCGGCGGTGCGCTCGACGATGATGAAGGCGAGGGCGGCGGCCATCGCGACCACACCCGAGCCGACGGTGGTGATCGAGACCCAGCCCTTTTCCGGCCCCATCGAGAAGGCGAAGACGGCCGCGGTGCACGCCAGCGTCGCCAGCATGGCGCCGGTGGCGTCGAGCTTCATCCGCTCCCGGTTGGTCTCGCGCAGCGCGGTGCGCGCGAGGTAGATCATCACCAGGCCGATCGGCACGTTCACCAGGAACGCCAGCCGCCAGGACACCTCGGTCAGCGCTCCGCCGACCACCAGGCCCATCACCGAGCCGACCGCCGTCATCGCGGCGAACACCGCCGTCGCGAAGTTACGCGCGGGCCCCTTGGGGAAGGTGGTCGCGACGAGCGCCAAGCCGGTCGGCGAGGCGATGGCGGAGCCGACCCCCTGCGACAGCCGCGCGATGACCATGGTCACCTCGTCCCATGCGACCGCGCACAGCACCGAGGAGATGGTGAACAGCGCGACGCCGACGATGAAGGTGCGCTTGCGCCCGATGGTGTCGCCGAGCCGGCCGCCCAGCAGCATCAGTCCGCCGAAGGTCAGCACGTAGGCGGTGATCACCCAGCTGCGGCCGGCGTCGGACAGGCTGAGCTCGTTCTGGATCCGGGGCAGCGCGACGATGGCGACGGTGCTGTCCATGGTCGCCAGCAACTGCATACCGCCGATGGCGATCACGGCCGCGATGAAGCGGCGGGACGGCAACCATGCCGGGTAGTACTTGCTGAGGCGGGTGGAGGCGGTCTCTGCCGGGCGCGTGGAGCGCGCCGCGGCCGGACGATCGGGGCGTGCGGAGGTGAAGTTGCGCACCGCGCGCTCACTGTCGTTGAGGGCCGTCATAAAGGGTTACCTTACAGTAATCTTAAGATCCGTTTAAAGCCCGAAAGCCGCCACTGGCCCGATCACGATGATCGCGGGAGGTCGGATGCCCTCGGCGCGGATCTTTTCCGGCGTGTCGGCGAGAGTGGCCCGCAAAGTCTGCTGAGCCGCCGTCGTTCCGTGTTGCACCACCAGCACCGGCGTTTCCGCAGGTCGGCCGCCCGCTATGAGCGCGTCGGCGAAAAGCTCGATGCGTTCGACGGCCATCAGCAAAACGATGGTGCCGGAGAGCGCGGCCAGCGCATTCCAATTCACTAACGATTCGGGGTGGCCGGGCGCCAGATGTCCGCTGACCACTACGAATTCGTGATTTATGGCCCGGTGCGTGACCGGAACGCCGGCCAGGGCGGGCACTCCTATGGCGCTCGTCACACCCGGCACGACGGTGACCGGGATCCCGGCGTCGACGCACGCCTGCACTTCCTCAAAGCCGCGGGCGAAGACGAACGGGTCCCCACCCTTGAGGCGGACGACGAACTTCCCGGACCGGGCGCGTTCGATCATGACGTCGTTGATCGCGTCCTGCGCCATCGCCCGCCCGTACGGGATCTTGGCGGCGTCGATGACCTCCACGTGCGGCGGTAGCTCCGCCAGCAGTTCCGGGGGCGCCAGCCGGTCGGCGACCACCACGTCGGCGTGGGCCAGCAGCCGGCGCCCGCGCACGGTGATCAGTTCGGGGTCGCCGGGGCCGCCGCCGACGAGTGCCACCCCGCCGCGCACGACGTCGGGGCTGGCCACGCTGTCGGGCGCGATTACCCCCGTCTGCAGCGCCTCCCGGATGGCCGAGCGAATGGCCGCGGACCGGCGGTGCTCGCCGCCGGCGAGCACCCCGACCGATAACCCTTCGTAGCTGAAGGACGCCGGGGTCACCGCTGTCCCTTCCACGGCGATATCGGCGCGGACGCAGAAGAGGTGGCGGCGCTCGGCCTCCGCGACGACGGCCGCGTTCACTTGCGCGTCGTTGGTGGCGGCGATCGCGTACCAGGCCCCCTCGAGGTCGCCGTCGCGGTATTCGCGCAGCGACAACGTGATTCCGGTCATCGCCTCGACCGACCTGGTGGCGCTGCGGGAGATCACGTGGACGTCCGCACCGCTGGCGATGAGCAAGGGCAGCCGGCGCTGGGCAACCGAGCCGCCGCCGACCACGACGACCTTCTTGCCGGCCAGCCGTAGTCCGGCGAGGTAGGCGTTCTCGGTCACCGGGCAAGCCTAGTGGCGACCGCGGGCGCGGCGGAAACGCCGGGCGCTGCGGGTCGCCACCATCGGCCTAGTGGCGACCGCGAGCGCGGCGGAAACGCCGGGCGCTGCGCGCGGCGGCGTGCGCCACGAACCGCGCGACGGCTTGTGGTGCCGCGGCCGGATGGGTGTGCAAGTACGACGCGTGCACTCCGGCGTGCACGACACCTTCGCGCAAGGTATCCGCGTCGTTGCCCCGGTAGGCCCACGCGGGCTGGTAGTCATCGCTGAACGTGATTGCGGTCCGGTGGAATTCATGGCCCACCGCCCGCTGCCCGGTGGAATAGAGCGGCGAATCGGCCACGGCGACGGCGTCGCGATAGGCCAACGTCAGATTCGGCGTGAACCGCGCCGACCCGGCCAGCACGCCGCACATCGGGTAACCGTCGAGTTCGGTGGCCAGATAGATGAGGCCGGCGCATTCGGCGTGAATCGGCGCGCCGGCGGCGGCCAGCTCGTTGATCTGCCGGCGTACGGAGTCGTTGGCCGAGAGCTCGGCGGTGAACTGTTCCGGAAAGCCGCCGGGCAGCAGCACAGCATCCGTGCCATCGGGCAACTCCTCGGCCAGCGGGTCGAATTCGACCACGTCGGCGCCGGCGGCCCGCAGCAACTCGGCATGTTCGGCATAGCCGAAGCTGAACGCCTTACCCGTTGCCATCGCCACGGTGGCCCGCCCGCCGGGCGTCTCCCCCACCGCCGTCGCCGGGTCCCACGCCGTGCCGGTCCGGCTCGCGGCGACGGCCACCACGGCCGCCAGATCGACGTGACGGGCGACCAGGTCGGTCATCGCCTCGACCGCGAGCCGCGCGCGCCGCCCGTACTCCACCGCGGTGACCAGACCCAAATACCTTGTTGGAAGCTCTAATTCGGCGGTGCGGGGAATGGAACCCAGCACCGCGACACCCGCCTGCTCGCAGGCCTGCCGCAAAACGTGTTCGTGCCGGGCCGAACCGACCCGATTGAGGATCACGCCGCGGACCCGGGTCGCGGCGTCGAACGTCGAAAAGCCATGCAGCAGTGCGGCGATGCTGTGACTCTGGCCGCGCGCGTCGACCACCAGGACCACGGGCGCACCCAGCAGGCCGGCCACGTGGGCGGTGGAGCCTTCCGCGGGGCCGGCCGCGGCGCGCCCGATTCGCCCGTCGAAGAGCCCCATCACCCCCTCGATCACCGAAATGTCCGCACCGCCCGAGCCGTGCGCGTACAGCGGGCCGACGAGGTTCTCACCGACCAGCACCGGGTCCAGGTTGCGGCCGGGACGCCCGGCGGCCAAGCCGTGATAACCGGGGTCGATGAAGTCCGGGCCCACCTTGAACGGCGCCACGGCATGGCCCGCGCGCCGCAGCGCACCGATCAAACCCGTTGCGACGGTGGTCTTTCCGCTGCCCGACGCCGGCGCGGCGATGACGACCGCGGGGACACTCACCACTCGATGCCCTTCTGCCCCTTGCGGCCCGCGTCCATCGGGTGCTTCACCTTGGTCATCTCGGTGACCAGATCGGCGGCCTCGATCAACCGCTGCGGGGCATCGCGGCCGGTGATGACCACGTGCTGGTGGCCCGGCCGCGCCAGCAGCACGTCCACCACCTCGTCGACGTCCACCCATCCCCATTTCAGCGGGTAGGTGAATTCGTCGAGCACATAGAAGTCGTGGCGCTGCTCGGTCAGCCGGCGCGCGATCTCCGCCCAGCCGTCGGCGGCGGCCGCGGCGTGATCGTCTTCGCTGCCGGCCTTGCGCGACCACGACCAGCCCGCGCCCATCTTGTGCCATTCCACGGGCCCACCGATGCGGTGCTGCTGGTGCACCTGGCCGAGTTGGGTGAAGGCGGTCTCCTCGCCCACCTTCCATTTGGCGCTTTTGACGAACTGGAACACCGCGACGGAGAGCCCGGCATTCCAGGCCCGCAATGCCATTCCGAATGCGGCGGTCGACTTCCCCTTGCCCGGGCCGGTGTGCACCGCCAGCACCGGGGTGTTGCGCCGGGCCCTGGTGCTCAGTCCGTCCTCGGGGACCTGAAGTGGGCGGCCTTGTGGCATCAGCGGTTACCCTCCTCAGGCCGCGTTTCGCACGGCGCGCGTCAGCGAGTCCGCGTGCAGCTGCTCGAGGCGCACGGCCGGGGCGCCGAGGTGGCGGGCCAGCTGTTCGGCCAAACCCAGCCGCACGTAAGACGTTTCGCAGTCCACGACCACCGCGGCGGCGCCCTCGGCCACCAACCGGGCCGCCGCCGCCCGGCTGCGGCCCAGCGGGTCCGTTCCGGCGGTGGCCCGGCCGTCGGTGAGCACCACCACCAACGAACGCCGGGCCCGGTCGCGTGCCTTCTCCCGGACGACCAGTTCACGCGCGGCGAGCAGGCCTTCGGCCAGCGGGGTCCTGCCGCCGGTGTCGAATCGGGCCAGCCGCCGGCCGGCGACGTGCGCCGACGACGTGGGCGGCAGCAGCAGCCGCGCCTCCCGCTGGCGGAACGTGATCACGGCGACCTTGTCGCGGCGCTGGTAGGCGTCGCGCAGCAGCGACAGCGTCGCGCCACTCACCGCGGCCATTCGATCGCGCGCCGCCATCGAGCCCGACGCGTCCACGACGAAGATGACCAGGTTGCCTTCGCGCCCCTCCCGGATCGCCCGTCGCACGTCATCCGGCCCCGGGCGCAGGGGGCCGGCCCCGGCACGTTCGGCGGCCGACAGCAGGGTGGCGAACAGGTGCAGCCCGTGCGCACCGGAACTCGTGTCGTTTCCGTCGGTGGCCGCGATCACGCTGCCGCTGGCGTTGCGGGCCCGCGATCGCCGCCCGGGCGCCCCCGCGCCGACCCCGGGCACCGTCAGCGCGCGGGCGCGGAAGGTCTTCGACGGCGGCGCGCTGGGGCGCGGCGGTTGTGGCTTCGGGACTCCAGACGAGTTCGATTGCGGCGCAGGGTCTTCCGCGGACTGACCGCCGCCCGGCGGGTCGGGCTCGGGCTCGCGTTCGTCGCCGGCCTGGGCCAGCGCCTCGTCGAGCTGGTCGCGGTCGATGCCGGGTTCGTCGAATGGGTCGCGGCGGCGCCGATGCGGCAACGCCAGCTCGGCGGCCACCCGGACGTCCTGCTCTTCGACGGACGTGGCCCCACGCCAGGCGGCGTGCGCGGCGGCGGTGCGGGCCACCACCAGATCGGCCCTCATCCCGTCGACGTCGAACGCCGCGCACACCGAAGCGATGCGCCGTAACTCGCTGTCGGGCAATACCACCTGGCCGACGAGCGCCCGAGCGGCGGCGATGCGCCGGGCCAGTTCGGCCTCCGCGTCGGCGTAACGCTCGGCGAACGCGTCCGGGTCGGCCTCGTAGGCCATGCGCTGCCGGACGACTTCCACCCGCACGTCGACGTCACGGGACGCGTGCACGTCGACGGTGAGGCCGAACCGGTCCAGCAGCTGCGGACGCAGTTCGCCCTCCTCGGGATTCATGGTGCCGATCAGCACGAACCGGGCCTCGTGCGAATGCGAGATGCCGTCGCGTTCGATGTGCACCCGGCCCATCGCCGCGGCGTCGAGCAGCACGTCCACCAGGTGGTCGTGCAGCAGGTTGACCTCGTCGACGTACAGCACGCCGCCGTGCGCGCGGGCCAACAGCCCCGGCGAGAACGCGTGCTCGCCGTCGCGCAGCACCCGCTGCAGGTCCAGCGAGCCGATCACCCGGTCTTCGGTTGCGCCGAGCGGCATTTCGACCAGGCCGGCGCCCGCGTCACCGGTCGCCTCGGACAACAACGCCGCCAGGCCGCGCACGGCCGTCGACTTGGCCGTGCCCTTCTCGCCCCGGATGAGCGCACCGCCGATCTCCGGGCGCACGGCGCACAACAGCAGCGCGAGGCGCAGCTGGTCGTGCCCGACGATCGCACTGAACGGATACGGCTTCACGGTAGCTCCGTCAGGCCGGAGCCGGGCTTGAGCATCGGTACATGCGGGACGCCGTCGTCGACGAAATCGTCACCGGCGCGGACGAACCCGTGTTGGGCGTACATGTCGGACAGATAGGTCTGCGCGTCGATGCGGCACGGGTAGTCGCCGACCTCGGCCAGGGCGGCGCGCAGCAGCCGGGTGGTGTGGCCCTGCCCGCGCGCGCTGCGTTTGGTGCACAACCGGCCGATCCGGAACGTTTTTCGGCCGCCGGCGTGCTCCTCCATCAACCGCAACGTGCAGATCACCTCGCCGTCGGGCGTCTCCAGCCAGAAGTGCCGGGTTTCGGCGAGCAGGTCGCGCCCGTCCAGCTCCGGGTACGGGCAGGCCTGCTCCACCACGAACACCTCCACCCGCAGCTTGAGTAGTTCGTAAAGGGTCTGGGCGTCAAGGTCTTTGGCCCAGGACCGACGCAACGCTTCACTCATGACCGGACCCCCGAATCGGACTTCAACCCCAACACCTCGGTTCCCCACGACCACACCTCGTCGTACAACGCCGGCTCGCGGGACAGCTCCACCCCCAGCGACGGCACCATCTCTTTGAGCGTGGGCAGCCAGGATCGATAGCGGCCGGCGAAGCACCGCTGCAACACCTCGAGCATGGCCGCCACGGCCGTCGATGCTCCAGGCGAGGCTCCCAGCAGCCCGGCGATGCTGCCGTCGGCGGCGGCCAGCACGGTGGTGCTGAAGTCCAGCACGCCGCCCTTGCGCCGGTCTCGCCTGATCACCTGTACGCGCTGACCGGCCACGGTCAGTTCCCAGTCGGAATCCTCTGCGCTGGGGGCGAATTCGCGCAGCGCGTGGATGCGGTCCGGTTCGGACAGCCGCAGCTGACGGATCAGATAGCTGATCAGTGTCAGCTGGGTGAGGCCGACCCCGAGCATGGACAGCGCGTTGTCCGGTTTCACCGAGCGGGGCAGGTCGCTGAGGCGGCCGTGTTTCAAGAACTTGGGTGACCAGCCGGCGTACGGCCCGAACACCAGCCAGGACTTGCCGTTGACGAACCGGAGGTCCAGGTGCAGCGCGCCGAGCGGCGGGGCGCCCGGCGCCGGGACCCCGTACACCTTGGCCCGGTGCGCGGCGGTGAGCGCCGGGTTGTCGGTGCGCAGAAACCGGCCGCCGATGGGGAATCCGGCGAAGCCCCTGACCTCGGGGATGCCGGACTTCTGCAGCAACGGCAGCGCGTCGCCGCCCGCCCCGACGAAGACGAATTTGGCGTTCAGCCGGCGCTTTTCGCCGGTGCGGCGATTGCGGATCAGCAGCGTCCAGCTGCCGTCCGATTGCCGGCTCAGGTCGCGGACCTCGTGGCCGAACAACGCGGTGGCGCTGCCCTGCACGCAGTAGCCGATGAGCTGGCGGGCCAGGGCACCGAAGTCGACGTCGGTGCCATGGGGGGCCCAGTTGAGCGCGGTCGGTTCGGAGAAGTCGCGCCTGGCGGCCATGAACGGCAGCCGGCGGGCGAACTCGTGCGGGTCGTCGATGAATTCGGTGCCGGCGAACAGCGGGTTGGTGGCCAGGGCCCGCTGCCGCCGGCGCAAGAACTCGACGCGCTGCGCCCCGCACACGAAGCTCACGTGTGGGAGCGGGTTGAGGAAGCCGGTGTCGGTCAGGATCCCGTTCTCGGCGGCGTAGGCCCAGAATTGACGGCTCACCTGGAACTGCTCGTTGATGCGCACCGCTTTGGTGATGTCGATCGAGCCGTCCCGGTTCTGCGGAGTGTAGTTGAGCTCGCACAGCGCGGAGTGCCCGGTGCCGGCGTTGTTCCACGGGCTGCTGCTCTCGGCGGCGACGGCGTCCAGGCGTTCGACGATGGTCATGGACCAGTCGGGCTGCAGCCGCCGCAGCAACGCACCCAGGGTCGCGCTCATGATGCCCGCGCCCACCAGCACGACGTCCGTCCGTGCGGTTCGGGCTAGCGATGACACCTGCTCCTGGTCCTTCCGTCGACTCTGCAGGTTCCCAGGCTATCCCGAGGCGAACCCGGCATGGACGGCGTGCGCCTCCCCATGGCCAGCAAAACCTCTAAGCTGGCCTCGTGACTGGCTGGGTGCCCGATGTCCTGCCCGGTTATTGGCAGCGCACCATCCCCCTTGGGCCCGACCCGGTCGGCGAGGGCGAGATCGTGGCGACGCTGATCCGGCGCGGTGAGCCCGCCGGACCCTCCGGCGCGGGTCACGCGGTGCTGGCCGTGCATGGCTACACCGACTACTTCTTCAACACGGCGCTGGCCGACCACTTCGCCGACCGCGGCTTTGCCTTCTACGCGCTGGACCTACAGAAATGCGGCCGGTCGCGCCGCGACGGCCAGACACCGCACTTCATCACCAACCTCGACGACTACGACGCCGAACTCGACCACGCCCTGGCGGCTATCCACGAGCACCACCGACCCGCCAAGGTTTTGGTCTACGGCCATTCCTCAGGTGGGCTCATCGTGTCGCTATGGCTGGACCGGCTCCGCCGGCGCGACGCCGCCGCCCACGCCGGCATCGGCGGTTTGGTGCTCAACAGCCCGTTTCTGGACCTGCACGGCCCGGCGGTGTTGCGCCATTCGGTGACCTCGGCGCTGATCGCCGGCCTGTCCCGCGTGCGGTCCAGGGGGGTGGTCCGGACGCCCACCGAGGGTGGTTACGGCACCACCCTGCACCGCGACTACCACGGCGAGTTCGACTACAACCTGCAGTGGAAACCGGTGGGCGGCTTCCCGATCACGCTCGGCTGGCTGCACGCCATCCGCCGCGGCCACGCCCGGCTGCACCGCGGGCTCGACGTCGGCGTGCCGAACCTCATCCTGCGCTCCGATCACACCGTGCGGGAAACCAGCGACGCGGCGTCCATGCAATGCGGCGACGCGGTTCTCGACGTCACCCAGATCGCCAGGCGGGCCGGTTGCATCGGGAATCACAGCACCATCGTGCCGATCGGCGACGCCAAACACGACGTCTTCCTCTCGCTGCCGCAGCCTCGGCAGGCGGCCTACCGCCAGCTCGACCTCTGGCTGGACCGCTACCTGCACACCGACCGCACCGAACCCTCTTCGAGGAAGGGGTGAGGAGTTGGAGACCTATGACATCGCCATCATCGGAACCGGTTCGGGCAACACCCTTCTCGACGATCGGTTTACCGGCAAGCGTGCGGCGCTGTGCGAGCACGGCACGTTCGGTGGCACCTGCCTGAACGTCGGGTGCATCCCGACCAAGATGTTCGTCTACGCCGCCGAAGTCGCCACGACGATCCGGGACGCGGCACGCTTCGGTGTCGACGCGCACGTCGACCGGATCCGCTGGGACGACATCGTCTCGCGGATCTTCGGGCGGATCGACCCGATATCGATGAGCGGCGAAGATTACCGCCGCGCGTCGCCCAGCGTCGACTTGTACGACCAGCACACCCGATTCGGGCCGGTTCAGCCCGACGGACGCTACCTGTTGCGCACGGACGGCGGTGACGAATTCACCGCGGATCAGGTGGTGATCGCGGCGGGGTCCCGCCCGGTCATTCCCCCCGCGATCCTCGACTGCGGCGTCGCCTATCACACCAGCGACACGATCATGCGCATCCCGGAGTTGCCCGAGCACCTGGTGATCATCGGGAGTGGCTTCGTGGCGGCGGAATTCGCGCACATCTTCTCCGCCCTCGGCGTCCGGGTGACGTTGGTCATCCGCGGCAGCACGATGCTGCGGCACTGTGACGACACCATCTGTAAACGCTTCACCCGCATCGCCGCGGCCAAATGGGAACTGCGCACGCACCGAAACGTCGTGGGCGGCAGCAACAACGGCTCCGGCGTCGCGCTGCGGCTCGACGACGGGTCGACGCTTGACGCCGACCTGCTGCTGGTCGCGACCGGGCGGGTGTCCAATGCCGACCTGCTCGACGCCGAACAGGCCGGGGTCGAGGTCGAGAGCGGCCGGGTAGTGGTCGACGAATACCAACGGACCTCGGCCCGTGGCGTTTTCGCCCTCGGCGACGTTTCGTCGCCGTACCAGCTCAAGCACGTCGCCAACCACGAGGCCCGGGTCGTACAGCACAACCTGCACTGCGACTGGGACGACACCGAGTCGATGGTGATGACCAACCACCGCCACGTGCCGTCGGCGGTGTTCACCGACCCTCAGTTGGCATCCGTCGGTCTGACCGAAAATCAGTCCATCGCAAGGGGATTCGACGTCTCGGTCGCGGTCCACGACTACGGTGACGTCGCCTACGGCTGGGCCATGGAGGACACCACCGGGATAGTCAAGCTGATCGCCGAGCGCAGCACCGGCCGTCTGCTGGGTGCGCACATCATGGGCCACCAGGCGTCGTCGATCATCCAGCCGCTGATCCAGGCGATGAGCTTCGGGCTCACCGCCCACGAGATGGCCCGCGGCCAGTACTGGATTCACCCGGCGCTGCCCGAGGTGGTCGAGAACGCGCTACTCGATCTTCGGTGAGCTCAGGGCTTTTGGCACTGCGGGCACAGGCCGTGCAGCGTCAGCCCCGCGGCCTCGGACAGCGCGAAGGAACTGCCCGCCATCGCGTGTTCGAGCGCCGAACTGAGCTGCCGGGCGGGCACCTCGATGATCGAGCCGCATTCGGTGCACACGGCGTGGTGGTGCGGCGCGGTGGCCATCCCGTAGGTGGTGACACCGCCGTCGAGGGTCAACGGATGCAGCACCCCCTGGCCGACCAGGGTGGTCACCGTGCGATAGATGGTCGCAACGTCGGGGGCGTGGGCTCCGTGCGGCAGGCAGGCCCGCACCCGCTTGTGGATCTCCGCCACCGGCAGGTGGCCGTCGACCGGCTCGAGCACCGCCAGCACCTGGATCCGCGAGGACATCCGGCGCAGCCCCCGGGCGCGCAGGAGATCGCCGATCCGGGCGGTGACGGACGGGTCCAGTGCCGACGGCTTGGGCGTCACCCGTTCAGTGTCGCGCCGCCGCGGTGGGCGCGCCAGTTTTTCGACGGAATTCGGTGCCCGCATCGGCCCGGCGTTCCTGCGAGCCACTTGCATCTGGTCGACGGCGGCACCTACAGTCGTGCCAGTGGCCAGTACTGAGCTCGGCCGGCGCCCGTCGTGGACGACCAGGCTGCGCAGCGCCCTGACGCCGGCGGAGTGGGGGCGGCTCGCGTCGATGTCGGCGGTCATCGTCGCGCTCCACGTGGTCGGCTGGTTCACCTTGGTGACCTTCGTGGCCCCGGCGCAATTCAGCCTGGGCGGCAAGGCATTCGGGGTCGGTGTCGGGCTGACGGCCTACACCCTGGGAATGCGGCACGCGTTCGACGCGGACCACATCGCCGCCATCGACAACACCACCCGCAAGCTGATGAACGACGGGCAGCGGCCGCTTGCGGTCGGATTCTTCTTCTCGCTGGGCCATTCCACGGTGGTCTTCGTGCTGGCGCTCCTGCTGGCGTCCGGCGTCAAGACGATCGTGGGGCCGGTCCGTGATGACTCCTCGAAGCTGCATCACTATACGGGACTGATCGGCACGGGCGTCTCCGGTGTGTTCCTCTACGCGATCGCCCTCCTCAACGTCGTGGTGCTGGTGGGCATCCTGCGGGTGTTCGCCCGGGTGCGCCGCGGTGGCTACGACCCCGACACCGACGGGGCAGAGCTGGAACGGCACCTGGACAACCGGGGCCTGATGAACCGATTCCTGCGCCGCTTCACCAAATCGGTCACCAAGTCGTGGCACTCCTACCCGGTCGGGCTGCTGTTCGGGCTCGGCTTCGATACCGCCACCGAGATCGCGCTGCTGGTACTGGCGGGCACCAGCGCGGCCGCCGGGTTGCCGTGGTACGCCATCCTGTGTCTGCCCGTGCTGTTCACCGCGGGCATGTGCCTCCTGGACACCATCGACGGCTCGTTCATGAACTTCGCCTACGGCTGGGCGTTTTCGAATCCGGTGCGCAAGATCTACTACAACATCACCATCACCGCGCTGTCGGTGATCGTCGCGCTGCTGATCGGCAGCGTCGAACTGCTCACCCTGTTCGCCGAGCAGTTCGGCTGGCGGGGCGCGTTCTGGAGCTGGATCGGTCGGCTGGACCTGGGCGCCGTCGGCTATTTCATCGTCGGCGCGTTCGTCGTCACCTGGGCGGTGGCGCTGCTCGTCTGGCGCTACGGGCGCCTCGAACAGAAGTGGACGTCCTGAACAGCGAGCCCTGAGAGCGGCTGCGCATCCTGGGCCTTCGGTGTAGAACAGTGCTCATGAGCCTCGCTGCGCGCGGATGCGGGTGATCGGCTGTGCACGAGCTGTCGCTGTGCGAAGCGATCGCCGGTGTGGTCAAGACGCATGCCGACGGTCGGCACGTCGACGTGGTGCGCGTGCGGATCGGGGCGCTGCGCCAGGTGGTGCCCGAGTCGCTGTCGTTCTGCTGGACACTCGTGCGCGACGCCGAGGACATGCCCGGCGCCGAGCTGGAACTCGAGTGCGTCGGCGCCGAGGTGCGCTGCCGAGCGTGCGGCCGGCAATCGGAGATCACGTCGGCCTGGTCGATCTGGTGCCCCGAGTGCGATAGCTCCGACGTCGAGGTGTTGCGCGGCAACGAATTCTTGGTGACGTCGTTGGACGTCTCGTGAAACCGACTCGCCCCGAACGGATTTGACATGGGTAGATTCCATCGGCATGACGACGGGACCGTGCACACCCACGAGCACGACGACCCGGATCACCGCCACGGCGATCATGGCCAATACCAGACCGGCAAGCAGCGGGTCGACGTGCTGGAGGCGATCTTCGCGGAGAACGACTTGCTCGCCGATGCCAACCGCGCGGCGTTCGAGAGCAGCGGGGTGCGCACCCTCAACCTGATGAGCTCGCCGGGATCGGGCAAGACGACCGTTCTGCAGGCCACGCTCGACGAGCTCGCCGGTGAGCTTGCCATCGGGGTGATCGAGGGCGATATCGCCACCGACCTGGACGCGGCCAAGCTCAGCGGTCGAGGCGCCCAGGTGTCACTGCTCAACACCAGCAATGGTTTTGGTGGCGAGTGCCATCTCGACGCGCCGATGGTGAACCGCGCACTGCCGGGTCTCGACCTGCCCGCGCTGGACCTGGTGATCATCGAGAACGTGGGCAATCTGGTCTGCCCGGCCGAGTTCGACGTGGGCGAGCACGCCAAGGCCATGGTCTACTCCGTGACCGAGGGCGAGGACAAGCCGCTGAAGTACCCGGTGATGTTCCGCTCGGTGGATGTGGTGTTACTCAACAAGATTGACTTGGTTCCGTACCTCGACGTCGATGTCGACGAGTACATCGCCCACGTGCGCAAGGTCAATGCGACGGCGACCATCCTGCCGCTCAGTGCGCGAACGGGGGCGGGGATGGGCGCTTGGTTCGGCTGGCTGCGACGTTTCGCCGCGAACGCGCCGGCCTGACGCGTCCGCACTTGCAAGGCTTTTGCATATGTCGCGGCATCGGCGCGGACGACGATTGCCGCCCCGAGCGGCGCGGAAGGGTATGCAACGGTTGTCTAACTACTTGGTGCCGCAGAGGCGTTGACACGCTGGGCGGTGAAGAGTAGACCCAGAAATTAGCGCTGCGCAAGTGGGCCGACGGTCGACTCCGGTAGCGCAGGGGCCCCAGCCCGGCCCCGGAAAGCTGCAGCATGCCAACAGAAGCAGCAGTCAAAGCGGAAGAAACATTGATCCATGTCCTATGGATTAATGCGGGGCTCAGTTGTGATGGCGATTCGGTGGCGTTGACTGCCGCCACCCAACCCACTGTTGAGGAGATTGCCCTGGGGGCGTTACCGGGGCTTCCGAAGGTCGCCGTGCACTGGCCGCTCATCGATTTCGAGTGCGGACCCAGCGGAGGCGCGGACGACTTCCTCTCATGGTTCTTCAAAGCCGACCGCGGTGAGCTCGAACCCTTCGTCCTCGTCGTCGAGGGCTCGATCCCCAACGAGAAGATCAAGGAAGAGGGCTACTGGTGCGGGTTCGGCAACGACCCGGCCACCGGCCAGCCGATGACCACCAGCGAGTGGCTCGACCGGCTGGCGCCCAAGGCCACCGCGATCGTGGCGGTCGGGACCTGCGCCACCTACGGCGGCATCCACGCCATGGCCGGTAACCCGACGGGCGCGATGGGGGTGCCCGACTACCTGGGGTGGGACTGGAAGAGCAAGGCCGGCATTCCCATCGTGTGCGTGCCCGGTTGCCCCATCCATCCAGACAACCTGTCGGAGACGCTGACCTACCTGCTCTACATGGCGACGGGCCAGGCGCCGATGATTCCGCTCGACGACGCGCTGCGTCCTGCGTGGTTGTTCGGCAACACCGTCCACGAGGGTTGCGACCGGGCCGGATACTACGAGCAGGGCGACTTCGCCACCGAATACGGCTCGCCGAAATGCATTGTCAAGCTTGGCTGTTGGGGTCCCGTCGTCAAGTGCAACGTGCCCAAGCGGGGATGGATCAACGGTGTCGGCGGCTGCCCCAACGTGGGTGGGATCTGCATCGGCTGCACGATGCCGGGATTCCCCGACAAGTTCATGCCCTTCATGGACGAGCCGCCGGGCGGCAAGGTCTCCACGACCGCGTCGGGCCTGTACGGAACCGTGATCCGCAGTCTGCGGGGCATCACGGCGCGCACCGTCGACAAGGAACCGCGGTGGCGTCACAACGGTAACCAACTCACCACCGGAGCGCGCCGCACCTGGTAGGTCACCTACCAGGTGCGCTGCGCTTCGTTCTCCAATCTGAGCCCTCGAGCTCAAGAGCCCACAGCGGGAAGAAGAAGTGCGATGACAACCATCATTCCGGAGCCCACCCACGCCAAGCGGGAACCCGGCCAACTGGTCGACATGGCCTGGGACCCCATCACCAGGATCGTGGGCAGCTTGGGCATCTACACCAAGATCGACTTCGAGAACCGCGAAGTCGTCGAGTGCCACAGCACCTCGTCGATATTCCGCGGCTACTCGATCTTCATGAAGGGCAAGGATCCTCGCGACGCCCACTTCATCACCAGCCGCATCTGCGGTATCTGCGGCGACAACCACGCCACCTGCTCGTGCTACGCGCAGAACATGGCGTACGGCGTCAAGCCACCGCACCTCGGTGAGTGGATCGTCAACCTCGGCGAGGCCGCGGAATACATGTTCGACCACAACATCTTTCAGGAGAACCTGGTCGGGGTTGACTTCTGCGAGAAGATGGTGTCCGAGACCAATCCGAGTGTGCTTTCCCTGGCGGAGAAGACGCCCGCGCCGCAGGCCGACGCCCACGGGTACCGGACCATCGCCGACATCATGCGCTCGCTCAACCCGTTCACCGGCGAGTTCTACCGCGAGGCGCTGGCCGTCAGCCGCTGGACGCGAGAGATGTTCTGCCTCATGGAGGGTCGCCACGTGCACCCGTCCACGCTGTACCCCGGTGGGGTCGGCACCGTCGCGACGATTCAGCTGATGACCGACTACATGACCCGGCTCATGCGCTACGTGGAGTTCATGAAGAAGGTCGTGCCGATGCACGACGACCTGTTCGACTTCTTCTATGAGGCGCTGCCGGGCTACGAGAAGGTCGGGCTGCGCCGCACCCTGCTCGGCTGCTGGGGCTCCTTCCAGGATCCCGAGGTGTGCAACTTCGCATACAAGGACATGGAGCGCTGGGGCAACGCCATGTTCGTGACCCCGGGCGTGGTGGTCGACGGCAAACTGCTCACCCACTCGCTGGTGGACATCAACCTCGGCATTCGGATCCTTTTGGGCAGTTCGTATTACGACGACTGGACCGAGCAGGAGATGTTCGTCAAGACCGATCCCCTGGGCAACGCGGTGGACCGGCGCCACCCGTGGAACCAGCGCGGCGACATCACCCAGCTGTACTTGCCGCCGTCCATGTCCCGCTTCTGCGGGTGCGGGTTGGTGTGCT
>NZ_LZJF01000005.1 GCF_001666835.1 Mycobacterium sp. E3251 | reverse complement strand
CTGGACCCCGGCGCGCCCGGGCAGCGCCCCGCCCCGCCGGGGCAACCGATGCACGCGGGCGGGGGTCGCGCGCCGGCCCCTCCGCCCGCCGCACCGGCGCCCTCCAATTTCCAGCCGCATCCGCAGCTGCCGGCGCCGGAAACCCGGATGTCACCCACCAGCGCCAAGCCGCCCGAGGTGGCGAACCTGGCGACGAAGATGTTCCAGGCGCTCAGGCCCTCGCGGTCCGGGGCCATCCAGAAGCCTTCCGGCGCACTGACCATCGGGCGTGCCACCGACAACGACGTCGTGATCCAGGACGTCCTGGCATCCCGCCATCACGCGTTTCTGACCCAGACGCCGCTGGGCACCGAAATCCGCGACGCCCACAGCGTCAACGGGACCTTCGTCAACGGTGTGCGGGTGGGGTCCGCGGTGCTGACCGAGGGCGACGTGGTCACCATCGGCAACGTCGACCTCGTCTTCACCCGCGGTGAGCTGCTGCGCCGCACCGAGGCCGCGACCCGCACCGGCGGCCTGGAAGTGAACTCCGTCTGCTTCAAGGTCGACGGAAAGCAGCTGATCGACCACGTCTCGCTGACCGCCCGGCCCGGCACGCTGACGGCCATCATCGGTGGTTCGGGCGCCGGCAAGACCACGCTGTCGCGGCTGATCGTGGGCTACACCAGCCCCAGTTCGGGCTCGGTGACCTTCGAGGGGCACGACATCCACGCCGAGTACGCGTCGATGCGCAGCCGAATCGGGATGGTGCCGCAGGACGACGTCGTGCACCGGCAGCTGACCGTCAACCAGGCCCTGAACTACGCCGCCGAGCTGCGGCTGCCCCCCGACACCAGCAAAGCGGAGCGGGCCCAGATCGTCGCCCAGGTCCTCGAAGAACTCGACATGACCAAGCACGCCGAAACCCGGGTCGACAAACTGTCCGGCGGCCAGCGCAAACGCGCCTCCGTGGCCCTCGAGCTGCTCACCCAGCCCTCGCTGCTGCTGCTCGACGAGCCGACCTCCGGCCTGGACCCAGCGCTGGACCGCCAGGTCATGCTGATGCTCCGCCAGCTGGCCGACGCGGGCCGCGTGGTGATGGTGGTGACCCACTCGGTGTCGTACCTGGACGTCTGCGACCAGATCCTGCTGGTCGCGCCGGGCGGCAAGACGGCCTTCTGCGGCCCGCCCGATCAGGTCGAGGCGGCCATGGGCACCCGCAACTGGGCCGACATCTTCGCCAAGGTGGGCGCCGACCCCGACGAGGCCAACCGCCGCTTCCGGGAGCGCAATCAGCAGCAGTCCCAGGCGCCGTCCCCGCAAAGCCCGGCCGACCTGGGTGAACCACCGAGGACCGACCTCTGGCGGCAGCTGTCCACGATCGCCCGCCGCCAGGTGCGCCTGGTGGTGTCCGACCGCGGCTACACGGTCTTCCTGGCGGTCCTGCCGTTCCTCATCGGCGCGTTGTCGCTGACGGTGAAGGGGCCCCATCCCGGCCTCGGCCCGGCCGACCCGCTCGGCCCCGCACCCACGCAGCCGCAGTACATCATGGTGCTGCTGAACATCGGCGCCGTCTTCATGGGCACCGCGCTGACCATCCGCGACCTGATCGGCGAACGCGCGATCTTCCGGCGGGAGCAGGCCGTCGGGCTGTCCACCACCGCCTACCTGCTGGCGAAGATCGCGGTGTTCTGCGTCTTCGCGACGCTGCAGGCGGCGGTGGCGACCATCATCGTGCGGCTGGGCAAGGGTGCGCCGACCGCCCACCCGCCCTTCTTCGGCAACTCCACCTTCTCGCTGTTCGTCACCGTCGCGGGCACCTGTGTGGCGTCGGCGATGCTCGGCCTGCTGCTGTCGGCCGTGGCGCAGTCCAACGAACAGATCATGCCGCTGCTGGTGGTGTCGATCATGTCGCAGCTGGTGTTCTCCAGCGGCATGATCCCGGTCTATCAGCGCTTCGGTCTCGAGGAGCTCGCGTGGCTGACACCGGCCCGCTGGGGCTACGCCGCGGGGGCGTCGTCGATCGACTTTCCGTCGCTGGTGAAGGTCAAACAGATCCCGACCAACGACCCGATCTGGCAGCACTCGAAACACATCTTCGTGTTCGACATGGCGATGCTCGCGTTCCTTTCCATCGCCTACACCGGCTTCGTCCGATGGCACATCCGGCTGAAACGCTGAGATGACCCAAGCCCCGGCGCCCGTCCTGACTGTTCGATCCGACCGATCGAAGGGCAGCTTCGCGGCCGGCCGCGACGTGGTCGTCGGTAGCGACCTGCGCGCGGACCTGCGGGTGGCGCATCCCCTGGTCGCCCGATCGCACCTGCTGCTGCGCTTCGACCGCGGCAAGTGGATTGCGCTGGACAACAATTCGCTGAACGGGGTGTACATGAACGGCCAGCGGGTGCCGCTGGTCGACATCGAGGACGGCCGGACCGTCAACATCGGCAAGCCCGACGGTCCCCGGATCACGTTCGAAATCGGCCACCACACCGGGGCCGTGGGCATGCTGCCGCCGACCACGGAGTCGATCCCGGTCATCACGCCGCCCAGCGACGCCCAGCGCGCGCAGCCCGCTCCGCGACCACCGAGCCCGCCGCGGCCGCCCCGCGCGCACCCCTGGGAGGGTCCGCACCGCACCACCGCCGTACCGATCGTCCGGCCGGATGCCGCGACCCGCTCGGTGCCGCAAACGGGCGGGCCGCCCGGCCTCAATCAGCCCACCCAGATCGGCGTGAGCGGTCAGGTGGCGGAGTTTCCGACCACGCGGGTGAAGAACCTGGGACCCGATTCCGATCGGGCGACCGACCGGCCCGGACGCGCCGCCTGGATCGGTCGCGCCCTCGACAACGACATCGTCATCCACGACGTGTTGGCGTCGCGCCACCACGCGTTCCTGACCCCGACACCCGCGGGACCCGAGATCCGCGACGCCAACAGCAGCAACGGCACCTTCGTCAACGGGGTCAAGGCCGCGTCCGCGGTGCTGACCGAGGGCGACGTGGTCACCATCGGCAACGTCGACCTGGTGTTCTCCGGCGGCATCCTGGTCCGCCGCCAGGAGGCGGCCACCCGCACCGGCGGCCTGGAGGTGCGCGGCGTCAACTTCAGCGTCACGGGCAAGAACCTGCTCGAGAACATCTCGCTGACGGCCCGCCCGGGCACGCTGACGGCACTCATCGGCGGGTCGGGCGCGGGCAAGACCACGCTGTCGCGCCTTATCGCCGGGTACGCCACTCCGACCTCCGGGCTGGTCACGTTCGAGGGCCACAACATCCACACCGAGTACGCGTCGCTGCGGACCAGGATCGGGATGGTCCCCCAGGACGACGTGGTGCACCGCCAGCTCACGGTGAACCAGGCCCTCGGCTACGCGGCCGAGCTGCGGCTACCGCCCGACACCACCAAGGCCGACCGGGAAGAGGTCGTCGCGCAGGTGCTCGACGAGCTGGGGCTGACGCAGCATGCGGACACCCGGGTGGACAAGCTTTCCGGTGGGCAGCGCAAGCGCGCCTCGGTGGCGCTCGAACTGCTCACCGGGCCGTCGCTGCTGATCCTCGACGAGCCGACGTCGGGCCTGGACCCGGCGCTGGACCTGCAGGTAATGACGATGCTGCGTCAGCTGGCCGACGCGGGCCGGGTGGTGCTGGTGGTCACCCACTCGCTGACCTACCTCGACGTCTGCGACCAGGTGCTGCTGATGGCTCCCGGCGGCAAGACGGCCTTCCTGGGAGCACCCGACCAGATCGGCGCGGTCATGGGAACCACCAACTGGGCGCAGATCTTCGCGAAGGTGGGCGCCGACCCCGACGAGGCCAACCGCCGCTTCCTGGCGCAGAACAAGCCCCCGCCGCCGGTGGAGACGGAGGCGCCGGCCGATCTGGGCGCCACGCCGCGCACCACCATGCGACACCAGTTCTCCACTGTCGCGCGCCGCCAGGTTCGCCTGGTCGTCTCCGACCGCGCCTACTTCGTGTTCCTGGCGCTGCTGCCGTTCGTGATGGGTGCGCTGTCGCTGACCGTGCCCGGCCACACCGGGTTCGGCTACGCCGATCCGACGAGCGACTCGGCCGGCGAGGCCGGGACGATCCTGACGCTGCTCACCATGGCCGCGGCGTTCATGGGCACCGCACTGACGATCCGCGACCTCATCGGCGAGCGCCCGATCTTCAAGCGCGAACAGGCGGTGGGGCTGTCGACGACGGCCTACCTGCTGGCCAAGATCGCGGTGTTCTGCGTGTTCGCCGTCATCCAGGCGGCCATCGCGACCTCCATCGTGATAATCGGCAAGGGCGCCCCGAAGCGGCCGGCCGTGCTGCTCGGCAACGCGACCCTCGAACTGTTCGTCGCCGTCGCCGCGACGTGTGTGGCCGCGGCCATGCTGGGGCTGCTGCTGTCGGCCCTCGCGCGCTCCAACGAGCAGATCATGCCGCTGCTGGTGGTGTCGCTCATGGGGCAGATGGTGTTGTCCGGCGGGATGGTCCCGGTCACCAACCGGCTCTTCCTCGACCAGCTGTCCTGGGT
Organism: Mycobacterium sp. E3251; assembly: GCF_001666835.1. Classification (GTDB taxonomy): domain Bacteria; phylum Actinomycetota; class Actinomycetes; order Mycobacteriales; family Mycobacteriaceae; genus Mycobacterium. The sequence continues at coordinate 22,806 of NZ_LZJF01000005.1, read as the reverse complement.
GGTCCCCTCGCGCTGGGGATACGCAGCGCAGGCGTCGACGGTCGACCTGTGGACGGTGGCGCCCGGCCCGCAAAGCCCGCGGGACAGCCACTTCCAGCACACGTCGGCCGCCTGGCTGTTCGACATGGGCATGCTCGCGGCGTTGTCGGTCGGCTATGCCGCGCTGGTGCGCTGGCGCATCCGGCTCAAGCACTGAGCCGATCAGCCGTCGAGGCGCAAACCTTGAGCCGCCGCGAACGCCACCGCCTGGCCGACGTCGACGCGGGCGCCCGCCAGCGACGCGGTTCTCCACAACGAGGGGTCCACGGTCGCGCCGCGCAGGTCGGCGTCGTCCAGCCGGGCGCCGGTCGTCCGCGCGCCGGATAGGTCGGCGCCGCGCAACACCGCCTTGCGCAGGTCCGCCTCCACCAGGCTGGCCTCCCGCAGCCGGCAGCCGCTCAGGTCGACGCCACGCAGGTCGTTACCGCCGAGCACCGCGAGCGTGAAGTCGACCTCGTCGAAGGCGATCGGCCGCATCCGGCACTGCACGAAGACCGAGCCCAGCATGCTGCACTGGGCGAACTCGCTGTGCCACAACGACGTCCGCTTGAACGTGCAATTGCGGAACGCCGATCCGCGGTGCTGCGACTCGGCCAGGTTGGCGCCGCTGAAGTTGCACTCGTCGAACACGACCCGTTCGGTCTGCCGACAGCTGAGGTCCTCGTCGGTGAAGTCGTGACCCTCGAAGTGGCGATCAACCCACCGCGTGCTCAACTGGCCGTCAGGCTGGCCAGAGCGTATTCGCTGACCGCGATCAGCGCATCGGTCGCCGACCGGCGATCCCGGGCGTCGACCGTGATCATCGGGATGTCCGGGGGCAACGTGAGCGCCTCGCGCACCTCCGCAACGGGGTAGCGCGGCGCGCCGTCGAACTCGTTGACCGCGACCAGGAACGGCAGATTGCGGTGCTCGAAGAAGTCGACCGCGGCGAAGCTGTCCTCCAGGCGCCGGCAGTCCACCAGCACGATCGCCCCGATGGCGCCGCGGACGAGGTCGTCCCACATGAACCAGAAGCGGCGCTGCCCCGGCGTGCCGAACAGGTAGAGCACCAGGTCCTCGTCCAGCGTGATCCGGCCGAAGTCCATCGCGACGGTGGTGGTCCGCTTGTCCGGGGTGGCTTCCAGCGCGTCGACGGCGGTCGAGGCGTCGGTGAGCATCGCCTCGGTGCGCAACGGCATGATCTCCGACACCGCCCCGACGAACGTCGTCTTGCCTGCACCGAACCCGCCCGCGATGACGATCTTCGTCGAGGCGTGGGCGGAGTCGGCGTACAACTCGGAGTGCGCCTCAGAGTGCCTTAAGGCCACGCAGCGTCCTTCCTATCAGTTCGTGGCGCTCATCTCTGGTCGAACGCTCGGACAACGTCTTATGCACCCGAAGGTAGCCGGACAAAACCAGATCGCCGACCAGGACGCGCGTGACACCGAGCGGCAAATCCAGCCGGGCAGAGATCTCCGCGACCGACGGACTGCCAACGCAGAGCTGGATGATCTTGCCTTTCGCGTCGTCGGCCGGCCACCGGTAAGCCAGGCCGGCCTGCAGCGTCTGAATCGGCGCTTCCACGGGAAGGTCGACGTCGGTGCCGGTCCGTCCGGAGGTCAGGGTGTACGGGCGGACCAGGTTCCCGCTACGTGCGCCCGGCCGGGGTTCGCGTTCGTCCATCGCGGCTCACGAGACGCCAGACCGGCGGGTGGACTGCACCACGCCCCCGACCCGCTCGACCAGGATGGCCATCTCGTAACCGATTTGACCGATGTCACACGACGTGGCGGCGAGCGTGGCCAGGTGCGAGCCGTCGCCGACGCGCATCAACAGCAGGTAGCCGTGTTGCATCTCGACCACCGACTGCAGCACCTGCCCGCCCTCGAACAGCTGCGCGGCGCCGGTCGCGAGGCTGGCCAAACCGGACGCCACCGCGGCCAGCTGGTCGGCGCGCTCGCGTGGGAGATGCTCGCTGGCGGCGAGGGGCAGCCCGTCGACGGAAACCAGCAAGGCGTGCGCCACGCCGGGGACCTCGCGGGCGAACCGCGTCACCAGCCAGTCCAGCGAGTTGTCAGGTGAAGTCATTCCTGATCGGACCCTTGCGTCGTGTCGCGGGCGTGCGACCGGCCGGTGCGCACGCCGCCGAAGTGGTTACTGAAGGAGGCGCGCACCGCCTCGGGATCGCGCGTCGCGGCGGCGTGCTGCGGCTCGCGGGCGGAGTGGGTGCCGCCGTTGGTTCCCTGGCCTTCGTCGGCCGGCTGGTCCTGGCCGGGCAGGGCGGTCCCGTTGGCCGTTCCCGGCACGAGGCGGGCGCCGGGCGTGCGGACCGGCAGGCCGTGCTCGGCGGTGCGCGATTCGACGGGCTTCTCCTCGGCCGCCGCGGCCAGCGTCCAACCGCGGTCCCACACCGACTGCCAGTCCAGGTCTGGGCTGTTGACCAGGTCGTGCGGGTCGCCGAGCATCTCCGACAGCATCCGCCGGTAGATCACGTCGTCGTCGGCCGGCGCGGGATCGCTCTGGGGGGCGGCCGGAATCGGCTGGGCGGGCGCACTCGGCGCCGGGGCCGCCGGCTGGTCGGCCTCCCGCGATCGGGCGGCGAAGAACGCCGACGTGTCCGACGCGGTCCGCGCCGGCGCGGGCTTGGGATCCGGCTCCGCCGGGTCGCCGCTCTCCCACCACGGGGTGGGAAGTTCGCGCCGGTGCCGCTGGGGTTGCCGCTCGTCGGCGGGCACCTCGGTGATGCCGCTGGAACCCGGGTTGCGCCGGGGCAGCAGCGTGACCGGCGGTACGGGGTCCTGCGCGGCGTTCTGCAGCGCCGGCTCGGGCGTGCGTTCCTCGGGCGGCGCGGCGATTTGCGGGCTGGGCGACGAAACGGCCCGGATCCGCGTCGCTCGGACCGGCCGGCCCCCGCCTTCGAGGATGGTCGGCGGCAGGTAGATCTCCGCGGTGGTGCCGGAGCCCGTCTCGTTGGCCGCCGGGCCGCGCAGCCCGACCCGGATGCCGTGCCGGGCCGCGATCCGGCCGACCACGAACAGCCCCATGTGGCGGGCATTGTCGGGGCTGACATCGCCCCCGGCCTGCAGCCGCATGTTCGCCATGCGGCGATCGGTGTCGTTCATGCCCAGGCCGGAATCGGCGATCCGCACCACGACTCCCCCGTCACCGCCGCGGGCCGCCGAGACCCGCACGGGCGTCGAGGGCGGCGAGTAGCGCAGGGCGTTGTCGATCAGCTCGGCGAACAGATGGATGGCGCCGCCGGCGGCCGCGCCGATCAGCGTGCTGTTGTCGGGCAATCCGGCGATTTCGACGCGGCGGTAGTCCTCGACCTCGGACACCGCGGCGTTGAGCACCGTCGCCAGCGGCACCGGGTCGCGCTGGTCGCGGGCGAGCTGCGCGCCGGCCAGCACCAGCAGGTTGGCGCTGTTGCGGCGCAGCCGGGCGGCGAGGTGGTCCAGCCGGAACAGGCTGTCCAGGCGTTCGGGGTCCTCCTCGTTGCGCTCCAGCCGGTCGATGAGCGACAGCTGCTGGTCGACCAGCGAACGGCTGCGCCGCGACATGGTCTCGAACATGTCGTTGACCAGCAGCCGCAGCCGCGCCTCGTCGCCGGCCAGCAGCAGGGCCTGAGTGTGCAGTTCGTCCACCGCGTGCGCGACCTGGCCGATCTCCTCGGTGGTGTACACCGGAAGCGGTTGCGGCGTCGGCTCGGCGCCGCCCGCCTTGACCCGGGCGATCTCCTCCTCGAGGTCGGTGTGGGCCACCTTGAGGGCGCCGTCACGCAGGATGCGCAGCGGCCGCACCAGCGCGCGCGCCACCAGCAACACGACCACCAGCGCGATGACAATCGCGGCCAGCACCAGGACGGTGTCGAGAATCGCGGCGCTCCGCTTGTCGGCGGCCTGGGCGTGCACCGACTTGGTCACCGACGCGGTGGCGTCCTTGATGACCTGTTCGGCGATCTCGTCGGTGGTCTGGATCGAGCGCAGCAGGTCTGGGTTGTCGACCAGCACGCTGGCCGGATCGGACATGATCGCCATGCGGCCCACCATCTGCTGCTGCAGCGTCTTGGCTTCGGGAGAACCGGCGCCGACGACTTCGCTCATGCCGAACAGCGTCGACGGCTCGGTGCCCGCCAGGGTCGCCATCGAGGTCCGCAGCTGCGGCTCGGGCAGTTCGGCGCCGCGAGTGACAAGGATTTTCTGCATCGTCATCTGCCCGCGGGCGCCGACCGCCCGGCTCAGGCCCTGAGCCTGGGCGCGGATCTTTTCGTCGTCGACGCGCACCGACGCGTTGATGACGTCCTCCGCGGTCAGCAGGATGGGGGCGTAGAGGGTCACCCGCTCCCGCAAACCGAGGCCGTTGTCGGCTGCCTTGTTCACCAGCATCTGACCGCCGTCGAGCAGGTTGTTCACGCCCGATCGGACATCGGCGCTGACGTCGGTGTCATCGAGTCTGGTCTGCAGTTCGTACTTGCGCGCCTCGTAGTTCTTCTTGGCCCCTTCGACGTCGCGTCCGGTGCTGCCTGCCATCAGGGCGACATCGAGCGCGGACATGTATTTGGTGACCACCGGGACGACGTCGGCGCGCGCGGCGGCAAGCCGCAGACCGCCCGCGTTCGCCATGGCGCCGTGGATGCGCAGCACCCCGAAGACCGTCGCCAACACCAGCGGGACCAGCACAATCGCCAGCACTTTCCACCGGACCGGCCAGTTGCTCAGCGACCAGGTCGGCGGGCGTTTGTCCGGCGCCGGGTCGGTGGCGTGCGGCTGTGGGGACTCGGGTGCGGCCGCCTCGGCCGGGTTGGCCGGGCGGGCGAACATGGTCACGTCGCCACGGCCGTGCGACCGGCCGCTGCGCTGATCGTCAGCGCTCGAGAAATCGAGAGGCTCATGAGACTTCCTGCTTTATCCACCCGTACCACGCCAGATGGGCGCGAGCGCGTCAACGTGGCAATCCGACGAGTATGACAGCCCGCGGCCCAGGTCACCAGAATCGTTACTGAGCAGACAGGTCCCTCCAAGGTGGACCCGCGCACGGGCGGATGATTCTGGCAAACGCGGCTTACGCCGGCCGGAGGACGGCGACGAGGAAATCCGAGTCATCGGTGAACGGTCGCAGATCCCAGGTGGACAGCAGCAGATCCGGCGCGAAGCCGGCGGCCGCCGCGTCGTCGAGGAAGGCGGCGAACGCGTAATCGCGGCCTGCGCCGAAGCCGATCGCCGCCCGACCGTCGCGTTTGAGGTGGGCACGCAGCCGGCCCAGCACCCGCTCCCGGGTGCTGGGGGCGAGAAAGGTCATCACGTTGCCGGCGGACACGATCACGTCGAACGGTTCGGCGATGCCGCGGGCGGGCAGGTCGAGCTCGGCGAGGTCGCCGACGAGCCAGCGCGGACCGGGGTGATCCTGCTCGGCCGCTTCGATGAGCGCCGGGTCGACGTCGACGCCGACGACGTGATGGCCGGCGGCGGCCAGGTAGCCGCCCAGCCGGCCGGGGCCGCAACCGGCATCGAGGATCCGCGCGCCCCGGGGCACCATCGCGTCCACGAAGCGGGCCTCGCCGGCCAGGTCATCGCCGGCGCGGGCCATGGCGCGGAACCGCTCGATATACCAGTGCGAATGTCCGGGATCGGCAGCGACTTTCTGCATCCAGATGCTCTGCTCGACCATGCGACCATTATCGCGTTGTGTTCAAGCTGATGTTCTACTCCCCGCGCATCGCCCCCAATACCGGCAATGCCATCCGGACGGCGGCCGCGACGGGCTGCGAATTGCATCTCGTCGAGCCGATGGGCTTCGACCTGTCCGAACCGAAGGTGCGGCGAGCCGGGCTGGACTATCACGACCTCGCCTCGGTCACCGTGCACGCTTCACTCGATGCCGCCTGGGAGGCGCTCGCGCCGGCCAGGGTGATCGCGTTCACCTCGAACGCGACCACCTCGTTCGCCGACATCCGCTACCGGGCGGGCGACGTCTTGATGTTCGGGCCCGAACCCACCGGCCTGGACGCGGCGACGCTGGCCGACGCGCACATCGGCGAGCGGGTGCGGATCCCGATGCTGGCCGGCCGCCGTTCGCTGAACCTGTCCAACGCGGCGGCCGTCGCCGTGTACGAGGCCTGGCGGCAGCACGGCTACCCGGGCGCCGTGTGGCGATGAGTTCTGCCTCCCGCGGGAGTCAGCAGTGACATGGCAACCTTCATCACGATCGGTTACGGCGACGAGGCCGGATATCACCGGTTGAGCGACGCTCGCAGACAGGCCGCGCACGCCCGCGACGACGAACTCAGCGCGTCCGGCGCGCTCGTCGCCCGAGCCGGGGACCCCGTTCAGGTGCGCAACCCGGACGGCGCGGGGGTGCGGATCGAGCGGGGCCCCTTCCTGCGATCGACGATGCCGATCGCGGGGTTCGCCGTGTTGGAGGCCGACGATCTCGACGCGGCGATCGAGCGGGTGAGTCAGACGCCCTGTGCGGTCGCGCACGGGGTGGTCGAGGTGTGGCCCCTTCAGACCTGATTACCAAGCGTCCCAATGCGTGACCTGCTCGGCGGGCAACCGCTTGGCGGGCCGGAAGTCGGTGCCCTTGGTGTAGGCGATCGGGAACAGCCCGCCCTGGCTGTACTTGTAGTAGGGAATGCCCAGCACGTCCGCCACCTGCTGCTCGCCGTCGCGCAGTAGGTGCAACGTCGTCCAGCACGAGCCCAGCCCGCGGGAACGCAACGCCAGGCAGAAACTCCAGACCGCCGGGAACAGCGAGGCCCAGAACGACACGCCACCCAGCGGCGTCTTGTCCTCGCGGCCTTCGATGCAGGGGATCAACAGCACCGGCGCCTCGTGCATGTGCTCGGCGAGGTAGGTCGCGGAATCGCGGACCTTGTCCATCCGCTCGCCGCGGGTGTCCCCCTCGCCGTATTGCGGCGCCGGCGCGCTCAGGTAGCCGCGGGCGTTGGACAGATAGACATCGCCGATCGCTTTCTTCTTCTCCGCGTCCTCGACGAACACCCATTGCCAGCCCTGTGAATTGGATCCCGTGGGCGCCTGCAGGGCCAGATCGAGGCATTCCATCAGCACCTCGCGGCCGACCGGCTTGTCGAAGTCGAGCCGTTTGCGGACCGAGCGGGTGGTGGTGAGGACTTCGTCGACGGACAAGTTGAGGGTCATGCTTGGAGACTACCGATGCCGCGATCAGGGGTGTCGTTTCGGGACCGATGGCCGAAGCGTCTGTGACCAACGGCCCTACGTGAGGCCCATGATCTGCGGCGATAGTCGTCTCGAGCGGCGGTTACCGCGCGACACCCATAGCACGAGGGGGCGATTCCGATGCCGGCAGGCAACCGATCTTTGGGTGCGTGCGTTCATGCGAATGGCGGTTGTTCGTCACGAAACCGCTTGGGCCGCAACGTGACTTACCTGGAGCGCATCGGCCTGCTTGCGCTGGTCGTGTTCATCGTGGTGGCCGTGGGGTGGGCGTCTAGGACGCCGAGCCACGCGATGCCCACCGGCGACAAGGGCCTGCCCGGGAAGTGGCTCGGAGATGCGCGGTGTTACGACGGCTCCAAGGGCACCGCGGCCCTGGAGGTCACCAGCGTCGTCTTCAACGAGTTCCACGGCAAAATGAGCTACTCGCCTTGGGGCTTTTGCGAGCAATACCACGATGAATACCTATGGGGCACTGTGAATCCGGACGGCAGCCTGCAGGGCAATATATTCGCGGGACACTATTTCTACAGCCGTACCAATGACTGGACGCTGCAATACAACTGGGACCAACAGTTGGGCGGTGTGGACAAATGGATTCACGGACGGCTGGTCAAGCAGGCCGGCGAACCCATGCCCGTGCCGGCACAGCCCACCAACTAGCTATCGAAGGACGACGCAGATGAAAATGATTGGTCGAGCGGCCATTTGGGCCGCCGCGGTGACGGTGGGGCTCGCTGCGACGTCCGGCGTGCGTGCGAGTGCCGAAGACTATCTGTATGTGCACACCGAGTCCGCAAGGACGCGGTGTTCGATCGGAACACACGACGTTCTGTGCGTGAGCCAAACCTTGGAATTGCCAGTAGGTTTCGGCAACAACGCGGCCGAGGTCGACGACACGGGCAAGTTGCAATACCTGGGCGTGGGCATGGTCGGTGACCCTGATCGCGATATCGTGCTGCATTACGGCCAGACGTATCACCTGCAGGGCTGGACGGTGCTGCCGACGGATCATGGCACCCGGTTCACCAATGACCGCACCGGCCACGGCATGTTCGTGAGCGTTCACGGGATCTATTCGTTCTGAGGCGTGAAGGCAAGGCGCTGAGGCTCACCGGAAGTCGCGGGACTTCGAGCCGACGGCCAGGGTGATGCTGCCCAGCCGTTCGGCGACGACGGTGATGGCGCCGCTCGCGTTTTGGACCTGGCCGCGCACCAGCATCGCCGGCGCGGTGTTGGCCAGCTTGCGATGCCGCGCCCACACCGCGGGTGTGCAGAGCACGTTGACCATCCCGGTCTCGTCCTCGAGGTTGAGAAACGTCACTCCCTGGGCGGTGCCGGGCCGCTGCCGGTGGGTCACCGCGCCGGCGATCAGCACGCGGTCGCCGTCGGGCACGTCGAGCAGCTTCCCGGCGGGCACCACTCCCATCGCGTCCAGGTCCGCCCGCAGGAACTGCGTTGGGTAGCTGTCCGGGGAAACGCCGGTGGCCCATACGTCCGCGGCGGCCAGTTCCAGCTCGCTCATCCCGGGCAACGCCGGGACGTGCGACGACGAGCCCACCCCGGGCAGGCGGTCCGGCCGCTGGGTGGCCGCGGCCCCGGCCGCCCACAGCCCCTCGCGCCGGGACATGCCGAAGCAGGCAAAAGCCCCGGCCGTCGCCAGCGCCTCCGTCTGCGGCACGGACAGCTGCAGGCGGGTGGTCAGATCCAGCAGAGAAGCGAACGCGCCGTTGGCTTTTCGCTCCTCAACCAGCCGCTCGGCGAGGTCGTCACCGATGTGGCGCACCGCGCCCAGCCCCAGCCGTACCTGGGTCCCGGCGTTCTCTAGCGTGGCGTGGGCCAGGCTGGCATTGACGTCGGGGCCGTGCACCGTCACGCCGTGCCTGCGCGCGTCGGCCACCAGCGACTGCGGCGAGTAGAAACCCATCGGCTGCGCGCGCAGCAGCGCCGCGCAGAACGCCGCCGGGTGGTGCAGCTTGAACCACGACGAGTAGAACACCAGCGACGCGAAGGACAGCGCGTGGCTTTCCGGGAAACCGAAATTGGCGAAGGCCTCCAGCTTTTCGTAGGTCCGGTCGATGACGTCGTCTGGGGCGCCGTGCAACGCGCGCATGCCGTCGTAGAATCGGCCGCGCAGCCGCCGCATGCGTTCGGTCGAACGCTTGGACCCCATCGCGCGCCGCAGCTGGTCGGCCTCGGCGGCGGAGAAGCCGGCGCAGTCGACCGCCAGCTGCATCAACTGCTCCTGAAACAGCGGTACCCCCAGCGTCTTTCGCAGCGCCGGCTCCATGGACGGGTGGTCGTAGGTGACCGGGTCGAGGCCGTTGCGCCGCCGGATGTAGGGGTGCACCGACCCGCCCTGGATGGGTCCGGGACGGATCAGCGCCACCTCCACCACCAGGTCGTAGAAGATCCGTGGCCGCAGCCGCGGCAGCGTGGCCATCTGCGCCCGGGACTCCACCTGAAACACGCCGACGGAATCGGCGCGGGCCAGCATCTCGTACACCGCCGGCTCGGAGAGGTCGAGTTTGGCCAGGTCTACCTCGATCCCCTTGTGCTCGGCCACCAGGTCGATAGCGTAGTGCAGCGCCGAGAGCATGCCCAGCCCTAGCAGGTCGAACTTCACCAAACCGATTGCCGCACAATCATCTTTGTCCCATTGCAGGACGCTGCGGTTTTCCATGCGCGCCCACTCCACCGGACACACGTCGGCGATCGGGCGGTCGCAGATCACCATGCCGCCGGAATGAATGCCCATGTGCCGCGGCAGGTTCCGGATCTGGTTCGCCAGATCGACCACCTGTTCGGGGATGCCTTCTATATCGGGCGAGTCCGCCAGCCCGTTCCAGTGGCTGATCTGCTTGCTCCACGCGTCCTGCTGCCCCTGCGAGAAGCCCAGGGCGCGGGCCATGTCGCGCACGGCGATTCGGCCCCGGTAGGTGATGACGTTGGCGACCTGGGCGGCGTAGTCGCGGCCGTACTTGCCGTAGACGTACTGGATAACCTTTTCACGCTCGTCCGACTCGATGTCCATGTCGATGTCGGGCGGCCCGTCCCGGGCGGGCGACAGAAACCGCTCGAACAACAGCTCGTTGGCCACCGGATCCACCGCGGTGACTCCCAGGGCATAACAGACCGCGGAATTGGCCGCCGATCCCCTGCCCTGACACAGGATGTTGTTCTCCCGGCAGAACCGGGCGATGTCGTGCACCACCAGGAAATAACCCGGAAATGTCAGCTGCGCAATGACTTTCAGTTCGTGCTCGATCTGGGAGTAGGCGCGCGGCGCGGCATCGGCCGGCCCGTAGCGGTCCCGCGCCCCGGCCATGGTCAGCTGCCGCAGCCAGCTGTCCTCGGTGTGCCCGGCGGGCACGCCGAACGGCGGCAGCTGCGGCGCGATCAACGCCAGCCCGAACGCGCACTGTTCGCCCAGCTCGGCGGCGGCGGTCACCACGTCAGGGCCCCCCAGGGGCACGTGCCCGAACAGCCGGGCCATCTCCTCGCCGGACCTCAGGTGCGAGCCGCCCAGTGGGGCCAGCCACCCGGCGGCGGCGTCCAGGGACTGCCGCGCCCGGATCGCGCCCATCGCCATGGCCAACCGGCGCCGCGACGGCCCCGCGAAATGCGCCCCGGTGGTGGCGACCACGCCGACGCCGAACCGCGGTGCCAACGCGGCCAGCGCCGCGTTGCGTTCGTCGTCGAGCGGGTGGCCGTGGTGGGTCAACTCGATGCTGACCCGGTCCGCGCCGAACCGGTCCACCAGGTCGGCCAGCGCCCGCCCCGCCGCGTCCGGACCTTGCGACAGGGCTTGGCGCACATGGCCTTTGCGGCAGCCGGTCAGGATGTGCCAGTGCCCGCCGGCGGCCTCGGTCAGCGCGTCGAGGTCGTAGCGCGGCTTGCCCTTCTCCCCGCCGGCCAGGTGCGCCGCGGCCAGTTGACGCGACAGCCGCCGGTAGCCTTCCGGGCCGCGGGCCAGCACCAGCAGGTGCGGGCCGGGCGGGTCCGGCGTCTCGGTGCGGGCCCCAGGCCCCAAGGACAGCTCGGCGCCGAACACGGTGCGCAGCTCGAGTTCGGCGGCCGCTTCGGCGAACCGCACCGCCCCGTACAGGCCGTCGTGGTCGGTCAGCGCCAGGGCGCGCAACCCCAGCCGGGCGGCCTCCTCGACCAGCTCCTCCGGCGTGCTGGCCCCGTCGAGGAAGCTGAACGCCGAATGCGCGTGCAGCTCGGCATAGGGGATGGACGAGCGGGCCGCCCGGGCGTCGTCCGGCGGCCGGTACGTTCCGCGCTTGGGCGACAGGGGGGCGTCCTCCCCGGGTACCACCGGAACGCCGGCATGGCGCGGCTTGCCGTCGAGCACCCGCTCCATTTCCGCCCAGCTCGGCGGACCGTTGAACCAGCCCACAACCGCAAGTCTATCGAAAGTTTGTTCGATACAGAACGGCGTGGTTACCGCCCCGTACTCCCCCGCTGACCACCGTGAGAAGGTTGGGTCATGCCAGAGTCCGGGTCGGTCGTCATCGACCCGCGCCGCCATGACGCGGTGCTGTTCGGCGCGCTCGACCCCACCCTGGACGGACAGCTGCGCGGGATCGGGGTCGGCACCGCGGTCTTCACCGAGGACCCGGTGGAAGCGGCCCGCCGGCTGCGGGTGCTGCCCGGCCGGTGCGTGGTCGTCACCGCCGCCGAAGCGGGCGTCGAGGCGGCGCGCGCCGGCGGATTCGCGTTGGTCATCGGTGTCGACCGAGGGCGTGGCGGCGCGCTGCGGGACGCCGGCGCCGACGCGGTCGTCGCCGACCTTCGCGAGGTGACCGTGCGCACCGGTGACCGCCGGATGTCGCAGCTGCCCGACGCCCTGACGGCCGTCGACGACCTGGCCGCACGGCGACCGGCGGTGTTCTTCGACTTCGATGGCACGCTGTCCGAGATCGTCAACGATCCGGATGCCGCCATCCCGGTCCCCGGCGCCACCGAGGCGCTGCGCCGGCTGGCCGAACGGTGCCCGGTCGCGGTGCTGTCCGGCCGCGATCTGGCAGATGTGACGAAACGAGTTGGCGTGCAGGGTATTTGGTATGCCGGCAGCCACGGTTTCGAGCTGACCGCACCCGACGGCACGCACCACCAGAACGACGCCGCCGCGGCGGCCATACCGGTGCTGGAGCATGCGGCCGGCGAGCTGCGGGAGCGACTGGGCTCCATCCCCGGAGTGATGGTGGAGCACAAGCGCTTTGGGGTCGCGGTGCACTACCGCAACGCCGGGCGCGACCGCGTCGGCGAGGTGGCTGCCGCGGTGCGCGCGGCGGGCCGCCGCGACGAGCTGCGGGTGACCACCGGCCGCGAGGTCATCGAGCTGCGGCCGGACCTGGACTGGGACAAGGGGAAAACGCTGCGCTGGGTGCTCGACCACCTGACCGGCGCGGACGCGGGCCCGCTGACGCCGATCTATCTCGGCGACGACATCACCGACGAGGACGCGTTCGACGCGATCCACGACGGTGGGGTGCCCATCCTGGTGCGGCACTACGACGACGGCGACCGCGCCACCGCGGCGGAGTTCGCGCTGGACAGCCCCGCTCGCGCCAGCGAGTTCACCGCCCGCCTGGCGCGCGAGCTGTCCGGCTAGGCCTGCACGTACTCCACCGCGCCGTCGTCGAGCACCACCCGCGTCGCCTCATCCTCGCCGCCCTTGGCGGCAGAAGACGCCTCGGTGCGGAACACCGCCTTGCCCGGCTCGGTGCGCCAGATCAGCGTGGTCAGCGTCTCGCCCGGAAACACCGGCGAGGTGAATCGCGCCGCGATCGAGGTGATGTTGGCCGCGACCCCGCCGCCCAGCTCCGCGAGCAGCGCGCGACCCGTCACCCCGTAACTGCACAGCCCGTGCAGGATCGGCTTGGGGAAGCCGGCCATCTCGCGGGCGAACCACGGGTCGCTGTGCAGCGGGTTGCGGTCACCGGAGAGCCGGTAGATCAGCGCCTGGTCCTCCCGGGTGGGCAGCGCGACCCGGGCGTCGGGCTCGCGGTCCGGGATCTCCGGGGCCACCGGCCGCTGCCCCGGCATGCCACCGAACCCGCCCTCGCCCCGGATCACCAGGGTGGTGAGCGTCTCGGCGATCAGCTTCTCCGAGTCGGGGTCCGTGCCCCGGCCGCGCAACACCAGGATCGCGTTCTTGCCCTCGCCCTTGTCCTGGATGTCGGCGACCTCGGTGACCACCGACAGCTTCCCCGCGGGCGGCAACGGCGCGTGCAGCCGGATTTCCTGCGAGCCGTGTAACAGCATGGCCCAGTTGAACGTTCCGACCTTGCCGGCCGCCCCGAACGCCGGGCAGCAGATCACCGCGTACGTGGGCAGCACCTGCTGGTCGATGCCGTGGCTGTTCTCGGTGGTGAACGACAGGTCGTCGAGACCGGCGCCGACACCGAGCGCGTAGAGCAGGGTGTCCCGGTCGGTCCATTCGAACAGCATCGGTTCGGTCACCGCGCCGACGGCACTCGGGTCAATCGCCATCTGAGTCTCCTTCGCCAGTAATTTCTCCACCTAACCATCGCAAACCCTTCCCACCGATGCGGTCGGCAGGGCAGGCTATCGACATGCCGAAGCGCAGCTTGGTCCGGAACGTCTCGAAGGCGGTCGCGGCGCTCACCGCGGTCCTCATTGTCGGTGCCTGCGGCGGATCGCCCCAGGCGCGCAGCATCACGGTGACGTTCATCCGGCACGCCCAGTCGGAATCCAACGCCAGCGGGATCATCGACACCTCGGTGCCCGGCCCCGGCCTGACGCCCGAGGGTCAGGGGCAGGCCCAACAGATCGCGCACCAAGCGGGCCGCAAGGACTACGACGGCATCTACGCCTCCACCATGGTCAGAACCCAGCAGACCGCCGCGCCGCTGGCCTCCGAGTTGGGCAAGCAAGTCGAGGTGCTGCAGGGCATCCAGGAGATCAACGCCGGCTGGTTCGATGGCAAGCCGATCGCCCAAGAGAACGCGACGTACCTGTTGGCACCGGCCGACTGGCTTAGGGGCGACATGCAAGACAGCATCCCGGGGTCCGTCAGCGGCAAGCAGTTCAACGAGCAGTTCACCGCGGCCATCCAGAAGGTCTACAACAGCGGCCAGCACAATCCGGTGGTGTTCTCGCACAAATTCGCCATCGAGTACTGGACGCTGATGAACACCAAGAACGCCAAGGACACCCTGCTGACCAGCCACCCGCTGCCCAACGTCGGACGCGTGGTGATCACCGGGAACCCGATGACCGGCTGGACCCTGGTCGACTGGGACGGCATCCGGGACTTCCACAGCTGACACCGCATTGATCGTGGCGACCCGCCGCGCCCGGCTAACGCCGCGCTTGCGATCGCCACTGGGTTGACGGGGGCGGTCGCCAGCCGCCACGATGACTCCATGCGTTATGTCGTTACCGGCGGTACCGGGTTTATTGGTCGCCGCGTCGTCGACCGTCTGCTGCAGACCCGGCCCGATGCGCAGGTGTGGGTGGTGGTCCGGCGGCAGTCGCTGGGCCGCTTCGAGCGGCTCGCAGCCGAGTGGGGCGAGCGGGCGAAACCACTGGTGGCGGGGCTGCCGGAGCTGGAGCTGACCGAGGCGATCCTCGCCGAGCTGGGCCGCGTCGATCGCCTGGTGCACTGCGCGGCCATCTACGACATCACCGCGGGCGAGGCCGAGCAGCGGGCCACCAACGTCGAAGGCACCCGCGCCGTCATCCAGCTGGCGCAGCGGCTGGGCGCAACGCTGCACCACGTGTCCTCGATCGCCGTGGCGGGCGACTTTGCCGGCGAATACACCGAGGACGATTTCGACGTCGGCCAGCAACTCCCGACCCCCTACCACCAGACCAAGTTCGAAGCCGAGCGGCTGGTGCGCTCGGCGCCAGGGCTGCGCTACCGGATCTACCGCCCCGCGGTGGTGGTGGGCGACTCGCGGACCGGCGAGATGGACAAGATCGACGGGCCGTACTACTTCTTCGGCGTCCTGGCCAAGCTGGCGCTGTTGCCGTCGTTGACGCCCATCCTGCTGCCCGACACCGGCCGCACCAACATCGTGCCGGTCGACTACGTCGCCGACGCGCTCGTCGCGCTGATGCACGCCGAGGGTTGCGACGGCCGCACATTCCACCTGACCGCCCCGAAAACCGTTGGGCTGCGCGGCATCTACCGGGGCGTCGCCAAGGAGGCCGGGCTCCCGCCGGCACGCGGATCGCTGCCCGGCTCGGTGGCCGCCCCGGTGCTCAAGGTGCGCGGGCGGGCCCGGGTGCTACGCAATATGGCGGCCACCCAGCTGGGGATCCCGGCCGAGGTCTTCGACCTCGTCGACCTGAAGCCCACGTTCGTCAGCGACCAGACCCGGAAAGCATTGCGCGGCAGCGGCATCGACGTGCCCGAGTTCTCCAGTTACGCGCCCAGGCTGTGGCGGTACTGGGCCGAGCACCTCGACCCGGACCGGGCGCGCCGCGACGATCCGAAGGGACCGCTGCGCGGCCGGCACGTCATCATCACCGGCGCCTCCAGCGGCATCGGCCGGGCGGCGGCCATCGCGGTCGCCGAAAAGGGCGCGACGGTGTTCGCCCTGGCCCGCAACGCCGAAGCGCTGGACGAGCTCGTTGCCGAGATCCGTGCGGGCGGCGGTGACGCCCACGCTTTCACTTGTGACGTCACCGATTCCACCTCGGTCGAGCACACCGTCAAGGACATCCTGGGGCGCTTCGACCACGTCGACTACCTGGTCAACAACGCCGGGCGGTCGATCCGCCGCTCGGTGGTCAACTCCACCGACCGGCTCCACGACTACGAGCGGGTGATGGCGGTGAACTACTTCGGCGCGGTGCGGATGGTGCTGGCCCTGCTGCCGCACTGGCGCGAGCGCCGCTTCGGCCACGTGGTCAACGTCTCCAGCGCGGGCGTGCAGGCGCGCAACCCCAAGTACAGCTCGTACCTGCCCACCAAGGCCGCGCTCGATGCCTTCGCCGACGTGGTCGGCTCGGAGACGCTGTCCGACCACATCACCTTCACCAATATCCATATGCCACTGGTTCGTACGCCGATGATCGCGCCGTCGCCACGGCTCAACCCGGTGCCCGCGATCAGCCCGGAGCGCGCGGCCGCCATGGTGGTGCGCGGGCTGGTGGAAAAGCCGGCGCGCATCGACACCCCGCTGGGCACGCTCGCCGAAGTCGGCAATTACTTCGCGCCGCGGACGTCGCGGCGCATCCTGCACCAGCTCTACCTCGGTTACCCCGACTCGGCCGCAGCCCGCGGCCTGACCACCGAACCGCCCGCGGCTCCCCCACGCCGACCGAGGCGCCCGGCGCGAGGCGTCACGCGCGGCATCCGGACACCGCGACCGGTCAAGCGCTTGGTGCGACTGGTCCCCGGGGTTCACTGGTAGGTCGGCGCGTTTCAGGCGCATCCGATTGCGGTATTCCGGCGCGATGACGCGGACTCTGTCCGAGAAGCGGGCCGACGCCGACCCGGTGGCCGCCGCGGCCCGGCAGGTCGCCACGACGGGTGCTGCGGTGTTGTCCTCGTTCGACGTGACTCGAAGCCTGGGCGCGGCCCGCGAAGAGTGGACCCGGTTCGCCCGGCATTGGCAACATCTGGCCCCCGACCCGTACGCGGCGGAGTTGGGCGTGCAGCGGATGCGCCGCTACGGCCAGTACTCGTTTCGCGATGGCGTGCTGCGCCCGATGCCCAGGAGCACGTTCGTGCAGCCGGAGGAATCCAATCCCCTCTACGTCGGCAAGGACCGCGAGTTTGAGCCGCTGACCGACGCGTTCGCCCGGGACCCCTTGCTGCACAAGGTGATCGGCCTGCTGGCCCGGGTGGCTGCGGCCCTGGACGACGTGGATGACTGGAACGTCAAGGTGCATCCGTTCCGCACCCGGTCGTCGACGGATGAGGGCGCGCATCCGACGCCGGAGGGTATGCACCGCGACGGCGTCACGCTGGTCAGCTCGCTGCTGGTCGGGCGGCGCAACGCCATCGGGGGCGAGAGCACGGTGTGCGACCTGGACGGCAGGCAGCTGCTGGCGACGACGCTGGCCGAGCCCGGCACCCTGATGCTGGGCGACGACCGCCGCACCCTGCACGGCGTCTCCCCGATCCGGCCGATCGACGGCTCCGGCCCGGCGCAGCGCGACGTCCTGGTGGTCACGTTCGCCTCGGCGTGGCCGTAAGGGTCGGGTGCTCTGGCAGTCACTTCTGCAGCGTGAACTGGTTGACGTCGATGTATCCGACCCGGAACGCGTCTGCGCAACCGGTCAGGTATTTCATGTACCGCTCGTAGACTTCCTCGGACTGCACCGCGATGGCCTCGTCCTTGTGGGCCTGCAGCGCGGCGGCCCAGATGTCGAGGGTCTTCGCGTAGTGCGGTTGCAGCGACTGCACGCGGGTCACGGTGAACCCGTTGGCGGTGGCGTGCTCTTCCACCATCGGTATCGACGGCAGCCGCCCACCCGGAAAGATCTCGGTGACAATGAATTTGATGAACCGGGCGAAGGTGAACGAAAGCGGCATGCCACGCTCGGCCATCTCCAGCGGGTGCAGCCCGGTGATGGTGTGCAGCAGCATGACCCCGTCGCCGGGCAACAGGTCATGCATCAGGGCGAAGAACGCGTCGTAGCGCTCGTGCCCGAAGTGCTCGAACGCGCCGATGCTGACGACCCGGTCGACCGGCTCGTCGAACTTCTCCCAGCCCTCCAGCAGGATCCGCGCCGACCGGGTGCTCTGCGACTTCGCGATCAGCCCCTCGACGTGATCGGCCTGGTTGCGGCTCAGGGTGAGGCCGACGACGTTGACGTCGTACTTTTCCATCGCGCGCATCATGGTCGCGCCCCAACCGCAACCGACGTCGAGCAACGTCATGCCCGGTTGCAGCCCGAGCTTGCCGAGGGCGAGGTCGATCTTGGCGATCTGCGCTTCTTCCAGCGTCATGTCGTCGCGTTCGAAGTAGGCGCAGCTGTAGGTCTGGGTGGGGTCGAGAAACAGCCGGAAGAACTCGTCCGACAAGTCGTAGTGGGCCTGCACATCGTCGAAGTGCGGCGTTAACTCAGCACCCTCGGGGGGCTCCGACGTCGTTGGCATCGTGCCAGCCTAGTCGCTGGCCTGAGTATCTTGGACACAATGAAGTCGCCCGTATTTGTCGACGTCGACACCGGCGTCGACGACGCGCTGGCGTTGATGTACCTGTTCGCCAGCCCGGACGCCGAGGTGGTCGCAATCGCCTCCACCGGGGGAAACGTTGCGGTGCAGCAGGTTTGCGAGAACAACCTGGGCCTGCTCGAGCTGTGCGGTGTTACCGGCGTGCCGGTCTCCAAGGGCTCCGGCGAGACCCTGACCGGGCCGATGCGCCTGCCGTCAAAAGTCCACGGCCCCAGGGGATTAGGCTATGCCGACCTGCCGCCCACCGATCGCCGCCTCACCGACCACGACTCGGCGACCGCATGGGTGCGCGCCGCGCGCGCCTTTCCCGGTCAACTCATCGGCGTGGCGACCGGCCCGCTGACCAATCTGGCGCTGGCGCTGCGGGCCGAACCGGCGCTGCCGACGCTGCTGCGCCGCCTGGTCATCATGGGCGGTTCCTACGATCACCGGGGCAACACCACCGCGGTGGCCGAATGGAACATCAGCGTGGACCCCGAGGCCGCGGCCGAGGTGCTTGCGGCATGGGACCCCGAAACCGTTGGCCAAGATCGCCTTCCGATCCTTTGCGGCCTGGACCTGACCCGCAAGGTGGCGATGACGCCAGATCACCTCGCCAGGTTGGCGGACGCTGCGGGATCGACGGCGACGCCGATGAGCGCGGACGACGAACCCGGTACCCGGTCGACGGCGTCCAACCCCCTGATCCGGGTGATCGAGGACGCGATGCGGTTTTACCTGGAGGCCTACCACGACATCGGCCACGGATACCAGGCACATCTGCACGATCCGCTGGCCGCCGCCGTGGCGCTGGACCCCGAGCTGGTCACCACGCGGCCCGCGACGGTCGACATCGAGCTGACGGGGACTCTGACCCGCGCCATGACGGTGACCGACTGGTCGGGGCGCCGGGAACCCAACGCGCTGATCGGGGTCGACGTGGACGCGGCGGCCTTCTTCGACCGGTTCATCGAACGGGTTGGGTCGTTTGCGCGCGGGTAAGCCTATAGGCCATGAAGATTCGTGTCATCGAAGTCCTGCGCGCGGGATGGGGCGCCGTGCTGCTGACCGCCCCGTCGCAGGTGCTGGACCACATCCACGGGGTGCAGGTCGACCGCAAGGCGCTCATCGTCACCCGGATCCTGGGCGCGCGTCACGTCGCCCAGTCGCTGCTGTCGGGCATCGACCCCGGCCCGGAGGTGCTGGCCGCCGGAGTCTGGGTCGACACGGTGCACTCGATCACCGCGCTCGGCCTGGCGCTGGTCGATCGGCGCCGGGCGCGCGGCGGGTTGACCGACGCCGCCGTCGCGGCGTCGTGGGCGGGCCTGGGCTGGCGCCACTTGCGGGCCGGCAAGGCCAGGACGGACGGCGTCCGCGGGCGCGATCGGTTGGCCCGCACGGTCGTGGGTGCGCTGCCAGGAGGCGGCGGGCTGATGGCGCGGGCGCAGGCGGTCCGCGCCGGACGGACGTAGGCCGCGGGTCGTCGTTTGACCCCCTGAGCGTGGGGTACTGCCACGGTCATGGCTTTCGCCGACTACCAAACCGAGCTGTACGACCAATCGCTGCACGGAAATCAGCCCCAGTACCCGATCAGATTCGATGAGCTGGAGGAGAAGGCGTCGGCGGCGATGCCGCCGAAAGTCCTCGGGTATGTCGCCGGCGGCGCCGGCGACGAGCACACGCAGCGCGCCAACTGCGAGGCCTTCAAGCGGTGGGGCTTGTATCCGCGGATGGGGATTGCCCCCGAGCAGCGCGACATGTCCATCGAATTGTTCGGGATCAGGTTTCCGTCCCCGATCTTCATGGCACCCATCGGCGTCATCGGGGTGTGTGACCCGGACGGGCACGGGGACATGGCCTGCGCACGGGCCTCGGTCCGCGCGGGGGTCCCGTTCTTCGTGGGAACGCTCACGTCCGACCCGATGGAAGACATCGCCGCCGAGCTGGGCGATACCCCGGCGTTTTTCCAGCTGTATACGCCGCCGAATCGAAAGATGGCCGCCAGCCTGGTGCACCGCGCCGAGGCGGCCGGCTTCAAGGGCATCGCCGTCACCCTCGACACCTGGGTCACCGGCTGGCGCCCGCGTGATCTGAGCGGCGGGAACTACCCGCAGGTGCCCAGCGGCTGCCTGGCCAACTACACCAGCGATCCGGTTTTTCGCGCCGGCCTGAGCCGGGGCGAGGACGCCACCGAGGCGGCGGTGCGCAAGCTGCCGATCTTCGGGGGGCCGTTCCGATGGGACGACCTGGAGTGGCTGCGGTCGGAGACCAGCCTGCCGCTGATGGTCAAGGGCCTCTGCCACCCAGACGATGTGCGCCGCGCCAAAGACATTGGTGTCGAAGGCATTTACTGTTCCAACCACGGCGGGCGGCAGGCCAACGGTGGACTGCCGACGCTGGATTGCCTTCCCGGGGTGCTCGAGGCCGCCGACGGTCTTCCGGTGCTGTTCGACTCGGGCATCCGCAGCGGCGCCGACATCATCAAGGCCCTGGCGATGGGGGCGACCGCGGTGGGCATCGGCCGCCCCTACGCCTACGGCCTGGCGCTCGGCGGCGTCGACGGCGTCGTGCACGTGCTGCGCTCCTTGTTGGCCGAGGCGGACCTGATCATGGCCGTCGACGGGTATCCGTCGCTCAAGGACCTGACGCCGGACGCGTTGCGGCGCACCGGATAAAGCACCGCTACTCGTAGCCGCCCTCGAGGTACCAGCGCCGCTGGCGGTAGCACAGCAGAAACGCCCGCTCGCCCTCCAGCAGGACCTGCGCGCGGGCGGTGCGACCCTTTCCCACGTCGGGATCCCACCACCGCTCGTCGACCGGCCACGGTCCCGCCCACCAGTCCAGCCGCTCGTCCCGGCCGTGCATCCTCAGCCCCGCCGGGTCGGCGGAGAACAGCCCCCGGCTCGTCACCCGAACCGGGTTCCCTTGGGCGTCAAGCATTTCCACCGGGTCATCGAGCAGCACCGCCGGTGCCGGCTCGGGCAGCCGACCGGGCCACGGCAACCCCGGGTCGGCCCGCGGAACCGGTTCGTCACCCAGCGGGGTCAATGTGATGCGTTCGGCCGGCCCGCGCCCGCCGGACAGCACCGGCACCCGCACCGCCTCCGGACCGAGCAGGCCCTGCACCCGCACCAGTGCCCGGCGGGCCCGCAGCCGGTCCTCCTCGCCCAGGCCGCCCCACAGCGGCAACTGCAGCGCCCCCGCCGACACCACCTCGACGGCCTGCAGCCGCAACAGTGTCACCGCGGCCGTCGGGCGAGGGTTGCGCGCGGTCCGGCTGCTCAACCAGCCGTCCAGTTGCCAGCGCACGCGGTCGGCGGTGGCGTCCTCGGTCAACGGCTCGGCGCACCGCCACACCCGGTGCAGTTCTTCGCCGTTGGCGGTGACGGCGTGAATGGCCAGCCGGGTGCAGCCCACCCCGGCGGCCATCAGCGTCCGGTGCAGAGCGGCGGCCAGCGAGCGCCCAGCGAAGGCCGCGGCATCCACCCGGTCGATCGGCGGGTCGCAGTCCAGCACGGCCTCCAGCTCCTCCGGCGGCTCCCGACCGGACGGCCCCCGCTCGGGTTCGCCGCGGGCCAACCGGTGCGCGGTCACCCCGTCGGCGCCGAACCGGGACGCCACGTCGGTGGCCGACAGCGCGGCGAACTGCCCGACGGTGCGAATTCCCATCCGCCACAACAGGTCCGTCAACTCTTCCCGCCCCGGGCCGCACAGGCTGGGCTCGGTGGCGAGCTGGCGGATCGACAGCACCGACAGAAACTTCGCGTCGCCACCCGGCGGGACGACCCGGCCCGCCCGCGCGGCGAAGACAGCGGTGGACAACTGGTCGGCGATCCCGACCTGGCACTCGGCACCGGTCACGGCCACCGCGTCGATCAGCCGTTCGGCGGCGTCGGCCTCGGAGCCGAAATAGCGGGCCGCCCCGCGCACCGGCAACACCAAGAGCCCGGGCCGCAGCACCTCGGCGCGCGGCACCAGGTCGTCCACCGCCGCGATGACCGACTCGAAGAAGCGGGCGTCGCGGTCCGCGTCGGCCGTGGTGACATGCAACTGCGGGCAGCGGGCCGCCGCCTCCCGGCGCCGCAGCCCCCGCCGCACCCCCGCCGCGCGGGCAGCCGCCGAGCAGGCGATCACCCGATTGGCCAACGTGACCGCCGCCGGGGCGGTCGCGGGCAGACCAGCGGCCGCGGCCGCCGCGACCGCGGGCCAATCCATGCACCAGATGGCCAGCACCCGGGAAGCCACCGGAATTCACCCGGCTCGCGCTCGGGCGGTCACCCGTCGTCCCGCACACACCCCGCTGACCTGCAGCCGCACCCGGCTGATCCGCCCGAATCCCGGGCGGCTTCCCGAAGTGAGCTCGTAGCCGCAGACCCGGGCGCGGGCGGTGGTGGCGCGGGCCCGCAGCAAGGGGTGCACCGTGTTGGTCACCGACGGCGACTGGCAGGG
>NZ_LZJF01000004.1 GCF_001666835.1 Mycobacterium sp. E3251 | reverse complement strand
TGCGCGCCGCGCCGGTTCGCTCAGCAGGGCTCGCCCGGAGGCGTCCAGTAGGGCTCGCCGGATGGGGTGTAGCACGGCGGTGGTGCGTCGGGTGGCGGGACCGTCATCGCGCCGGCCGGAAGGACCCAGTTACCCCAGCGACCCGGATCCGTGCACCCGCCGACGCTCACATGCCGACCGCCGACGTCGGCGCACGCGTCGGCCGTCGCCCGTTGCGGGGAGGCGACGCCCGCTGCTAGTCCGGCCGCGAACATCAAGGTCACGGCCGGTACCGCCAGTCTTACCGCGATTCTCATGCGCCCAGCGTAGATTGCTGGGACCGGATCAGGGGTCGTTTTGCCGCGCCCGTCCCCATCGTTCCGAAGGTGCACAGGCGCCGTGCCGGTCCGTCGCGAACTCCGCGGCAATAACGTGGCCCGCGCGGTGGTTCATACTGAATGCAACACTTGGGCTCTTCCTGCGGACCCCTGAGACAGCAAGGTAGCGACGATGACGAGGTTGGACTCCGTCGAGAGGGCGGTTGCCGACATTGCGGCCGGAAAGGCCGTGGTCGTCATCGACGACGAGGATCGCGAGAACGAAGGCGACCTGATCTTCGCCGCGGAAAAGGCGACGCCGGAGCTGGTGGCGTTCATGGTCCGCTACACCTCGGGGTACCTGTGCGTCCCGCTGGACGGCGCCATCTGCGACCGGCTGGGGCTGCTGCCCATGTACGCGGTGAACCAGGACAAGCACGGGACGGCCTACACCGTCACCGTCGACGCGAAGAACGGTGTGGGCACCGGTATTTCGGCCTCCGATCGCGCGACCACCATGCGCCTGCTGGCCGATCCCGCCAGCATCGCCAACGATTTCACGCGCCCCGGTCACGTGGTTCCGTTGCGCGCCAAGGACGGCGGCGTGCTGCGCCGCCCCGGCCACACCGAGGCCGCCGTCGACCTGGCCCGGATGGCCGGATTGCAACCCGCGGGCGCGATTTGCGAAATCGTCAGCCAAAAGGACGAAGGCGCGATGGCGCAGACCGACGAGCTGCGGGTCTTCGCCGACGAGCACGACCTCGCGATGATCACCATCGCCGATCTGATCGAGTGGCGGCGCAAGCACGAGAAACACATCGAGCGAATCGCCGAGGCCCGCATACCGACCCGGCACGGAGAGTTTCGCGCCATCGGCTACGCCAGCATCTATGAGGACGTCGAACACGTCGCGCTGGTGCGTGGCGAGATCGCCGGGCCCAACGCCGACGGCGACGACGTGCTGGTCCGGGTGCACTCCGAGTGCCTGACCGGTGACGTGTTCGGTTCCCGCCGGTGCGATTGCGGGCCTCAGCTCGACGCCGCGATGGCGATGGTCGCGCGGGAGGGCCGCGGCATCGTGCTGTACATGCGTGGCCACGAGGGCCGCGGTATCGGCCTGATGCACAAACTGCAGGCCTATCAGCTGCAGGACGCCGGCGAGGACACCGTCGACGCCAACCTCAAACTCGGATTGCCAGCGGACGCAAGGGATTACGGAATCGGGGCGCAGATCCTGGTCGACCTCGGCGTCCG
Organism: Mycobacterium sp. E3251; assembly: GCF_001666835.1. GTDB lineage: Bacteria > Actinomycetota > Actinomycetes > Mycobacteriales > Mycobacteriaceae > Mycobacterium. The sequence continues at coordinate 46,589 of NZ_LZJF01000004.1, read as the reverse complement.
CTCGATGCGGCTACTGACCAACAACCCGGCCAAACGGGTCGGGCTGGACGGCTACGGCCTGCACATCATCGAGCGGGTGCCGCTGCCGGTGCGCGCCAACGCGGAGAACATCCGCTACCTGATGACCAAGCGCGACAAGATGGGCCATGACCTGGCCGGCCTCGACGACTTTCACGAATCGGTCCATCTGCCAGGCGAATTCGGCGGCGCTCTGTGAGTCCTGCCGCGGGCGTGCCGGAGGTTCGGCCCCTGGATGCATCCGGTCTGCGGTTGGCCATCGTTGCGAGCACCTGGCACACCGAGATCTGCGACGCGCTACTGGCCGGTGCTCGCAAGGTGGCCGCCGCGTGGGGCATCGACGACCCGACGGTGGTCCGCGTGCTCGGCGCGATCGAGATCCCGGTGGTGGCGCAGGAACTGACCCGCAATCACGATGCGGTGGTCGCCCTGGGTGTGGTAATCCGTGGCCAGACACCGCATTTCGACTATGTGTGCGACGCCGTGACGCAGGGCTTGACCCGCGTGTCGCTGGACTCTTCGACGCCGGTGGCCAATGGGGTGCTGACCACCGACACTGAGGAGCAGGCCCTCGACCGCGCCGGTCTTCCCGAATCAGCCGAGGACAAGGGTGCTCAGGCGACCGGTGCGGCGCTGCAGACCGCGCTGACGCTGCGTGACCTGCGCGCTCGGTCGTGACCGACCAGGGGGGCTGGGACGTCGAGTTGCGTCCCTACCGCACACCTAAATTCGTTTACGGGGCGGCGATCATCATCGCCGCGGTGCACATCGCGATCGGATTCTTGCTCAAGGCCGGATCGACCGGGGTGGTGTTCCAGACCAGCGACCAGGTGGCGATGGCGCTGCTCGGTCTGGTCCTCGCGGGCGTGGTGCTGCTGTTCGCCCGGCCCCGGCTGCGCATCGGGGCCGCCGGCATATCGGTGCGTAACCTGCTGGGCGACAAATTGATCGAGTGGCCGGACGTCGCCGGTGTCTCGTTCCCGGTGGGGAACCGCTGGGCGCGCATCGACCTGCCCGACGACGAGTACATTCCCGTGATGGCCATCCAGGCCGTCGACAAGGAACGCGCGATCGACGCCATGGACACCGTGCGATCGCTATTGGCGCGGTATCGGCCCGACCTGCATAGCCACTGAACGGGCTATCCGTGCGAGCACGGATAGCCCGTCAGGTGGATCGGTCAGAAGTTCTTACAGTCGGTCATCATCTGCTGGAAGATCGGCAAAGCCTGTTGCGCGCCCTGGTTGTGCTCGATGGCGTGCAGCAGGTTCACGCGCTGATCCGGCGACGACGCCAGGTACTGCTGCAAGAACTGCTGGTTCGGCGGCGACTGGTCGAGGTACTGAGCGGCCATCGGGTTTTCCGCGTGCACCGCCCGCATCGCCTGGTCGTAGCTGCAGGTCGTGTTGATCATCGGGCCGTAGTCAGGGGCAGCGGATGCGACCCCAGCTGCGGCGGTCGACGCCAATGCCAGGCCGCCAACCCCCATCGCGATCCTGGTCAACGAGCGCTTGAACATCTGTGGACTCCCTCCATTGATTGCCACCCACTGTAACGTCCAGCTACCACCTTGGTAACCAGAACGAGAGCCGTCCAAACCGCCCACACCGTGGGTTAGTCGTCGTAACCCGAGGTCGTCGGCCCTTTTCTGGGAGTTGGCGGATCTCTCGGCGGCTGACCTATTTATCGAACAAGCGCTCGAATGCGTTACAGGCAGCGGTCGAACCAGGGGCGCCGTTCTCGGCGCGTCGAGCCGTGATCCCGAGGGGCCGGCATCCGCCCGACGGCTACTAGCCTGGATGGGTGCCAGATCCCGCCACGTATCGCCCTCCGCCCGGGTCCATCCCGGTCGAGCCGGGCGTCTACCGATTCCGGGATACGCACGGACGGGTCATCTACGTCGGCAAGGCGAAGAGCCTGCGGAGCAGGCTGACGTCCTACTTCCAGGACATCTCCGCCCTGCACCCGCGCACCCGGCAGATGGTGACCACCGCCGCCAAGGTCGAGTGGACGGTGGTCAACACCGAAGTCGAGGCGCTGCAGCTCGAATACAACTGGATCAAGGAGTTCGACCCGCGGTTCAACGTCCGCTACCGCGACGACAAGTCGTACCCGGTGCTGGCCGTCACCCTCAACGAGGAATTTCCGCGGCTGATGGTCTACCGCGGGCCGCGCCGCAAGGGCGTGCGCTATTTCGGGCCCTACTCCCATGCCTGGGCGATTCGGGAGACGCTGGACCTGCTCACCCGCGTGTTTCCGGCCCGCACCTGTTCGGCCGGTGTGTTCAAGCGGCACAAGCAGATCGACCGTCCGTGCCTGCTCGGATACATCGACAAGTGCTCGGCGCCTTGCATCGGCCGGGTCAGCGCCGAGCAGCACCGCCAGATCGTCGACGATTTCTGCGACTTCCTGTCCGGCAAGACGGACCGCTTCGCGCGCGAGTTGGAACAGCGAATGCACGCCGCGTCCGACGAACTCGACTTCGAGCGGGCCGCTCGCCTGAGGGACGACCTGGGTGCGCTCAAACGCGCCATGGAGAAGCAGGCCGTGGTGCTCGGCGACGGCACCGATGCCGACGTGGTCGCCTTCGCCGACGACGAGCTGGAGGCGGCGGTGCAGGTGTTCCACGTCCGCGGCGGCCGAGTGCGCGGCCAGCGCGGCTGGATCGTCGAAAAGTCCGCGGAGGCGGGTGATTCCGGCGAGGAGCAGTTGGTCGAGCAGTTTCTGACGCAGTTCTACGGCGAGCAGGCCGAACTGGGTGGTGCGGCCGACGAGGCCGCCAACCCGGTGCCGCGCGAGGTGCTGGTGCCCTGCCTGCCGTCCAACTCCGACGAACTGACCAGCTGGCTGTCCGGCCTGCGCGGTTCGCGCGTCGCGCTGCGGGTGCCCCGCCGCGGCGACAAGCGGGCACTCGCCGAAACCGTACAGCGCAACGCCAAAGAGGCTCTGCAGCAACACAAGCTGAGAAGGGCCGGCGACTTCAACGCCAGATCGGCTGCGCTGCAGAACATTCAGGAAGCTCTCGGGTTGGCTGATGCGCCGCTGCGCATCGAATGCGTCGACATCAGCCACGTGCAGGGCACCGACGTGGTGGGCTCGTTGGTGGTGTTCGAGGACGGCCTGCCGCGCAAGTCCGACTACCGCCACTTCGGGATCCGCGAAGCCGCCGGGCAGGGGCGCTCGGACGACGTCGCCTCGATCGCCGAGGTGACGCGGCGTCGGTTCGCTCGCCACCTGAGTGAACAAAACGATCCGAATATGCTTTCACCCGAAGGAAAGTCGCGCCGATTCGCCTATCCGCCCAACCTCTACGTCGTCGACGGAGGCGCACCGCAGGTCAACGCGGCCAGCGCCGTGCTCGAAGACCTCGGCATCACCGACGTCGCGGTGATCGGTCTGGCCAAGCGGCTGGAAGAGATTTGGGTGCCGTCCGAGCCGGATCCCGTCATCATGCCGCGCAACAGCGAAGGCCTTTATCTGTTGCAACGGATTCGTGACGAGGCGCATCGGTTCGCCATCACCTACCATCGCAGCAAGCGATCCAAGCGAATGACCGCCTCGGCGCTGGATTCGGTGCCAGGATTGGGGGAGCATCGCCGCAAGGCGCTGGTAACCCATTTCGGATCCATAGCCCGCCTCAAGGAGGCCACCGTCGACCAGATCACGGCCGTTCCCGGTATCGGTGTGGCCACCGCCACCGCCGTCCTGGAGGCGTTGCGACCTGACCCACCCGGAGAAGCCGAATGACGGGTGAATTGGCGGAGGGCCACACCCGGGGTGCCCCGGCCGGCATCGATGTCGTTCTGGTGACCGGATTATCGGGCGCGGGGCGGGGTACTGCGGCCAAGGTGCTCGAGGACCTGGGCTGGTATGTGGCCGACAACCTGCCGCCCCAGCTGATCACGCGGATGGTGGATTTCGGCATGGACGCCGGGTCGCGGATCACCCGGCTGGCGGTGGTGATGGACGTGCGGTCGCGCGGCTTCACCGGTGACCTCGATGAGGTGCGCAACGAGCTGGCCACCCGAAACATCAGCCCGCGGGTGGTGTTCATGGAGGCATCCGACGACATGCTGGTGCGCCGCTATGAACAGAATCGCCGCAGTCATCCGCTGCAGGGCGACCAGACCCTGGCCGAGGGCATCGCCGCCGAGCGCCGGATGCTGGCCCCGGTGCGCGCCACCGCCGACCTGATCATCGACACGTCGACACTGTCGGTGCGGGGCTTGCGGGAGAGCATCGAGCGCGCGTTCGGCGGCGAAGCCAGCACGTCGATCAGCGTCACCGTCGAATCGTTCGGCTTCAAGTACGGCCTGCCGATGGACGCCGACATGGTGATGGACGTGCGGTTCCTGCCGAACCCGCACTGGGTGGACGAGCTGCGCCCGCTCACCGGACAGGACCCGGCCGTCAGTGAATACGTGTTGAGCCAGCCCGGCGCCGCGGAGTTTCTCGACGCCTACCATCGGTTGCTGTCTCTGGTCGTCGACGGTTACCGCCGGGAGGGCAAGCGGTACATGACGGTCGGAATCGGCTGCACCGGTGGTAAGCACCGCAGCGTTGCGATCGCCGAGGCGCTGATGCAGATCCTCAAGGCCGATGAGGGCGAAGCACAACTTTCGGTGCGGGTGTTGCACCGGGATCTGGGGCGCGAATGAACGCGCCGACGAATAAGGGCATCGTCGCGCTGGGCGGCGGACACGGTCTGTACGCGACGCTGTCCGCGGCCCGCCGGCTGACGCCGCACGTCACCGCCGTGGTGACCGTCGCCGACGACGGTGGTTCCTCCGGGCGGCTGCGCAGCGAATTGGATGTGGTGCCACCGGGTGATCTGCGAATGGCGTTGGCGGCCTTGGCATCCGACAGCCCGCACGGGCGGCTGTGGGCGACCATTCTGCAGCACCGCTTCGGCGGCAATGGGGCGTTGGCCGGGCACCCGATCGGCAATCTGCTGCTCGCCGGGCTGTCGGAAGTGCTGGCCGATCCGGTGGCCGCCCTCGACGAGCTGGGCCGCATCCTGGGCGTCAAGGGCCGGGTGCTGCCGATGTGTCCGATCGCTCTGCAGATCGAGGCGGACGTGTCGGGCCTGGAGACCGACCCGCGGATATTCCGGCTGATTCGCGGCCAGGTGGCGATCGCCACCACACCGGGCAAGGTCCGACGGGTGCGCCTACTGCCGTCCGATCCGCCGGCGACCCGTCAGGCCGTCGACGCCATCATGGCCGCCGACCTGGTGGTCCTCGGTCCCGGCTCGTGGTTCACCAGCGTGATCCCGCACGTGCTGGTGCCGGGTCTGGCGGCGGCGCTGCGGGCCACCACCGCCCGGCGGGCGCTGGTGCTCAATCTGATGGCCGAGCCGGGGGAGACGGCTGGCTTCTCCGTCGAGCGTCATCTGCACGTGTTGGCCCAGCACGCACCGGGGTTCACCGTGCACGACATCATCATCGACGCCGAGCGCGTGCCCAGTGAGCGGGAGCGCGAGCACCTGCGCCGCACCGCGACGCTGCTTTCGGCCGAGGTCCACTTCGCCGATGTGGCCCGACCTGGTACACCTTTACATGATCCAGGCAAACTCGCGGCGGCCCTGGACGGGGTCCGGGCGGCCCACAAGGGTCCGGGAGCGCCTCCGGTCACGGCCACCGCGGAAATTCGGGTCGACGGTGCAAGTCCACAGACCGGTGGAGATGGACCGGGCGGCAGCGGACCGAGGAGTGACGACGCGTGGCGATGACGACCGAAGTCAAGGACGAGCTCAGCCGCCTGGTCGTGAAGTCGGTCAGTGCGCGTCGCGCGGAGGTCACGTCCCTGCTGAGGTTCGCCGGTGGATTGCACATCGTCGGCGGTCGGGTGGTGGTGGAGGCCGAGGTGGACCTGGGCAACGTCGCGCGCCGACTGCGCAAGGACATCTTCGAGCTCTACGGCTATAACGCGGTCGTGCATGTGTTGTCGGCCAGCGGGATTCGCAAGACCACCCGTTACGTGTTGCGCGTGGCCAACGACGGCGAGGCGCTGGCACGCCAGACCGGACTGCTCGACAACCGCGGCCGGCCCGTGCGCGGTCTGCCCGCCCAAGTCGTGGGGGGCAGCGTCGCCGACGCCGAGGCCGCCTGGCGCGGAGCCTTCCTCGCGCACGGGTCGCTGACCGAGCCGGGACGGTCGTCGGCTCTGGAGGTCAGCTGCCCCGGCCCGGAGGCCGCGCTGGCGTTGGTGGGCGCGGCGCGACGGCTCGGGGTCAGCGCCAAGGCACGCGAGGTGCGTGGCGCCGATCGGGTGGTGGTGCGCGACGGCGAGGCGATCGGCGCGTTGCTGACCCGGATGGGCGCCCAGGACACCCGGCTGATCTGGGAGGAGCGCCGGATGCGCCGCGAGGTGCGGGCGACTGCCAACCGGCTCGCCAACTTCGACGACGCCAACCTGCGCCGCTCGGCGCGGGCGGCGGTCGCGGCAGCGGCCCGCGTGGAACGCGCATTGGAGATTCTCGGCGACACCGTCCCCGACCACCTGGCCTCGGCCGGCAAGCTGCGCGTCGAGCACCGGCAGGCCTCGCTGGAGGAGCTCGGCCGGCTCGCCGACCCGCCGATGACGAAAGACGCTGTGGCGGGCCGCATTCGCCGGCTGCTGTCGATGGCCGACCGCAAGGCCAAGATCGAGGGCATTCCGGACACCGAGTCGGCAGTGACACCTGATTTGCTGGAAGACGCGTAACTGGACGCGCGAATCGCTGTTCGCAACGAGTAGGCGGGGGCTACGGTCGGGGGATGAAGCGGCTTTCGAGCGTTGATGCGGCGTTTTGGTCGGCCGAGACTGCGGGCTGGCACATGCATGTGGGGGCACTGGCGATCTGTGACCCGAAGGAAACACCCGAGTACAGCTTTCAGCGGCTCCGCGAACTGATCATCGAGCGGCTGCCCGAGCTGCCGCAGCTGCGGTGGCGGGTCACCGGTGCGCCGCTCGGGCTGGACCGGCCGTGGTTCGTCGAAGACGAGGAATTGGACATCGACTTCCACATCCGGCGCATCGCCGTGCCGGCGCCGGGCGGGCGGCGTGAGCTCGAGGAGCTGGTTGGCCGGTTGATGTCCTACAAGCTGGACCGTGCCCGGCCGCTGTGGGAGATGTGGGTGATCGAGGGCGTCGAGGGTGGCCGGGTCGCGTCGCTGACCAAGATGCACCACGCCATCGTCGACGGCGTCTCCGGGGCCGGCCTGGGTGAGATCCTCTTGGACGTCACGCCGGAACCGCGCCCGCCGCAACAGGAAACGGTCGGATCCCTGGTGGGCTCGCGCATCCCGGGCATCGAACGCCGGGCGGTGGGCGCGCTCATCAACGTCGGCGTCAAGACGCCCTTCCGCATCGCTAGGCTCGTGGAGCAGACCGTGCGCCAGCAGATCGCCGCGCTGGGCGTGAGCGGCCGGCCCCCGCGGTACTTCGAAGCGCCCAAGACCCGGTTCAACGCACCCGTGTCGCCGCACCGCCGGATCACCGGCTGCCGCGTCGAGCTGGCCCGGGCCAAGGCCGTCAAGGACGCCTACGGCGTCAAGCTCAACGACGTGGTGCTGGCGCTCGTGGCCGGGGCGGCCCGCGAGTACTTGCAGAAGCGCGGCGAGCTGCCGGCCAAGCCGCTCATCGCGCAGATCCCGGTCTCCACTCGCACCGACGACAATAAGGAGGACGTCGGCAACCAGGTGAGCTCGATGACTGTCTCGTTGGCCACCGACGTCGAAGACCCGGGGGAGCGGCTGCGGGCAATCCACGAAAGCACCCAGAACGCCAAGCTGATGGCCAAGGCGTTGTCGGCGCACCAGATCATGGGGCTGACCGAAACGACGCCGCCGGGACTGCTGGGGCTGGCCGCGCGGGCCTACACCGCCAGCGGGCTGTCGCGAAACCTGGCCCCCATCAACCTGGTTGTGTCCAACGTGCCCGGTCCGCCGTTCCCGTTGTACATGGCCGGCGCCAGGCTCGATTCGCTGGTGCCGCTCGGGCCGCCCGTCATGGACGTCGCCCTGAACATCACCTGCTTCTCCTACACCGACTACCTGGACTTCGGTTTCGTGACGACGCCCGAGGTGGCCAGCGACATCGACGACATGGCCGACCGCATCGAGCCGGCGTTGACCGACCTGGAGAAGGCCGCCGCGCGGGAGTGAGCTAGCGGCGTAGCAGTCTCCGAATGTCGTTGGCGCCTTAGGTTCTCGACTTCACTTCCAGGGTCTTCGCCCCTGATCCCGGGTGACCGGATCGCGGCGTGTGACGACGATTCCCGTAGCGAGGGCGACCGGCGCGGGACAGCTATGGGACTTTATGCCCTATTTCCGACTCGGCGTCGGGCCATAATTAGAACAAGTTACAGACCAGGTTTTATTGCTGCTGTACTGCGGAAACAACGAAATATTTGGCTGCCATTGCAACGTCATCTAGTTCGGTGATCAGTGCGCACGTCAGGAGGTAAGCAGTGACGTCCGTTCGAGAAGTTGATGCCCAGTCGGTGTTGGCCGCCATCGACGACCTTTTGCCCAAGCTGCGGCAGCGGGCAGAGGAGACCGAGGATCTGCGGCGACTGCCGGACGCCACCGTGAGCGAACTCCAGGACATCGGCTTCTTCCGGCTGCTGCAACCAGCGCAGTGGGGCGGGATGCAATGCGATCCGACGGTATTCTTCGAGGCCGTCAGGCGCCTGGCCAGCGCGTGCGGGTCAACCGGATGGGTGGCATCGATCCTTGGCGTGCACAACTGGCACGCGGCGCAGTTCGACCAGCAGGCCCAGCAAGACGTCTGGGGCGAGGACACGGGCGTGCGCATCTCCTCGTCGTACGCTCCGATGGGCGCCGGTCGGGTGGTCGACGGTGGTTATGTGGTCAACGGCTCGTGGAACTGGTCGTCGGGTTGCGACCACGCCACGTGGACCTTCGTCGGCGGCCCGGTGCTCAAGGACGGCCAGCCGGTCGACTTCGGCAGCTTCTTGATCCCGAACAGCGATTACCGCATCGACGACGTCTGGCATGTGGTCGGCCTGAAGGGCACCGGCAGCAACACCCTGGTGGTCAAGGACGCCTTCGTGCCCCGGCACCGGTTCCTGTCCTACAAGTCGATGAACGATCACACCGCGGGCGGGCTGGCCGTCAACACCGCTCCCGTCTACCAGATGCCATGGGGCACAATGCATCCCACCACGATCACCGCCCCGATCGTCGGCATGGCCTATGGCGCCTACGAATCGCATGTCGAGCATCAAGGCAAGCGGGTGCGTGCCGCGTTCGCGGGCGAGAAATCCAAAGACGACCCCTTCGCCAAGGTGCGGATCGCCGAGGCGGCCAGCGACATCGACGCCGCCTGGCGACAGCTGATGGGCAACGTCGGCGACGAATACTCGTGCCTGGTGGCGGGCCGGGAGGTCCCGTTCGAGCTGCGGACCCGGGCCCGTCGCGACCAGGTGCGCGCCACCGCTCGCGCGGTCGCTTCGATCGACCGGCTGTTCGACGCATCGGGCGCCACCGCGTTGGCCAATAGCGCTCCGATGCAACGGTTCTGGCGCGACGCGCACGCCGGCCGTGTGCACGCCGCCAACGATCCCGAGCGGGCCTACCTGATCTTCGGCAATCACGAATTCGGGCTGCCGGCCGCCGACACCATGGTCTGACTCAATGCTGATCTGACTCGCAGAGGAGCCATCGATGACCTGCCCGCACCTTCCCCCCGGCTTCGACCCGACCGACCCGGACATCTACGCCGAGCGCCTACCCGTCGAGGAGCTCGCCGAACTCCGCCGCAACGCACCGATTTGGTGGTGCGACCAGCCCGTCGGCAAGGGTGGTTTCAACGACGGTGGCTTCTGGGTGGTGACCAAGCACAAAGACGTCAAGGAGGTGTCGCTGCGCAACGACGTCTTCTCCAGCTGGCTCAACGGCGCCATCCCGCGCTTCGCCGACGACATGAGCCGCGAAGACATCGACGTGCAGCGGTTCGTTCTGCTCAACATGGACCCGCCGCACCACACCCGGCTGCGCAGGATCATCTCCCGCGGGTTCACGCCACGCGCGATCGGGCGGCTGCGCGACCAGCTCAACGAGCGGGCGCAGGCCATCGCCAAGGCCGCCGCCGCCGAGGGCTCCGGCGATTTCGTCGAGCAGGTGGCGTGCGAATTGCCGCTGCAGGCTATCGCCGGGCTGCTCGGGGTGCCGCAAGAGGACCGCGGCAAGCTCTTCCGGTGGTCCAACGAGATGACCGGCGCCCAGGATCCCGAGTACGCACATATCGATCCCAAGGTGTCCTCGGCGGAGGTGCTGGCCTACGCGATGAAAATGGCCGAGCTCAAGGCCGAAAATCCCGGCGACGACATCGTTTCCACGCTGCTGCAGGCGGATATCGACGGCGAGAAGCTGTCCGACGACGAGTTCGGGTTCTTCGTGATGATGCTGGCGGTCGCCGGCAACGAGACCACCCGCAATTCGATCACCCAGGGCATGATGGCGTTCGCCGACTTCCCCGACCAGTGGGAGCTGTACAAGGAGGAGCGCCCGGAGACCGCGGCGGACGAGATCGTCCGGTGGGCCACCCCGGTCACCGCGTTCCAGCGCACCGCCAACCGGGACACCGAGCTGTCGGGCGTGACGATCAAGAAGGGTCAGCGGGTGTTGATGTTCTACCGCTCCGCCAACTTCGACGAGGACGTCTTCACCGACCCGTTCACGTTCGACATCTTGCGGAATCCCAACCCGCACGTCGGATTTGGCGGCACCGGCGAGCATTACTGTATCGGCGCCAACCTGGCCAAGTTGACGATCAACCTGATGTTCAACGCCATCGCCGACCACATGCCCGACCTCACGCCCATCGCAAGACCGGAGCGGATCCGGTCCGGCTGGCTCAACGGCATCAAGCACTGGCAGGTCGACTACACCGGTAAGTGTCCGGTCGAGCACTGAATCTTATTGCGGCTGACTCCTATTGCGGCTGCATCCTATTGCGGCTGCGCGACCTTGGGCCGAAGATTCTCTTCCACCTCCGCATGCCAGTGCTTGTTCGCGGTGGTCGTGTCGACCTCATACTCAAAGCGGTCGGTCATCTCCGGCGTGACCTCTGCGGCATCGACATAGAACTGCTGATACCAGCGCCGCAGCTGATAGACCGGGCCATCCTCTTCCACCAGCAACGGGTTCTCGATTCGCGTCTTGTGCTTCCAGATCTCGACGTCCTGCAGGAAGCCCATGCTGACGCCCTCGGTGAACGCTTCGGACAGCTTCTCGGTGGCGGCGTCGTCCATGCCTTCCGGCTTCCGCACCTTGATGCCCCACTGCAGCATGAAGGAGTTCTGCGTGACGGGGTAATGACAGTTGACGAGGATCGATTCCACTTTGTAGCCGCCGTAACTGTTGTGCAGCCAGTTGATCATGAACGACGGGCCGAAGTAGGAGGCCTCGGAATCCAGTGTCTGTTCACCGGTGTAGTGCGACCCGCCGAGCAGCACATCGGGCCGGCCGACAGTGCGCAGATATTGCGAGGCGATATGCCCCTCGAAGACGTTTTTGAAATACGTCGGGAAGCCGTAGTGGATATAGAAGAAATGTGCCATGTCGACGATGTTGTCCACGATCTCGCGGCAATTTGAACCCTCGATGAGCTCGCTGCGCCAGCGCCAGTCGGTCCACGCGTCACTGGCGGCCTCCGGAATGTCGGGGATCTGCAACTGCGGTGACGGCGGATTGCCCTCGTGGTCGTGCCAGACGAACAACAGGCCGTTGTGCACCTCGGTAGGCCATGAGCGGGTGCGGGCCATTCGCGGTGTGCGCTTGGCATACGGCACCTCCTTGCATCTGCCGTCGCCGCCCCACCGCCAGTCGTGAAACGGGCACGCGACGGTGTCGCCCTTGACCACGCCCTGCGACAAGTCTCCGCCCATGTGCCGGCAGTAGGCGTCGAGGACTCGCAAATTGTCGTCCGAGTCGGCGAAGATGACGAGCTTCGTGCCGAAGATGTTGACCGGGTGAGGCTTTCCGTCGAGGAAGTCTTTGGCCACGCCCAGGCAGTGCCAGCCGCGGGCAAACCGGCTCGGCAACGTTCCCACGTCGATCTCTCGCACCCCGACGCCGGCGGTATCGATACTCACTTCACGCCTCCAGTCGCTCGCGCGGCTACTAGAACACGTTATAGTTTTGCGGCGGTCAGGCTGATATACACGCAGGCTAAAGCCCCTAGATTTGTGACTTATGGCCCTAGTTGATGGGTCAAACGGGGTCGTCGTCTGCGTCGTCTTGGTCGCGGAGGAATCGTTCGGGGTGGTGGTAGGTGTTGGTTCGGGGTTGTCCTCGGTCGAGGTGAGGTGGTGGGAGCCATTCGGTTTCGCCGCGGGCGTTGGTGCGGGTGGTCCAGCCTTGTTCGGCGAGGCGGTTGTCGGGGCCGCAGGCCAGGGTGAGGTCGTCGATGTCGGTGCGGCGGGTGGTGGTCCAGCCGGTGATGTGGTGGACCTGGCTGTGGTAGGCGGGGGCATCGCAGCCGGGTTTGCTGCAGCCACGATCCTTGCCATAGAGCATGATGCGCTGAGCGGGGGAGGCGATTCGTTTGGTGTGATGCAGCGCCAGTGATTTGGCGCCATCGAAGATGGCGAGGTAGTGGTGGGCGTGGCCGGCCCAGCGGATCACATCGCTCATGGGTACCAGGGTGCCGCCGGCGGTCAGGGCCTTGCCGGCGGCGGCCTCCAGGTCCTCCAACGTGGTGGTGACCACGATCGAGACCGGCAACCCGGTGTGGGAACCCAGTTTCCCCGAAGCCAACAGGCCGCGCAGCCCGGCGAGGAACGCGTCGTGGTTGCGCTGCGCTGTCGAGCGGGTGTCGCGGCGCACCGCGTCCTCATCAGGTGTCGCATCCACGATCGGGGTGTCGTCCTCGGGGTTGCACGCCCCGGGGGCGGCCAGTTTGGCCAGCATGGCCTCGATCGCGGCCCGCAGCTCCGGGGTGATCATGCCGCTCAGGCGTGACATGCCGTCGATCTCCTGGGCGCCTAGGGTGATGCCGCGTTTGCGGGCCCGCTCGGCGTCGCTGAATTCCCCGTCGGGGTGCAGCCAATCCATCACCCGCCCGGCGTATTTGGCCAACTCGTCGGCCCGATATCCGGCGGCTTTGCCGGCCAGGTCGGCCTCGGCGGCCTGGCGGGTCAATGCGTCCACCGCGGCGGGCAGCTGGGCGAAAAAGCTCCGGATCACCTTGACGTGGCTGTCACCGATGACCCCGTCGCGTTGGCCGGCCGCGGTGGCGCTCAGTTGCGGGGCCAGCGGCTCGCCGGTCAACCCCCGGCGCTGTCCGAGGTCGGCGGCTTCGGCGATGCGCCGGGCGGCCTCGGCCTTGGTGATGCGCAACCGGTCGGCCAGCCCCACCCGCAGCGACCCGCCCAGCTCTGCGGGGCTGGCGTGGGCGTCGAGCTGGTTGATCAACGCATGCTGGGGAGCGCGCAGCCGGCGGTATACCCGTTCCAGGCGCTCCAGGGCGCGCAGCCGCTCCGGGGTGGTGAGCACGTCAAAAGACAACTCGCACAACCGGTCCACGTCGTGGTCGAAGGCGTCGAACACCTCGACGATCTCCTCACGACCACTGACACCCATGCCCCAAACCCTAGAGACACCCACCGACAAAAACCGGCACTATGTGACCACTGAAGCCAAAGTGACACAAGGGATTACAACGAGTTGGCACCCGATTGGCGACCCGCATCGCCCGGCTGCGCCGCGCTCGCGATCGCCACTGGGGGATCGCCGCCACCAGGTGAACCGACAGCAGGAACGCGCTCACCGTTCCTCTCGGCCTACCGTCGTATAAGGCTCGTTGGCAGAGGTTTTCGGATCATCGAGCAAGTTCATCTCCGCGCCCGATGCGTCAGCCGCGGCGCGTGCCGGTCACCTTCGAGCGGGGCAGCCGCCCTGCCCGTGAATGACCGTTCAGCTGGTCACCGGTGACGGTCACATCGAACTCGAGGTTCAACCGCGTCGGCTTGGTGACCGACTGCCGCCAGGTCACCCTGTCGCCGTCGACCGAAATATCCCGTAGCGACGTGGTTTCGCCGTTCAGGGTGGCGGTGCCGCGAAGGCCGTCCTCATCCGGGCTGAAGGCGTAGATGACGACCAGCGACCCGATCGGCGTCTTGATAAGGACGTCCCACTCTCCAACGATGGGCATGTCAGATCTCCACCGGTTCGCGCCCCGACGGCTTCCACACGATGCCGCGGCGCTCGTATTCGAACAGCTCCTCAACGGCGTGCGCGACGCGGGGCCCGTAGGAACGCTCCAATAGGTAGAGCGCCAGGTCGAGACCGGAGGTGACTCCGCCCGCGCTGACGAAGTCGCCGTCGTCGACGACGCGGGCCCTGACAGCGTTCACTCCCGCCGCGTCGAGGAGGTCGATGCCCAGGTAATGGCTTGTGGCGTAGCGGTTCTCGATCAGGCCCGCCATGGCAAGCAATGCCGATCCGCCACAGACCGATCCGACGATGACCTCGGATTCGTCAAAGCACCTGCGCAGCAACGGAATGAGGGGAGTGTCGAGTGTGCGGGCCAGCAATACGGGAATGGTCTCGGCGCCGTGGTCCGGGTCGCCCGCGATAGCCCCGCTCACACCGGGAACGATTACGTATCCCGGCTTGGTCGGGTCCAGGCCGCCGTTGGCCAGCAATGCGACATCCTTGGTGCCGCTGAGTACTTCGCGGCGTCCCTCGGCGGAGACGAGCTCGACGATCAAGTCCCCACCCACCGCCTGAGCGCCCGCCGTGAGTACCTCGAAGGGGGCGATGACGTCGAGCAAATCGAACTTGTCGATCAGGACGATTTGTGCGAACACGATTGCCAATGCTGGCAGGACGCGTGCCGCAGAACCAGTGGCAAGAAGGACGCATTTCGCTGGTATATTGCCAAACGTGCATCGGGTCGCCGTGGTTGCGCTGCCGGATTGCGTGGTCTCCGACCTGGCGACACCGGTCGACGTCTTCGGCCGGGTCACGCTCTCGGACGGCCGCGCGGGCTACCGGGTGCGGGTGTGCGGGACGGAGGCGGAGGTCGGTGCGGGTCCGATTCGCATCGCGACCGACCACGGGATCGACGAGCTCTGCGACGCCGACACCATCGTGGTGCCCGGTTCCAACGATCCGTCGGCGCCGGCACCGCGGGCACTGATTGTCGCGCTGAAGGCGGCTTACGACAGCGGGATTCGCATCGCTTCGATCTGCACCGGTGCCTTCGTCCTTGCCGCCGCCGGTGTTCTCGACGGCAAGCGGGCGACGACACACTGGCTGGGAGCCGCCGACTTCCGGAACACCTATCCCGCCGTCGATCTCGACCCGGATGTGCTTTACGTGGACGAAGGTCAGATCTTGACGTCGGCCGGGGCGTCGGCGGGTCTGGACCTGTGTCTGCACCTGGTCGCCCGCGACTACGGGTCGGCCGTCGCCGCGGAGTCCGCACGCCTGGCCGTCGCGCCGCTACACCGGGCCGGCGGCCAAGCGCAGTTCATCCTGCGCAATCGGCGGCCGGCCAACACCCGCCTCGACGGGGTGCTCGCCTGGATCGAAGCACATGCGCACGAAAATCTGACGCTGCAGGAGATCGCCGCCTACGCGGCCACCAGCACTCGTACCCTCAATCGCCGCTTCCAGGCGGAGACGGGCCAGACACCGATCCAATGGCTCACCGGTGTGCGGGTGCGCCATGCTCAGCAGCTCCTGGAAGGCACGTCCGACAACGTCGAAAGCATCGGCCGTCGTGTGGGTTTCGAGTCGGCCGCAAACTTCCGCGAGCAGTTCAAGCGCCTCGTCGGGGTGTCACCCCAGGCGTATCGCACGGCGTTCCGCGATCAGGTGTCGCGCTAGGCGGTCCGAGTGGTTGTCGGCGTGGTCCTTAGTCGCGATCGGGCGGGTTCGTCGCGTACACCCACGACAGGAACCGCGCGACGGCCTCGGCGGACCGATGCGCCCGTGGCGAACTGAAGATGTCGAAAGCGTGTTGCGCGCTGGGCAATTCGGCGTAGGCGACCGGGGACTTCGACACCGCGCGCAGCTCCTCGATGAATTCCTGAGCTTCGCCGACGGGGATCAGGGAATCGTCGCGGCCGTGCAGGACGAAGAACGGGGGCGCGTCGGCCCGCAGCCGCCGGATCGGCGAGGCGTCGACGTAGACGTCGCGGTGCGCGTCGAATTGCCGCTTCACTACGAACTTTTCGAGCAGCGAGACGAATTCGGGCCGACCCTCGCCCTCGGTCGAGAACCAGTCGTAGCGGCCGTAGATCGGGACCGCCGCCACCACCGACGTGTCGGCGTCTTCGAAGCCCGGCTGAAATTGCGGGTCGTTGGGGGTCAGCGCCGCCAGCGCGCACAGGTGTCCGCCCGCGGAGCCGCCGGTGACGGCGACGAAGTCGGGGTCACCACCGTAGTCGGCGATGTTCTCCTTGACCCATGCCAGCGCCCGTTTGACGTCGACGATGTGGTCGGGCCAGGTGTGGCGGGGCGAGACGCGATAACCGATGGACACGCACACCCAGCCGCGGGCGGCCAGGTGGCTCATCAGCGGGTAGGCCTGCGGCCGGCGCATCCCGATCATCCAGGCCCCGCCGGGCACTTGCAGCAGCACGGGCGCCTTGGCGTCCCGCGGCAGGTCGCGGCGGCGCCAGATGTCGGCGAGGTTGGCGCGGCCGTTCGGGCCGTAGGACACCACGTTCGTCTTCTCGACGTAGCGCCGGCGGGCCACGGTGTTGCCCAGCGGCAGGCTGCGCCGCCCGCTGCGCGTGGGCTTGGCGTGCGGCAGACTGCTCAGCGCCTCTTCGTAATCGTGTCCGAGCTGCTCGCGTAGGCCCGCCTCGAGCACCGGGCCGGGGGTGGTGATGCCGCGGTAGCGGATCACCCCGAGTATCGCCCACGACGCGGCCGTCAGGGCCAGCGCCGCCTTGCCGCGCCGTCCCTCGAAGTGGCCGCGCCGCGCGCGCCGCAACGCATCCACCAAGGAGACGGTGAAGTAGACGCCTGGCACCTCCGACGTCGGCCAGCCGAACCAGAAGACCAACACGGTGCTGTAGCCCTTGCGTGCCAGCGGCCGTAATCCGTTGGCGGCGTTAGCCAATTCAAGTGCGGCGCGCGCCAGCGGCCGGGGGCGCCGCAGTTCCGAGAGGCGGCGGCGCATCAGCCGTTGACCCGAGCTTGCAGTTCGTTGCGTTGGATCTTGCCGGTGCTGCCGCGCGGGAGTTCGTCGAGGACGGCGATCTCGCGGGGCACTTTGTAGTTGGCCAGGTTTTCCCGGACATGCTGTTTGAGCGTCTCGGGCGTGGCCTCGGCGCCCGCGTTCAAAACCACGAATGCCGCCAGGCGCTGGCCGTACTGCTCGTCGTCGACGCCGATGACCGCGGCCTCGGCCACGTCGGGGTGCGCCGCCAGCGTCTTCTCCACCTCGATCGGATAGACGTTCTCGCCGCCGGAGACGATCATCTCGTCGTCGCGGCCGACCACGAACAACCGGCCGGCCTCGTCGAGGTAGCCGACGTCGCCCGACGACATGAACCCCGCGTGAAAATCCTTGGTCGTGCCCGAGGTGTACCCCTCGAACTGGGTGTCGTTGCGGACGTAGATGGTGCCGACATCGCCGGTGGGCAGCTCGTTGAAATCGCTGTCCAGAATTCGGATTTCGGTCCCGCCCGCCGGGCGGCCCGCGGTGTCGGGTGCGGCGCGCAGGTCCTGCGGAGTGGCCGTGGCGATCATGCCGGCCTCGGTGGCGTTGTAGTTGTTGTAGATCACGTCGCCGAACTCGTCCATGAACGCGGTCACGACGTCGGGCCGCATCCGCGAGCCCGATGCCGCCGCGAATCGCAATGACTTGCAGCTGTACCGCTTTCGCACCTCGGGCGGCAACTCCATGATGCGGTCGAACATCACCGGCACCACTGCCAGGCCGGTCGCCTGGTGCCGGTCGATGAGGTCCAGCGTCGCCTCCGGGTCGAACTTGCGCCGGGTGACCACGGTGCACGCCATCGACGCCGCGAAGATCAACTGCGAAAAGCCCCACGCGTGGAACATCGGCGCCACGACCACCACCGTCTCCTCGGCCCGCCACGGCGTGCGGTCCAGGATGGCCTTGAGCGTGCCGATGCCGGCGTTGCCGCCGGTTTGATTGGCGCCCTTGGGAGTTCCGGTGGTGCCGGAGGTCAGCAGGATCATCCTGCCCTTGCGTCCGGTGCGCTCGGGTTGCCGGCCGGTGTGCTCGGTGATGAGCTTTTCGACCGTCAGCTCGTGCTGCCCGTCGGTCCAGGCCACGATGCGGGTGGCGTCCGGTTTGTCGGCCAGCGCACGGTCCACCGTGTCGGTGAACTCCTCGTCGTAGATGACGGCGTCGACGCCTTCGCGGTTGACCACCTCGGCGAGCGCGGGCCCGGCGAATGACGTGTTGAGCAGCACGACGTCGGAGCCGATCCGGTTGGTCGCCACCACCGCCTCGACGAAGCCGCGGTGGTTGCGGCACATGATCCCGACGACCTTGGGCTGGCCCGAGGGCAAAGCCTGCAGCGCCGCGGCGAGCGCGTTGATCCGCTCGTCGAGCTGGCGCCAGGTCAGCGTGCCGAGCTCGTCGACCAGGCCCGGCCGGTCCGGGCAGCGTTGCGCCGCGCTGGCGAAGCCCACGGTCATCCCCATGCCCTCGCGGCGCATGGCGGCGGCGATCTTCAGGTAGCGGTCGGGCCGCATCGGCGCAATCATGCCGGCGCGCCGCAGGGTGGTGATGAGCCCGAGGGCTTGATTGATCGGAGAGGCCACGGCTCAGCCCAGGATCGGGAAGCGTCGCTTGGCGGCCAGGTCCTTGAGGGCCTGCTGCATCACCGACCGCACGTGCTCGTCGACCTCGTCGACGTCCGGGTCGTCACCGAATTGCGCGGTGATATCGATCGGCTTCAGCACCTGCGTGACGATCTTGGTGGGCAGCGGCAGATTGGGCGGGATCACCGCACTGAAGCCGAAGGGGAAGCCGAACGACAACGGCAGGATCGCGCTGCGCAGCAAGCGCTTCACCCCCAAGCGCTCGGCCAGCCAGGTGCCGCGCGACAGGTAGAGCTGCGTCTCCTGTCCGCCGATGGACACCGCGGGCACGATGGGGACGCCGGACTCGATCGCCGTCCTGACGTATCCCTTGCGGCCATCGAAGTCGATGACGTTCTCCGAGAGCGTGGGCCGGTACGCGTCGTAGTCACCGCCGGGGAAGACGATGACCACCCCGCCGGACCGCAGGGCCTTGGCCGCGTTCTCCCGGTTGGCCCGGATGTATCCGGTACGGCGGAAGAGCTCGCCGGTGGGGCCGGCCATGAGGATGTCGTGGCTCAGCGTGTAGATCGGCCGGTCGTAGCCGAATTTCTCGTAGAAGTGGACGCTGAAGATGGGGACGTCCATCGGGAACATGCCGCCGGAGTGGTTGCCCACGACGAGCGCCCCGCCGGGCGGGAACGAATCCAGGCCGTGCACCTCCGACCGGAAGTATGTCTTCATGGCCGGGCGCATCACGCTCATCAGGCGCTGGGTCAAGACGGGGTCGAATTTGCCGATGTCGCCGACATCGGAGTGATCGTTATCGGTCACGTTCCTCCCTTAGACGCTCCCGCGAGGCCGCCCTAGGTATGAGGAGCCGCGTCGAATTCCTCGATGGTAGCGACCGGGGCGCGGCGGCGGTCATGGTGTTTATCTCTTTCCTCTTCCGCGATATGGTGCCGGCCCGGCCCTGCCGCTATTGTTACGACGCACTCAGTGAAATCTCGAGAAACGGGACCCCGATGGACGTTGCCGGTTTGTCCCCCGAGCGCAACGCCCGCTCGGGCGCCGCGCGCAGAAGTGCCCCCCGCGCCCGGCGGCCCCACGTCGGGGTCGTTCGCACCGAACCGGCCCATCGCGGTCAGGGCCCGTCGCCGTCCGCACCGACCACGGGCCGCCCGGCCGGTGACGTCGATCCGGCCAACCCGGACGCGGCGGACCACCGCCAGGCCGACTACTTCGTGCGGCTGCTCTCGCAGAACCGCAGGCTCATCGAACAGCGGCTCGACGACTACCAGAAGGCGATCGTCGCCGCGCAGGCCAGCGGCGACGTCGACGCCGTCTGCAGCCTTCGCCGCATGGCGCGCATCGAGGAACAGGACCGGGACAATCTCGACGGCATGCTCGAGAAGTTGCGCCGCCGATTCGCCCGCCGGGTACCCGCCGAGCCACCCGCCCTTTCCCCGCGGCCCCGGTCCGCGGTCCGGTAGCTATTCGCCTACGGCGCATTGGTTTTCGTCGCTGGGGCGACCGGCGCAGGGTTGGGCGCGCCGATTCGGCCACACCCGCTTGGCGGTGCCGATACATTTGACGGACCAGCTGGTTTCTTCCGACACCGAACGAGGCCGCCCATGGGATTCATGACCCCGGACCTTCCCGACGTCGATCGCAAGACCTGGCCGACTCTGCCCCGGGCCACCCGGCTGCAGGTCGTGACGCGGCACTGGGCGGAACAGGGCTTCGGAACACCGTATGCCGTCTATCTGCTGTACCTGATCAAGATCGCCCTGTACATCGCCGTTCCCGCCGCGATCATCTCGCTGACCCCGGGCCTCGGCGGGCTCGGCCGCATCGGCGACTGGTGGACGCAGCCGATCGTCTACCAGAAGGTCATCGTCTTCACGCTGCTGTTCGAGGTGACCGGCCTGGGTTGTGGGTCGGGCCCGCTGACCGGACGGTTCATGCCGCCCATCGGCGGAATCTTGTACTGGCTGCGGCCCAACACGATTCGGCTGCCGGCGTGGCCGGGAAAGGTGCCGTTCACCGCCGGTGACAGCCGCACCGTCGTCGACGTCGCACTGTACGCAATCGTTTTGGCCGGCGGGGTGTGGGCGCTGCTGTCGCCCGGCCACGGCGGGCCGGTCACCGCGGCCGGCGACGTCGGCCTGATCGATCCCGTCCGCGTCATCCCGACGATCGTCGCGCTGGCGGTACTGGGCCTGCGCGACAAGACCATTTTCCTGGCCGCGCGCGGCGAGCACTACTGGCTCAAGCTGTTCGTGTTCTTCTTCCCGTTCACCGATCAGATCGCCGCATACAAGCTCATCATGCTGTTGTTGTGGTGGGGCGCTGCAACATCCAAGCTCAACCACCACTTCCCGTATGTGGTGTCGGTGATGACGAGCAATAACGCGCTGCTGCGGCCCAAAGTGTTCACACCGATCAAGCACATGCTGTACCGCGACCACATCAACGATCTGCGTCCCACCTGGTTGCCGAAGATGATGGCCCACGTCGGCGGCACCACAGCCGAATTCGTGGTTCCGACGGTGCTGGTCTTCTTCGCCGGCGATCACCCGTGGCGGTGGTTCCTGATCGGATTCATGGTGATCTTCCACCTCAACATCATTTCCAACCTCCCGATGGGAGTTCCGTTGGAGTGGAACGTCTTCTTCATCTTCTCGCTGTTCTATCTGTTCGGGCACTACGCCTCGATCCAGGCCACCGACCTGCGTTCGCCGCTGCTGTGGGCCCTCGTCGCCGCCGCGGCGGCATTCGTGATCGCGGGAAACATGTTCCCCGAGAAGATTTCGTTCCTCCCCGCGATGAGGTACTACGCCGGCAACTGGGCGTCCAGCGTGTGGTGCTTCCGCGCCGGCGCGGAGGAAAAGATCGACGCCGAGATCGTCAAGAGCTCCGCCCTCGTCGTCAACCAGCTGGCCCGGCTTTACGACCCCGAGACCGCGGAGATCATGGCGGACAAGACCGCCGCCTTCCGGGCCATGCACCTGCACGGCCGCGCGCTCAACGCCCTCGTGCCTCGCGCCCTGGGGGGAGAGGCCGACGAAGCCAATTACAAGATCCGCGAGGGCGAAATCGTCGCCGGGCCGCTCGTCGGCTGGAACTTCGGAGAGGGCCATCTGCACAACGAGCAGCTGCTCGAAGCCGTGCAGCGCCGTTGCCATTTCGAGGACGGTGACGTACGGGTGATCGTCCTCGAGGGACAGCCCATCCACGTCCAGAAGCAGTGGTACCGCATCTTCGACGCCAAGGCTGGACTGATCGAGGAAGGCTATGTCAACGTCGAGGACATGCTCGCACGCCAGCCGTGGCCGGAGCCCGGCGACGAGTTGCCCGTGCATGTGCTAAATGGCGGCCACCCGCCGGGCACCGCCCGATGACCAGGGCGGTGGTGGTCGGCGCCGGCCCCAACGGCCTGGCCGCGGCGATCCACCTCGCTCGGCACGGCGTCGACGTGCAGGTGCTCGAGGCGTGCGACACCGTCGGCGGGGGAGCTCGCTCCGGCGAACTGACGATGGCCGGCGTCATCCACGACCACTGCTCGGCGTTTCACCCGCTGGGCGTCGGTTCGCCGTTCTGGAAGGAGATCGACCTGCCGCGCTACGGGCTGCGGTGGAAGTGGCCGGAGGTCGACTGCGCGCACCCGCTCGACGACGGCACCGCCGGCGTGCTCTACCAGTCGCTCGATGAAACCGTGGCCCGGATGGGGGCCGACGGCGCCCGGTGGCGGCGGGCGATAGGCGACCTGGCGGTGGGATTCGACGAACTGGCCGAGGATCTCATGGGGCCGGTGCTTGGCATCCCGCGGCACCCGCTGCGCCTGGCCGGTTTCGGCCCGCGGGCGTTGCTGCCGGCCACCACCATGGCCCGCTGGTTCCGCACCGAGCAGGCGCGCGCGCTGTTCGGCGGCGCGGCCGCGCACGTCTACACCCGGCTGGACCGGCCGCTCACCGCGTCCCTGGGGTTGATGATCCTGGCCAGCGGGCACCGCTACGGCTGGCCCGTCGCGCAAGGGGGATCCGGGTCGATCAGCCAAGCGCTGTCCGCGGCCCTGCAGGAGTACGGCGGCTCGGTGGCCACCGGGGTCACCGTCAGCAGTCGCAAGGACATCCCGGACGCCGACATCGTCATGCTCGACCTCAGCCCGGCCGCGGCGCTCGCCATCTACGGCGACGCCATGCCGAGCCGGATCCGGCGGTCGTATCGGCGTTACCGCGAGGGCTCGTCGGCATTCAAGGTCGACTTCGCCATCGAGGGCGACATCCCGTGGGCCAACCCCGACTGCGCCCGGGCGGGCACCGTGCACCTGGGCGGCACCTTCGCCGAGATGGCGGACACCGAACGCCAACGCGCGCAAGGGAAGATGGCCGACCGGCCCTTTGTGCTCCTCGGGCAGCAGTACCTGAGCGACCCGTCCCGCTCGGCCGGCAACGTCAACCCGATCTGGGCGTACGCACACGTGCCGTTCGGCTACGACGGCGACGCCACCGCCGCCGTCGTCGGCCAGATCGAGCGGTTTGCGCCCGGGTTCTCCGACCGCGTCCTGGCGACGGTCAGCAAGGGGCCCGCCGAGCTGCAGGCCTACAACGCGAACTTCATCGGCGGCGACATCATCGGCGGCGCCAACGACGGGCTGCAGGTGATCTTCCGCCCCCGCATCGCCGTCGATCCCTACGCCACCGGCGTTCCGGGCGTCTACCTGTGTTCACAGTCCACGCCGCCGGGGGCCGGCATCCATGGCCTGTGCGGTTACCACGCCGCCGAGTCGGCGCTGAAGTGGCTGAAGAAGACCCGCCGCGACTGAGGTCACATTGTCCGCGGGAACCGGGGCGGCAACCGCGCATGTTGCTCATCTAGGCTGACCACGAGCGCGTATTCAGCGGACTCAGTAAAGACATCGCCAAGACAGGGAGAGATCAAGTGACGGTCCGAGTAGGCATCAACGGCTTCGGTCGAATCGGACGCAACTTCTACCGGGCCCTACTGGCCCAACAGGAGCAGGGCACCGCCGACATCGAGGTGGTGGCGGTCAACGACATCACCGACAACCACACTCTGGCGCACCTGCTCAAATTCGACTCGATCCTGGGCCGGCTGCCCTACGACGTCAGCCTGGAAGGCCAGGACACCATCGTGGTGGGCCCGCACAAGATCAAGGCGCTCGAGGTCCGGGAGGGTCCGGCAGCGTTGCCGTGGGGCGACCTGGGCGTCGACGTCGTGGTGGAATCCACCGGCCTGTTCACCAACGCCGCCAAGGCCAAGGGCCACCTGGACGCCGGCGCCAAGAAGGTGATCATCTCGGCGCCCGCCACCGACGAGGACATCACCATCGTCCTGGGCGTCAACGACGACAAGTACGACGGCAGCCAGAACATCATCTCCAACGCGTCGTGCACCACGAACTGCCTCGGGCCGCTGGCCAAGGTCCTCAACGACGAGTTCGGCATCGTCAAGGGGCTGATGACCACCATCCACGCCTACACCCAGGACCAGAACCTGCAGGACGGGCCGCACAAGGACCTGCGCCGGGCGCGTGCCGCCGCGCTGAACATCGTGCCGACCTCCACCGGCGCGGCGAAGGCCATCGGGCTGGTGCTCCCGGAGCTGAAGGGCAAGCTCGACGGTTACGCGTTGCGCGTGCCGATCCCCACCGGCTCGGTGACCGACCTCACCGCCGAGCTGTCCAAATCCGCCAGCGCCGAAGACATCAACGCCGCCTTCAAAGCCGCGGCGGAGGGCAAGCTGAAGGGCATCCTGAAGTATTACGACGCCCCGATCGTCTCCAGCGATATCGTCACCGACCCGCACAGCTCGATCTTCGACTCTGGCCTGACCAAGGTGATCGACAACCAGGCGAAGGTGGTGTCCTGGTACGACAACGAGTGGGGCTACTCCAACCGCCTCATCGACCTCGTCGCACTGGTCGGCAAGTCGCTGTAGCCGTGGCCGTTCCTACACTCGAAAACCTACTGGCCGAGGGTGTTTCGGGTCGGGGCGTGCTGGTGCGCTCCGACCTCAACGTCCCACTCGACGACGAAGGCGCCATCACCGACCCGGGCCGCATCACCGCGTCGGTGCCGACGTTGCAGGCGCTCGTCGACGCCGGCGCCAAGGTGGTGGTCACCGCGCACCTGGGGCGGCCGAAAGACGGGCCGAACCCGAAGTTGTCGCTGGCGCCGGTCGCCGCGGCGCTCGGTGAGCAGCTCGGTCGGCACGTGCAGCTGGCCGGTGATGTAGTCGGCGGCGACGCGCTGGCCCGGGCCGAGGGACTCACGGACGGCGACGTCCTGCTGCTGGAGAACATCCGCTTCGATCCGCGCGAAACCAGCAAGGACGACGGCGAGCGACTCGCGCTCGCCCGCGAACTCGCCGAATTGGTCTCGCCCGGAGGGGCTTTCGTCTCCGACGGGTTCGGGGTGGTGCACCGCAAGCAGGCCTCGGTTTACGACGTGGCCACGCTGCTGCCGCACTACGCCGGCACGCTGGTGGCCGACGAGATCCGGGTGCTGGAGCAGTTGACGAGCTCGACCACCCGCCCCTACGCGGTGGTGCTCGGCGGGTCGAAGGTGTCCGACAAGCTCGGCGTCATCGAGTCGCTGGCGACCAAGGCCGACAGCATCGTGATCGGCGGCGGGATGTGCTTCACCTTCCTTGCGGCACAAGGCTTTTCGGTGGGGAAGTCGCTGCTGGAAGAGGAGATGGTCGACACCTGCCGCCGGCTGCTGGACGCCTACGTCGACGTGCTGCGGCTGCCCAGGGACGTCGTGGTCGCCCAGCAGTTCGCCGCCGACTCGCCACCGCAGACGGTGGCCGCCGACGCCATCCCGGACGACATGATCGGGCTGGACATCGGCCCGGAATCGGTGAAGCGCTTCGCGGCCCTGCTGTCCAACGCCCGCACGGTCTTCTGGAACGGCCCCATGGGCGTGTTCGAGTTCCCGGCATTCGCCACGGGCACCCGGGGCGTCGCTGAGGCCATCGCCGCGGCGACCGGCAAGGGCGCGTTCAGTGTGGTGGGCGGCGGTGACTCCGCGGCCGCGGTGCGTGCCCTGGGCATCCCGGAGGGCGACTTCTCGCACATTTCCACCGGCGGTGGCGCGTCGCTGGAATACCTTGAGGGCAAGACGCTGCCGGGCATCGAGGTTCTCGGGCGGCCGCAACCAAGTGGAGGAGACGCGTGAGCCGCAAGCCGCTGATCGCCGGCAACTGGAAGATGAATCTCAATCACTTCGAGGCGATCGCGCTGGTGCAGAAGATCGCGTTCGCGCTGCCGGACAAGTACTACGACAAGGTCGACGTCACGGTCTTGCCGCCGTTCACCGACCTGCGCAGCGTGCAGACCCTGGTCGACGGCGACAAGCTGCGGCTCACCTACGGCGGCCAGGATCTGTCTCAGCACGACTCGGGCGCCTACACCGGTGACATCAGCGGGGCCTTTCTGGCCAAGCTGGGCTGCAGCTTCGTCGTGGTCGGGCACTCCGAACGGCGCACCTACCACAACGAGGACGACGCGCTGGTGGCCGCCAAGGCCGCCGCGGCCCTCAAGCACGAGCTGACCCCGATCGTGTGCATCGGCGAGCACCTGGACGTCCGCGAGGCCGGCGCGCACGTCGCCCACTGCGAGGAGCAGCTGCGCGGCTCGCTGGCCGGGCTGTCCGCCGAGCAGATCGGCAAGGTCGTCATCGCCTACGAGCCCGTGTGGGCCATCGGCACCGGGCGGGTGGCCAGCGCCGCCGACGCCCAGGAGGTGTGCGCCGCGATCCGGGCGACGCTGGGGTCCCTCGCCTCGGCACAGGTCGCCGACACCATGCGGGTGCTCTACGGCGGCTCGGTGAACGCCAAGAACATCGGTGACCTCATCGCCCGCGACGACATCGACGGGGCCCTGGTCGGCGGCGCGTCCCTGGACGGTGAGCAGTTCGCGACGCTGGCGGCGATCGCCGCCGGCGGGCCCCTGCCGTAGGGCGTCAGCCGTCGCGCGAGACGATCCGCAGGTGGACGGTTAGGACGATGTCGTCGTACGCGGATCGGAGCGGGTGGACCTCTCTGCGCGAAAGCGCGAGAAACTCGGCAACGATTCGCCGCGCCAATGGTCGCAACCTGACGTTGTTCTCCTGAGATCGCCATCTCAGCAGCGCGAAAGCGGTCGTTTCATCGATCCCGTAGATCACCATCAACATGCCCTTGGCCCGCTCGATGATGGCACGGTTCTTGCTGAACTTCTCCACTTCGGCGGTCAAGGCATCCTGAACGACGTCGTCAGTGGGCGTGACGTCGATGTAAAAGCCTTCAGTTCCAACGACCTCGCCCACCGCATCGACGAGTTGGTTGCCGATCACGACAACGTGGTGGACGTTGCCCTGCACATCGATGATCCGATGTCGCGTGCTGAACGGACCGTGGTCGCGGCGGATGTCATCCAGGGTCGCCGCGATCTGCCTGCGATCGTCGGGATGCTTGTGCGCGAGCACCAGCTCGGTTGTCGGCGTCACCGTGCCCGGTTCGTAGCCATGAAGCCGTGCTACTTGCTCACACCACTCCCAGCGTTGCCCGTCGAAATAGAAGCGGAATGTTCCCATCCGCTGCGGCGAACCGGCCGCCAACGCCCGAACAACCGCATCGTCGTCTTTTACTTCGCTGAAATCAGCAATCATCGCCACGTCCGAATGTCTGGCACGTAGCAAAGGTGCAAAAGGGTAAACAGCGACGGTTGCGAGAAATCGCTCGATGCCGACGTTGAATTTCTCCACCGAGCATCTAATTGCTGATCGTTACACGCATGTTGAAAAAGTGCGAGGAAGGTTGCCCTAGCACGCGGCGGGCCATTTGCGGCACATCGAGCGCCACCCGGTAGGCTTTAGCGTCATGGAGCTGGCCCTGCAGATCACCCTGGTGGTCACAAGCGTGCTCGTGGTGTTGCTGGTGCTGCTGCACCGCGCCAAGGGTGGGGGCCTGTCGACACTGTTCGGCGGCGGTGTGCAGTCCAGCCTCTCCGGCTCGACCGTGGTGGAGAAGAACCTGGACCGGTTGACGCTGTTCATCACCGGCATCTGGCTGGTCTCCATCATCGGGGTGGCCCTGCTGATCAAGTATCGGTGACCCGTCGGCGGGCGGAGCGCGTGATCCGCACCGATACTGGGACGCATGGTTGACGTTTCCGACATCGCGCTCGAACCCATCGGCGCCGTGCAACGCACGCTCGTCGGTCGCGAGGCGACAGAGCCGATGCGCGCCGACATCCGGCTGCTGGGCGCCATCCTCGGCGACACCGTGCGCGAGCAGAGCGGGGACGAGGTTTTCGACCTCGTCGAGCGCGCGCGGGTGGAGTCGTTTCGGGTGCGCCGCTCCGAGATCGACCGGGTCGACCTGGCGCGCATGTTCGACGGCATCGACATTCACCAAGCGATCCCGGTCATCCGGGCGTTCAGCCACTTCGCGCTGCTGGCCAACGTGGCCGAGGACATCCACCGGGAGCGTCGCCGCGCCATCCACGTCTCCGCCGGCGAGCCGCCGCAGGACAGCAGCCTAGCCGCGACCTACGCCAAACTCGATGGGGCCGAACTTGATTCGGCCACGGTGGCCGACGCGCTGCGAGGTGCCTTGATCTCCCCGGTGATCACCGCCCACCCCACCGAAACCCGGCGGCGCACCGTCTTCGTCACCCAGCACCGCATCACCCAGCTGATGCGGTTGCACGCCGAGGGGCACACCGAAACCGACGACGGGCGCAACATCGAGCGCGAGTTGCGCCGCCAGGTCCTCACCCTGTGGCAGACCGCGCTGATCCGGTTGTCCCGCTTGCAGATCACCGACGAGATCGAGGTCGGGCTGCGTTATTACTCCGCGGCGTTCTTCCAGGTCATTCCGCAGGTCAACGCCGAGGTCCGGGATGCGTTGCGGGCGCGGTGGCCCGACACCGACCTGCTCGCCGCACCGATCCTGCGGCCCGGCTCCTGGATCGGCGGCGACCGCGACGGCAATCCGAACGTGACCGGCGAGGTGGTACGCCAGGCCACCGGCAGCGCCGCGTTCACCGCGCTGTCGCATTACCTGGCCGAGCTCACCGCCCTCGAGCAGGATCTGTCGATGTCGGCGCGGCTCGTCCCCGTCACCGCGGCGCTGGCCGAGCTGGCCGAGGGCTGCGGGGAGCAGGCCCGCGCCGACGAGCCATACCGGCGGGCGCTGCGGGTGATCCGCGCCCGGCTCACCGCGACGGGCGCGAAGATTCTGGACAGCCGACCGCAGCACGAGCTGGACCTCGGCCTGACGCCGTATTCCGGCCCGGCCGAACTGCAGGCGGACCTGGACACCATCGACGAGTCGCTGCGCGCACACGGCAGTGCGCTGTTGGCCGACGACCGCCTGGCCCTGCTGCGAGAAGGCGTGAGCGTCTTCGGGTTTCACTTGTCCGGGCTGGACATGCGGCAAAACTCCGACGTCCACGAAGAGGTGGTGGGGGAGCTGTTGGCCTGGGCCGGGGTGCACCAAGATTACGCTTCGCTGCCCGAGGACGAGCGGGTCGAGCTGCTGGCCGGTGAACTGAGTACCCGCCGCCCGCTGGTCGGCGACCGTGGGGGCCTGTCCGAGTTGGCCCGCAAGGAGCTCGAGGTCGTCGGCGCCGCGGCGGACGCCGTCGGACGCTACGGCCCGGCGGCGGTACCCAACTACGTCATCTCCATGTGCCGCTCGGTGTCCGACGTCTTGGAGGTGGCGATCCTGCTGAAAGAGGGCGGGCTGCTGGACGCCTCCGGGCCGGAACCGTATTGCCCGGTTGCCATCTCGCCGCTCTTCGAGACGATCGACGATCTGCACAACGGCGCGGCCATCCTGGACGCGATGCTGCAGCTTCCGCTGTACCGGGCGGTCGTCGACGCGCAGGACGGGCGCCAGGAGGTGATGCTCGGCTACTCCGACTCGAACAAGGACGGCGGTTACCTCGCCTCCAGCTGGGCCGTCTACCGCGCCGAGCTGGCGCTGGTCGAGGTGGCCCGCAAGGCCGGAATTCGCTTGCGGCTCTTCCACGGTCGCGGCGGTACCGTCGGCCGCGGCGGTGGGCCGAGCTATCAGGCCATCCTGGCGCAACCCCCGGGCGCGGTGAACGGCTCGCTGCGGCTCACCGAGCAGGGCGAGGTGATCGCCGCCAAGTACGCCGAACCGCAGGCGGCGCGGCGCAACCTGGAGAGCTTGGTGGCCGCGACGCTGGAGTCGACGCTGCTCGACGTAGAGGGCCTGGGAGATGCTGCGGAGCCGGCCTACGCGGTGCTCGACGAAGTGGCCACCCTGGCGCAGCGCGCCTACGCCGAATTGGTGCACGAAACACCGGGTTTCGTCGACTACTTCATGGCCTCGACGCCGGTCAGCGAGATCGGTTCGCTCAACATCGGCAGCCGCCCGACGTCACGCAAACCCACTTCATCGATCTCGGACCTGCGCGCCATCCCATGGGTGCTGGCGTGGAGCCAGTCCCGGGTGATGCTTCCGGGCTGGTACGGCACCGGGTCGGCGTTCGAGCAGTGGATCGCGGCCGGGCCCGAAAGCGAAACCGAGCGGGTGGCGATCCTGCACGAGCTGTACGAGCGCTGGCCGTTCTTCCGGGGCGCACTCTCCAACATGGCTCAGGTGCTCGCCAAGAGCGACCTCGGCCTGGCGGCGCACTACTCGGAGCTGGTCGAGGACGAAGAACTGCGGAACCGGGTGTTCGACAAGATCGTGGACGAGCACCGGCGGACCATCGCGATGCACAAGCTCATCACCGGTCACGAAGACCTGCTCGCCGACAACCCCGCGCTGGCCCGCTCGGTGTTCAACCGCTTCCCCTACCTGGAGCCGCTGAACCACCTGCAGGTGGAGTTGCTGCGCCGCTACCGCTCCGGCGATGAGGACGAACTGGTGCAGCGCGGCATCCTGCTGACGATGAATGGATTGGCCAGCGCGTTACGTAACAGCGGGTGATGGGCATTAGTAAGCCATGTCCGATACCGCTTCGCCCGTCACCGCGGCACAAGTGGCCCAGAACGGCGTCTTCGAACGACTCGCGCGCGTCGGGTACGTCGTCAACGGGGTGCTGCACCTGATCGTCGGCTATCTCGCCATCCGGGTCGCGTGCGGCGAAGGAGGAACCGCCGATCAAACCGGCGCCCTGGCGACGCTGGCGTCCAAGCCGGGCGGACCGCTGGCACTCTGGATCGCTACGGGCGCCCTGCTGGCGATGGGCCTGTGGCGGCTGGTCGAAACCGCCCTTGGCCGATCATGCGACCGTGGGCCGGAGGGCTCGTCGTCGGATGCAGCCTCGCGGGCGAAGGCACTTGGGCTGGCGGCGGTCTACCTCGCGTTCGCGTACTCGGCGTTCGGCTTCGCCCGGGGGGCCGGAAGGGCTGCGGATCAACAGAATTCGAGCATCAGCGCGCACCTGATGGCGACGACCGCCGGCACCATCGCGCTCATCGCGGGCGGGCTGATCATTGTCGTGGTCGGTTGCTACCACATCTACAAGGGTGCCAGCCGCAACTTCGTCGACGACCTCCGGGGAAAGTCGGGCGGCTGGGTGCGACGGCTCGGCGTGGCCGGATATGTCGGCAAGGGCGTCGTCATCACCCTGACGGGCGCGCTGGTGATCATCGCCGCGTGTCGCTCGGAACCGAAGAAGGCCACCGGGCTCGATGGGGCACTGAAGACACTCGGGGCTCAGCACTTTGGGGCGGCACTGTTGATCGCGGCCGGCGTGGGACTCATCACCTACGGGCTGTACAGCTTCGTGATGGCCCGCTCGACGAAGATGTAGCTCAGCGGTTGCGCAGCCGGTCCAGTGCCCCGCGCACGACGTGTTCGGTCATCGCGACCGGCGTCATCATCGTCTCGCCCACCTTCACCATGCCGTCGATCCGCCCGACGATCGCCTCCACGGGCTCGACCAGCACGATCAGTCGCCTGGCCAGATCGTCCAGCCGCGACAAGGTGCCGTCCAGGTGGTCCAGGCCGCTTTCCATGCGCTCGACCGTGGCGTTCAGGTTGGAAAGGGACGTGTTGAGCTCTTTCATGGTCGTGCTGAGGCCGTCGAGGACGTCTTCGACCTGCTCCACCGTCTTGTCGGCGTTCAGCGCAGCCTGGGTGAGGGTCTTGATCCGGCTTCGCTCTTGCCCACCGCGCACGGTTCTGTCTGCCATGACCGTCATTATCACCCGGATCAAACCGGGCGGGGGTTAGCCTGGCTGACCCGGGCGAGCGGGCAGTTTGGCCGCGGCCTCCTCGTCGAGCAGCCACAGCGTGGTTTCCTGCCCGATCGCCCCGGCGGCCGGCACCGAGACCGGCGGGGCGCCGCCGACGGCCGCGGCCACCGCGTCGGCCTTGGATGCGCCGGACACCATCAGCCAGACCTCGCGTGAACGCTGGATCGCGGGCAGCGTCAGAGTGATTCGTTGGGGAGGCGGCTTGGGGGAGTCCTCCACCGGGACCACCATGCGGCTCGTTTCCAGCACGGCGGGGGTGTCGGGGAACAGCGAGTTGATATGGCCCTCCGGCCCCATGCCCAACAGGTGCACGTCGAAATTCGGCACGGGCTGGCCGGGTGCGGCGTTAGCCGCCAGCAGCTGTTCGTAGGCCAGCGCGGCGGCGGCGAGGTCGGTGCCGAATTCGCCGTCGCTGGCCGGCATCGTGTGCACGTGGCTGGACGGAATGTCGATCCGGTCCAGCAACGCCTCCCGGGCCTGCTTGTCGTTGCGCTCGTCGTCGTCCTCGGGGACGTAGCGCTCGTCGCCCCAGAACAGGTGCACCTTGGGCCAGGCGATCTCGTGCCCGGCCAGCGACTTGAGCAACCCGATGCCGTTGCCACCGCCGGTCAGGACGATGAGCGCTCGGTCCCGGGCGGCCACGGCGTTGCGGATGTTATCGGCCAGTCGGTTCGCCGCGGCCTCGACCAGCGCCTGAGCTTCCGGAAAAACTTCGATGATGGTGCTCACACGTACTGCACTTTCTCAATGCCCTCTAGCGCTAATTGATAAATCTCATCGGGATCCAGCCGCCGCAGGTCTTCGGCGAGGCATTCGCCGGTTTCCCTGCGGGCCAAGGGAAGCAGGGCCTCCGGCTTGGCGGTGCGACTCAGGGTCGCCGTTCTACCCTCTTGGGGCCGGCTCAGGACGATGGTCTCGCTCTTGCGTACGAGTTCCACCTTGAGCTCGCCGACCGCGCGGCGTACCGGGCCGTCGATGCAGCTGGCCAGCCAGCCCGCCAGGATGTCAAGCGCCGGTTCGGTTTTCAATCCGGACACCAGGGCCGACTCGATCGGTTCGTGGGGCGCCAGGTCGACCGCGGAGGTCAACAGTGCCCGCCAGTAGGTGATGCGGGCCCAGGCCAGATCGGTGTCGCCGGCCGTGTAACCGGGCAGTCGACCCTTGATGGCCGATAACGGATCGGTTCCATTGGTGGCATCGGTGATGCGCCGAATCGCCAACTTGCCCAACGGGTCCTGCGCCGGAACCGCCGGCGCGACGTCGGGCCACCATGCCACCACGGGGATGTCGGGGAGCAGGAACGGGGTGACCACGCTGGCGGGGTGCCCGGCAAGCGCCCCGGACAGATTCAGGATCACCACCTCGGTGGCCCCGGTGTCTCCGCCCGCGCGTAGCTGCGCGTCCAGGCGCGGCTCGTCGGCGTACGGGTCGCCCCGCATCGTGACGATGATCCGGCTGGGGTGCTCGTGGCTGGCGTTGTTGGCGGCCTCCAGCGACTCTTCCAGGATGGCGTCGCTGTCGGGCGCGATGATCAGCGTCAGCACCCGGCCCATCGTCACGGCGCCGACCTTCTCCCGCAGTTCCTCGAGTTTCTTGTTGACCGCGGTGGTGGTGGTGTCGGGCATGTCGATGATCATCAGGGCCGCCGCCATTCCCGGCCGGTCCGGCGCAGCATCTCGAAGGCCGAATCCGGACCCCAGGTGCCCGCCTCGTAGGGCTCGGGCTTGCCGTCGGCCGCCCAATTATCGAGGACGGGATCCAATATCTGCCAGGCCAATTCGACCTCTTCGTTGACCGGAAACAGGGACGGTTCGCCCAGCAGCACGTCGAGGATCAGCTGTTCGTAGGCTTCCGGTGACTCCTCGGCGAACGCCGAGCCGTAGGAGAAGTCCATGTTGACATCGCGGACCTCCATCGCGGTTCCCGGCACCTTGGAGCCGAACCGCAGCGTGATGCCCTCGTCGGGCTGCACCCGGATGACCATGGCGTTGGTGCCCAGTTCGTCGGTCATGGTGGCGTCGAACGGCAGGTGCGGCGCGCGTTTGAAGACGAGCGCGATCTCGGTCACCCTGCGGCCCAGGCGTTTTCCGGTCCGCAGATAGAACGGCACACCGGCCCAGCGGCGGGTGTCGACCTCCAGCGTGATGGCGGCGAACGTCTCGGTGGTGGAGTCCTTAGCGAACCCCTCCTCGTCGAGCAGCCCGACGACCTTCTCGCCGCCCTGCCAGCCGCCGGCGTACTGGCCGCGGCTGGTGGTCTCGTCGAGCGGTTCGGCCAGCTGGGTCGCCGAGAGCACCTTGATCTTCTCGGTCTGCAACGCCGCGGGATTGAAGCTGACCGGCTCTTCCATCGCGGTGAGCGCCAGCAGCTGCATCAGGTGGTTCTGGATGACATCGCGGGCGGCGCCGATACCGTCGTAATAGCCGGCGCGCCCGCCCAATCCGATGTCCTCGGCCATGGTGATCTGCACGTGATCGACGTAGTGCGCGTTCCAGATCGGGTCGAACAACTGATTGGCGAACCGCAGCGCCAGGATGTTGCGGACCGTCTCCTTGCCCAGGTAGTGGTCGATGCGGAACACCGCCTCCTCGGGGAAGACGGCATTGACCGCATGGTTGAGCGCCTGCGCGCTCTCCAGGTCGTGCCCGAACGGCTTCTCGATGACCACCCGGCTCCATCGATCGCCCTGCGGGCGGGCCAGCCCGGACTTGTGCAGCTGTTCGCACACCACCGGGAAGGACTTCGGCGGGATGGCCAGGTAGAAGGCGTGGTTGCCGCCGGTACCGCGCTCGGCGTCCAGTTTGTCCAGGGTTTCGGCCAGCCGGGCGAACGACGTGTCGTCATCGAAAGACCCTGGCACGAAACGGAATCCCTCGGCCAGCCGCTCCCAGTTCTCCTCCCGGAACGGCGTCCGGCAGTGATCCTTGACGGCCTGATAGACCACCTTGCGGAAATCCTGGGTTTCCCAGTCCCGACGGGCGAAGCCCACCAGGGAGAAGCTCGGCGGCAGCAGCCCGCGGTTGGCCAGGTCGTAGATGGCCGGCATCACCTTCTTGCGGGCGAGGTCGCCGGTGACACCGAAAATGACCATGCCGCATGGGCCGGCGATCCTCGGCAGCCGCTTGTCGCGCTTGTCCCGTAACGGGTTATGCCATTGTGCAGCGTTACGAGCCGGGCTCATTTCGAGGCGGAATCCAGCTGTTTCTGCGTCTCCTCCAGCAGCTCGGTCCACGAGTCCACGAACTTCTCCACGCCCTCGTTCTCCAGCACCTGGAAGACGTCGGTCAAGTCGATCCCGATCGAGCTCAGCTTGTCGAACACCTCCTGGGCGCCCGAAGCGGTGCCGGTGACGGTGTCACCCTTGATCTCGCCGTGCTCGGCGACCGCGTCAATCGT
Organism: Mycobacterium sp. E3251; assembly: GCF_001666835.1. Taxonomy (GTDB): domain Bacteria; phylum Actinomycetota; class Actinomycetes; order Mycobacteriales; family Mycobacteriaceae; genus Mycobacterium. The sequence goes on along the minus strand of NZ_LZJF01000004.1, from coordinate 11,179 downwards.
CTTCTCCGGCATGGTGTTCACCGTGTTCGGAGCGACCAGCTCCGTGACGTAGAGGGTGTCGGAGTAGTCGGGGTTCTTGACCCCGGTGGACGCCCACAGCGGGCGCTGCACTCGGGCGCCGTCGCCCTTGAGCGCCTCGTAGCGATCGCCGCCCTCGAACACCTCCTGGTAGGCGGCGTAGGCCAGCCGGGCATTCGCCACCCCGGCCTGACCGCGCAACGCCAGCGCCTCCTCGGAACCGATCTTCTCCAGCCGCTTGTCGACCTCGGTGTCCACCCGGGAGACGAAAAACGATGCGACGGAATGGATCTTGGACAGGTCGTGTCCCGCCTCGCGCGCCTTCTCCAGGCCGGCCAGGTAGGCGTCCATCACCTGGCGGTGCCGCTCCACCGAGAAGATGAGCGTGACGTTGACCGAAATCCCTTCCGCCAGGACGGCCGTGATAGCCGGGATGCCGGCCTTGGTCGCAGGGATCTTGATGTACGCGTTCGGCCGGTCGACGATCTTCCACAGCTCGACGGCCTGCGCCGTGGTCTTGTCGGTCTCGGCCGCCAGGCGCGGGTCCACCTCGATGGATACCCGGCCGTCGACGCCGTCGGAAGCTTCCCACTGCGGCCGCAGCACGTCGCACGCGTTGCGGACATCGTCGGTGGTGACGGTGCGGACGGTGGCGTCGACGTCGGCGCCCCGCTCGGCGAGCTCGGCGATCTGATCGTTGTAGGTGTCGCCCTCAGCGAACGCCTTCTGGAAGATCGACGGGTTCGTGGTCACCCCCACAACGCTTTTCGTGTCGATCAGCTCCTGCAGATTGCCCGACTGCAGCCGCTGGCGCGACAGGTCATCAAGCCAAACGGAAACGCCCGCGGCGGACAGCGCCGCGAGGTTTGGGTTCTGAGTCATGTGAATCACCCTTTCTCAGTTATCCACGACTTGTTCCGCAGCGGCCGCGACGGCGTCTGCGGTGAAACCGAATTCACGGAACAAAGTTTCGTAGTCGGCGGATTCGCCGTAGTGCTCGATCGACACGATCTTGCCGGTGTCGCCGACGAGCTTGTGCCAGGGCTGCGCGACGCCCGCCTCGACGGCCACCCGGGCCGACACCGACGGGGGCAGCACGCTGTCGCGGTAGTCCTCGGGCTGGGATTCGAACCACTCCACGCACGGCATGGACACCACCCGCGCGACAATGTCCTTGTCCGCCAACAGCTTCTGGGCCTCAACCGCAAGCTGAACCTCTGAGCCGGTGGCGATCAAGACGACGTCCGGCTCGTCGCCGCCGGGATCACCGAGGATGTAGCCGCCCTTCGCCACGCCCTCGACGTTGGTGCCTTCGAGGATCGGCACGCCCTGGCGGGTCAGGATCAGCCCGACCGGACCGCTGCCGTTGCCGCGGGCGAGGATTGTGCGCCAGGCGTACGCCGTCTCGTTGGCGTCGGCGGGCCGCACCACCGACAGCTTGGGGATGGCGCGCAGCGCCGCGAGGTGCTCGATCGGCTGGTGTGTCGGTCCGTCCTCGCCGAGCCCGATCGAGTCGTGCGTCCACACGTAGATGGTGTCGATGTCCATCAGCGCGGCCAGCCGCACCGCCGGGCGCATGTAGTCGGAGAACTGCAGGAACGTGCCGCCGTAAGCCCTGGTCGGGCCGTGCAGCACGATGCCGGACAGGATGGCGCCCATCGCGTGCTCGCGCACACCGAAGTGCAGCGTGCGGCCGTACCAGTCCGCCGTGTAGTCCTTGGTCGAAATCGACGGCGGACCAAAGGATTTGACGTTGTCCATGGTGGTGTTGTTGCTGCCCGCCAGGTCGGCCGAGCCGCCCCACAACTCCGGAAGCTTCGGACCCACGGCATTGAGCACCTTGCCGGACGCCGCACGGGTCGCCAGCGCCTTGTCGCCGGGTTCCCAGCGCGGGATGTCGGCTTCCCAGCCGTCGGGCAATTCCTCGGCGGTCAACCGGTCCAGCAGTGCCTTGCGGTCGGGTTCGCGCTCCGCCCACGCGTCGAAGTCCGCCTGCCACTTCTCGTGTGCTTCCTTGCCCCGGTCCACCAGCTTGCGGGTGTGGGCGATGACCTCGTCGCGCACCTCGAACTTCTTCTCGGGATCGAAGCCCAAAATCTCCTTGACGGCCGCGACTTCCTCGTCGCCCAGCGCCGCGCCGTGCGCCTTGCCGGTGTTCATCAACTTCGGCGCCGGGAAGCCGATGATGGTGCGCAACTCGATGAACGACGGCCGGTCGGTGACCGCCCTGGCGTTGGCGATGGCCTCCTCGATGCCGACGACGTTCTCGCCGCCTTCGACCCTTTGCACGTGCCAGCCGTAGGCCTCGTAGCGCGCGGCGGTGTCCTCGCACAGCGCGATGTTGGTGTCGTCCTCGATCGAGATCTGGTTGTGGTCGTAGAACACGATGAGGTTGCCCAGCTGCTGGACCGCGGCCAGCGACGAGGCTTCCGAGGTGACGCCCTCCTCGATGTCGCCGTCGGAGGCGATCACGTAGATGAAGTGGTCGAACGGGCTGGTGCCCTCGGCGGCGTCGGGGTCGAACAACCCGCGCTCGTAGCGCGCGGCCATGGCCATGCCCACCGCTGAGGCCAGGCCCTGGCCGAGCGGACCGGTGGTGATCTCAACGCCCTTGGTGTGCCGGAACTCCGGGTGCCCGGGCGTCTTGGAACCCCATGTGCGCAACGACTCGATGTCGGACAGCTCCAGGCCGAACCCACCCAGGTAGAGCTGGATGTACAGCGTCAGGCTGCTGTGCCCGCAGGACAACACGAACCGGTCGCGACCGAGCCAATAGGTGTCGCTGGGATCGTGTTTCATCGTGCGCTGGAACAGGGTGTACGCCAGCGGGGCCAGGCTCATCGCCGTTCCGGGATGTCCGTTGCCAACCTTCTGGACCGCGTCGGCGGCCAGCACCCGAACGGTGTCGACGGCAGCCGAGTCGAGCTCGGACCAGTCGTCGGGGAGATGCGGTTGGGTCAGCGTCGAGATCTCTTCGAGTGTGGTCACAGACTCAGTCCTTGGGGTCATCAAGCTGATCAATCCCACCCTAGTGCGGGAGGGCCGGCTCTTGCAGTGCAGGTTTTGGGTACCCGCAGCCGGCCCGTGTGAAAATTACGCGGTGGCCGTCGACCCGTAACATTCAGTTCGGAAATCTGGGAGAAGTCTGGGTGAATGGACCCTGCGGGCGGGCCATAAGCGGGCCGCGGTCTACCATCGTGTGTAGTAGATGCTGCGCGCTGCTGCGACCCCAAGGAGTGATTGCGTGAGCGTTCGCGGGCGCGTCGCCCCGAGTCGAGGGGCACCGAGCCGAATACAGGGCACGGTGCTGGCGTATCTGGCACTGACCAAGCCGCGGGTGATCGAGCTGCTGCTCGTCACCACCATTCCGGCCATGCTGCTTGCCCACCGCGGCGCCGTGAATCCGCTGCTGATCCTCAACACGTTGGTCGGCGGGATGCTGGCCGCCGGGGGAGCCAACACCCTGAACTGCGTGGCCGACGCCGACATCGACAAGGTGATGAAGCGCACGGCGCGCCGGCCACTGGCCAGCGCCAGGGTCCCGCGCAGCCACGCGCTGGTGTTCGGATTGGCGCTGTCGGTGGCGTCGTTCTTTTGGCTGTGGTGGACGACGAACATGCTGTCGGCACACCTGGCCGGCGCCACCATCGCCTTCTATGTGCTGGTCTACACGCTGCTGCTCAAGCGGCGTACGTCGCAGAACGTCGTGTGGGGCGGCGCCGCCGGCTGCATGCCGGTGATGATCGGCTGGTCGGCCGTCACCGGCACCATCGGCTGGCCGGCGCTGGTGATGTTCGCGATCATCTTCTTCTGGACGCCGCCACACACCTGGGCGCTGGCGATGCGTTACAAGGACGACTACAAAGCGGCCGGCGTCCCGATGCTGCCCGCCGTCGCGACCGAGCGTCAGGTCACCAAGCAGATCCTGATCTACACCTGGCTGACGGTCGCGGCGACACTGGCGCTGGCGCTGGCCACCGGCTGGCTCTACGCGGCGGTCGCCGTGGTCGCCGGGGTGTGGTTCCTGGCGATGGCCCACCAGCTCCACGCCGGGGTTCGCGCCGGCGAGCCCGTCAAGCCGCTGCGGTTGTTCCTGCAATCGAACAACTACCTCGCAGTGGTGTTCTGCGCGTTGGCGGTCGACTCGGTGATCGCGCTGCCGCATTTGTTCTGACGCGCCGCGTCGCGGCTGCGCTCTCAGGGCAGCAGCACGATGGAGCCGGCGGTCTTGCGGCCCTGCAGGTCCTGATGGGCGCGCGTGGCTTCCGACAGCGGATAGCGCCCGCCGACCTCGACGGTGATGGCCCCGCCGGCGATCGCGTCGAACAATTCCTCGGCCCGCCAACTGAATTCCTGGCCGGTGCGGATGAAGTGCGCCAGCGACGGCCGGGTCAGGAACACCGAGCCGGCGGCGTTGAGGCGCTGCGGGTCGAACGGCGGAACGGGTCCGCTGGCCGCTCCGAACAGCGCCAGCGTTCCCCGCACCGCCAGGCTGGCCAGGCTGGCGTCGAACGTCGTGGCGCCCACGCCGTCGTACACCGCCTCGACGCCGGCGCCGTCGGTGAGCCCGCGAATCTGCCGGCCGAATTCGTCAGCGTCGTCGGGGTAGGGCAGCACCTCGTCGGCACCCGCCCGCCGGGACAGCCGGGCCTTCTCCGGCGTGGAGACCGTGGTGATGACCCGGGCGCCCAGCAGATGGGCCCACTGCGTCAGGATCAATCCGACCCCGCCCGCGCCGGCGTGCACCAGGATGGTGTCGCCGGCCTGCACCGGATACACGGACTTGAGCAGGTAGTGCGCGGTCAAGCCTTTCAGCAGCACCGACGCCGCCACGTCGGAGCCCACGCCGTCCGGCACGTGTGCCGTCAAAGTCGCTGGGGCTGTGGCGTATTCGGCGTAACCGCCCGACGCCGACGCGCTGACCACCCGGTCGCCGACGCGGAACCCGTCGACGCCGTCGCCCGCCGCGGCGACGGTGCCGCACAGTTCCGAACCGAGGATGAACGGCAGCTCACGCGGGTACTGGCCCGAGCGGAAGTAGGTGTCGATGTAGTTGACGCCGATCGCCTCGGCTTTGATCAAGACCTCGCCGGACCCCGGTGTGGGTTGGGGCGCGTCGATGTAGCGCAGCACCTCGGGGCCGCCGGTTTCGCTGACTTCGATTGCGTGCATGTGCTTATCATGCCCGGGCATGAAACTCGCCCGTCCGGACATCTTCCATCCCCGCCTCGTGCTGGCGGGTCCTCCCGGGCGCGCGGGCGGCGACCCCGACGACGCCGGCCTGGTGCCCGCGTTGCGAACTCGTGGGCTGCACGCCCGCTGGCGGTCCTGGGACGACCCCGAGACCCTGCGCGCCGACCTGGTCATCCTGCGTGCGACCGCGGACGATCCGGAATGGCGCGACGAATTCCTGGCCTGGACGCGGCGGGTGCGCCACCTGCTCAACCCCCCCGACGCGGTCGTTTGGAACCTCGGTGAGCGGTATCTGCGCGACCTGGAGAACGACGGGGTGCCGACGCTGGCGGGCGGGACGGCGGGGGCGGCGTTGATCTTCCTGGCCGGCAAGCAGTCGCACGCCTGGCCGGACGAGCCGGAGTTCGAAACTTGGGATCTCGGCTACACCGCGCTCGCGGCGGCCGCGGATCGCGCCGGAATCGCGGCGCGCGACCTGCTCTACGCACGCGCCGACGTGGCCGGGGATCGGCTGGTGCGGCTCGACCTCGTCGCGCCCTCGCTGGGCTGGCGGCACCTGGACGCCACCACCCGCGAGCGCGCACAGCGCGAGTTCGCGCTGGCCGTGGAGTCAGCCTGCGAGCGGCTCGGGCTCGGCCCGCTCTCGCATCGACGCCCATAGCGCGGCGGTCGCGGCGGTGCACGCCGCGGCCCCGGCCACGTGCAGGGCGACCAGCGCGGCGGGCACTCCAGTGAAGTACTGGGCGGTGCCGACCGCGGCCTGCGCGCACACCAGGGCGAGCAGGACGATCAGCCGCCGCAGGATGGGCCGGGCGGCGCCCACCGCCAACAGCCCGAAGCCCAGCCCGACCAGCAGGGCGAGGTAGGCGATCAGCAGCGAGGAGTGGGCGTGGACCAGGGTGTCCACGGCGACCTTGAGCCGGGGGACGGTTCGGGTGGGGCTGCGGTCTCCCGCGTGCGGGCCGGCGGCCGTCACCAGCGTGCCGGTGACCAGCACCACGGCCAGGTCCAGGCCGATCAGCGCGGTCAGGGCGCGTAGCGGCCGGGGCACGCGCCGGTGCACCACTCCGTCGTCGGGCTCGCCGATCTTGACGTAGAGCAGCACCGACAGCCACACCATCGTCATCGAGGTGAGCAGGTGGATGGCCACCGTCCACCACAGCAGCCCGGTGCGCACGGTGATGCCGCCGATGACCGCCTGGACCACCGTCGACACCGGCATCAGCCACGCGTACACCAGCACTTCCCGGCGGCGGCGCGCCCGGGTCACGGCCAGCACGGCGAGCGCCGCGGCGACGACCACCGCGAAGGTGATCATGCGATTGCCGAACTCGACCGCCTGGTGGACGCGCGGCACCTCGGCGTGCGCGACCGGGACGAAGCTACCCGGAAAGCACTGCGGCCAGGTGGGACAACCGAGCCCCGACGCCGTGACCCGGACGATCGCGCCGGTGACGGCGATGCCGCCCTGGGTGAGGATGACGGCCGCGGCGACGAGGCGCTGGACGCGCACGCTCGGGTTGGGGAGCAGGTCGACCAACCGCATCAGCGTGCGTCCCACGGGCATGGCCCGATGGTAGGCCAAGGAAAACTACGTCCTGTAGTAAGCCCTCGGGCCGCCCGTCAGGTGAACCGGAACCAGCGCAGCGCCGCCAGCGCCGCCACCGCGCCCCACACCGCCAGGACGACGACGCCGAACCAGTCCACCGACAGGACCATCGCCCGCGACAGGGCCTCGGTCAGCGCGCCCGAAGGGGTGAGCCGGGCCGCCCACTTGACGCCGGTCGGGATCATCCCGGATTCCACCGTCAGCGCACCGAGGCCGGCGAAGACGAACCACAGCAGGTTGGCGACCGCGAGCACGATCTCGGCCCGCAGCGTCCCGCCCAGCAACAGCCCGAGGGCGGTGAAGCCCGCGGTGCCCAGCGCGATGACCGCCGCACCCAACGCCAACGCGGCGGGGGCGGGTCGCCAGCCCAGCGCAAACCCGATGGCGCCCAACAGGATTGCCTGCAGGAACACCACGGTGACCACGGCCAGCGACTTGCCGGCGATGATGCCCCAGACCGGCAGCGGGGTCGCCCCCAGCCGCTTGAGCGCGCCGTAGCGGCGGTCGAAGGCGACCGCGATGGCCTGCCCGGTGAAGGCGGTCGAGATGACCGCGAGGGCCATGATGGCCGGAACGAAGGTGGCGGCGCGGTTGTGCCCGAAGGAGCCAAACGGCAAGAGCGTCAACCCGACTAGCAGCGTGATCGGGATGAACATGGTCAGCAGCAGCTGCTCGCCGTTGCGCAGCAGCAGCTTGAGCTCGAGGCCGAACTGCGCGGCCAGCATCCGCGGCACGGTGCTGGGCCGCGGGTCGGGGCTGAACGTCCCCGCGGGAAAGACGTTCGATTGGGTCTTGTCCAGATTCAAGGCCGCAACTTCCTGCCGGTGAGGTCGAGGAACACGTCCTCGAGGCTGCGCTGCTCGACGCGCATGTCGGTGGCCAGCACGTCGATCCGCGCGCACCACGCTGTCACGGTGGCCAGCACTTGAGGGTCGACCGGGCCCTCGACCAGATACTCGCCCGGCGTCACCTCGGATGCCTTGTACTCCTCGGGCAGGGCGGCGGTCAGCAGCGACAGGTCGAGCCGCGGCGGCGCGGTGAACCGCAGCTCGTCCTTCGCGCCGGCGCGCATCAGCTCGGTCGGCGTGCCCGCGGCGACGGTCGCGCCGTGGTCGATGATGACCAGCCGATCGGCCAGCTCCTCGGCCTCCTTGAGTTGGTGGGTGGTCAGCAGCACCGTCACGCCGTCGCGGCGCAACGCGTCGATCAGTTCCCACACCAGCAGCCGGGCGTGCGCGTCCATGCCCGCGGTCGGTTCGTCGAGGAAGACCAGTTCCGGGCGGCCGACCAGCGCGCACGCCAGCGCGAGCCGCTGCTGCTGCCCACCGGACAGCCGTCGGTAGGTGGTGCGGGCAGCATCGGTGAGGCCCAGGGTGTCCAGCAGCCACGCCGGGTCCAGCGGGTCGGCGGCGTAGGAGGCGACCAGGTTGAGCATTTCCCCCGCGCGGGCGCTGGGATAGCCGCCGCCACCCTGCAACATCACCCCGATGCGGGTGCGCAGGCGGGCGTTGTCGGCGATCGGGTCCAGCCCGAGCACCTCGATGGTGCCGGCGTCCGGGCGCACGAAACCCTCGCACATTTCGACCGTCGTGGTCTTGCCGGCGCCGTTGGGGCCCAGCAGGGCGAGCACTTCGGCGGCGTGCACCTCGAGGTCGAGATCGGCGACGGCCGTGGTGGATCCGTAGTGCTTGCTCACCCCGCGAAGTCGCACGACTGTTTCAGGAACGTCCGAGCTCACGTGGAATCAGCGTAGGCGTCGGGCACCGCCTCGGAACGCGGGGTGGCCAGGGGGGTCTGGGGCGTCTCCGGTGTGGGTGCGGTTTCAACGACCGCCTCGGGCGTTCCGGCGTCCTCGCCCGGGAGCCGCCGCCAGGGCAGGCGGGTGTACGTCAGCGCGATGAGCGCCGCCACGATGACGGTGCTGGCGAGGGTGGCGTCCACGATCTGGAACAGCGCGAAGCGGTCCCCGTTGGCCGTCGGGCCGAAGATGCCGACGACGAGGGTGATGACGATGACCGCCACCCGGAATCCGCTGCGGGTCGCCCAGGCGGCCAGCGGAATGATCGCCCACAACAGATACCAGGGCTGCACGACGGGAAACAGCAGCACAGTGACGCCCAGCGCCACGCCCAGGCCACCGATCGGGTGCAACCGGCCGCGGAAGACGGCCAGTAGCAGCCAGCCCACCATCACCATGATGATCAGCACGCCGATGGCGCGGGTGAGCCCCAGCACCGCGGTGGTGTGATCGCCGAGTCCCAACAGGATCCCCACCTGCCCGGTGCCCAGTGCGAGCAGGGTGGGCGGCGACATCCAGCTGCGCACGACGTTGGCGGTGCCGAGCGTGTAGATCCAGCCGAACCCGAGGCCGCTGGCCCAGCCGACCGCCGCCATCACCGCCAGCGACAACGTCGTCATCGCGCCGCCCGCGAGCAGCAGCGCCCGCAGGTTGCCCCCGCAGCGGTAGGCCAGCGCCATCGTGACGAACCCGAGCGCCAGCAGCGACGGCAATTTCACCTGCGACGACAAGGTGATCAGGATGGCGCCCGCCAGCAGCATGCCCAACGGTTCCCAGTCGGGGCCGGGCCGCCATGAGGCCGGGAACAGTCGCGGAGAATCGATGCCCCGCAGGGCGAACTCGGCCCCCGCGAGCATCAGCCCGAGCATCAACGCCTCGTTGTGCACGCCGGCGACCAGATGCATGATCAGCAGCGGATTGGCCGCGCCCAGCCACAGCGCGCTGACCTCGGCGACGCCGCAGCGCCGGGCCAGCCGCGGGGTCGCCCACACGATCAAGCCCACGCCGATCAGCTCCACCAGCCGGTGACACAGCACGGCGGCGACGATGTTCTCGCCGGTGATCGCCGAGATGCCGCGCCCGATCCACAGGAAGAGCGGGCCGTAGGGCGCCGGGGTCTCCCGCCACAGGGTGGGGACCGACAGCGTGAAGACGTGGGACAGGCCGAGTCCGGACGCCGGACCGACCCGGTAGGGGTCGAGTCCTTCCAGGGAGATCTGGCTCTGGGCCAGGTAGGAGTAGACGTCCTTGCTGTACATCGGCGGCGCGATCAGCAGTGGCAGCGTCCACAGCAGCAAGGTGCGGTCCAGGTCGCCGCGCGACATCCGCCTGCTGCCCAGCGCGAACCGGCCGAGCATCAGCCAGGCCAGCGCCATCATCACCGCGCCGGTCGTCGTCATCGTCAACGACACCGTCTGGATCCGCGACGGCAGGTTGAGCAACCGCACCCCGAACGTGGGGTCCTGCACGACGGGCCGGGCCCCGGCGCCCAGCGCGCCGATCGCCATCAGGACGGTGCCGGTGGCCCCGAACAGGCGGGTGCGCTGCAGCGCGGTGAGCTCGGTATCGTTCAGCGGCGTGCCCACCGCCTGCTCGTCGCCATGCAAGCTGGCGATCGACGAGCTCAGCACGTGGTGGCGGGCTGCCATCAGAGCAGCGTAGCCGCCGGGGCGTCCCGGCACCCCACCCGCTTGCGGGGGATGTGCCGCCCAATGCGCGAGTGTGACCAGCGCAACGCCCGCTCAGGGCACCCTTGGTAGACCGATCCCTGGAATTGCGTCACACTGGTGTTGTGAAAATCCGAACCGATCTCGACGACGCTGCCGTGGGTGCAGCGGCCGCCGCGGTTCGGGACGGCCACACGCGGCGCGCCATCGTGCGCCTGCTGGTGGAGTCCGGATCGATCACCGCCGGCGAGATCGGCGACCGGCTCGGGTTGGCGGCCGCCGGTGTGCGGCGCCATCTCGACGCCCTGATCGAGGCGGGCGACGCCGAGTCGGTGCCCGCCGCGTCCTGGCAGCAGGTGGGGCGCGGGCGCCCCGCCAAGCGCTTCCGGCTCACCGCGGCGGGCCGCGCCAAGCTCGAGCACGCCTACGACGACCTCGCGTCGGCGGCCATGCGCCAGCTACGGGAGATCGGCGGGGAGGACGCCGTCCGCACCTTCGCCCGGCAGCGGATCGACGCGATCCTGGCCGGCGTGCCCGCGGCGGACAGCGACGACGACGCCGAGGTCGAGGCGGCCGCCGAACGGGTTGCCGGCGCGCTGACCAAAGCCGGCTACGTCGCCACCACGACACGGGTCGGGGGACCGATCCACGGCGTGCAGATCTGCCAGCACCACTGCCCCGTTTCGCACGTCGCCGAGGAATTCCCGGAGCTGTGCGAGGCCGAGCAGCAGGCCATGGCCGAGGTGCTCGGGACCCACGTGCAGCGGTTGGCGACCATCGTCAACGGGGACTGCGCCTGCACCACCCACGTACCACTGACCCCGGCGCCCAGCCCGCGTCGCGACACCACGAGCATCGAAGGAGCGTCGTTATGACCCTCACGCCAGAGGCCCA
>NZ_LZJF01000003.1 GCF_001666835.1 Mycobacterium sp. E3251 | reverse complement strand
ACGACTTCTACTCGTCGGACTTCTACACCGACAAGCTGTTGCAGTACCTGCGCGAACGGGCGCCCGGCGACGACCGGCCCTTCTTCGCGTATCTGCCCTTCCAGGCGCCGCACTGGCCGCTGCACGCGCCGGACGAATCGATCGCGAAATACCGTGGCCGCTACGACGCCGGTCCGGACGCGCTTCGCGAAGAGCGGCTCGCGGCCCTCAAGCGGCTGGGTCTGTGCCCGCCCGACGTCGAGGCGCATCCGGTCGTCGCCGGGCGCCCGTTCGCGCAGGTACTGCAACAGCTTGTCGGTGTAGAAGTCCGACGAGTAGAAGTCGTCCCCGACCGTGACGAACTGGTCATCCTCGGTGTAAAGCGTTGGAATGGGCGAGAAGCCGTCTGCCGCCCGCCCCCCGTAATGGCTGGCCCCCGCGGGCAGCAGGGCAAACGAGCGCTCGAATCCGCGCGCCCACGGCGACGTCTCGATGGTTGCGCCCAGGTGCCACTTGCCCGACATGAGCGTCAGGTATCTGGCGTCGCGCAGCAGCTCGGGCAACGCCACCACCCGGTCGTTCAGATAGCCCTCATAGCCGGGAGCGCCGCGGAACGCCGGCCCGGCGACCTCCAGCATGGTGCCGATCCCGGCGATGTGGTGGTCCGTTCCCGTCAGCAGCATCGCCCGGGTGGGCGAGCAGGCCGGCGCGGAGTGGAAATCGGTGAACCGGATCCCCGCCTGGGCGAGCCGATCGAGATTGGGTGTCTCGATCTCGCCGCCGAACGCGCCGATATCAGAAAACCCGAGGTCGTCCGCCACGATCACGAGGAAGTTGGGCCTCTTCACGTTGAAGCATCCTGCCAGGTGCCGCCCCCGGGCGGAATGCTGACGCAACGGCACGTCGTTATTGTCGAGGCAGCGCTCCGCGCCTGCGACACTGCGACACCGGAAGGGCTTTGAGATGCTGGCACAGTTCGGGATGTCCATTCCGCTGGTCGCCGCCCCGATGGCGGGGGGCCCGACCACCCCTGCGATGGTGTCGGCCGCGACGCGCGCGGGCGGGCTGGGCATGCTCGCCGCGGGCTACAAGACCGTGGAGGCCGTCGAGGCCGAGCTCAAGCATGTTCGCGCCGAGGGAATCCCGTTTGGTATCAACCTCTTTGCGCCCAATCCCCTACCGGTCGATCCCGAGGCCTATCGGGCCTACGCCGCTATCGTTCAGCGGGACGCCGACCAGTTCGGTTTGACGCTGCCCCAGGAGCCCGCCGAGGACACCGACAAGTTCGACGAGAAGGTCGCGTTGCTGCTCGACGACCCGGTCCCCATGGTGTCGTTCACGTTCGGCATCCCGTCGGGCAGCGTGATCTCGGCGCTGCGCAAGGCGGGGACCATCGTCGTGCAGACGGTGACCACGCCCGAGGAGGCGGCACAGGCGCGCGACGCCGGGGCGGACATGCTCGCCGTTCAGGCGGCGGCCGCCGGCGGTCACTCGGGCACGCTCTCGCCGCGGAAGCCGCTGACGCCGGTACCGATCGCCGAGCTGGTCGAACGTATCGTCGCGACGGTGCCGCTGCCGGTGATCGCCGCCGGCGGGCTCGCCACGCCCGCCGCCGTAGCCGAGGTGATCCGCGCGGGGGCCGCGGCGGCCGCGGTCGGGACGGTCCTGCTGCGCGCCGACGAAAGCGGCGCATCGGCCACGCACCGGGCTGCCCTGACCGATCCCGCCTACAGCGAGACGGTGCTCACGCACGCCTTCACCGGCCGGCCCGCCCGCGGGCTGCGCAACTCGTTCATCGATGCCCACGAGGCCGAGGCGCCGCTGGGCTATCCCGCCATCCACTACCTCACCAGCCCGCTGCGCAAAGCCGCGGCCGCGGCGGGCAAGCCCGAGTATGTCCATCTGTGGGCGGGCACCGGGTACCGCAGTGCCACCGCCGAACCGACGTCCGACATCCTGCGGCGGCTGGCTTCCGACTTGTGACGCCGTCAGAACTCGAAGCGGTTCAGCACGTCGTACTTGCCGCCGGGTGATGCACACGTCAGCTTGTACATCCACCGCACCGGCGTCGATTCGATTTTCCGGTAGCCCGCGAGTGCGGGCGCCTGCTCGACCAACCGCAGCCTCGGGTTCCACGTCTCTAGCTGCCGCGCGTCGCGGATGCCCCACTTGATGATCCCCCTGGTGAAAAGCTTCGACAGCAGCGGCGCCAGAGCGGAGAGCGTGTCGAATTGCATTTCGCCACAATCGAATCGATCGGTCAGCCGCTGGAGCAGCTGTCGCACCTGTTGCTCGGTCAGATACATCAGCAGGCCCTCGGCGACCACCAGCGTGGGCCGGCCGGTCGGGATCTGCTCCAGCCACGTTGGATCGGTCACCGATGAGCCGATCATCCGGTAGCGCTCGGTGTCCTCGTAGAGTCGCCGCCGCAGTTCGATGACACCGGGTTGGTCGATGTCGAACCACGAAACGGAATGCGGCATGGCGAGCCGGAAGGCGCGGCCGTCCAGGCCGCAACCCAGGTGCAGGACCACCGCGTCGGGGTGGCGGCGCAAAAAGTCCGCGCACCAGTCGTCGAGCGCCTTGGCCCGCAACGCGACCAGGTATTGGTTCGACACCGGGAGCGAGCTGCGATGGATCCTCTTGAAGTCGTAGTCAATCCGGTCCACCGCATCCGCGGCCGCTTTGTCGCCCAAAACTGGTCGGTGGGAGCGGCTTTCGTAGGCGCGCAGGTACAGCGTGACGAGGTTCGTCCATTCCACGGAGCCCCAACGAACAGAGCTGAAGTCGACTTTGGCCGTAGTCATGGTTCAGAACGCCTCGGGATTGCGCTGCACTTCTTCCGGAACCGGGTGGCGGTAGAGGCGAGAGGCGTTCTCCCAAGTGAACTTGCGAATCACGTCCTCGGGCAGGCCACCGATTTGTTCGTGGACCGTCTGCTGGGTGTGTGGCCAGGTTGAGTCGCAATGCGGGTAGTCGGCTTCCAGCATGATGTTGTCCACGCCGATCCGGTCGCGCTGCACGAACGACGATTTGTCCTCCACCGCGCAGAACCAGAAGTTTCGCGTGAATACTTCGGCGGGAGTGAGGCTTTCGCCGAGCGCCTGCCACGTGCCGTACATCGCGTGGTAACTGAGCATGTGGTCGAGGCGATCCAGCAGGCCGGCGACCCAGCCTATTCCGCCTTCCGACAGACAGATCTTCAGGTTGGGAAACCTGCTGGGCAGCCCGGAATACAGCCAGTCGACCGCCGCCGAGATGGCGTAGGCGAAGAACAGCACCCCCTGCACGTCCGGCGGCGCATCGTCGGTGGTGGACGGCGAGGAGCCCGACGAGCCGATGTGCAGGTTCACGACGGTGTCCGTCTCGGCGCATGCCGCCATCATCGGGTCCCAATGCTTGGAGTGAATGCTCGGCAGTCCCAGCATCGCCGGGTTCTCGCTGAAGGTGATGGCGTGGAATCCACGCTCGGCGTTCTCGTAGATCATCTTCGCGCCCAGCTCGGGGTCCAGCAACCACGGCAGCTGGCATCCGATGATGCGCTCGGGATAAGAGCCCGCCCAGACCTCGAGGTGCCAATCGTTCCATGCGCGCACCGACGCCAGCGCCAGGTCGCGGTCGTTGGTCACCTGCTGCAGCCGCTGGCCGGCGAACCCGGGCAGGAAGGACGGGAAATTGAGCGAAGCGTAGATGCCGTTCAGGTCCATGTCCTTGACACGCTCGTGGATATCCCAAGCGCCCCTGCGCATTTCGTCGAAACGGACCGGCTCGAAGCCGTACTCCGCCACCGGTCGGCCCACCACGGCGTTGAACCCGACGTTGGGCAGTTCCCGACCGTCGTAGACCCAGGTCTGGCCCCCGCTCTCGGTCTCCACGACTCTGGGTGCGCGGTCGGCGAACCTGCGCGGCAGACGTCCGGCGAAGGTGTCCGGCGGCTCGACGATGTGGTCGTCGACCGAGATCAGCGTGTAGCGCCGGGGCGCGCGGGGCGGGTCCGGCAGGAACGTGACCGAGCGCTGCTCGCCGGTCTTCGCGGTGGTGAAGCTCAGATTGCCGGCCAGCTCGTCGATCGATTTCACTCGTCAATCTCCTTGCGCGGCTGTGTCGTTGAATGTCCGGTGACGGCTTTCATCGCGGACGCACACGCGACGACGCGGTTCACGTGAGCACGTCGCGGTCGGCCTTGATGGTCATCCTGGCCGCGCCCGCCCAGTACACGTCGGCGGCGCGTTCGACGAGCGAGCGCTGCATGCCCGCCATGTCGGACCACTTCATGGCCACAGGCTGGATGCCGGTGAGCAGCACGTCGTAGGCCAGCTTGCAGACCCGTTCGATCGACGCCGCTCGGTACACGGCCTCGGGCAGGTTGCGGCCCGTGGCGATCACCCCGTGGTTGGCAAGGATGGTCAGGTTCGCGGACCCGATGCGGGCCGCCAGTTCGGCCGCGCGGGCGGGGCTGTCGATCTCGCCGTCGTAGGTGTCCACCAGGCAAAGGTCATCGAGGAACAGCGAACCGGTCTGGTGCACCAATTCGGGCAGCCTGCCCAGCGCCGCGAGCACGCAGACGTAGTACGGATGATTGTGGATGACCACCCGGGCATCGTCGCGGACGCGGTGCAGCTCGGTGTGGATGTGGATGGCCGGAGTGACATCCCAACGACCGCGCAACACTTGGGCGTCGGCGTCGACCACGCAGATGTCGGACGCGGTGATCTCCTGCCACCACAACCCCCACGGATTGACGAACATCTCCATCCGTCCGTCCGGTTGCCAGGTGATGTGTCCCGCCATGTTCTCGGCGAACCCGATACCGGCCAGGTGGCGGAAGGCCACGGCGAGCGCCTGCTCCTCGGACAGCTCAACTCCGATCGGGGGGACCACCGATGGCGCCCAGACTTCCAGGCCGCCCCGGCGCGGGTGAGGAGCATTCGTCATCGGGCCTCCATTCTGGCTCGAATATCCTCGCGGAGCCGGCCTTTGGCAACCTTCCCGCCGGAAGATCGAGGCAGCTCGTCGACGACGATGAGCCGTTCGGGCAGCAGCTCCTTGGACACTCCCAGCGAGAGCAGGTGTTCGACCAGCTCGGACAGGTCCAGGGTGGCCGCGTCGACGAGTTCGACGTAAAGGCAGACCTTTTCGCCGAACACCGGATCGGGCATCGCCACGGCCGCGGCAACCGCGATGGCGGGGTGGGTCGTGACAGCGTCCTCGACCTGCGTCGCGCTGATGTTCTTGCCGCCCCGCAGGATGAAGTCGGAGGTTCGCCCGGTGACGGTCAGATAGCCGTCCGCGTCGATCTCGCAGATGTCACCCATCCGCATCCAGCCGTCCGGGGTGAACAACTTGTCGTGATCGGTCCCGCCCAGGTAGCCGAGGCTGGTTGCCGGGCCGCGGCAGGCCGGTTGGCCCTTGCCCGTCGCGGTCACGTCCCGGTCCCCGTCGAAGAGCCGGACCGCCATTTCGGGCACGATCCGCCCGCCGGTGCGCAGTCGGCGTTCCCGCGTGTCGTCGACGGTGGTGGCGCTCAGCATCCCGGTTTCGTTGGAGCCGTAGAACTGGAGGATCTTGGCGCCGGTGAGTTCCTCGAACTCTGCCGCCGGTCGGTACGGCAGCGCCTCACCACCGGTGAACACGACGCGCAGCGAACTCAGGTCGTGGTCGCGGGTCGCGGGGTCTGCCATCAGCATCGTCAATTGCGTACTGACACAGCATAATACGGTGGCACGATGCCTGGATATCGCCTCGCAAGTCGCCCCGGTGGTGAACCGGCCCAAGATGACCGCGGTGGCACCGAGGTAGATCGGCGTAGTGTGGCTGGTCCAAAGCCCGAAGCCGAACGGCGTCGGGATCACCGGCAAGAAAACGTCTTCCGGCGTCAGCAGCCCGTTGGCGACGGCCTTCTGGTGGAAGTAGTACCAGCGATTCTGAGTGTGCACCACGCACTTGGGCAGCCCGGTGGTCCCGGATGTTGAGTTGATGAGGAACACATCGTCGGGGCCGAGCCGGGACTCGCCGGTCAGCGCCCTGGGCGGCACCCGAACGTTCAGTCGTGGCGTTCCGGCTTCGGAGTCCACCACGAGGGTGGGCAATAAAAGCTCGTGGGCCACGGTCGCCGCTTCCCCGCCGCGCTGCTGGTCGCTGATCAGCATTTTCGGCTGGGCGCTGCTCACTATCGCCGCGACCTCACGAATGCCGGCGCGCGCGCCGACGCCGACGACGACCGCCCCGCACCGCTCGATCGCGACGAACAGCACGTGCAGGGCCGCGGAATCGCCGTGCCACACCGCTACCCGGTCGCCGGGCTCGACCCCCGCGCCGGCCAGCCTCCCGGCCAGCGCGCTTGCGGCACCGTCGAATTGGCGCCAGGTCAGCGACTCCCCCGGATAGTCGACATAGGCCAGCCGATCCGGTGACTGTTCGGCGTTGCGGCGCACCGCGTCCGACAACGTCGTGTCCGACCAGAACCCCGCGGCTCGAAACCGGGCCGAGTCCTCGGCAGCGAACGCCGGCGAGAACTCGATCTCCATCAGCCGATGATAGGAAAGCGGTCGGCGGCCTCGTCGGCTATGTCCCGCTAGGGGTTCTCCGGGGCCGGTGCGGGCGCGTCGTGTTGCGGATCGCTAACGGGACCCGGAGGACGGGGCCGCGGCTTATGGCAGTTGCGCGTGCAACCGCAGTTGAGGCCGATGATGCAGCCGCCCCCGCCGGCGGGTTGCACCGGCAGGGCGCCGCCCGGGGCCGGCGGGGGCGCCGGCGTCGTGTTGGACGAAGTAGTTGGTTTTGCCGCCCGGGTGACCGTGCCGGCGTCCGACCAGCCGAACGCCAAAACGAGTGCTGCGAAGACGCCGCAAACCGCGGCCACGGGCTGGGCTCGTCGAATCTTCACAATTTCTCCAGTGTGCTTTTTCCGCGGAGCAGGCGATTACCCGGTCGGACTAGGGATTTGGTGGCGTGGACGCGGGCGGGGCATGCTGTGGATCGCCCGCTACGGCCGGCGGACGTGGGTGTGGGGGCGATTGGCAGTGTTGAACACATCCGCAGTTGAGGCCGATGAAGCAGGGCGAGCTGGGCAGCCCGAGCGCACCAACGGTTCTTGTCATCGCCATCGCCGGGGTGACGCCGAATGGCGTGAAGACAAGCGCGGCCAGGCAGGCGCACAACGCCGTCGCCGTCCCGGTCCGCTTGTTTTTCATGCTTACCAGAGTAGTTAGTCGCCCCGCAACCCGCAGAACACGCGCGGGTTTCAAAGAACACTCCAAGAAGTCACCAAGAATCCTTCAAGCGTGGCCGTGGACGGTGAACGCGCTGAGCTCCCTTGGGATCGGTAGCAACCGGCCCGGGTTGCACTTGCCACACCACCGCTGCGCCCCGCAGCGACCGACACGGAGGTTCATGGCGGATGAAAAGCAAGGCCGTGGTGCTGCTGGCCGGCGGGATGCTTGCGCTGGTCCTGCTGACGCGTTATTTCGCGCTGAGCCGGGCCGGCGTGCCGTTGGGGTGGATGCTCTACCTCGGCCTGCCCATCACCGGCGCCGGCGTGCTGTTCGCCCTGCGGCTCATTGACCTGAGCTCGGGATGGACCGCCAAGGGCGGCTCGATGCCGCATACCGGCGGCATCCACGCTCACCCGGTCCCGCTCCCACGGCCCGAGCCGCCGCTCTACGACCGCCTCAAACAACTCGAGGACCTGCATGCCAGGGGCGCCATCACCGACACCGAATACAGCGCCCAGCGCCTACAGATCATCGCCAACATGTAGGTCGGGTGCCGCCCCGGTGCGTCTGGGCGCAGTCACCACGCGGACCGCGTAGATCGCGGCGCTGGCCCCGAACATCGCGGCGGTCAGCAGGAGCCAGCGGCCAAGAAAGGGATCCTGCGTCTGGCCGGTCGCGGCCGAATACGTGGCGGCACCCTGCTTGATGATGCCGGGCAGGAAGACCAGCAGCGTCAGGCCGGCGCCCAGCGCGGGCACCCGGATGTGATTGATGACGGGCACACCCCGCGGTGCGAGCCGGACGACGGACCGCGACAGCAGCCGGTCAAACAATGCGTAGATCGGAAACAACACCAGGTCGTGGGCGACGATGGCCGCCGCGAACCACACGATGATCGACTGCCACCACACCTGGGGGTTCCACAGCGCGACCGGTTTGATGGTGGCCACGACATACGCCAACAGCGCGAGCCCGGCGATCAAGGTCAGCAGATGCCACGGGCGAGAGCCATAGAGCCGTACGAAAGCCGCTCGGGCGCTACGCATTTGCGGCCGACCGGAAGGCTATCGACTCCACCCATTTGGTGTTGTGCACCCCAGGCAGCGCCGGCACGATGATCCGCGCCGGGAAGCCGTGGTCCGGCGACAGGTCGGCGCCGTTGACACGCAAAGCCAGCAGCGCATCGGGGTGCAGCACCTGGCTCCCCTGCAAGGTCGCGCTGCCGAATGCGCCGAAGCGCTCCAGCGACGAGACATGCGCCGACTCCGGCGCGGGAACGCCGGCGAGCCGGGCCAGGTCCGCCAGCCGCACCCCTGTCCAGGTCTGGGTGGTGGACCAGCCTTCCACGCAGGCGATCGGCAGCGTGGCGGTGTGCTGCGGCAAGGCCAGGAGGGCGGAGCGATCGAGCACGACGGCGTGGGATCCTCCACTCAGCGTGAGCCGCCAGCGTTCGCCGGTGTTTTCGGAGGAAATGCCGGCCACCGCCGCGGTCCGGTTGACCTCGAAGTCGGATGGTCCGTCGCCGCGGCTGCGCCCGCGCGGAAGCAGCAGGGCCGCGGGACGCGCGTGGCCACCGAGCGTCTGCCCCGCGGTGATGACCGCCATGAACACCGCGCCACCGCCCACCAGCGCGAGGGCACCGCGGCGGCTCATCGTCGCGGGCTCCGGGTCCGCGGCGACCAGCCCGTCCGGCTCCCACGGTTGCGCGCGAGTCTCGGCGCGCCCGGTGCGCAGCACCTCACGCGCCGAGATCGAGCGCAGGCCGGACCACATGGTCGGGATCTTGATCGCGATATGCACGACGAATCCGGCGATGAACACCCAGGCGCCGAAGTAATGCGCGGTGTAGAAGCTGAAACCGAAGATGTAGTCGTACTGGATGTTCAGCACGCCCGTGACGATCTCGAACAGGACGCCGCCGACCAGCATCAGCAACGAAAGCCGTTCCAGCAGTTGGGCTATCGATCGGGCGGGCGGCCACGCGAACAGTCGCGGGATCACCGACCACAGCTTGGCCAGCACCACCGGGATCAGGACCAGCCCGAGCCCGACGTGCAACCCCTGGGTCAGCCGGTACAACCATGACGGGTTGGTGGGCCAATCGAACGTCGGCAGCTTGAGCCAACCGACGTCACCCGGGATGGCTTGGCCGAACCGAGGTCCGTAGGCGATGTAGGAGAGCAGGCCGGTGATGATGACGATCGGCAGCGTGACCAGCAGCACCGAACCGAACACGGAGGTCAGCCACGGACCCCGAAGCGGGCTGCGCCACCGTTGTGCCTGCCTGACACCAGGCGGCGGGTGCTCGTCCAGCGACCTCCACAGCCGCGCGGGAAATCCGAAACCGGCGGAATCGGTCGCCGGCTCGGTCTCTTCGCTGTCGGACCCGCGGATGCCCTGCACCATCGATGATCATCCACGATCGGCCGACGGAACTGGTTCATATCGCGGATCAGCGCCGAGCGCGGGCCCTACACCCGGCGCCGCGCGTCAGTCCTTGCCGCGGGGTGGCGGCTGCACCTCGACGCCGCTGGAGTCGTGTTCGGGGCCCGCGGCCGGGTGTTCGGCCGGGACACGGTCGCGGAACCGGGTGCCTTCGCTGGGCCGCTCGGGGTCGGGCCGGTGCACGTTGCCGTGGTACGGGCCCGGCTTCGGCCGGGGCTTACCGCCCGGGAAGGCGAGCCGGAATATGCTGCGGTGCACCATTGCCCACTGCTTGCCGAACCGGCCGGAGTTGTACGGCAACTCGTAGCGCTCGCAGATCTCCTTGACCTGCGGGGCGATCTCCGAGTACCGACTGCTCGGCATGTCCGGGTAGAGGTGGTGCTCGACCTGATAACCGAGATTGCCGCTGATGATGTGGAACAGCGGGCTGCCATCGATGTTCGCGGCGCCGAGCAATTGGCGTACATACCAACCGCCGCGGCTTTCGTTCTCGACCTCTTCCTGCGTGAACGTGTACGTCTGATCGGGGAAGTGGCCGCAGAAGATGATCGCGTGCGCCCACACATTGCGGATGACGTTGGCCAGCGCGTCGGCGGTCAGGGTGCGCAGGTAGGTGCTTTCGACGCCGGGCGCGACTTTGTCGAGGAACTTCGCCGCGGCGCCGACGCGGCGGCCGCTGGACACCCTGCGGAGCCGCTTGGCGACGCGGGATTGCGCCGGCTGTTCGAGCCGTCCGCGCAGCGCCAGTTGGGTGAGTGCGAAGGCCCCGGCGCTGATGGCCGGCCACCCGAGGTAATCCTTGTAGATCTGGGCACGCGCTTTGACGCCGATGCCTCTGAGGTCCTTGCGCACCTCCGACCACGGCTTCTCGCGTTTGCGTATCGCGTCGATGTCCATGTCGTGGACGGCGACGCCCCACTCGAACAGCAGCGTCAGCAGCAGGTTGTAGATCGGTTGGCCCAGGTACCGCGGGGCCCACTTCTGGTTGGGGTCGATGCGCATGATCTCGTAGCCGAGATCCTTGTCCTTGCCTAGGATGTTCGTGAAGGTGTGGTGGATGTAGTTGTGGGAGTGCTTCCACGACTCGGCGGTCGACGCCGTGTCCCAGTCCCACACCGAGGAGTGGATGTCGGGATCGTTCATCCAATCCCACTGCCCGTGCATCACGTTGTGACCGATCTCCATGTTCTCCAAGATCTTGGCCATGGAGAGACAGGCGGTGCCCAGCAACCACGCGGTCTTCGAGCGTGAAGCCAGCAACAGCACCCGGCCGGCCACGACGATCTGACGTTGTGCCGAGATGACGTTCTTGATGTAACGCCGGTCGCGGTCGCCGAGATCGGCGAACACGTCGTCGTGGATCGCGTCGAATTCCTTCGCGAGCTTTTCGAGTTCTTGTTCCCCCAGTCGGGACAGCGGGCTCTCCCCGGCCTTCTGCACGGCAGTTGTCACGAGCCGCTCCTTTCGATCAGAGTTCGAGTTCGACGTCGCCCTCGGCGGTATTGATGCAGATCCGGACGTCCTGTTCGGTCGGTTCGATCACGTCGCCCGAGCGCAGGTCGCGCAGCTTGCCCGACTTCAGCGTGCCGACGCAGGTGTGGCAGATGCCGATCCGGCAACCGAACGCGAGGTTGAGGCCGGCCTTCTCCCCCGCCTCGAGAATCGATGTGCCGCCGTCACATTCGACTTCCTTGTCGCTGTCGAGGAAGCAGACCGTGCCGCCCTCGCCGGCGTTGGCGTCGCCGCCGATCTTCGGTTGGAACCGCTCGAAGTGCAGGCGTTCGCGATCCCCGTTCTCTTCCCAGTGCTCGATCAGGGCGTCGAGCATCTCGCCGGGACCCGAACAGAACGCCTCGCGCTCGCGCCAGTCGGGGCACAGGTCGTCGAGGTCCTCGGGGGTCAGTCGCCCCTGTTCGGAGGTGAGGCGCAGGTCCAGCCGCATCCCGTCGTGGCGGCCGGCGAGCTCTTCGAGCGCCTCGAGGAACATGGTCTGCTCACGAGTGCGCGCGGAGTGAATGACCACCACGTCGCCCATCTCGTTGCGGCTATCGAGGCTGCGCAGCATGCTGATGATCGGCGTGATGCCGCTGCCGGCGCTGATGAACAGCATCTTGTCCGGCACGGGCTCCGGCAGCGTGAAAACACCCTCGATCTCGCCGAGCCGCACCAGGTCGCCGGGCTGAATCTTGTGCACCAGATACGGCGACACGGCGCCGCCGTCGACCCGCTTGGGCGTGACACTGATAAGGCCGTCTTTGGGCACGGGATCCGAAGTCAGCGAGTACGCGCGCCAGTGGTAGACACCGTCGATGACCACGCCGAGCCGCACGTACTGACCGGGCTTGTGGCCCGGCCATTCGTATCCCGGGCGGATCAGAACGCTTGCCGCTTCCGAGCCCTGCTGCTCGATGGCTTCGACCTTCCCGCGCAGTTCCTTGGTGGTCCACAGCGGGTTGATCATCTCGAGGTAGTCGTCGGGCTGAAGCGGGCTGAACAAGCGCCGCACCGCCCGCAGGAACAACCGTCGTCCCCGCGGAACCTGGGGCTGGGCGCCTCGTTCAGCCATGCCGTCAGAGTACACAGTTGTACACTCACTTTAAACATCTGCTTCGAATTGCCTTGTAGTGCATTGTTCGACAGACATTCAATGGCCATAGATAGAACGCACGGCTGTTCACTATCACCGATCGCGGGATATCCGGAGCTGACGCCATGCGTACGTGTGACGTGCCCGGACCGCACGCCGCCCAAACATTTGTTCAGAGAATTCTCAGCCAGCCGCTCGGCAGCACCGCTCTTCGCCGACGCCTATTGTTCGAGGTGTGCTGATCGGCTTCCTCCTGGCGTTGGGTTGCTCGGTCTGTTACGGCACCGCATCGGTGTTGCAGGCGGCGGCGACGCGATCGGTGGAAGCCGGCAGCGGCTCGGGCGTCGATACCGTGCTGTTGATGCGCGCCGCCCGGCAGTGGCGATACCTCGTCGGCGTCGGCCTGGACGGCGTCGGCTTCCTCCTGCAAGTGGCGGCGTTGCGCCTGGTGCCGATCTACGTGGTCGCCGCGGCGTTGGCCGCCTCGATCGCCGTCACCGGGATCGCATCCGCCTGGCTGCTGTCGGCGCGGCTGTCTCCGTCCGAATGGACCGCGGTGGGCGTGGTCTGTGCGAGCCTCGTCGTGCTCGCACTCGCGGCCGGGCCCGGGCACTTTCGGCATGCCCCGGCCGGTCTCGGGTGGGCCCTGCTGGGCGTGGTGGCCGCGATATTCATCGCCGGCGCGGTGACGGGCCGGCTGCCGGACCGCCCGCGCGCGCTGTCGCTGGGGCTGGCGGCCGGGACCGGCTTCGGGGTCATTGAGGTCGGCGTGCGGTTGATCGACGTCATCGATCCGACCAAACGCGCCTTCTACACCAATCCGGCGCTCTACGCGGCGGCCGCGGGCGGGGCGGCCGGTTTCCTGCTGCTCACCTCCGCCCTGCACCGCGGGTCCGTGACCACCGCGGTCGCCGGGATGGTCGTCGGCGAAACCATCGCGCCCGCGTTCGTCGGGGCGGTGTGGCTGGGCGACAGCGCGCGCGACGGGCTCGGCTGGCTGGTCATCGCGGGCTTCGCGGTGGCCGTGTCGGCGACTCTCGTGCTGGCGCGGTTCGGGGAAGCGCCGCAGGAGGTTCCCGAATCGGCTCAGGCCGACGAAGCCGTCAGCTGACGGTAGGCCGTCCCCCGCGCCGGGCGCGCCCACAACACGCCACCCTCGGCGCTGATGCCCGCGGCCGCCAGTGCGCGCTTGAGGATCTTGTTCGTCGCCGTCGTCGGCAGCTCGGCGTTGATGCGCACGTACCGCGGCCAGGCCTTGGGCGACAGGTCTGGTTGCGCGGCGAGGAAGCTGGCGAAGGCGTCGGGCTCCAACCGTGCCTCGCCGCGCAGCACCAGCGCGGCCATCACCTGGTCACCCACCCGTTCGTCGGGCACCGCGTAGACCGCGACCTGGCTCACCTCCGGCAGGCGTTCCAGTATCCGCTCGATCGGCCCCGACGCGAGGTTCTCGCCGTCCACCCGCATCCAATCGGCGGTGCGGCCGGCCAGGTAGATCCAGCCCTCGGCGTCGCGGTAGGCCAGGTCGCCCGACCAGTACATGCCGTGCCGCATCCGCTGAGCGGTGGCGGCCGGGTCGTTGTAGTAGCCGACGAACGGGCCGGCGCCCTGGGTGTTGACGAGCTCGCCGACCGCGTCGTCGAAGTTCGTCAGCGCCCCGTGCTCGTCGAATTCCGCGACCGCGCACTCCCGCAACGTCGTCGGGTTGTAGATGCTTACTCCCGCATACGGTTTGCCGATCGATCCGGGCGGGGTGCCGTCCTCGCGGACGACGATGACCGCGAACTCGCTGGAACCGAAGCTGTCCACCACCCGGCAACCGAAACGCCTTGCGAATTCGGCGATGTCGCGGTCCGTCGCCTCGTTGCCGAACGCCACGCGCAGCGTGTTGTCGGCATCGTCCGGCCGCTCTGGGGTGGACAGGATCAACGCGAGGGGCTTGCCGACGTAGTTGAGGTAGGTCACGCGGTGGCGGCGCACGTCGTCGAGAAAGCGTGACGGCGAGAACCGGGCCGGGACCATGGTGGCGCCCGCACCGATCGCGACCGCCCACCCGGCGGCGATGCCGTTGGAGTGAAAGAGCGGCATCGACAGGTAGCAGACGTCGTCGGCGGTTATGTCGTACTGGAAGATCAGGCTGGCACCGCACATGACCGCCATCGCGTGCGCGAGCCGGACGACCTTCGGATCACCACTGGTCCCCGAGGTGAAGATCATCATGAAGGTGTCCCCGCCGGTGACCTCGCGGTGCGGAACCAGGGGCGGCGCGACGGCCACCAGTTCGGCGTAGCGCCGGCCCGTCACGTCCAGCACCTGAATCCCGTTGAGGTCCAGGCCATCCAGCAGTTCGCGGTGTTCCGGGTCGATGAGTAACAGTTGGCAGTCGGAGCGCCGGATGTCGGCGAGCAGCCCGGCCCCGCGCCGCGTGGTGTTGATCCCGCACAGCACATAGCCGCCCAG
The DNA here is from genome assembly GCF_001666835.1 of Mycobacterium sp. E3251. Lineage (GTDB taxonomy): Bacteria > Actinomycetota > Actinomycetes > Mycobacteriales > Mycobacteriaceae > Mycobacterium. The sequence continues at coordinate 27,808 of NZ_LZJF01000003.1, read as the reverse complement.
CGCGGCGGCGGCCATGGCGCGCAGCATCGCCGGGGAATTGGGCAGCAGGGCACCGACGTGCAGTGGACGCGCCGGGTCGGCGATCCCGATCAGCGCGGCGGCCTCCGCCTCGGCCTCGGCGAGGTGGTCGCGCCACGTCCAGGTGCGCTCGCCGGCGGCGACGGCCGGGGTGTCGTCGTCGCGACGTTGCCGCAGCAGCTGCTGAACGGTCTCGATCATCGCGTGGTCAGCACCAGCCCGGCGTAGTGGCGACGCGCCACATCTTCGCAGTGGCGCCGGTAGGTGCCGAACCCACCGGCGTACGGCATGAAAATCCGTTTCTTGCCTTCGATATTGGCGCCCAGGTACCACGACGATGCCGCTTTCGGGAAGAGCGTCCCCTCGGCCGCCTGCGCGACATGGTCGGTCCAGGCCTCGGCGGCGTCGCGGCGCGGCTCCACCTCCGTCACGCCGAGGCGGCGGGCCGTCAGCACCAGGCCGATGACCCAGTCGACCTGCACCTCGGCGTGCAGCACCATGTTGGCGAGCACCGAGGGGCTGCCAGGGCCGCTGATGGTGAACAGGTTCGGCAGGCCGGGCACCATGAGGCCGAGGAACGTCAGGGGTCCGTCGGCCCAGACGTCGCGCAGTCGGACCCCCGTGGGCCCCGCCGGGTCGATGCGGGTCAGCGCGCCGGTCAGCGCGTCGAAGCCGGTGGCGAAGATCAGCACATCGCAGGGATAGGTCGCCGCGCTGGTGCGCACGCCGTCGGCGGTGATCGCCTCGATGGGCTCGCGGCGCAGGTTCACCAGCGTGACGTTGTCGCGGTTGAACGCGGCGTAGTAGCCCCCGTCGGTGCAGATTCGCTTCGTCCCGATCGGGTGGTCGACGGGGATGAGGTCGGTAGCCACGACGGGGTCCGCGACGATTTCGCGGATGCGCTCCTCGGCGAACTCCCGGGCGATGTGGTTCGCGGCGAGGTCGGAATTCTGATCGGGAAACGTCTTCGCGAACAGCACGCCGCCCTCGCGCCAGCGGCGCCACAGCGCCTCGGCGCGTTCCTGCGGTTCGGTGTCGACCGCGTTCTTGTGGTACGTGCCGTGCGGGGTGCCCGAGGCCGCGTAGGCCGAGGCGCGGCGGCGCTCGGGATATTCCTCCCTGATCCGTTGCTGCTCCTGCGGAGTCCAGGGGCGGTTGGGCATCGGGATGCTGTAGTTCGCGGACCGCTGGAATACCACCAGCCGATCCGCCTGCGCGGCGACGATCGGGACCGCTTGAATACCAGAGGATCCCGTGCCGATCAGGCCCACCCGCTTGCCACGCAGGTCTGGGTCGTCGCGCGGCCACGCGGCGGTGAAGTACACCTCGCCCGCGAAATCGTCGACGCCGGGGATGTCGGGGCGGTTGACGGCCGACAGACAGCCCGTCGCGCAAATGAGGAATTGGGCGGTGTAGGTCTGTCCGTCCCGGGCGCGGACCCGCCACTGGCCTTCCTCGAATGCGGCGCCGACGACGTCGACGCCGAATCGGTAGTGGCGACGCAGATCGAACCGGTCCGCGACGTGTCGCAGGTAGGCGAGGATCTCCGGTTGGGCGGCGAAGCGTTCGGTCCACGTCCAGCTCTGTTGCAGGTCCTCGTCGAACGAGTAGGAATAGTCGACACTTTCGACGTCGCACCGGGCGCCCGGGTACCGGTTCCAGTACCAGGTGCCGCCCACGTCGGGCGCCGCCTCCAGGCCGATCACCGACAGGCCCGCCGACGCGGCCCGGTGCACGGCGTAGAGCCCGGCGAACCCCGCGCCGATGACCACCATGTCGGCTTGCGTCATGTCGACTCGCAGAGCGTGGGCTGGAGTAACTCCCGCAGGTCGGCGCAGATCAGGTCGCGCGCGGAGGCCGCCGGCGGGAAAGACGGGATGGTCAGGAAGCCGTGGAACAGGTCCGGGAAGTCGCGGTGCACCACGCGCACCCCCGCATCGCGCAACCGGCGCGCGTAGCCGCAACCTTCGCTGTGTAACGGATCGAGGCCCGCGGTGACGATCACCGCGGGCGGCAGGTCGGCATGCGACTCCGCGCGGGCCGGCGCCACCAGGTGCGGCTCGCCCAAAAGCGTTTGGGCGCCGAGGTATTGGCCCCAATACCACTGCATGGCGGCGCTGGTGAGGAAGTAGCCGGTGGCGCAGCGTCGATAGCTGTCGGTGTCAAAAGACGGATCGATGACCGGATAGATCAAGAGCTGCGCGGCCGGCCCGGCGACGGCACGTTCACGGCACAGGATGGCGGTTACCGCGGCGAGGTTGCCGCCGGCGCTGTCACCGGCGATGGCGGTCCGCGCCGGGTCGATGCCGAGCTCGGCCGCGTGGTCGACCACCCAGCAGAACGCCGCGAAGGCGTCCAGCGCGGCCGCGGGGGCCGGGTGTTCGGGCGCGAGGCGGTAGCCGACCGACACGACGACGGCCTGGGCGCCGCGGGCCAGTGCCCGGCAGAAGCCATCGTGGGACTCGATGTCGCACAAGACGAATCCACCGCCGTGGCAGAACACGACCGCGGCGCGGTCGTCCTGCGGCCCGCCGTGCGGGTAGTAGACCCGCGCGGGGATGGTGCCGGCGGGGCCCGGGATCGCCCGGTCCTCGGTGCGGTGGACGTCGTCGAGGTTGCCGACGGGCTGACGTCGCTGGGCGACCGCGGAGCGGGCCTGTTCGGCGGTCATCGTCTCGACGGGCGGGAATCCCGCGTCCAACTCACGCAGCATCGCCTGGACGCCGTCAAACGGATCGTCCATCTACACCTCCCGAGCTCCTCGTTGAGTCGGTCACGCCGGCCGGTACTTCAATAGGGTGATCCCGTCTTCGGGCAGATCGTAGAACACCGGCTCGACCCGCATGCCGATCTGGACATCGGCAGGGTCGACCTCCACCAGCTCGGTGCTGAACTTCGGTCCCGCGTCCCACCGCACGACGGCGAGCAGCTGCGGTAGCGAATCGGCCCAGGGCGGTCCGGTGGGCCTGCGCGCGACCGTGAACGTGTACAGCGTTCCGGCGCCGTCGATTTCGCGCCATTCCAGGTCGTCGGCCAATGTTCCCGGCGCAAGGGTGCGCGGGTAGAACACGTAGCGCCCCAGCGAGGGTGAGTACTGCACCAGGATGCGGTGCTGGGCCAGGGCGTCCCAGAACGGCCGCGACACCGGCGTCGGCTCGGGAACGGGGATGCTCATCGCTAGTCCCCCCGCATCAGCAGGGCGACCTGCTCGCTCATGATGCCGCCGTTGCCGGTGACGAAAGCGGTGTGGCAGTCGCACACCTGCGCATCGCCGGCCCGGCCCATCACCTGCCGGGCACCGTCGACGACGTGGTGCATGCCGCCGGCCATGCCGGCCTGGCCGAACGACAGTTGGCCGCCGGCGGTGTTGAGCGGAAAGTCGCCGCGGTAGGTCAGGTCGTGGCCGGCGATCCAGGACATCCCTTCGCCCTTGGCGCAGAAGCCGGCGTCCTCGAGGCTCATCAGCACGGTGATGGTGTAGCAGTCGTAGATCGACGCCATGTCCACCTCGGACCGGTTCAGGCCGGCCATCGCGAACGCCCGGTCGGCGGCGCGGGAGATCGGGGTGCGCAGCAAGTCCTCGGCATAGGTCGGGGTCTTGAAGGCGATGTGTTCGCCGAAGCCCTTGATCCACACCGGGCGGTGGCGGCCGCGCCGGGCGATGTCGGCGTTGGCGATGAGCACGCCCGCTCCCCCGTGCACCCGCATCACGGTTTCCAGCATGTGGATGGGGTCGGCGATCATCGGGCTGGCGAGAACGTCGTCGACCGTGATCGGGGTCCCGTGGAAGACGGCACCCGGGTGGGCGCACGCGTTGGTGCGCTGGTCGACGGCGATCTTGGCCACCGCGGCAGGGTCGTAACCGAACTCGGCCGCATAGCGCTGGGCGATCTGCGCATACGGCGCGTTCTGGCCGACGTTGCCGTACGGGATCTCGAATTCCGCTTGCGGCGATCCGTAGTTGTTCGATGACGCGCCATACCAGTTTGGTGTGGGTGGTGGCCGCTTTAATGATTGCGGCTGCGAAGCCGATCCGGGAACCACGGCAAGGGCCGCGTCGCAGATGCCGAGCTCCACGGCGGCCGCGGCCCGCCAGATCATGCCCGCCGCCGTGGCTCCGCCCAGGTCGACGCGCTCACCGAAATCGAGTGGCAGGCCGAGGTATTCGCACAGGGTGGCGGGCGCGAACATCGCCGACTCGGCGATGCCGTGGGTCAGCAGGCCGTTGACGCACGCGGCGTCCACGCCGGCGTCCTCGATCACCAATTTGGCCAGCAGCGCGTACTGGTCGAGGGTGAACAGCGGCGGGCCGGTGGGCCGCCGCTGCGCCGGCAACTCGGCGATGCCGACGATCGCGGCCTCGCCCCGCAGACCGGTCACTGATCGGCTCCCCGAGGCGTGCCGCGGCGTGGTAGTTCGACCGTCGCCGTGCCCGGCATCAGCACCGTCGCCTCGCGGCGGCCGGCGATGTCGAGGTCCACCAACCCGGCGCCTTCGTCGGAGAGGCGTTTGGCGGTGACCGTGCCGCCGAAGCTCAGGGGCTGGCCGGGATGGGCGACCGCGCGGTTCTGGACGGAGAAGGACACCAGCCGGCCACGCCCGCCGATCCAGTCCCCGATCGCCCGGCCGAGTAGCGCGGCCTGCAGCGGACCATGGACCAGCACGTCGTCGTAGCCTTCGACCGTGCGCGCCCAGTCCTTGTCGTAATGGATGCGGTGGCCGTTGTAGGTGGCGGCGCTGAAGAAGAACAGCTGCGTCTCGTCGACGGTCACGGTGAGTTCGGGCATCGCGTCACCCACCTCGACGTCCTCATAGAAAACTTGGCCGGCCATGAAGCTCCTAGGGACGCGCGATCATCGAAGTCGACGCTTCGGCGAGCAGGTCTCGATGCTGGTTGCGGTACACCGTCTGCCAGGTGACCAACACGAATCTGCCGGAGCGGCCCTGCTTTTCGACGATGGACTCGATGCTGCGCACCATTTCGACGTCGTCGCGGTGGTAGGCGGGCAGGTGGAAGGTGAAGCTTTCGCCACCGGCCATCCGCTTGGGGGCGCGGGGGAACGCGAGGCTGCCCGAGACCGCGCCCGAGGAGCCGTCGGGCCGCAGCGCCTCGAGATGCGCGACGCCGAGCACGGCGTACTGCAGAAAAAGCGGAGGGCAGATGATGTCGCGAAAGCCGTTGGCCCTGGCGTACTCCGGGTCGAACCACAAGGGGTTGTGGTCGCCGACCGCCGCCGCCCAGCGTTGCCAGTCGCGCCGATTGACCTCCCCCGTCGCGGTGGCGGCAACGGTGCCGACGCGCGACGCCGATTCGGCGTCGATCAAGCTGTCCTCACTCACCGGCTCTCTCCTGATTCCAAGGTCTCCTCCAGCCACGATGCGGCGACGTCCGCCCCGCCGCCCCACGTCGAGCCAAACCGGGCCCGCTCGGTCCACAGGTGCAGGTCGGTTTCGGTGACATACCCCATGCCGCCGTGCAATTGGTGCGCGTCCAACGTGATCAGCCGGGCCGCGGTGGCGGCGTGCATGCGCGCGATCGCGGTCTCCCGCGTCCCCGTGCGGCCGCGCCCGATCCAGAAGACGGCCGCATGCGCGGCCAACCGCGCCGCCGCCAGCGCGATGTGCATGTCGGCGACCAAGTGCTGGGCGGCCTGGAAAGAGGCGATGGGCCGGCCGAATTGGTGGCGCAGGGTCGTGTAGTCGACGGTGCGGTCGATGACCGCCTGCCCGACTCCCACCAGGTCCAGCGATCCCAATGCCACCGCCGCATTGGCCACCCGGCGCAGTTCCAATTCGGACACCTCACAGAGCTGCGCCTCGGCCGCGACCATGACGTCGTCGAAGCGCACGGCGAACGCCCGGCTCCCGCCGGCCACGGCGAGCGGTTCCACGGCCACCCCCGTCGCGTGGGCATCGACGACGAAGACACACGTACGGTCTTGCGCCGCAGCCGAAATCACGATCACGTCGGCGACGTCGGCGTCGGCGACGTAGTCCACGGTGCCGTTCAACCGCCATTGCCCCGACACGGGGTCGGCGCGCAGCGGCGCCGACACCACGGCGGCGTCGCGGGCGCTCCAGAGCGCCGTGGCCCCGCGGATGGTGCCGCGCCCCAGGGGCGGCAGCCAGGTGTCCTTGGCTTTCGGGGAGCCGAGCTGGTCCACCGCGAGCGCCGCTTGAATGCTGCTGTAAACCGTCGTCGGGCACAGCGCGCGACCGGCCTCGGTGTAGAAGACGGCGAGATCGTCGAGCGAGCCGCCCGAGCCGCCGTATTCCTCGGCGATGGCCAGCCCGAGGACGCCCGCGTCGGTCAGTGCCTTCCACAGCGCCGGGGTGTGGCGGTCCGCGTCCGGGTCGTTCAGCGCGCGTACCGACGACACGGGGCTCTCGGCCGCCAGCAGGGCGCGCAAGGAGGAGGCGAACTCGCGCTGTTCGGCGGTGGGTATCGCTTTCATGCGTCAGCGCCCATAGCTGGGCATCTTGTGCCCGCGCTGGGCGATGACGTCGCGGAGCACCTCGTTGGTGCCGCCGCCGAACCGCATCAGCGGCGCGGCCCGGTAGAGCCGCTCGAACTTGCCGCCCAGCGGGGACCCTTGGCTGCGGTGCGCCAACAAACCGTCCGGGCCAAGCAAATCGAGCGCGAGCAACGCGATGCGCTGGCGCAGTTCACTGGTGAAGACTTTCTCGACACTGACCTCCACCGAAGGGATGACGCCGCTGTCGAGCATGGACGCGGCCTCGTAACCCATCAGCGTGGCCACCGCCACGTCGGCCTCGGCCTCCGCGAGCCGGCGCCGCAGCGACGGGCTGTCGGCGGGCACCGTGCCGTCGCGACGCGGCGTTCGCGCCAGCTCACGCAGCTCCTCGACGGCGCGGCGCAGGTCGCCGGCGTTGGTCAGCGCCCCGCGTTCCAGGTCGAGCGCGCCGGTGATGTACGTCCAGCCGCGGTTGACCTCGCCCACCAGGTTGGTGACCGGCACCCGGACGTCGCGGAAGTGCACCTCGTTGGTGCGGTACCCCGACCACGCGTAGAGGGGGCGGATAGTCACGCCGGGGCTGTCGATTCCGACGATGATGACCGAGATGCCGCGGTGCCGAACGCCGTTGGGGTCGGTACGCACGCAGAGCCACTCGTGGGTGGCGCGCTGCGCGCCGCTGTTCCAGGTCTTCGTGCCGTTGATGACCCAGTCGTCGCCGTCGCGCACCGCGCTGGTGCGCAGGCTGGCCAGGTCGGTGCCGGCGTCGGGCTCGGAATAGCCCACGGCGCAGATCATTTCGCCCTTGGCGATCAGCGGCAGCCATTCGGACTTGTTCCGTTCGGTGCCGTGCCGCATGATCATCGGCGCGACGGACGTGACCGTCAGGTCGGGCCCGGGCACGCCCCAGTACTCGAACTCGCTCATCAGCAGATGCAGGTGGATGGCGCTCAGGCCAAGTCCGCCGTACTCGGCCGGCCAGTTCAGACCGAACCAGCCCTTCTCCCCGATCCTGCGGCGGAACCGCGCGACCTCGCCGTCGGGGAACTCCAGGTCGTGCTCGGCGAGTTCGGCCCGCAGCTCCGCGGTGACGTTGGCCTGGAGGAACTCGCGGACCTCGGCGAGCCAGGCGCGCTGCCCGCCGTCGAGTTCGAAATCCATTCCGGCGCCTGTGCCTTTCTGGGAAGCCTTTCCACCAAGCAGCGCCAGCGTAACTCCACGGCGAGATCGCGCCGGGGGTTTCGCGATCGGCGCGAGGCGCGATCGGGACGCTCCGGCTGTAAAGACGCTGTCAAACTCCCGTTAATTCGCGTCGTCGCCCTCGCAGATATGCGGAGGGGCTGCCAAGCTTTTTACATCGGCCGGTCGACGCTGACCAGGCACTCTGCCCAGCCGCAGCCTGAGGGAGAAGTCATGCCCACTGTTGAAACCCGCCTCCGCGAAGACATGCGCAACTATGCCGTCGAATTGCGGCAACTGGCGTACACCCTGCCGCTGGGTGTTGGCGAGCATGCGCTCCTGGAATTGTCCGACCGCATGCGGACCGCAGCGGAGCAGGTGATCCGCAAGGGAGCCTGATCGGGCCTCAGCCGGCGGAGCCTCAGCCGCCCTTGAGCCGGATCTTCCAGCGAACGAAGCTCAGATAGAACACGCTGATGACCACCAGCATGGCGATGTCGAACCACCATGCACCCGGCGTGTGCCGCCAGTGGGCATCTTTCGGGCTGAGCGGACCGGGCACCAATTTGGTCAGGTCGGCGGTGGAGGCCGACGCCGCGAAACCCCAGCGCGCCGGGGTCGCCCAGGACATCTGATCCAGCCCGAGCCGCCCGGTTACCGGGATCATGCCGCCGGAGAAAACCAGCTGCGACATGACCGCCACCACGAGGAGCGGCATGATCTGTTCGTTCGACTTGGCGATGGCCGACAGCGCCAGCCCGAGCATCGCCGAGGCCACGCACGTCAACGCGACGTCGGCGAACAGTTCCAGACCCGGCCGGCCCAGCGCCACCGCCCCCTGGGTCGGACCGCCCTTGCCGAGCAACACGATGATGGTCACGATCGCCGATTGGATGACCGCGAAAATCGTGTAAACGCAGACCTTCGCCATCAGGTAGGCACTGGTCGACAGGCCAACCGCCTGTTCGCGCAGGAAGATCGGGCGTTCGCCGATCAGGTCGCGAATGGTGAGCGCGGTCCCCATGAACACCGCGCCGACGTTGAGCAGCACCAGGATCTGGCCGGGCTCGTTGGGGGCCGCCCCCATCGGATTGGGGATGCCGAACCCGACGGTGCCGGGCACCGACATGGACAGCGAGCCCATGATGAACGGCAGCACGGCCAGGAAGACGAAGTAGCCGCGGTCGGAGAAGATCAGCCGGACCTGCCGCCTGGCGATCGTGGAGAACTGCCGGAACAGGCTGGTGTGCGACGGGTCGCCGAGATCGGCGGGCTGCTGCGCAGGGGGCGGTGGGGGCTGGGGGCCCGTGCGGGCGAGGTAGCGCGCCTTCGCCCCGTCGGGGTCGCCCGCGACCGTGCTGAAGATGTCGGCCCAATTCGTCGTGCCCATGGCCGACCCGATCTGGCTTGGCGGCCCGCAGAAGGCGGTCTTGCCTCCGGGCGCCAGCAGTAGGACCTGATCGCAGACGTCGAGATAGGTCAGCGAGTGGGTGACCACGAGCACGACACGTCCGGCGTCCGCGAGCTGCCGCAGCATGGTCATCACCTGGCGGTCCAGCGCCGGGTCCAGCCCCGAGGTCGGCTCGTCGAGGATCAGCAGCGACGGTCCGGTCAGCAGCTCGAGGGCGACCGAGGCTCGCTTGCGCTGGCCACCGGAGAGCTTGTCGACCCGAGTGTGCAGGTGCTGGGTCATCTCGAGTTCCTCGAGGACCCGGGCCACCACCTGAGCCCGGTCGTCCTTCGTGGTGTCCGGGGGCAGCCGCAGCTCGGCGGCGTACATCAACGCCTGCTGCACCGTCAGCTGCCCGTGCACCACGTCGTCCTGGGGGACCATGCCGATCCTGCTGCGCAGCGAGGCGTACTCGGCATGCACGTTGTGGCCCTCGAACGCGACCGTGCCCCTGGTCGGGTGCGTGTATCCCGCGACCAGCCTCGCGAACGTCGACTTGCCCGCACCCGAGGGGCCGATGACGGCCGTGAGCGTTCCGGGCTGCGCGCCCAGCGAGATGTCGTCCAGCAGCGTCTTGTTGTTCTCGATCGTCCAGCTCACGCCGCGCACGTCCAGACCCCCCGTGGGCGTGGCGGTCGCGCTCTCGTCGCGGCGGGCCAGCGTTCCGCCGGCGAAGACCAGGTCGATGTTGCCGATCGTGACGACGTCGCCGTCGCGAAGCACCGCCGAGTCGACCCGTGCGCCGTTGACGAAGGTGCCGTTGATGCTGCGGTTGTCGTGGATCTCGGTGCCGTGCGGCGTCGGGATCAGGGTGGCGTGGTGGCGGGACGCCAGAACTTCGGGAATGACGATGTCGTTGTCGTTCGCCCGGCCGATCTTGATCGCACCCGGCGTCGACTCCACCGCGGCTTTGCCGGGACGCAGGATCTTCATCATCGATGTCGCAAGGTTCGACGCATCCGCGCCGACGCGGCCGGTCTCCGGCCCCGCCGGGGGCTGGGCGTGGGCCGGGGGGACGTTCACCGGCGACGAGCGGTAAATGTGCGGGGCCTGTTGCGGTCCGCTGGGTGGTGCCGCGGGGTGGCCACCGGTCGGGTATCGGGGCTGCGGGGCGGACGGATAGCTCGGCATGGAACCGCTCGGCGGGTGGACCTGCTGCGGTCCGCTGGGCTGGTGCGTGGGCTGGCGGAAAGAGGCGGACGGCGACTGCTGGGGCTGGCCGGGCCAGTGCGCACCGGGCGGCTGGGTCTGGGACGCCCGGGGGTTCGCCACGCTGGCCGGGTTGACGATCGGTATCGACGTCGTCAGCGGGGGCCGCCCGGCCGAGCCCTGGTGGCGGCCGACCTCGAAGGTCAGCGCCGGACCGTCCGGATTGCCGATGTTGACACGCGTGCCGTCCTGGATGTCGACCATGGGCACGCGGTGATGGTTGACGAACAACCCGTTCAGGCTGCCGTTGTCGACGGCGATCCATCGGCCCTGGTCGAATCGGACGATCAGGTGGGTGCGGGAGATCAGGGGATGTGCCACGCGTACGTCGGCCCGAAGGTCACGCCCGATCGCAACATCGTTGCCTGCGGCGAACGTGCGCTCGGATCCCTCGTACCGCACGGTCAACACGGGCGGGGCTGGTCGGCTCATCAGGACCAACTGTATCGGCAGCCGCAAGAATCAGGACGCCGAATTTTGGCCGGGCCCCGGCACCAGCCACGACGCGACGTGTCGGCCTTCGTTTTCGCCCGGTGGGCGGCGGGTGACGCCGCGCCCAATCGCGAGAGCGACGATGGTATTCGGGTTGATGTTCCCGTCGCCGATGCCGCGGAGCAGCTGCGCGCCACGGCCGACGTTCCGCCCGCCGACGGTCCCTGGAGTCGCGTGCCGCTCGAGACGCCCTCGCCCGACTCCGAGGAGCAGCGCGAGACGCTGCTGATGGAGCCCGGCCCGAGGGCGCCGACAAGCAGGTGGGCGTGGCGCGCCATCGCCGAATCGGCCTGTGCCGCAGTTGATTTCGGGATTCTGCTAACCCGCCGCGGCGGTGGCCGTGTACAGGTTACGCCGCCACGGCTCCCGCACTGCGGTGACGTCCTTGATGAAATCCCCGATGTAGCGGATGGCCCGTCGCCCCTCGGGCAGGATGTCCGCCGCTAGCGGGAAATCGTGGATCTGTCCATCCCATAGGTGCAGATCGCACGGGATTCCGCTGGCTTCCAAGCGCTTTGCCATGACTTCGGCATCCGGCAGGAGCAGCTCGTCCGAGCTGGCGTGGATGGTCACCGGCGGCAACGACGAGAGATCGGCGTCGACCGGTGAGGCGACGGTGGAATCGCCGCGCCCCTCCAAAAGCTGCGCCTGGCTCAGGTATTGAGCGAACATCGACAAAGCCCCGCGGGTGAACATCGAACATTTACGCGCGTTGCGGTGCTTCAACTTTCGCACCGGGTCGGCGTCGGTGAACGGTGAGATCGTCGCGATCCCCGCCGGTCTCATCAGCTCACTGCTGATGGCCAGCAGCGTGGTCATGAACGCGAGATACCCCCCGGCGGAATCGCCGGCAACCACTACCTGGTCACCGTCGAAGCCGCGATCCTGCAGCCAGCGCAGACCGCTCATTCCATCGTCGATCGCATCGGTTATCTGATGCGTGGGCAGCTTTCGGTATCCGACCGTCAGCACCGCGGCGTCCGCGGCTTTCGAAAGACGCGTAACCACGGAGCGATGCGTGTTTAGTCCGCAGGTCAGGAACGCACCGCCATGCAGATAGAGGATCGCCCGATCGGTCGACGCGCCGGGTGCGCAAACCCACTCGGCGGCACAGTTTTCCAGCCGGACCGGTTCGATGTCCGCCGAGATGCCAAGACGCGGCGCCAATCCCGCCAGCCCGTCCACGTATTCGAACGGCCAGTGCAGGTTCGGCGTGAATGCCCACGCGCGCACGGTGTTCTTCACGATCAGCCGGCTGGCCAGCGAGACCGCAACCGACTGCGGACTGTGGCGATGGTGGACTCGCCTCTTCATTGCGCGACTTGGTAATACGCGACGTGGATCGGCGGTGCTAACCATGCAATCCCTCCTAAGTGGGGAGGGAGTACCCCTCCACGGCCCGGGAAAACTGCGGGTGAAGGGGGCGCGAATGTTGGGTACATCACGGTTTATCGGCGCGGCTGGATGGGTATAGGACAGACTTTCCGGCGGCTTGCCGCCCCTGGCCTGGTCGATTTCCGGCCGATATCCGCCCCGTCCGCCAAGATATGAGTGATGAGCGACGAAACGCGCGCTGAGCCGCTGCTCGGCGGCCGGGTGGCGGTGGTGACGGGCGGTGGCGGCGGCATCGGCGCGGCCACCGCGCGGGTGTTCGCTCGGCATGGCGCACACGTGGTCATCGTCGACATCGACGGCGAACTTGCCGCGGGCGCCGTCGACGACATCGCGGCCTCGGGTGGATCGGCCGTGGCGGTGGTCACCGACGTCCGTGATGCGGACGCGGTCGACGACCTGGCGCGATCGGTGTTGGACCGCTATGGCCGGGTGGACGTTCTGGTCAACAACGTTGGCCACTGGCTGCGCCATCCGGGAGATTTCGTCGACACCGACGCCCAGTTCTGGGACGAGCTGTACCGGATCAACCTGCACCACGTCTTCCTGGTCACCCACGCGTTCCTGCCGTCGATGGTGGCCCGGCGGGCCGGCGCGATCGTCAACGTTTCCTCCGTCGAGGGCCTGCGCGGCTACCCGGAGGATCCGGTCTATGCCGCTTTCAAGGCCGCCGTCATCCAGTTCACCCGCAGCCTTGCGGTTCAGGTGGGCCGGCACGGGGTGCGGGTCAACGCGATCGCTCCTGACGTCACCGAATCCCTCCAGGTGCCCTACTCCCGGTGGCTGTCGGCCGACGAGCAGACCCGGTGGCCGCAGTGGGTCCCGGTCGGCCGGATGGGTGTGCCCGAGGATCAGGCGCACGCCATCCTGTTTCTGGCTTCCGACCTGTCGGCCTTCGTCACCGGCCACACCATTCCGACCGACGGCGGTACCGGCGCGGCGGGCGGTTGGTTCCGCTCGTCGCGCCGGCCCGACCGCGAGTGGACGAATCGCCCCATCGCGCCCTGATATCGCGGGCGGTCCTCAGACCAGGCCCAGCGCGGCGTTCTCCGCCCGGATGCGCACCCTCAGCACGAGCGCGTTCGCGATGGTGAACGCGATTGCGGTCAGCCACGCCGAGTGAACCAGCGGCAGCGCCGCCACCTCCGCCGTCACGGCCGTGTAGTTGGGGTGGCGAACCCACCGATAGAGCCCGTCGCGAACCAGCGGAGCATCCGGGATCACGATGAGCCTTGGGTTCCAACGCCTGCCGAGGACGCTCACGCAGCGCCACCGCACCACTGTGCTGACAACTACGACCGCGAGCATGGGCCAGCCCAGCCACGCAATGAACGGCCGGTGGAGCGCCCAGGTTTCCACGACGCACGAAACCAGCAGCAGCGCATGCATGCTGACCATCGCCGGGTAGTGGTCCCGGCCGAACTCCTTGCCCCCGTGCGCGAGTGACCATTGGGTGTTTCGCTGCGATACCGCCAGCTCGACCAGGCGTTCGCCGCCGATCGCCAGAATCAACAGGTAGTAGTACACGGCCTCGCCCCTCACCATTGCAGCAGCAGCAGCTCGAAGCTGAAACCGGGACCCATCGCCAGCATGACCCCGAAGCTTCCTTCGGCCGGCGGCTCCGCGACCGTTCGGCGCAGCACGTCGAGCACGGATGCCGAGGAGATGTTGCCGTTGTCGCGCATGGAGTTTCGGCTGTGAATCAACGCCTCCGGCGGTAGCTCCAGCGCGTCCTCGATCGAGTCGAGGACTTTCGGACCGCCGGGATGACACACCCAGGCCGAGATGTCCGCGAGCGACAAGCCGTGGTCGGAAAGGAAACCGTCGACCTCTTCCCGTAAGTAGGTGTCGGCCATCTTCGGCACGTCGCGCGACATCACCAGTTGGAACCCGCTCGATCCCACGTTCCAACCCATGACGTCAACCGTCTCCGGAACCACGGCACTGCGGGTCCCGAGGACGCGCGGGGCTCGGCGGCCGTTGTGGCCCGCGGGAATCCGGTCGGCGCCCGTGGCGACCACGGCGGCGGCGCCGTCGCCGAACAACGACACACCGATGAGGGCGGGAATCGAGGTGTCGTCGCGCTGCAGCGTGAGGGAACACAACTCAACCGACAGGAGCACGGCCACGTGCCCGGGGTAGCCACGCAGATAGTCGTGCACGCGCGCCATCCCGGCGGCCCCGGCAACACAACCGAGGCCGAACAGCGGGACCCGTTTGATGTTGGGCCGCAGACCGATTCGGGTCATCAGTCGCGCGTCGATGGTGGGCACCGCGATGCCGGTGCTGGAAACCATCACGATGGTGTCCACCTCGTGCGGTTCGATGTCCGCCTCGGCCAACGCCGAACGAATCGCCCGTTCACCGAGGTCGACGGCGACCTCGAGATAGGCGTCGTTCGCTTCGGTGAAGCCACTCAGTCGTGGGTAACGCGAGAGCGGCAGCGCGAGGCTGCGGTGATCGACCCCCGTCGTCTGCGCGAAGCGCATAAACCGCGGGTCGGTGAATTCGGTTAGCTCGCGGGCGACTTCGTCCTGGTTGTAACGGTGCGAGGTGAAGGCCACCGCGGCGCCGGCGATGTGCGGCGCGCCGTGCCCACGCTGGACGGCCCGCGACGGGGATGTGAGATGCGATGTTGCAGTCATGCCTATGCCGACGACGGGCTCCGCTCGACGGTTCATCGGAGTGTCGCCCAGGTGAGATGAACCACAGTCCTGCGCTTAGCGTTAACCAACCGAGAGGGGGCCGGCGGCAGTGCGACTAGATTGTCTGCGCGGACCGGAATCGGGCTTGATCGTCGATGATCGTCACCGGGATGCCGTTGAGTGCGCCGTTGCCGGACGGTTCGTCGATAAACGTCGGCGGCGAAAGCACATTCGTGTTGGCGCCCGGCGAGTTGTTGGCCACCGCCATGCGGGTGCCCGGTTTGCCATGTCCCCACCCGTGCGGCATCGACACCACACCGGGTTTGATCGCGTCGGTGACCTCGACCGGCACTTTGATTTCTCCGGCGGCCGATTTCACGGTGACGACATCGCCGTCCTCGATGGCGCAGCGGGCCGCATCATCGGGGTGAATCAGCAACGTGCACCGGTCCTTTCCCTTCATCAGCGCGGGCACGTTGTGCAGCCAGGTGTTGTTCGAGCGCAGGTGTCGGCGGCTCACCAGAACGAGCGGCTCGGCCGGCCGCTCCATCCGGGCGGCCAGCCTGGGCAGGTCGTCGAGCAGGTACTGCGGGGCGAGCCGAATCTTCTTGTCGGGGGTGCCCAGGATGTCGGGCAGCTGCGGCACCATCGGGCCGAAGTCGATGCCGTTCGGGTTGGCCTTCAGTAGGTCCAGCGTGAGCCCGCCCGGGCTTTTCCCGTACTGGTCCCCGAACGGTCCGGTTCGCAGCGTGAGGTCCAGCATCCGCTCGGGCCCACCGTGGTCGTAGCGCTTGCGGATCTCCGCCCCGTCGAGGCCCTGGGTGAAGGCCAGGTAATCGAAGAACCCGTCGTCGATCGCGGCGACGTCGACATCTTCGGCCGGCGTGCCGGTGCACAGGCCGGTCAGCCGGATCAGGATCTCCCATTCGTGCGGGCGGTCTCCGGGATCGAACACGGGCGGCGAGTAATTGGCGATGCTGTGGATCGCGAACAGCAGGATGAGATCGTCGTGGTGCGGCTGCTCGAGTGGGGACAGCCCGGGCAGGATCACGTCGGCGTGCCGCGTCGTCTCGTTGAGCCAGAGGTCAACGGAGATCATCGCTTCCAGCATGGGCAGGACTTCGTCAAGCTTGTCGCCGCCGGGGGTGGACAACACCGGGTTGCCGGCGACGGTGATCAGGGCCTTGAGCTGCCCCTCGCCCGGGGTGGCGATCTCCTCGGCCATGCAGGACACCGGCGCCTGGCCGAGCACTTCCTTCGCCCCACGCACGCGGGTATGCCAGCGGCCGAACTCCGGGAGGCCACCCTCCAGGCCGGGCAGCGGCTGCGTGGTGATCGACCACGCCGCCGGCTTGGGGAACATCGCTCCCCCGGGAACGTCGAAATGACCGGTCAAGATGTTGATGACGTCGACCAGCCAGCTGGCTAGGCTCCCAAATTCTTGATTGCACAACCCGATTCGGCCGTACACCACCGACTTCTCGGTCCCGGCGAGTTCGCGGGCCAAGAGCCGGATGCGGTCCTCGTCGATGCCCGTGACCGCGCTGACACGCTCCGGCGGCCAATCCGCGGCGACCCGGCGCATGGTGTCGACACCGTCCACGTGCGGTCCGGGCCGGATGAGATCTTCGTCAAACAGCGTGTGCGCCACGGCCAATAGCAGCGCGGCGTCGGTGCCGGGCACGATGGGAAGCCACTCGTCGGCGCGCGCTGCCGTCTGTGTGCGCACCGGGTCGATCACGATCACCTTGCCTCGCTCGCGGATCGCCTCGATCAGACCCATCACGTCGGGAGCGGCCAGCAATGACCCCTGCGACGCGGCGGGGTTGGCGCCCATGATCACCATCAGGTCGGTGCGTTCGATGTCGGGCACCGGGAAGTTCCACCAGAGGCCATACATCAGGTGCGACGACAGGTTCTTGGGCCACTGGTCGACCGTCCCCGGCGAATACGTGATCGGCATGCCGGACATGCCCATCAGCACACCCGCATAGCGGGCCAGTGAGAACGAGTGCGCCAGTGGGTTGCCGGTATAGGCGGTGACCGCGCCGATTCCATACTTCTCGATCACCGGCGTCAGCAATTCGGTGCACCGGCGGAACGCCGCGTCCCAGCTGACCTCCTGCCACTGGCCGTCGACCTTGATCATGGGTCGGCGGATGCGGTCCGGGTCGTCGTGGAGCGCCGCAAGTGAGACACCCTTGGGGCAGATGTGTCCGCGGCTCCACACGTCGTCGCGATTTCCCCGGATGCTGGTGACCCTGCCGCCGTCGACCTGAATCTCCAAGCCGCACATGGCTTCACACAGGGGGCAGGTGCGCAGATGCCTGCCGTCTTCGCCCGTCGTCACCCCCCCACTGTATTCCGCTACCAGCCGTCGCGGAAGTGGCGATCCCGCTCTGGACGCCCGGCCGGGTTGACCGAGCGTAGGCGTCCCTTGAAACACATTTGAGTTTGACCAGTCAGCTGTACAAGCGCGACGCCGCGGCCCTAGCGTCGACGCAGTAGGTCTTCGGGAAGGGAGCTGGCTCGTTGAGCGACCCACGGCACCCGTCGGGCATCGATCATCTGCGCGATGAAGTCCTCAGCCGACTGGACGCGCAACCGTTCGAGGACTGGTCCCCCGCCCTGCTGCGGGCCCTGATCGCCGTCTTCGACCTGAACGGCGTGGTACCCGCCGTCCCCCAAGGCTTCCGGCCTTACATCGTGAGGTGACTTCTCGGAGCCGCTACCACAGGGTCACCAGCTGATCGACCGAATCCTTGGGCAGCTCTCCGTCCACCACCGCGGTGACGGTCGCGTTGTTCAACGTGATGGCCCCCTTGTGGTTGTCCAGGAACGCCGTGTCGGCGGCATCACGACCGGTGGCGATCCGCACCATCGACTGCCGCGGCGACAGGCACGTCGCGTCCACCACGCGCCAGGCGCCGTCGACGAACGCCTCGGCCACCGCGTGGAAATCCATCGGCTGACATCCCGGGGCGTAAACCGCCACGAGCCGGGCGGGGACGTTCAGCGCGCGCAGCAATGCGATCACCAGATGGGCGTAGTCACGGCATACACCGGCGCCCGCCAGCAACGTGTCGGTGGCGCCATCGATCGGATCGCTGGAGCCGGGAACGTAATTCAGCCGCGTGCCCACCCACGACGAGACCCTCTCGAGCAGCGTCTCCGAGGTCGCATATTGCTGGAATTCTGTGGCGGCGAAACCGAAGAACTTGTCGGCCTCTGCATACCGGCTCGGGCGCAGATAGGTGATCAAGTCGACGTCGCGGACCGGCGGGGGCTCAGCTTGTCCGGCCACCGTTGCCGAGTACGAAAGCGCGACGATCCCGCCTTCCGCCTCAATGGAATGGATCCGGGTGCCGTGCTCACCGACGATCTCGCGCGGCTCAATTGGCTTGCCGTCCAACGTGATCGCCAGCGATTCGGTCACGTCGATACCCGGCTGCCGGGCCACGGTGACCTGGAATTCCAGGGTCGTCGGCGCCGTCACCTCAAGTTCGATGTCCGCGCCGACGACACGTTTGAGATCGCGTGTTGTAATCAGTGCCCCCTGCATGCTCGCCACCTGCCTACGCTAGTCATCCAACACAAAGATCCGGCGATGCGCAGCGCGAGAGCGCTCCTGGCGAGGAGTCACGACGGTGCAGATGTGGGAATTGGTCGCCCGCGAGCGAATCCGCGACACTTTGGCCAGATACAACTGGTCCGGTGACGCGGGCCGCCTCGAGGATCTCGCGGAGACCTTCTGCGCAGACGGTGTCCTCGAGATCCGCGGCGTCGAGCCGCTGCGCGGCCGATCCGCGATCGTCGCGTTCCTCGGTGGCATCACCGGGAACGTCGCCGCCGGGGCCCGCGTCAAGCCCGTCGTCCGCCACAACGTCACCAACGTGCTGTTCACCGCGCTCCACGCCGATCGGGCGGAGGTCTCGTCCTACTTCACCGTGTACACCAACGCCGGCCTCGACCATTTCGGTCGTTATCGCGACACCCTGGTGCCCGACGGTGATGCCTGGCTGATCAGGCATCGCAAGGTGTCGACCGACTGGGCGGCGCCCGGGTCGACCATGGCAGGGCGGTCTCGCGAGGACTGAGCCCAGCGCCGAGATGAACGTCGGTGGCGATTTCGTTAAATGTCTCGCTCGAATGTTTGCCGCTGGGCGCTCAACGGCTACAGATAGAAACTAGACCTAGAGATCGCCGTCAACCGTGATTGCGTTCCCCCGTTGGGCCCGGGGCTGACCGCAGGTCACGTGACCAGCGGTCATGGCCGCACAATCGAGACGAGCGAAAATGCAGCGACTCAGTGGATTAGACGCGTTCTTTCTGTACCTGGAATCGCCGACGCAGCCGTTGAATGTTTGCTGCGTGCTGGAGTTGGACCCCGGTGACATGCCGGGCGGCTACACCTTCGGCCAATTTCGCGAGGCGCTGTCAGCGCGGGTGGACGCGGTGCCCGAATTCCGTCTCAAGCTGGCCGACAACCAGCTGAACTTCGACCACCCGGTGTGGGTGGACGACGACCGTTTCGACCTGGCGCGGCACCTGCATCGGGTTGCCCTCCCGGCGCCGGGGGGATCCCGGGAGTTAGCGGAGATCTGCGGACACGTCGCCGGGCTGGCGCTGGATCGCGATAGGCCGCTGTGGGAGATGTGGGTGATCGAGGGTCTGCAGGGCGGCGCGCTGTCGGTCGTCCTGAAGGCCCACCACGCCGTCGTCGACGGGATCGGCGGAGCGAACCTGTTGGCCCAGTTGTGCAGCACCGAGCCGGACGCTCCGCCCCCGGAACCCGCCGCCCGGGCGGGCGCGGCACATCCCCTTCAGATCGCGGCATCCGGCCTCATCGGGGCCGGGCTGCGGCCCTGGCGCCTGGCCAAAGTGGTGCCGGCAACCGCCCTGACATTGGCGCAGACGATTCTCCGCGCCCGCGGCGGCGGCCACACGATGGCCGCCCCATTCGCCGCACCGCCCACGGCGTTCAACGGTCCGTTCACCCGGCGCCGCAACGTCGCGTTCACGTCGCTTGACCTCGAGGACGTCAAGAAGGTCAAAAACAGGTTTGGAGTCACCATCAACGACGTGGTGACGGCGCTGTGCGCCGGGGCACTGCGACAGTTCTTCCTGGACCGCAACGAACTATCGGACAGCCCGATGGTGGCCAGCGTGCCGGTTTCGGTGCGAGGCAAATCCGACCGGCCGGGCCGCAACCAGACCACCTGGATGCTCTGCCGCCTCGAAACCCACATCGACGATCCGGCCGAGCGGCTGACCAGCATCGCGGAGCGCAACGCGGCGGCCAAGGACCACGCCGCCGCCATGGGGTCCAGCCTGCTGCAGGACTGGACGCAGGTGGCAGGCCAGACCATGTTCGGCGCGGCGATGAAGCTGCTGCCCCGTATCCCGTTGCCCGACAAGCCGCCGCACAACCTGGTGCTGTCCAACGTGCCCGGGCCGCAGGAACAGCTCTACTTCATGGGCTGCCGGGTCGACGCCATGTATCCGCTCGGCCCGATCATCGCCGGCGCGGGCCTCAACATCACCGTCATGTCCCTCAACGGCCGGCTCGGCGTCGGCCTCATCTCCTGCCCCGACCTGGTTGGCGATCTCTGGGACCTCGCCGACACGTTTCCGGCGGCGCTCAAAGAGCTGCTGAATTGCAGCGAATCGAGCCACCAGCAGAGCTGACCGCCACGGCATGGCAAGGTGGCACCCGTGGCAAACACCGTTACGCAGCAGGACCTGCGCGAAATCAGCACTCCCAAGGGCGCTTTGCGCTACTACGACTGCGGCCCGGAATCCGCTCCGGTGTTGCTGTTCCTGCACGGGTCGGGACCGGGCGTCACGGGGTGGCGCAACTTCCGCGGCATCCTGCCCGCTTTCGCCGAGCGGTTCCGCTGCCTGATCCTGGAGTTTCCCGGGTTCGGCGTCAGTGACGATTTCGGCGGCCACCCGATGGTCACCGCGTTCGGCACCGTCTCCCCGTTCCTGGAAGCGCTCGCTGTCCAGCGGGTGCACATCGTCGGGAACTCGATGGGTGGCGGCGTCGGCATCAACTTCGCCACCCATAACCCCGACCGCGTCGGCCGGTTGGTGACCATCGGCGGCATCGGGACCAACATCTTCAGCCCCAGCCCCAGCGAGGGCATCCGGCTGCTGCAGGAGTTCGTTGAGGACCCCACGCGCCAGCGGCTGGTGGACTGGCTCAAGTCGATGGTCTACGACCAGGCGCTGATCACCGAGGAACTCGTCGAGGAACGCTGGGGGCTCGCCACCGACCCGGACACGTTGGCCGCCGCGCGCCGGATGTACGGGAAGGCGGCCTTCTCCGCCATGAACGCGGCGATGGCCGCCTCCGACCGCCCGCTGCCCTGGGCCGTCATGCACAAACTGACCGCGCCGACCCTGCTGACGTGGGGACGCGACGACCGGGTGAGCCCGCCCGACATGGCGCTCATCCCGATGCGCACCATCCCCAATGCGGAGCTGCACATCTTCCCCAACTCCGGGCACTGGGCGATGATCGAGGCCCGCGAGGCCTTCGAGAGCACGGTGCTGGCGTTCCTGTCCCGGGGCTAGCGATCGCCGTCGGGCTCGGCCAGCCCCGTCAGGCCCGCGGTGAGCAGCGCGTGGGCGGCGGGATTGCCGTTCAGGACACGGGTGGTGCGCACGCCGATCCGCCATTGACCGTCTATCCGCTGCAGCGTGAAATGATTTGCGGCGCAACGCCATACGCGATATCCGTCACCGTCGCGAACCAGCACCAAGGACTCACACACCGCCACCGCCGAGTCGCCGGTGACCGTGACGACGCAGGGCCCGAGGAAATGGCCGCAGCCCTTGGCCACCAGGTTCTGGTGGGCCGACGAGCTCACCATGGCGTGCACGTCCGCCCGGCCCTCCATGCGCCAGCCGTCGACGTCGTAGATTCCGTCGTGTGCCCACAACCGCGCCGCCGCATCGGCATCCCCGGCGTCGACCGCCGGACCGTATGAGGCGATCAGCCGCGCGATATCGCGCTCGTCCTCGAGCCGGCGCAGCCGCGCGGACAGCTCGTCGATGTCGCTCATGATTGCTCCTCATCGTCGGAATCGCGGCAGCGGACCATTATCGATCCCCACACGTTAGGACGGCCGGCCTGCGCTTCGAGGGCTGACCGGGTTCGACCCGGGCGGGCCATAACCACAACGGCCCATTTGGGTTTGCTCAATCCATGAATCAGCCGACCCGAAGATTTTGATCGAGGGCCCCTAACAGCCGCGATCACTTTTTACATGTTCTTTACGTGCGCCGTTCTCAAGTTGCTGGGCCCTTGACCTCGGGTTAGGTTGGTCGGGTTTGCGGTCGCGGCCAGCGTCGTCGGCGGCCTCCCTCGCGGGAAAACCGCGAAGCCACCATTCGTCATGTGCGTGAAAGGGGTTGCGCGTGCGACAGCTTTCGGCGCTGCGGGTGATGTCTGCGGGGCTCGGCGACGCCGTCGGCCGGTTGGCCACCGCCGGTCTCGATGTTGTCGCGCTGCCGGTCCGGGTGGGCGCACAGGTGCTCTCCGGCGAGGTGTCCCGTTCCACCCTGACCCGGCGATGCGGGCACGGCGACGGCCGCCTGTGGATCGAGGTGCGCGGCCTCGACGGCACGGGCGGGGCGGAACGCGGCCGCGCCGCCGTCGACGCGCTGCGGGCCCAACCAGGCGTCACGAGGGTCAGCCTGAACCGTCCGCTGTCGCGCGTGGTTGTCGAGGTCGACGACGGCGAAGCGTCCCTCAATGCGCTCTGCTCCGCGCTCGACAATGTTGAAAAAGGTTACGGTGCAGCCGATTCCACGCGCGGCGGCAGCCTCCCCGGCGACGGCCTGTTGTTGGCCACCCGCGGCGCGATGGTGGCCGTCAACGCCGCCGGGTTCGCGGTCGCGGTTGCGGGGCGCGCGTTGCGGTTGCCGGCGGCGCCGATCGCCGTCGAGGCGGCGTCCGCGATCGCGAATCATCAACCGTGGCTGCGTCGCTTGCTCGAGGGCGGAATCGGCCCCGGCGCAACGGATACCGCGTTATCGATGTTCGGCACCGCCGCGCATGTCGTCACGCTGTCGCCGGCGAAGCTCTCGGTCGACGTGGCGATGCACGCTTTCAAGGCCGCCGAAAGCCGCGCCGCGGCAAGGGCGTGGGCCCGTTATGAGCCGGAATTGGCCCGGCATGCCGACTCCTCGGAGGCGCACGGTTCACCGCGCCCGGTTCCCGCACCGGCCGGCCCGATCGAACGTCATGGGAACCGCGTGGCGTGGGTGCAGATGATCGGCGTCGGCCTGACCGGGGCCCTCACCCGCAACGTCACCATGGCGTCGAACGCCGCGCTGGCGGCCTCGCCGAAGGCGATGCGCACGACGCACGAGGCGTTCGCAGCCACGCTCGGCCGCGGCCTGGCAGACCGTCACGCGGTGCTGGTGCTGCGGCCGGAAAGTCTGCGCCGACTCGACAAGGTCGATGCCCTGCTGATCGATCCGCGCGTGCTGTGTGGCGCTCAGATGCGGGTGGTCAGCGTCCGCGGCGCCCGCGACGATGACATGCCGGCGGCCTGGGCCCACGCACAGGAGCTGCTCGACGAAGGCCCGCTCCCCGGCTGGCACTCGATTCCCTCCACATCCCAGGACAACGCAGTTGGCGGCGATGCGGTCGAGGCGCTCATCGCCCCGGCCCCGCACCCTCTGGCGTCGGCGCTGATCGCCCGCGCGCGCGACTCTGGCGTGCGCCTGGTGTCCGTTGACACCGACCTGCTCGGTGACCTGCGCCCCGCGTTCGACGACGTCCACCCGGTCGACGCCGGCGACGTCGACGGCGCGCTCGCCGATGCGGTGTCCGTGCTGCAACGGGATGGGCACACCGTCGCGGTTCTTTCATCCTTTGGCGCGCAAGCCCTTTCCGGGGCCGACGTGGCGCTGGGCATCAGGCCGGACCCGGACGCCCCGCCGCCCTGGACCGCCGACCTGATGCTCGACGACCTGGCCGGGGCGTGGCGCGTGCTGCACGCGTTACCGGCGGCCAGGAGGGCGAGCCAGCAGAGCATCGCCATCTCGGTGGGCGCATCGACGCTGGGCGCGTTGTTCATGGTGCCCGGGGTGCGCAGGTTGCGCGGCCCCGGCCCGGTGACCATCGGTGCCGTCGCGGGGCTGCTGTCGGGATACCTGTTGGCGCTCGGCACAATTCGCACACCCGTCCCCCGGCCGGCCCCGGCGTTCGAGTGGCACGCGATGTCGGCAGAGCGGGTCGGTGAACTGCTGGCCGCGCTGCGTGACCCCGACGAGCCCTCCGCCGCAACGGATTCCGAACGAGACAGCACACGGTTGCCCGCCGCGGCGTGGGAGTTCGCCAGGGCCGCCGTCGCCGAGCTGACCGGTGACCCGTTGACGCCGATCCTCGGGTTGTGCTCGGCGGCCACCGCGGTGCTGGGGTCACCGACCGACGCGGTACTGGTCGGCACCGTGCTGACCGGGAACGCGCTGCTGTCGACGGCCCAACAGCTTCGGGCCGAGAATCGGCTGAACCGCCTGCTCGCACAGCAGACCCCGCCGGCCCGCGTCCTCACCCAGGGGCCCGACGGCGCGCGCGGCTACCGAGAAGTCGTCATCGAGCAGCTGCGGCCCGGCGACCTGATCGAAGTACGCAGCGACGAGGTGGTGCCCGCCGACGCTCGGGTGATCGAGTCGCACGACCTTGAGGTCGACGAATCATCGCTGACCGGTGAATCCCTGTCGGTCCAGAAGCAGGTCGAGGCCACGCCCGGGGCCGAACTGGCCGAGCGCCGCTGCATGATCTACGCCGGCACCACCGTGGTGGCCGGCACCGCGGTCGCGCTGGTCACCGCCGTCGGGGCCGATACCCAGAGCCGACGCGCGGCCGAACTGGCGTCCGGCGAGCTGCCGACCGTCGGCCTGCACCATCAACTCAGCCAGCTGATGAGCCGCGCGTTCCCGTTCAGCGCGGGCGGCGGCGTCCTGGTCGGAGCGCTCGGCCTGCTGCGCGCCGGCGGCCTGCGCCAAGCCCTCGGCAGCGCCATCGCCGTCGCCGTGGCGGCCGTTCCGGAGGGCATGCCCCTGATGGCCACGCTCGCCCAATCCGCGTCGGCCCAGCGGCTGGGCGAATGCGGGGCGCTGGTGCGGGTGCCGCGCGCGGCCGAGGCGCTGGGTCGCGTCGAGGTGGTCTGCTTCGACAAGACCGGAACGCTGAGCGAGAACCGTCTCCGCGTCGCCGAGGTGCGCCCGGCGGAGGGACATTCCCACGACGACGTCCTGCGGTGCGCGGCCCAGGCCGCGCCGGCCGACGACGGCAATCCGCACGTCCACGCCACCGACGAAGCCATCGTCAAGGCGGCGGACGCGGCAGCCGGATCCGGTCCACGACCCGAGCCCGACGCGCACCTGCCGTTCCGGTCCGGCAGGGCGTTCTCGGCCTCGGTGACGGGCACGCAATTGTCCGTCAAAGGCGCCCCGGAAGTGGTCCTGGCGGCGTGCCGGGAGGCGGGCCGGGACGTGGACGACGCTGTCGCGGCCCTCACGACGGCGGGGCTGCGGACCATCGCGGTGGCCCAGCGCCGCCTGAGCGCGGCACAGGCGCGAGCGTTGCGAAAAGACCCCGACCGCATCACCGGACTGTGCGAGACGGGATTGACGCTCACCGGGTTCCTGGGCCTCTCGGACACCCCGCGCCCTCAGGCGCCGCAGTTGCTGGCGGGCCTCGCCCAGCGGGGCGTGGCCATCCGGCTGATCACCGGCGACCACCCCGTCACCGCGACCGCGATCGCCCGCGAACTCGGGGTGTCGGTGAACGCCGACCAGGTGATCACCGGGTCGGAATGGAACGCGCTGTCACGCCACGATCAGCAGCGGGCGGTCTCCGAGCGGTTGATCTTCGCCCGGATGTCACCGGAGAACAAGGTGCAGGTCGTCCAGACGCTCGAGCGCACCGGGCGGGTGTGCGCCATGGTCGGCGACGGCGCCAACGACGCCGCCGCGATCCGGGCGGCAAGCGTCGGCGTCGGTGTGGTCGCCCGCGGCAGCGACTCCGCCCACACGACCGCCGACCTGGTCCTGACCGACGGACGCATCGAGACGCTGGTGGCCGCCATCGACGAGGGACGCCGACTGTGGCGCGGCGTCCAGGCGGCCGTCGCGGGCCTGCTCGGCGGCAACGCCGGCGAGGTGATTTTCTCGGTCATCGGCACTGCGCTCACCGGGACCTCGCCGCTGAACACCCGGCAGTTGCTGCTGATCAACATGCTCACCGACGCGTTGCCCGCGACCGCGGTCGCCGTCAGCGCCCCGGCGGGGCGGGTGGAACGCGTCGGGCGCGGCATCGACGAACGCGCGCTACGCCGGACGGTGGCCGCACGCGGAGCGCTCACCGCCACCGCCGCCACGACCGCCTGGGCGATGGCCTCGGTCACCGGGCTACCGGCGCGGGCCTCCACCGTCGCGCTGATCTCGTTGGTCGCGGTCGAGCTGGGCCAGACCGTGGTCGACTCGCACGCGCCCCTGGTGCTGCTCACCGCCGCCGGGTCCTTCGCGGCATTCACCGCGATGATCAGCACCCCGGGGATCAGCCAACTCCTGGGGTGCACGCCGGTCGGCCCCCTGGGCTGGGCGCAGGGGCTGGGCACCGCCACGGCCGCCGTCCTCGCCGTGGCCGCCGCGAACCGGTTGCGGCCGGGCCGCCGGAGCGAAGAGCCACCGCTCACCGATGATTCCGAGCTCGACGAGCCCGCACAGTCCACCCCATCAGCACCGCGGCACAACGCATCCCGGGCGCCGCATACCGCGGTCCTCGCGGCTCCCGCCAAGGCCGCCCGCGCACTGAAGTTGGTGGACCGATACCAGCATCGGATTTCGGCGGAGGCCGTCACCGATAGCCCGTGAGGCCATCAGTCGCCGGCACCGCGCGGCTTGATGAACACGCCTTCCGCGCCGACCGTGAGTCCTTGGCTATCGGTGATCTGTCCCTTCGCGAAGGTCTTCACACCGTCGACGCGCTCGACCCACGCTTCTGCCCGCACCAGACCTAACGGGGTCCCCCGGACATAGCGCAGCGTGAGCGTGCCGGTGTAGGCCGGTCGACCGGGTTCGTGCGCGGTCGCCCCCAGGACGTGGTCGAGGACCAACGCGCACACTCCGCCATGGACATGTCCCGGAGGCCCTTCGTAGGCGGCGCCGAGGGTGATCTCGGTCCACACGGCACCACCGGCGTCGCGGTGAATGACCAGCGGAGGCGCGAGCGGGTTGCGTACGCCGATCATGACGTTGCCGGAAGCCACGGGTTGGTCGTCGGACGGATGGCGAACACCGAACGAGCCCGGCATCAGGCTTTCGCTCAATTGCTCTATCGCGCAATCGATGTGCTTCTTGGCCGCCGCAACGGTACCGGCGCCGGCCTCGGTGCGGATGGTGGCGTCGATCAGCCGGCGAACGGACTGGGTGAGCGCTTCATACGCCGGTGCGCCGCTCATGTCGCCTTCTGCGTCAGCCCGGCGTCGACGACGAGCTGGGTGCCCGTGATGTAGCGGGCCTCCTCGGAGGCCAGGAACACCGCCACATTGGCGACGTCGACGGGCTCCACCCACGGCACCGGCAGCAGGTTGCGCGCCCGCAGCACTTCCGCGGCGTCCGCGGCGGTCGGGTTCTCCAGATCCGGGCGTAAGCGTCGAATCGTTCCCTCGTTGAGGATCATCGGGGTCGCGACCGGCCCGGGATGAACGGTGTTGACCCGGATGCTCGACGGCCCGAGCTCGTTCGCGAGGGTGCGCGCCATCGTGATCATCAGTTCGACCAACGGTCTTCGCGGGACGCCGAATTCCGCGGCGTACACCGCGAGTAAGCACGCGGTGGTGGGGCTGGCGCGCACCCTCGCGAACGAGCTCGGGCCGTCGAGCATCCGGGTCAACACCGTTCATCCCGGCCCGGTCGCGACC
>NZ_LZJF01000002.1 GCF_001666835.1 Mycobacterium sp. E3251 | reverse complement strand
GTGCCCATCTCGACGATCCCGTTCGGCACCAAGACCGGCGAGATCGAGATGGACGGGCAGCGGGTCGCCGTCCCCGTTCCCGTCGACGATCAGACGCTGCAGAAGATCTGCGAGATCACCGACGGCCAGTCGTTCCACGCCGACAGCCTCGAGTCGCTGAAGAACGTCTATGCGACCCTGCAGCGCCAGATCGGCTACGAGACCGTCAAGGGCGACGCCAGCCTGGCGTGGATGCTGCTGGGGGCCGTCGCGATGGCCGGCGCCATCCTGGCCGGCTTGTTCCTCAACCGCCGGCTGCCCTCCTGAGCGATCAGACCGGGAGCCGCCGGTTGATCAGCAGCGCCAGCGCCGTCGCGATCAGGGCGGTGATGACGCCCAGGCGCAACCACCCGGCGCTGCCCGGCCCCGGCACCGTGCGGTAGCCGATGTCCTTCTCGATCGCGTTGTAGCTCTTGGAAAGCTCGGCGACGTTGCCGGCGGTGTAAGACTGCCCGCCGGACAGCTTGGCGATCATCTTCATCTGATC
>NZ_LZJF01000001.1 GCF_001666835.1 Mycobacterium sp. E3251 | reverse complement strand
CACCGCGAAGAAGTCACCACGGCCCTCGTTCAGCGCGGTCAACGACCGCGACAGGCTGTTCAGCGTGGTGTTGATCTGCTTGCCCTTGCCGGCCAGCCCGTCGGCGAACGACTCGATGGCCTCACCGAGGGGGCCCTTGGGTTGCTCGGGTGTCGGCCCGAGTTTGGAGACGACATTGGCGAGACTCTCGCGCGTTTCGTCGAACTCTGTCGGAACCTGTGTGTGCTCGATGGGGATGACGGCGTTGTCGCCCATGACCGGACCACCGTTATAGGGCGGCTCCAACTGGATGCTGCGCGTCGCCACCACGGTGGGGGTCACGATGACGGCGAACGCGTTCGCGGGCACCTTGTACTTGTTGTCGTAGTGAAACGTCACTTTTATCTTGTCGCCGGCCAGCTCGATCTTGTCGATCGATCCCACGCGAATGCCCATGATTTGGACCTCGTCGCCGGCATAGAGTGCGTTGGCTTCCGGCAGGTACGCGACCACGGTGTTGGTGGCGACCTTCTGATAGAGCCGCCAGCCGAGGGCGCCGGCGAACAGGGCGAGCAGTACCACCAGCACGCCGATGACCGTCCGGGGCCGCGGTTTTCCGAAATCGGGGAATCTATTCAATTTTGGCTACCTCCCGTGCCGCCCGGGTTGATCAACGGAGCGGGCAGCTGGGGGCCGGGTCCCGGGGGCGCGGGCGGGCCGGGGGGCAGCGCGGGCGCGAACGTCGACGGTGGTGGGGTGGGGCCGGCGGGTTGCAGGTTCTCGGTGCGCGCGCCCGGCGGTGCCTGGATGGGCAGCGGTACCGGTGTGCCGGGGACATCGGGTGGTGCCTCGCCGGGGCGTGCGGCGATCGGGATGCCCGGCGACGGTGGCAGGCCGTTGGGGTTCGGTGGTGAGGCGGCTACGTCGATCGGCGCCGGGAAACTGCCACCGAACGGGCCGACGTCAACACCGGTGCACGGCAACGGGTTCCATGGCCGCGGCAGCGCGTCGGGTGGTGGGGTGTAGGAACACGCCGTTCCGGGTGGGACGGCCGGTCCCGGGTGATCGGGTGTGCCTTCGAGCACCGGCGGCGCGGGCGGTGGTGCGCCGTTGGGGAACCGGGTGCCGTTGGGGTCGGGCCAGCGGAACTCGGGCAGCCCGGCGCTGCGCCAGAAGTTCTCCGGGTCGATGCCGCGCTTCTTGAAGGCGGCGTCGACGAACGGCTGCAGAATCCAATACGGCAGCAGGTTGGC